>NZ_CP135435.1:0-638352 GCF_032341175.1 Bacillus sp. DTU_2020_1000418_1_SI_GHA_SEK_038 | reverse complement strand
AGAATACTCTTACCGCATTTATACTGAATACGGACGGATGGGAAGTTCTCCAAGAAAACAAGAGAGGTATTTTCTAACTCGCTTGGAAGCTAAGAATGCATTTGAAAAGATTCTTTCTTCTAAACGGAAAAAAGGGTATGAATTAATTGTGATAGATGAAGAATGGGACGAATCTTCTCTCATACCAATCAGAGCTCCTTTTCAAAGAAAAACAACTCACCCGATTTCCCAAGCCCCCCTTTTTTCTATTCATACCCAATTAGGGAAACTTTCAGAGATTCAGCTTTATAGAGGGATTCAAATACTAACTGAAATTGAAGAGAAGATACAAAATGGCAACACAGATGTTATTCATCTGTCCAATCAATTTTATTCGGTTATTCCTGTTGTGTTTGGAAATCAAATAGACAAAATCCATCTATTGGATAATTTCAAGAAGGTACAAGCAAAAAAAGAATGGTTGAATCAAATGATCTCAGCTTCATCTTATGAATATTGAGTGAAGAAACAAAGAATTCTTTTTAGACTTTATTAATATTTCAAGTTAGGCTGAGATGCACCCTATGTCCAGATTTTATGCGGCGACACAAGGGGAATCGGTAATTCTTCCCAAAGCTTAATACTACTGCCTATCCTAGATCAGCCATTTTCCTTCGACTTTCGCCTATTCAACAGCAATTGTGTCCTTATAATCCATATTTTCATTCTCCAATTCCAGAGATTCATGATAAATACGATTCTTCATTCCATTGTACACACTAGAATAATTCAATAATGAGTTTTGCATTAGATATTGTGGCTGTCACGCCTCGAAAAGTCTTGTTCCATAGATGTTTCACAAGAATAACACACAAAAAAAGCCCAATCATTAAGGATTTGAGCTTCTTCTATCAACTAAATTAATCTTCGCAATCGCCTCACAATGGCATAGATGGATGGCAGATTATATAAATGTAGTAGTGTTTTTCAAAGTCGATGATGAATTTATTAATGAGAAAAATGTCTTCTTGTTAAATTTCGACACTCGTTTCAAGACAACTAAACAGTCATTTTCCAACTTGATAAGGTCAGCCAGTTTTCCTTTTCCTTATAGTCAGGCATTATTTTTCCGACAAGTCGCCAGAAGGATCGGTCGTGATTCAGATGCACCATATGGCACATTTCGTGAACGACTACATAGTCAATAACCTCCCGTGGTGCCATTGCCAGTCTCCAATTAAATGTTAACTGCAGCTTTGAATCGCAAGTTCCCCATGTCGTTTTGCTATCCGAGATGCGAATAGAACGTGGTTTTGTTTTGAAGTTGCTTTGATAAGCGGAAATACTCTTTTCCACTAAAGCCTTACACTGCTTGTAATAAAATCGTTTCAAAGCCTGTTTTATTTTTTCAATGTCAGGCTCCTTTACATAAATATGGAGCTTACCGTTTTCAAACACTACATTTTCTTGCGTAATATTGGTATCTTGGAAGATCTGTATAGGATAATGGTTTCCTAAATAAAGAAAACTCTCACCATATTCATAAACTTTTTTCTGTGGCCCCAGCAGCCTATCCTTCATTTCGTTTAATTTTAGCTGTATAAGATCCCATTTTTCTTCTACTAATTGAAGCACTATATCATCAGGTGTCCCTTTTGGAGCCTGGACTTCAACATTTCCATAACTATCGATTGTCATTCCTATAGAGGTACGATTTTTGTACTTGATTTCCAAACGGATTGTCTCACCTAAGTATGTATGTATCATGTTATCCCCTGTATTTGGTCGCCAATCCTTTTAAGAAGTTCCTGGCAAATTTATCTCCGCACTCCTTATAATTCTTATGCCCTTCTTTTCTTAATAAAGCGCCCAGCTCTCCTTTTGTAACAGTGATTCCTGCACTATCGAATAGATCCAACATATCCTCAGTCGTTAAGGCTAATGCTATTTTTACTTTCTTTAATAGGAGATTATTAACATTTGCACTTTTAGTTACAGACGGTTCTGGCGCAGCAGACTGCCCTGGTTTCGGCTCTTGCCTTCCTCTTTTATAAATAATAAAACCATTTAAAAATGAATCTAACATACTGTTATTACATTTGATTTGATCGTCATTTTCTTCTTCATACACGTCTGATTTTGTAAGAATCTTTATTACTTCTGGTACTGTTACATCCACTCCCCCAAGTTTAAAGATCTCAGCCATTTCTTTATTTTTAATTTCCAGCGCATATCTCAAGCGGATTAAAATATCGTTATTATCCACAATAAACCTCCATATAAAAAATTAGTGTCAATCCTTTGTTCCAACAAAGGTACTGACCAATTGATAAATATCATACTACCTCATCGTAAATCTAATTTCAAAAAAATAATAGGAAACACCCAATGGGTTAGAAAATTATCTTCGCAACCGCCTCACAGTGTGCGCGTAGTGTGGCAACATATGATGGGTGCTGAAGGTTACAGGATTTATATGTGCCTCGGTTGTCATCAGTTATTGATGGCGGCGGTTACTATTTAGCTTCTCGCCCTGTCACTCTTTCATTGATCGGTTGGAATAAACTTGGTCAGAGGTTGCGGAAGAAATACGATGAATATTAGGAATATTGATGAATGATCAGGTAAAAATGAAAATCGGCCATGAATAGTATTTTTAAAACAAAAAAGCAGTTGGTATAGATTTTTTCTATATCAACTGCTTTTCTATAATACCAACTCCAACCACCGCGACCGCTCTTAATAGCCAGGAACTGTTCGCCATTAGTGAAGGGTGGGAAAAATGTGTCAGTCCCCTGTCATTCTTATTATCTTTAGGCTAACGTCTAAATACGCATGAGTGCGCCATTAGGCTTTGGTAACTCTTGATCTGTTATCTGATTCATTTTACAAAAATGTTCAAAAAATTGTTGTCCCAGCTCCCGTTCCTTTGGATCACTTTTCAACGAAACGATATCAAGCAAAATTTGAGCCATCCAAGAATTATCAAAATAACGGTATTTACCTGTATTCCATGTCATTTTGTGGGGGAATTTTTTATTTACATAGTATTTCCAGAAAAGCATTTGATCCGATTCCTGTTCTGTAAGTTGGAGTTTGTATTTTGAATGAGCAGGAATATATCCATCTTCACAAAGCTTACCGACAAAATTTTCATTCACCATATAGACACCTAAGATACGTCTGTCTTTTTCTGGCATGCTGGGATCTATTGCCGTTAACAGGACAGCGCTATTTTGGTGCAAGCGAATGGGTTTGTTTGGCTTCCCCTTGTTATTACCGCTTTTTATTAAGCCTGAAAAAACCTTCCACTCCGACAAAGAACTATTCTGTTCTTCTGTGTCACACCAATATACCATTTGTGATTCGGGATGAAGTTTATGATTTTTCATCAGTTTTTCATGTTCCAAACGAAGTTCCAGATTTTTTTGTTGCAGCTTTTTTTCCTCTTCCTTCTTCCATTCTTCCTCTTTTCGTTCCATTTCCTTTTTTTGTATTATTTTTTCTAGTGAATTTGCAATCCTTTTATCATGCAGTGTTAAGTGCTTTCCAAATACATCGGGGAAAACAAACTTTTTATTTTCCGATGCGAAATGTATTTCAATACTAGAATCATTATGATTAACGATACTACCCGTGCCAAAACGCTTGTGTGTAACTTTCTCATTGATTAGATTCATTATTCTAGTCCTCCTTGTAGAATAAAAACTCGGTTACTATTAGATAGTAAATTGATAATTTTATTCAACTAACTTCCTTCAAAGCTCACACGACTGTTTGAATTTTCCTTTGGTTTAGAAAAGGATATTAAAAAAACGTATCCATCATTCTATCTGCGAAAAAATACAGCGGAATTCGGAATACGATTAAAAAAACAATTATAAGACTATTATAACATTTTTTGAAAAAACCACAAATTTCTTATTGACAACACATTTTATTGTGGGGTAAAATAAAACTTTATTCTCTGCACTTATTCAAATCCGCTATGAAATAAAGGCCTCCCAAAAGTCGCGAAACTTCTGGAAAGCCCCTATAATTAACTACTTGTTATTACCGGTGATAAGTGGATTGATTCCACGATTAAACTTTTAAATAACCCACATCCCTTATCGGAAACCTGTTTTTTCTGTTATAACTAAATGCGATAATGGCTTGGATGTTGATGGCAGATGGATATGGGTGTAGTAAAGTATACCTTAACTTAGTACTTACTTCCGCACTTCCATATTTTCAAAATCAATATTTAATTTATTAGCAAGAAAAAAATCACTGCCAATAATCCCGTCAAATCCATGCATTTCCCGAACATCGCCAAGCTGTATAGTAAAATTATTAAGTTGAAACTCTTCAATTTTTATTCCGCTCACTTTTTGTTCAATTCAGATATCAGTTCCGCCAATTCCATACATCTTTCTTGTAATGGGTTTTCTAAATCCAGCAACAGTCCTATTTCTTCACATAGGTCCGTATCTAAAATGGTTGAAGCACAGCCAGTATCAAGCAGCACGTTGCTAAATGTCTTCTTCATTCCATTGTATTCAATCTCAACAGAAACTAGAGGCAATTGCTCAACCATTTCAAATTTCATACTCTTCTTCGCACTCCTATATATGGCTGCTCAATTACCTTTATTTCCTTTTTATTCGTGTGAAAGATATATAATTCACGGTTTTGATTTTCTGCATGTAACTTTTTGTATACCTTCCATGCTGCATTGCCGTTCTCAAAATCATCAATCACTGACATTTCCTCAATGGTTCTTTCGTTTCCTCTTGTTTCTGATTTTAATGCTTCAACTAGGACACAACGTTCTGGAAAATGCTGACGTACTTCAGACCATTTCATTTACTTGCGCCTCCGTTTCAGTTCAATTTGCCATAAATTATAACATGCTTAGATTTGATAATTTATTATTTTCTATACGCTTTGAAAACTATTCTTGAAATTAATATTAATGGAAACCGAGGTGATCATATGGAGTATTGGTTTTAATTTTTTTGAATGGAAAAGAGGAAATATGGCAGAAGCACTTTTGTTACAAAAAGATCCGGGGATTTTATTGTAGAGCATGGTGTTCGCAAAGAGAAAGTACTGGACCAAGTAAACCTATACACAGGCATTAAAAAACTAACCAAAATATACTCTAACTCGCCCCTCTATTCGTGCCGTCTCTAAACAGTTTTGAATAAAGTCCAGTATTTGTTTTTGATCCCAATTTGAGGAATCGTTTTCTGCTGATGAATCACCATGATTATAAAATTGCTTGTAATCATCTATTGCTTTTTCAATTTGTTGGATCGAAAAGGAAGTACTTCCTCCTGACCCACTAACTCCTGCATAATATTTATGCGCATTAAGCAGCCTATACAGTATTAAAGCATTATAATTCCCCATACTGAAACGTGCATAAGCAATTTCTTGTCCTGCTTTATTAAATCCTGAAATATCGTGACCCATAATCATGCTCCTTTTTATTTAATTCTTTACTATCCAGTCTAAGAAAAGATTTATGTATGAGGATCTATAGTTTACATGGGACATCACTCCCTTCGAGTAGAATTTTATGATTGATTTTGGCTGAAAATAGTGTGGTTGAAAAAAGGTCAAAGTGTAAAATGGCGAAGATACCATTATGACGGTGCTCAAAAAACTTCATAGTAGTAAATTTTAAAAGGAATTCAAAATACGTAAGGACTTACATAGAGGTGTTAAAGAGAATGTGAAGTGGTAATATGAGGTATTTTATTTAATAGTTTCATAGTCTGCTAAATTTGTCAAAGTAGACTTTTCGACAAATGTCCTTAACGAAATACATGAATGAGTAACGCCCTAAGTAAACCTGCACATCAATTGTTATATACGTATAACAATTGATGTGCAATTCAAAGGGTTAGTTTCCATTAAAACAGCGCTAATTGCTCTTCTTCTCCAAGCCTCACCATTGCTTCAGGGTCATTGTCTTTAAAGTAAGCTGTTCTAATTTCTTTAGTTTTGGTCATGATTTGTGTTTCTCCGCTTGCAGATTCTTTCAGGCGACAGCTATAAACAACAGGGAAGTATTTTCGAATAAATTTTCCTTCTGCATGGGCCGTTAAAGCGATCATTTGAAAACCTAATTGTTCTGCAATAAAAAAGACAGGTTCTAATACGTGATCACTCGAAGCTTTTCCAAATGGATTGTCGACTATGACCGTCCGGTGTCTCTTTTGGTTTCCTTGAAGAGGTACTCTTTTTTCGGCCAAATAGTTAAGAATACCGAGGAATAGTGTCATGTTCTTACTCCATTTTTCTCCACCAGACCAAGCATTTGACTTTTCCCAACTAGTAAGAGCACCACTTACTTTACCATCATTGCTGACTTTTCTACACTTAACACTTATATCTTTTTCTTTCATGACATTTTTCAGCAGCTGTTTCGTATGGAGCCACTTTTCGATCTGTTTGCGAACGAGTGACTCGTCTTCTTTTCCTTCATCATCTTTATACTCATCCTTGTCTAGCTGTATGACCATCCAATCAATATGATGACGAAGGGCCTCTTTCCCTTCTTGTTCATCCCAATCAGGAACTGTAAAGATATAAATGTCTTTTGATTTATCTTCTACTTTTACACGAGTCTGCTTTGGAATTAACCTTAATTCATCAGCAATCGTTCGCAAGTAAAGATGGAGATGGGAGATAAATTGTTGTAATTGCTTGTCATGCTCCCTCATATCTTCTTCAGCAATTTTCACAGTTCGATGAATTCGATCGCTCATTTTTTCTTGCCATTCGATTACATCGCTATACGTAAGTTTATGCTCTATTCCTGTAATGCAAGTATTCCGTAACTTTATATCAATGATTTTCTCGTGGCAAAACCTGATAAATTGTGTCTTTTCAACATCCCGCCTTTTCTGCAAAGAAACCACTTTTTCTTTTACAGATGACAGGGCTTCAACTGAATGAGACACAATCTCCATCCGCTTATAAGCATTATCTTGTTTGATTTGCTCATCTAAAAGACGTTTCGGAACACTTTCATGTAAGAAGGCAAAGCGAAAATCCTGCTTCTCTAATTCATTAATGGCTTTTTCGATTTCTTTCGCCAATGACTCATATCTTTTTTGTTCACTAGTTAAAAAAACATATTTTTCCTGAAGCTTTTCCCGCTCTAAATTAAGTTGTTCCTTTACCTCGGTAAGGTAAATATTAAAGATTTCGATATCCTGGTATAATTTTTGAAAATCACTTTTACGAATTTCATATTCATTACTTGCTTTAGACCACTGCTCTTGAAGTCTCTCAACAGTTGGCCTTAAAGTTTCGATTTTTCCTTCTAATTCCCTATTCGACTTGCTTAGCTGAGTAATTTCTTCTTTCCCATGAGCTGGAAATTCAATCACATCGACTAATCCATATTGTTGCTCTAACAGGTCCTTTTCCCCGATTAATTCTTCAAGTTTCTTATTCACTGTGCCTATTCTTTCTACTAATAACTCCCTGCCTTCTTGCTTATCTTCTAACTTTCTTCTCAATGATTTCCGTTCATTTACTAATAGCTCATAACCTTTTGATGAGAATTTTGGAATCTCCTGTACTACCTCTTTATAATACGTATCGCCCCTTAAATCATATAATGGCTCTTTAGCTAACTTTAATTGCTCGCCTAATTCATCAAGTTCTTTCGTAAGTTTAGTCAGAAGCCTTCCCTTTTTCTCTATTCTTTTAGTTACTTCATCCAATTCTACACGAATTCTTATAAGCTCTTTCTGATAGAACTCCCATTCCTTCTTTTTCGTAAAATAATTTCTTCCTTTAGAGAGCATGGACTCTAATCCAGTATAAATGCTTTTAGTATCGGCTAATCGCTTAGTATAGTCTGTTATCTCTTTTTCTTTGTGGTCGACCTTCGAATTAAGCTCATGCAACACTCGTTTTTGTTTTCCTTCTTCCTCCGAGGCTACTTTTAATTGTTCTTTTAAGTGAGCATACTGCTCAAATGGATATTTCAGAATAAATTCACGAACCTTCGATAAAACGCTTTTCCAGTTTTGGAGCTCTGATTCTTTATTCGTCCGCTCATTCTTTGATTCCTTCGCTTGCCTTTCGACCTCACTCTTCCAGTTATGGAACTTTTCTATAGAGAGGTTTTCTTTCCATATACGAGGAAAAATCTGTTGATCATTTGATTTTCCCTCTTCCCGAATCAATGTCCGAGCTTCTTCCTCCGTACAAATGTAAATTGGATGAGACATCTCCAATTCAACACTATGTAGCTTATCACACAGCTTCATCACTTCTGCTTCCGTCACAATAAACGTAATAGCCCAATACTGATATTTGAGAAAATAATCCTCCACTGATCCTTCTAAAGATCGGGCTGCCTGCTGAACGAAATCAGTTCCTAGTTCAAGATAGGTAAACTGATTTCGCCAACGATTTTTCCATAGCTCAAGTTTAGGGTCTGCGGTAAACGATGTGTTATTTTGATAGTCATCAGCGAATCTCGTTGCCTGTCTTTCTTTGAATAATAGGTCTTCTTTTTCTATTGTAAGCTTTTCAACCCTTTCTTCGAGCTGAACGATAATGGTTTCTTCTTTTTCATAAATCGAATTGTAATACATCCATTGGGGCATTCGTACAACTAGATCTGATAAAATCTCGTTTTGTTGGTCTTCGATAACTTTTATTTGTTGCCTGTAAGTAGTTGCTTCATCCCGAAATTTATAATACTCCACTTGCACATTTGGGATCGCTTCCTTTAGTTCCCTTTTCGATTGCTCCAATTCTTTTAGATGACTTTCAAAAGCAACAATTTCTTCATCACAGCGTTGATAATCACGCTCCCATTTCGGAAACTCTTCCTCTACACTTTCTTTGAGAGGGTTAGCCAAAATTTCCTTCGCAATTTCTTTCATATCTTTTTCTAAAAGCTCTTTTTTACCATTTAGCTCTGTTTCCTTTAGCTTTCTCGTTTCAGCCTCATCTTTAAGACTAGAAAACGCCCTTTTCTCTTGCGCTATCTCATCCTGCTTCCTGCTATTTTGAAGATCCACTTGCTTTATATTTCGTTCTATCTTTTCTTCTTCATGGGTGAAATACCCTTTCAAAAAAGCAGTATTGTCGGCTAATTGCTCCTCTAGATCGATGGTTTCTTCATCTTTTTCTAGGGAGCTAAGTTGTTCTTCATAATGAAGGCGTAATTCCTCATTTTTCTTTATATCCTCAAGAACTTTCGCAACCTTTAATTGGGTTAATCGGCTATTCTTTTCTTTTTGCTCATGTATGAATTGATCGAATTCCTCTTTTTCCACTTTATACTTATCAAATGCGGCATCTTTCTTTTGCTGCAACAAGGAGATTTCATAGGATTTGTTCTTCCGCTCCCATTCTTCCTGCTCAGCTTGCCAATTTTCTATACTAGTTTGAATTTCCCTTAAAGTTTCACTTGTCTCTTCTTGCTCAACTTTTGTATGATTGTACAGTGCTTTTGCATTTGCCTTCTGTTCCTCTAGTTGTCTCTCTACTAGATCTAATTGCTTAAAGGAAGATACATAACTTTCAATTTGTTTTTCTACTTGTTTATTCTCTTCTATTACGCGTCGTAACCTTTTATGGGCTTTAAAATGCTCACGCTGTTTTTCAAATGTTTGGACAAAATCGGTCGAGCCTTTTCCGGCGATTGCCTCTTCTACGGTTGGAATAAGCAGCTGGTCCACAAGTTGGGATGTCGTTTTACAGCCATCAAAGAAACTTTCCACTCCACCTTCCGAACTATTAATGATGGCGATTTTTTTCCACTCCGAAGCGATAATTTTAAATCGATCTTCTAAATGTTGATGATAGCTTTTTACCGTGACAAACGTACTCGCTTTTAAAGGATGTGATGACTTCATTGTCAGATAATATTCATACATCTCATCACGATTCGCAGGTCGAAGCTTTCCATTTGGAGTTGGTCGGACAAAGGGTAATTTCTCAATTCGATGCTTGTCCCCTTCATCATACTCATAGGTATAACGATATGATTTGACCCCTTCTTTTTCCATAAATAAGGTAACAGCGGTAAGCCCATAACGTCGTGGTCGTTCATTTATAATCCATTCAATCGCGATATGAGAACTTGAAGACTCCAGGGAAAGGGTTTCCTTTATTTTGCGTTCTGCCAGTTCTGCATTGGGTAAAATCGCCTGAATGGCCGTTTGAATAAATACGGTCTTTCCTCCACCATTTTCAAGTAAGATCGCCCCATTACGGCTATCAAATAGGAAAATATCGTCATTGTAACGTTTTGCTCCACCTTCATACACGACATTGGTGAACCTAATTTTTGAAATGGAAGGCATTTATACCTCCTCCTTTTGTCGGTCAATCGAATAAATAAACTCTAAAATACCCCGATTATACTCCAACTCCATAAAATACCTTTGGACAATCACTTTTGCTTTTTCTGTTAATTGCAATTCATCGTTCCCGATGTCTTGCACTAATTCTTGCGCAATCAAAAACCTTTTCACCGTATGAAGAAAACTAAGTCTGCTAATAGTTCTTCCAGATTGGGATTTGGCCGTTTCTTTTAAATCATCCATATCTGCCCATTTTCCAATAATGGCACTCCAGCTATACTCGTATTCCTTTTCGAGCTCTTTTAATTCTTCTTCCCCGATTGCTTGCAATGTTTCTAGCCTTTCATTCACTTGCTCTAGCCAGTCATTCATCGAAATGAAATCCCGCGTAGGCTCTGTCGTTTGATAACTATCGTAAAATTCTCCAATAAGGATAATAATGGTCACATACATAAAATAAATATCTGCATTAACTGTTTTTCCCGTAAAATAAGTTTTTTTCAATGTATCATTAGAAATATGAAAGGGGGAATTCAAAGCCAATGGTACAAAGTAGAGGCGTTCCCCCACTGAGAAAATCGTACAATCAACTTCCTTGGCAAATTGATCAACGAGCCCTCTAACCTTGTCTTCTGCCAAATACAATCTGAGCTCATCGCCCTCACTATAACCCTTTTGACTAATTTTTGCGTAAATTTGAAAAGCCTTTATTACTTCTTCTTGTCTATAATCCATCTTCTTCACCTACTATTAAACGCAGCTTCATATTTTGAATAGAAAACCGCTCTGTCACTGTTATAATTTCAGGTAATTCTTCTACTTCTATAGAGGAATATTGATGTTTAATTAACTCTAAAACTTCTTCAAATAGTGACTCATTACTTTCCTCTCTTTTTTCATGAATAATGGGTGATCGTTGATGGAGACAATACCAGAATTGATAAAATAGTCTTCGATTCAACCAGTCAGGATCCTCTACACGAATTCGTTCGACCACTTCTTTTAATGTTATGGCATCTTTCCCTTCCATTATCTTTAGAAGGAGAGTCATAATATCCCCAAATAATTTCCGAACCTGAGCATTTTCTAGTTCCTGTAATACCTCGTCTGAAAGTTCATCAAAGTCATTTGTTCGTTCGATCCCGTCTTGTGTTTCAATTCGTTGCTCTGAAAAAATCACTAGCGGAGACCAAGTTTCGCTCTGTTCAATTTTTAGAAATGGCTCTATTAATCTTTTTGATGCGACTAGAGGTAAAGGTTTACTTACTAGCGGAGCTGTAATTTCTTGTTTAAAGTTAAAAGAGTCAATCCCTACAAAATATAGAGCCTCTTGTGCAGCATGTAACGCTGTTGTTTTTAAATCGATACTTTCCTTCAATAACATTGTATGAGTATGATGCACTTCCCCAAGCTCCCGATCAATTTGCAAAATTAATTCGTAAGCTTTTTGCTCCTTTTCCGAGTTCATATCGTAGGCCAAGCGATTCTTTGTTTCTTTTACGAAAGTATGTAATTCAGTGAATTCCTCATTTTCTCTTGTTAATCGGGAATTGATGTCCTCTACCATTTGTTTATAACGTTCATACGTTTCATCCGAGATAATATTTCGTTGAATTTCATGTTTCACAATGGTCATTCGATTTCTTAACGATTCCACATCAATATGCATTTCATCAATTTGCCTTAAGGCACCTACAAATTCCCCTTTTTCAAGCTGTTTCCTTAAGACTAACTGGTTAATGGAAAGTTGAAACTCAGTGAAATACTCCTTCGTTGCAAAAACGAGTTCTAGCCCTTGTTCATCTAATTTATAATATTGGGTATTGGAACTAACATCTGCTCGATCGGCTTTTAAAATGGAATAATGGACAGATTCGTACTCCCTTGTTTCCCAGTTATAAAATGTTTTTTCATTCCGCTTTCCACTCGGTGGACGAAAGGTTTCGACTATGGTTCGAGCAACCTTTTCAAACCCTCCAAGGGAAAGTGAGTATTCACCTCGATTTATCGTATATAAATATTGAGCTAAATCTTGTATACTTGTTTTTTTGTTTCTAATTAACATGTTTTCAAAGAAAAATAATAGGGTTAATAGACCATATCCGAAGTAATCAATGGGTTGGTTATTCTCATCCTTTTCCCTCTTATTTTCTAATCGGAATAACGGATCAAATAATGCTAATCGCTGCATTCGTTCCCGATAATTTTCCGTTATCCCTTTTAATTCTATGTCCATAACGTGCTCCTCCATATATGATGTAACTCTTCCTTCATTAGCGATTCTTGAGGATAGTAACCATTTTCCTGAAACATAGATGCAATGACCTCTTGACCTTTTTTACTGAAATAGTGTAAAAAGTGCTGAATCGCCATTTCATTCCTCGTTTGATTTTCTTTCCCTTCATAGTAGGGCTTTCTAAGCATGGCTTCATAAAAAGAGGTGGCCAGCTTTACGTTGTATTTTTGGTAGAGGTGGTGGAAAATACTTATCCCTTCATAATCTAAGTCTCCAAAATAATAGATTTCATGTTGAATTTCCTTGTCAGTGAGGCCAAGCTGCTTGGATAGTTGGTTTAGACTCGAAGATATTTTCCATCCTGAACCGTATATTAGTGTAGTGAAACTGGTATTTAATAATGAATCTATTAGTCCGGAATAAGTTGCTTTATTTTCTACAATGAGGTGTCTATGTACGCTTTGATTTGACAGAAGATGGTTCGGGTTTATTGCAAACATGAGAGGGTCTGGGGTTTTCATGATTTTCAACTTATCCCACAGATTCATTTTTTCTAAAAGAGTTTTTCCACCCTTTTCATCAATCCATTTCTCATCCTTCATTATTTCGTAAGAACGCCCCGAGCTATTCGTATAGGTGGTAGGTAGTCCGTTTTTCTGTAAATACGCATCGATTATTTCGATCCATACTTTATCCTCCATCCATTTCTTCTTAGAAGAAGATATATATGATTGTAGCTCAATTACAGGATGCACTCTGAATTGCATCTCTAGAATCTCTTCAATTAAGGATTGCTTCACTTTTCCTTTTTGAATACGAAAGCTATTGGGCAGCCCCCTCCAATTGGTTCCATGGCTTTTAACAGCAGTAATAAAACCTTCATTTATTAAGGCTTGAATAGTCGTTGCAAAATCATCATAAGTGTCACGAGAATCAGCAGTCTTCTCTAATTCACTTAGTGTTATCGTGGATTTTTTGGCTATTTCAAGGATTGAGATTAATCTTCTTTTCATAACATCATCTCAACTTTCGAAAGGAATTTGTGATTTGAAATAAAATAATAGTCTAGTATTTACTTCGATAGTTATATTATATAACAACTAAATTCCTCTTATATGGTTATTTTTTTATTTACGGGCAGAGCTTTTATAAATATGACATCGCTAACATCAACCAAATCATCTTTGAGCATTACCTGTTGATTTAAAGCAATAGTTCTTAGCCACACCATTTTGAGTTATAGATGGGATGAAGAAACAGCCTTTGTGAAAACTCCCTTCCCTCTGTTTTCCAATAAAAAAGAAAAGGTAGCTGCCATTCGTTGTAATTAGACAATGGCAGCTACCTTGAAATATATTAATTGCTCTCACTAATATTCCTCAAAAGAGATACTATCAAACTTCTCGCATAGTTCTTTAACAATCTCAATATACGTTGTTTTCGCAGTTGTTAATTCATTGGATTATAAGTAAGAATTCCTACTATAATATACCGTTCATACAGATCTAAATAAATCTCATTTGCATTAGGCTCTGCATTAATTTTTATTGACAATGATTGGGGCTATTCTGTAATATTTAACATTCAAATCTCTTCCATCTTCGTCAAGGGCTTTTGGTTATATTTTCATAACTAATTTAGCAACCGCCTCACAATGCATCGTCTGTGGAAACATATCCACCGGCTGCACTTCCACTGTCTTATACCCGCCATCCTCCAGTATCCGCAAATCTCTCGCCAACGTTCCCGGATTGCAGCTGACATACACAACTTTCTTCGGCTTCATTTCAATAATTGTGTCCAAAAGTGCTTCATCGCAGCCCTTTCGTGGAGGATCAACGACTAACACATCTGCAGAATTGCCCTGCTCATACCATTTTGGTATAACTACTTCTGCTTCCCCAACAGCAAACTCTGCATTAGTAATCCCATTGAGTTCCGCATTCCGTTTTGCATCTTCAATTGCTTCTGGAACAATTTCGACACCGAAAACCTTCTTCGCCTTTTGAGCAAGGAATAAGGAAATGGTTCCAATTCCGCAATAGGCGTCAATCACGTTTTCTTCACCGCTTAAATCCGCGTATTCTAAAGCTTTATCATAAAGGACTTTTGTCTGTTCCGGATTAACCTGGTAAAAGGACCGCGCGGAAATAGCAAATTTAATATCTCCGATGAAATCATAGATGACTTCCTCACCCCAAAGAACCTTTGTCTGGTCACCAAAGATGACATTCGTTTTCTTTGAGTTGACGTTGTGAACAATGGATTTGATGCCTTTTATTCGTGAGGTGATTTCTTCCACAATTTTGTTTTTATTCGGAAGGTCATTCGTTCTCGTAATGAGAACAACCATTACTTCTCCAGTTACGAGTCCGTGTCGGGCCATAATATGACGGAGATCGCCTTTATGTTTGCCTTCATCATACGCTCGAACACCATAACGGCTGCAAATGTCGATCACAGTCTGAACAACTTCATCATTTTTTTCCTGCTGAATGATGCATTCTTTCATATTAATGATTTGATGGGTACGCTGCTGATAAAAGCCGCCGATGAGGCCTCCCTCTTGCTCGCCAACCGGAACCTGGGCCTTATTGCGATAGCGCCAAGGCTCTTTCATGCCTAAGACAGGGTGAACCTTAACATTTTCGAGTTTTCCAATCCGCTCTAGTACGTCTCTAACTTGCTTTTCCTTCGCTTTCAGCTGCCCTTCATAGCTTAAGTGTTGAAGCTGGCATCCACCGCATTCTTTGTAAATAGGACAGGCCGCCTCAACCCGATAGGGGCTCTTTTCATACATTTCAACAATCCGGCCGAATCCATAGCCTTTATTCACCTTGATGACTTTAACTTTTGCCTTTTCACCGGGAAGCCCGTTCGGAATAAATAATGGATAGCCATCAACCTTAGCTACCCCAGCTCCATCATGAGTTAAATCTTCAAAAATTACATCTATATAATCATTTTTTTGTACTGGTAATGTTTTGCTCATTCGTTTCGTCCTTTTTTTCAGCATTAATAAGGGAAATTGTATCATATTATTGGGGGAATACGAAATACTGTTGAATCTTTTGTGTTAGAAACAAAAGAGGATATTACTATTAGTTTTTTGAGGGACCTTAGCAATCGAAGAAAATTAGGTAAGAAATTAACCGGAGTATTCACCTGGGAATTTAATGTTCAATATAACAATGTCAGAGCCATGAAACTCATAATAAATACAAAACTTCCTGACAATAACTCTAGAGATACCAATGAATTCTCCAAATTCCTCAGTATATGATTTAGATAGGATGGGATTTAGTAACAGGTCTTCAATTTCTAGTACGAGGTTTATTAAAAAATCTTGGGTTTCTTCCGGTGTAAAATGTATACTTTGAAGGGTAAAAAGTTTTTCATAGATAGGTTCTGGCCATATGACTCTTCTTTTATTTCTCATCATTAAAGTCCGTTTCTTTTATCCTGTTTATTAATTCTTTGGATGTCATAAACCTTTGATGACGATAGGCATCTCGACTCTTCTCAAACTTTTCCGCCAATGTGGGATCAGCAATTACCTCTTCGTTTATAGATATTTCATTTTCTGTCTGTAAGATAATCTTGAATTTTCCCTTTCCAGGGACAAAGATTTCACTTTCACTGTGGTTCTGATTCATTTGATTCATCTTTGTGATCAGTTCGTTCACAAGCCTTTCACTAATACTCATGTTTAACATCACCCCTTTTATGTAATTCTCTTATAGTTTATCACATTTCATATGCTTGGTATGCAAAAAGCCCGCCCCAATCGGAACGAGCTTCTCTTTTTTATATAGAACTTTCCCAATCCCGCGGGCGGTCTTCGTCACGGATTTGATCAATCGGAACAAAGACTTCTAAATGGCGATAGAGATTCACAAATTCAGCTGGCAGCAATCCGCCGAATTCGCCATCGAGATTTAGCTGCAGTTTTTCACTTGACTGCACTTTTATCCGGTTAGCCTGTGTATAAATAACCTGCGGATCATTAATATGCTCACCGCGGACTGCCAATGTAGCAATTCTGATAAAATCAGCCAGGTTTGTCTTTTTCAAAATTAATAAGGAAAACAGGCCATCATTAATCGATGAATCTGGAGCGAGCTTTTCAAATCCCCCGACTGAATTGGTTAACCCAACAAGGAAAAGCATCGCCTCTCCTTCAAAAAGCTTTCCATCATACTCAATACTCACTTCCGTTGATCGAATGGATGGAAGCATTTCAATCCCTTTTAAATAATAGGCGAGCTGCCCGAGCATTGTTTTCAGCTTGCTTGGCACTTCGTAAGTAAGCTCTGTCAGCCTGCCCCCACCAGCAATATTTATAAAATACTTATCATTAATCCGTCCAATATCAACAGGGATTGTATCACCTTTAGCGATAATATCCGCTGCCGCTTCAATGTCTCTTGGAATATGAAGGGCTCTTGCAAAATCATTAGTCGTTCCTACAGGTATAATTCCTAGCTTCGGTCGGTATGCTTGTTCTGCCAGTCCATTAACGACCTCATTAATCGTACCATCTCCCCCAGCGGCTACCACAAGGTCATATTTACGTTCTACAGCAATTCGTGCTGCGTTTGTGGCATCACCTGGGCCTGTTGTCGCATGGCAAGAGGTCTCATAGCCAGCTATTTCAAGCTTCTGCAACACTTCCGCCAAATGTTTTTTGAAAATTTCCCGACCGGAAGTTGGATTATAAATTATTCTTGCTCTTTTCATACCCATCATCCTATTATTCAACTTTTAGTTGTTTCATCCGTTTTTTCTTATTCCCTCTAACATAATATCGAAAAGGCATGAACATATCAATTTTTTGCCTAATCGGAAAATAAACCTAAATGCATGAATCCATTATTCCCAATATACAAGCTTAATTATCCCGCTCTCTAATACTAATAAATGCTGACCATTTGAAAAAGATACCCAGATTATCCGGGTACCTGCATTTCGTAATAAAGACTACTCGACTGTATTTAAACTCACCTGATAACTATTTAAAATCTGAAGCTGGTGACTTCCTTTCCCAGTTTGGTAGGTTGCTTGCTTAATGACGGAATCTGCATATTCATTCTGCACCGATTCTTTTGTAATGTTCCATTTTTCAAGGTCGCCTTGAATTTCCCGCACCCCTGATGCAGTAACTTTTACATTGCTCGAGTTTTGAATTTGGACTGAAAGATGGGAAACGCGGTCAACAGCCCAATCACTCATAAGGGAACGCGGTTTGAGAGTAATGGAGTTATCATTTCCATTCACCTCAAGTTTTACGTTGCTAGGAATAAGTATAGTGGCAGATAAACTTGCGAACCTGTCAAATGGCCCTACAGATTCACTAGGCAATCCCTTAAAGCTTATATAAAGGGTATCCCCTTTTTCGGTAATCGAAACGTAATCCTCTGATTTAGAAACCAGTTCTTCGTTTTTTCCTGACAGTGCACGATAGGTACCAAATATCGCTAGTTCGCTCTCGCTTGAACCCTCAATCGTAAGAGGGGAACGCTCCGCATTTATTACTACTCTTTTAATGCTGTCACTAATTTTCTGCTCAAAGCCTGGAAGCTCCAAGGTCCGCTCTTCTCTTTGCAAAACATCATTCAGTTTTTCCAAGAGCCCTGTGGAGCTAATGATCGCAAATCCAATTCCAACGGTTCCTAGCACCCCAACAAAGAAAATACTGAGAAAATCATATTTCAAAAAAGGCTTCTCCTGTTTTGTTAAAAGTAAAAAGACTAAAATTTCAATGCCAAGAACGATTAAAATAATGGGCCACCATGACATCATGACATGTAATAGCTTGTAGCCAAAGATCTGTGATAAAAGAAGAAATATTCCGAGCAAAAGGAGTGAAGCTCCCATAGAAAAAGTCCCAACACGCCAGGTCCTCATTAGATAACCACCTTTCTTTTTTAAACTATGGATGGGTTTGGGTTAAAGTATTTTTCTTGCAAGTAGTTACTGGAATCGCTATCTGATGCCTCCCCTCGCTTTTTTTCACATAAACGGGCACCTAGATCGCTATCTGATTCCCTGCCCTCGTACTTACCCACGCGAACGGGTACCATTGACCCTCTACTCTTCTGTTACCTCTATTTTCTTCTCCTTTTTCCCCGTGAGCAGCTTCAAGCCCCCGCCAATTAAGAGAATACAGACAACTGCTGTTTGGAAATAGCGCTCGAACCAATAGCGAATATCGATATTGATCGCATTCATTAGCATTGGTGATAGAACAGGCAGAAGAATATTCGTTGTTAAATAATACAGGCCAAGGAGCACGAGACCAATGCCGATCCATTTCTGATGATTAAATAAGTAGGAAATGATTGGCGTGTCCTCAAGCGGTTCATCTTCATATTTAGAAGCCTTTTGTAAACCATCGAAAAAGCTGTAAAACCATATAATTGGAATTAAAAATAAGAAAATACCTAATCTTAATACGTCCAAAATATAGATGGAAAACAGAAACGCTGCCATTAATTGAATTCCGCGGCGCTGCAAGCCTAGATATAGATGGCCGGCTCCAGGGAAGACGGAAAATAAAGTAGCGATGGCTTTACTTTTCTTCCCTTCCTCTCTTCGGGATTCGAAATCTTCTAAGATGGTGCGGTCTATAAGCTGTTCACCACGCTGCTTCTTATTTAATTGCTGAATGGCATCAAAAAATCCGTACACCCAAATGACAGGCAGTATCGCCCAAAAAATTAAGAATTCTTCTCTATGGGTCAATATTGCCACAAAAAACACCATAATGGCTAAGCCCATAAAAGCAATTAATAAGGTAATCCCGCGGTTCATTAAGCCGAGTTGAAAATGCCCTACACCGGGAATAAAGGATAATAGAATCGTCCGAAACCGTTCATACTCCATTTCACTTGTTGCCGAACCAGATTCGACAGGCATGACTTCCTTGCGATTTAACAGCCTAGATGCTGAAATTCCTGTATCAACCAGATTGACGATATATAAAAACACCCCTGCAAAAACGATGAATATTGCAACATCACCATCACCATTAACACCCAATATAAAGGTGATCGCAATCAGGAACAACTCCCCGAACATATAGGCTAAGCCTCGAAGTATTTTTCCTAAATATAACAAACCGCCACCAGGAAAAAATCCCAATAAAAACGCGATAATCGGATTTTTCATTATTTATTAGCCTCCTTGCTATCTTTATCCAACGAATCCATCCAGGCGAAGGTTTTGTCTACAATTCCTTCTGTTACCGATATCCTTTTTTCCTGGAAGCTTGGTGTTTGAACACTTACTGTATATTGTGTAATCGACTGGAAAACGCCAGTTGTCATTAGTAAAATGGTCATGGCCGCTGCGACTGTATAGTGAAATATCGCTGTTTGATAAAAAGGCCGGCTTTCCTTCCTCTTATTCACGACCTTTAATGAAGGAGGATGACTCTCGGCGATCTGCACCATGATTGAATTAGTAAATTCAACATCATTCTCAACCTCTGGCAATTCGCTTTCCGCCACCGTTACCGCCTCTAGATATAAATCCAAGCATTGGTCACAAGTATAAAGATGGTTTTCATACTCCTCGCGGACGTCTTGATTGAATTCATTTTTCACGTATTTCATCCACTCTTCTATTGAATAATGCCTCATGAAAAATCGTCCTCCTTCCAATGCTTCTTCATCCAATTGCGGGCACGGTAAAGCTTTGTCTCAATTGTCTTCACTTGAACATTTTGTTCCGCAGCCATTTGCTGATACGTCTTATCTGCAATGTAAAAATCGTAAATGACGTTTCGATAATTTTCAGGCAGCTCATGGAGCTTTTCACGAACACGGGAAACTTTTTCTTTATGTATAATCTCGTCCTCTACACTTTCCCATCGAGTCCTCAATATTTCATTTTCCGCCACATCTATTATATCTTCTTGGCTCCGATTCTGCTTCCTCTTTACATCAATTGCATGATTAACTGCAATTCTCGTTATCCACGTTTTAAACCCTTGATTTTCATATTGGGAGAGAGAGGTGTAAATCTTAATAAAAACTTCTTGTGTGGCATCTTCCGTTTCTTTTTGGTTTCTTAATACCGCGTAGATGGTCCGGAACAAATCATTGCGGTACTTTTCAACCAAAAGCCGAAATGCATGGTTATTGCCGCTTTTTACTTTTTGGATTAGAACTTGGTCGCTAATCGCTCTCTCCCCCTTTCTGACAGCTTCCACCTTAATAGACGAAAGACAGGACCTCTATCCCTACACTAAAAAGTAATTTTTTTAGAAAAAATATAATGGCATAGAAAAACGCTTAGAAAATTGGCTTTCCCAAGCGTTTTCAAAAAATGTATTTTATTAAAATAGCCAAATATAAAAAGCTAATGCAATTAATGATAGGATGGTAGCTATCACGTATATAATCGTCAGATTCATTGTATTCCGTTTAGCTGATTTTCTGTAATTAGGATCACCTTTAGTAATAAATATAATAGTAGTAATAATTGCGATAATGGTGGTGACGATCACAAAAAATATCACTGCTGTCATCAAACTCCTACCCCCTTAAACTATATTTCCCACATATATATAGTGTAAATCTCTTTATATTTAAGATATCATTTCTTTGATAGAGATATAAGTGATTTAGATCACATAATAGCCTGTCTAAAAAATTTCCGCACAATCAGAAATCAATCCATGGTAAGATAAAAATAATTACTTTACCAAATTCATGGGAATTACCACCCACTATTTTCCGTTAAAGGATGATATGATGACAATATTATTGTTTGTAGTTGCCTATCTTATCGGATCCATTCCGACTGCACTTATTGTTGGAAAGCTAGCTTTTAATATTGATATACGCGAGCACGGCAGCAATAATCCAGGCGCCACAAATACATTAAGGGTTCTTGGAAAAAAAGCCGCTATCATCGTCTTGCTTATCGATGTTGGAAAAGGGGCTCTTGCCGCCTTTCTTCCTACTTTAATAGGGGTAGAAACGGATTCCTTACTAATTGGGCTCTCTGCTGTTATGGGGCATTGCTTTCCAATTTTCGCGGGATTTAGAGGGGGAAAGGCGATTGCCACAACGGCAGGGGTCCTTCTTGTAGCGAATATATGGATGTTTTTGGCTGCCTATTTTGCTTTTTTCTTTATTATCTTTATATCGAAATATGTATACTACGGATCACTAGCAGTCGGCCTGACTCTGCTCGTCTATTCCTTTTTCACACCTGGCCGCGAGCATGAACTTATTTTTTCTATTTTTCTATTATTATTGATTTTCCTTCACAGATCTAATATTCATAATCATTTCCATCGGCGTGAACCAAAAATTAACGATAAAAATTTAAAGAATGACCGTATTCCGCCAAAAAATAATGCAAAACGCGCATAAAAATACTCCATTGCAGCCGAATATTGGATCGTCCAATATTCGGCTTTCTTTTTCAAATAATCGTTATATCTTTGATTTGAATGGCCCTCTGTATTTCGCTTCACGCAGCTCGAGTGCATATGCCTCTAAATTAGGCAGCCCCATTTCCCTTGCTATGGACAGTTCTTTTTCAACATCATATGGAATTCTGACAATCTCAATTGAAAAAGGAGCAGTCCTGTCAGATAGATAATCCCCGTGAAGAATGGTATAAGTAGCTTGGGGAATATCAAGTGAATTCCCGACACTTCCAGCATTAAATAGTGTCTTTTGAGGTTTCACAGGCTCGATAAGGGCAGCATGAATATCGCCATAGCCAACGACATCTGGTAATTTCCCATTATGATTGATGTTCTCCGTATTATCAAACATGGCAAGCTTTTCTTCATATGTATCTCTCATTGGAACAACCCGGTGGTACACACTTTTCGCTGAAGCATGAAAAAGCCTGACATATTTGCCGCTCATATAAAAATCATGATGGAATGGCAAGGAACTAAGATAGTTCAGGGCATCCTTATCTAACTGGTCCTGGTGCCATTTCACCTCGTCTATTTCAACCGGTCTCTGGATAAAATCATCCCAATTCCCGAGCACAACGACCTCACAGCTCTCTCTAATTCGTTCAACCGATTTTTGCGAGTTTGGGCCTTTGCCAATGAGATCCCCTAAACAGAATATGGTTTGGATCCCTCTGGATTTAATATTGTCCATGACTGCTTCAAGTGCCGTTACATTCCCGTGAATATCCGAAATAACCGCTATACTTCCCATCTGCCTGCCCTCCCAACTTTTATTAATACTTTCTCTATATTTAATTATATCCCTTTATTTTTTCGAAAGTTGATTTTTTCTGCTGTTGCATATATGGTAAAATAACAACAGGCTTTCATGCAATTATTCTATTTATCCAAGGAGAAGGATTATGTCAAAAGTATTTGTATTCGGTCATAAAAACCCTGACACAGATTCGATCTGTTCTGCTATAGCGTATGCAGAATTAAAAACAAAATTAGGTGTAGAGGCAGAACCGATCCGCTTAGGACAAGTAAATGCTGAAACTCAATTTGCGCTTGATACTTTCAAGGTTGAGGCACCGCGTCTTGTGGAAGCCGTATCCAAGGAAGTCAGTGAAGTCATTCTTGTCGACCACAACGAATTCCAACAAAGTGCTGATGATATTCGTGATGTAAGAATTCTTGAAGTTATTGACCATCACCGCATCGCCAACTTTGAAACGAGCGACCCGCTTTATTACCGTGCTGAGCCGGTCGGCTGCACTGCAACTATTTTAAAGAAAATCTATAAGGAAAACGCTGTAGAAATCAGCAAAGAAACCGCTGGATTAATGCTTTCAGCGATTATTTCTGATTCCTTATTGTTCAAATCTCCTACTTGCACAGAGGAAGATGTGGCAGCAGCACGCGAGCTGGCAGATATTGCTGGAGTCAATGCTGAGGATTATGGTTTAGCTATGCTTAAGGCAGGTGCAGACCTTAGTGATAAAACGATTGATGAACTGATCACGCTTGACGCTAAGGAATTCCAAATGGGCAATTACAAAACGGAAATTGCTCAAGTAAATGCTGTCGATCTAAATGACGTTCTAAGCCGCCAGGACGAGCTTGAAGCAAAGCTATCTGAAGTTGTTAAAAGCAAGGAATTAGATTTATTCCTTTTCGTTCTTACGGACATTTTAAACAATGATTCCGTTGCCATCGCTGTTGGAAACGAAACAAAGGCAGTGGAAGAGGCTTATAACGTAAAGCTTGAAAATAACCGTGCCCTATTAAAAGGCGTTGTTTCCCGTAAGAAACAAATCGTCCCTGGACTTACAAGAGCTTTAACTGAAAAATAATAATGATTACAAAAAAGGAGAAACATCCATTGTTCCTCCTTTTTTCTATGCTTTATAATTCCAAGTATTCCTTCGTTAAACGATCCATTAATTCCTTGACGGTCGTTTCTGTTGCTAGACGCAACCCCTGGCCTGCCCATAAGGACATATACTCCCGGTTGTTTAATTTAGCAGCCTGTTTTCTTATCGGACCTGTTAAATCATTCTGCAAGGGAAAAGGAAGAATTCCGGTCGATTGACCTTCCATTTCCTTTATAAAATCATTGCTAATGCCCCTCGCCAGTTTCCCGGAAAAAGCTTTTGTTAACGTGGTTTGCTCCCCGGTCGAATTTAATATGGCTTCCTTATAAATAGAATGTGCTCCACTTTCTTTACATGTTAAAAAGGCAGTACCAAGCTGGACACCCTTTGCCCCTAGAATGAAGGCTGCAGCCATTCCTCTTGCATCCATAATTCCACCTGCCGCAATGACAGGCAGTTTAACAGCATCTGCAATTTGCGGAATCAGAGCCATTGAACCAATTAACCCACTGCTTTCTTCATGAAAGGTCCCCCGGTGGCCACCTGCCTCACTTCCCTGGGCAACAATCATATCGACACCAGATGCTTCCAGCTCCAAAGCCTCATTCACATTCGTAGCTGTTCCGATTACAATCGTTCCCTGCGTCTTTAGCTCCTTTATGACGCTTTCATCAGGAATTCCAAAAGTAAAGCTGCATACCGGCACCCTTTTATTTAGAACGACTTCTAATTGCTGTCCATAAAGAGCTTGATAATCTTGATTTATCTGGGGATTGCCTTCTTCTATTCCCAAATCATCTTGATATTTTTTTAAAACATTAACGGCATGGGCAAACCCTTCTTCTGTGTAAGAAGCCTGATGATTAGGGACAAATAAATTTACCCCAAACGGCTTGTCTGTTAACGCTCTAATCGATTTAATTGTCTCGTTCATTTCTTCCGGAAGCATATAACCTGCACCAAGATTGCCGAGCCCGCCACAGTTTGATGTCTCGCTGATTAACGCTGGTGTTGTAATTCCGCCTGCCATTGGTGCCTGAAAAATTGGATATGAAATGCCAAGCCTTTCAGTTACCTCATTTTGCATTTTTTTCACGACAAGCACGTCCTTTTGAATTACTTACTTTGTTCAGCCAATCGATCAATAATACTTTCTGCTACTATATGCCATAGGGAAGCATCTTCCACGTAGGAATCCTTTAACCTTTTATATAATGCCATTTGCTTCTCCTTAAATTCAGGATCATCCTGAGAAGGGAGCTGACCACGCTCACGGTCAACTATTTCCTGAATCTGTTTCGCTCTTGGTCCCCAAACAGCCTGCTCTTTTCCATCCTTATCGATAAAAATAAAAATTGGAATGGCTCTTGATGTTCCATTTGTTAAATATTGATCCATTAATTCAAGGTTTTGGTCCCTTAATACGAATCTGACTTCCATGCCAATCTCTGCAGCAATTTTTAATAAAACTGGGTTATTTAAGAGTGCATCTCCACACCAGTCCTCGGTTAAAACAATGGCTTTTAAACCTTTTTCTTTAAAAGGAGCCAATCTTTCTTTTTCCGCATCTGATAGTGAAAATTTCTCAAGAATAAGGGTCATTTCCTTCTGGTTAACCGTCATTTCTGTTATGTACTGATCCGCTGTTAAACCTTTTTCAAACCATTGATTTAAGCTCATAATAGCCCTCCTATTAAGTCGAAGTTATTCTTACTTATTATTACATATCCCTTCCGTGAAAGTGAAATGGATAGACTTGCTTTCATTTTTTGTCGTTATATGAAAATTAACAAGTCTTTTCCTGGGAAATACACTTGAAATATGTCGACACTTTTTGGATAAAAAGTCGAAAAGCTGATGGAAATAATCCACCAGCTTTTTCATCTTATCTTTTCTTTAATTCCTCTAACAGTAACTTATTCACTAATGGAGGATTTGCTTGTCCTTTAGTTGCTTTCATGATTTGGCCAACAAAGAAACCAAGCGCCTTTTCTTTTCCATTTTTATAATCATCGATAATTTTCGGATTATTATCCAATACTTCAGAGATGATTTTCAAGAGGGCTCCTTCGTCAGAGATCTGAACTAATCCTTTCGCTTTCACGATTTGTTCAGCATCTCCGCCGTTTTCAATTAATTCCTTGAAAACAGTCTTCGCAATTTTTGAAGAGATTGTGCCGTTTTCAATCAGCTTAATCATTCCAGCAAGCCCATCAGGTGTTAAGGCTGTATCATCTAGCTCTTTTTGCTCCGCCTTTAAATAAGCTGAAACATCACCCATGATCCAGTTGGATGCTTGCTTTGGATCTGCACCGGCATTTACAGTTGCCTCGAAAAAGTCAGCTGATTCCTTAACGACAGTTAATACAGCTGCATCATAGACAGGTAAACCAAGCTCTTCGATATAACGTTTTTGTCGCTGATCTGGAAGCTCAGGAATTTCAGCGCGGATCCGCTCTTTCCATTCATCATCAATATGAACATCAATTAAATCCGGATCAGGGAAATAACGATAATCGTCTGCTCCCTCTTTCACACGCATAAGAATTGTCGTATTTGTCGCTTCATCATATCTGCGCGTTTCTTGATTAATCACGCCTCCTGAAAGGACTACTTCCTCTTGACGGCTTACCTCGTATTCAATCCCTTTACGAATGAAGTTAAAGGAGTTCAAGTTCTTTAGCTCTGTTTTCGTTCCGAATTCTTCCTGACCAACAGGGCGAATCGAGATATTCGCGTCACAACGAAGAGAACCTTCCTCCATTTTACAATCAGAAACACCCGTATATTGAATGATCGACTTTAATTTTTCAAGGTAAGCATAAGCTTCGTTCGCTGTCCGAATATCCGGCTCAGAAACAATCTCGATAAGCGGCGTGCCTGCACGGTTAAAGTCACATAATGAATAGCCATTTCCATGAGTTAGCTTTCCAGCATCCTCTTCTAAATGGATTCGAGTAATACCGATTCTTTTCTTATAGCCATCCACTTCAATGTCAATCCAGCCATGCTCTCCAATTGGCTTATCAAGCTGAGAGATTTGGTAGGCTTTTGGGTTATCGGGATAGAAATAGTTTTTCCGATCAAATGTCGTAACTGGAGCAATTTCGCAGTTAAGAGCCATCGCAGCTTTCATCCCAAATTCAACTACTTTTTTATTCAGGACAGGCAGAACTCCTGGATAACCAAGATCAACAACCGTTGTATTCGTATTCGGCTCAGCACCGAAGTGGTTCGGGCTTGCTGAGAAAATTTTTGAATCTGTTTTTAATTCAACGTGTACTTCAAGTCCAATTACCGTTTCAAATTTCATTGTTTTCCCCCCTTACAGTGCCGGTTTTTGTTTATGATAATCTGTCGCCTGTTCAAACGCATGTGCCACACGATAAACAGTGCTCTCATCAAAATGCTTGCCAATGATTTGCAGCCCTAGCGGCAGGCCATTATCAAATCCGCATGGAATTGAAATTCCTGGTACACCCGCAAGGTTTACTGGGATTGTTAAAATATCATTGGCATACATAGTTAGCGGATCATCCATTTTCTCGCCAATTTTGAAAGCTGGCTTTGGTGATGTCGGGCCAATGATGACATCAAATTTATTTAACACATCATCAAAATCTTTCTTGATCAGTGTGCGTACTTTTTGAGCTTTTTTATAGTAAGCATCATAGTAACCAGAGCTTAAGGCAAATGTTCCAAGCATAATACGGAGTTTAACCTCATCACCGAATCCTTCTGCACGTGTCTTTTTATATAGATCAAGCAGGTTTTCAGGATTCTCTGTCCTGTATCCATATCGAACTCCGTCAAATCTAGCAAGGTTCGCTGAAGCCTCAGAAGAAGATAACAGATAATAAGATGCCAATGCATATTTAGAATGCGGAAGGGAAACTTCTTCCCATGTTGCACCAAGCTTTTCAAGGACTTTTAAAGAATCTAAAACAGATTGGCGTGCCGTTTCTCCAACACCTTCACCTAAGTATTCTTTCGGTACGGCAATTTTCAACCCTTTAATGTCTCCAGTTAATGATTCTACAAAGTTCGGAACTTCGATATTAGCAGACGTAGAATCCATCGGATCCAGGCCTGAAATCGCCTGCAATAAATAGGCGTTGTCTTCAACCGTTCGCGTAATTGGACCCACTTGGTCAAACGATGAAGCAAATGCAACAATACCGTAGCGAGACACACGTCCATATGTTGGCTTCATCCCAACAACACCACAAAAAGCAGCCGGCTGTCTAATTGAGCCGCCAGTATCTGTTCCTAAAGAAAACAACACTTCTCCAGAAGCAACAGCCGCAGCAGAACCACCTGAAGATCCGCCAGGCACGACCTCTAAATTCCATGGATTTCGAGTCTTCTTGAAAGCAGAATGCTCAGTAGTGGATCCCATCGCAAATTCGTCCATATTTAATTTTCCGATCGTAATGGTTTCCGCAGTATGTAATTTATTGATGACTGACGCATCATAAATCGGGTCGAAGTTTTCTAATATCTTACTTGCGCATGTTGTGCGCAAACCTTTTGTGACGATGTTATCCTTCACACCAATCGGCATTCCGAATAAAAGCCCCTTCGACTCATCCGTACCTAATTTTTCATCCAGTTTACTCGCTTTTTCACGTGCATTTTCTTCATCTAAAGTTAAAAAAGCTTGTACCTTATCATCGACTTCGCTTATACGCTTATACGATTCGTCTACTAGGTCAGTAACTGATAATTCTTTCTTTTGCAGAAGCTGATGCAACTCTGACACTTTATGATCAAATAAACTCAACGTGTATCCCTCCTTACTCGATTATGGACGGTACTTTTACTTGCCCGTCCTGATGATCTGGTGCATTTTTCAGAACCTCTGACTGAGGTAGCCCTTCCTGTGGTACATCCTCTCTCATGACATTTTTCATATCTAGTACATGGGAAGTCGGTTCCACATGATCCGTATCCAATTCATTCAGCTGCTCGGCGAATGAAATCATCGAATCCAGCTGTTTTGTGAACATCTCCGCTTCTTCCTCTGTTATTGCCAGTCTCGCTAAGTTTGCAACATGCTTTACTTGTTCAGTTGAAATTCTAGACATTTATCGACACCTCCAAAAGTGTTCATTCCATAGACACAATAATATAGATAATATCAAACTTTTACACGTTAAAGCAATATTTTAACCGATATATTCGACTAATATCTCTGCGATTTTATCATGAATTTCGACAAAACGCAGTACAGGACCAAACATTGTCCAAATCGGACGGTTATTGGAAAAATGTTTAATAAATCATTATGAAAAGATAATGGCTAGTATTTGTAAAAGTAATTGAGGAAAACACTCACTATTAAGGATTCATGCTCGCGTTTGGAATGACCATTGAGGAAAACAATCATTATTAAAGGTTCATGACGCGCGTTTGTGTTGATCATTTGGGAAAACACTCACTATAAAGGGTTCACGACTCACAATTGTGACAATAATTGAGGAGTATACTAACCATGAAAAGCCCATCATTGGAACAATGACGGACTTGGTGCGTGGGAATACAATTTTGAATTATCGCTTTGAAAATAACGAAAAAAGTCCTTTTTTCTTTTTGGCTGCTTTTTTGATCGGCACCGCCATTTTGACATAGATCTCCTCTTTATCAATCGCATAGTCATATGCAAGTGCTAAGCCAATTTCTGAATTATAATCTTTATTCGTAACCATCGTATAAGCGACATTGTATTTTGATGCTATTTTTGTGTATTTCGATAATTCTTCATAGCTCATATTTCCATTTAAGTAAAGATGGGCTCCTTTATTCTTCTTTAGTGCATCTTCAACTTGAGGATAGATGCCATTTTCTCTTATTTGTGATTGCTTAAGGGCAATAACGATGCGCTCTCGCAATGTGCCAAGGAATTTCCTTCGTTCATCAGGATTTGTCTCTTTCTGGCCATGGATTCCCTGTAGGATATAATCATCGATATTATTAGACAAAGTAAAACCTCCTGTTGTTTTTTTCAACAGCCTCCAAAACAAGTTTTTTCTAAAGCGATTCTAAAAGAAGGGCTATTAATATGTATGTATTATTGTACCAAGTGGTGCTGCCTTTGAAAAATCCTGCGACAAAAAAATCCTCCCTTCACAAAGAAGAGAGGAAAAATCGGGAGAAAAATTTGGTCAAAAATCACGATAGAATGATAATCGATAAAAGAAAGTCAATTGGCTAACATACTACAGAAATACAATTCATGCATTATACTTCCTGTTTTGCAGATGTAAACTGCTCCTCTTCCGTTGAACCCTTTAAGGCGGTTGTGGAAGAGGTTCCACCTGTAATCGTCATTGAAACTTGATCGAAATATCCGGTCCCCACCTCCCTTTGATGTCTTGTAGCTGTATAGCCATGCACCTCGCTTGCAAATTCAGCCTCCTGTAATTCCGAGTAAGCAGCCATGCCGCGATCCCTGTAGCCACGAGCCAATTCAAACATGCTGTGGTTTAAGGCGTGGAAGCCAGCAAGGGTAACAAATTGGAACTTATAGCCCATTTTTCCAAGCTCAACCTGAAACTTCGCAATCGTTTCATCATCAAGCTTGCTCCTCCAGTTGAATGACGGGGAACAGTTATAAGCAAGCAGTTTGCCAGGAAACTTTTCATGGATGGCTTCAGCAAAGTGCCTTGCCTCATCCAGATTAGGCTCTGCTGTTTCGCACCAGACAAGGTCCGCGTACGGAGCATACGCTAATCCTCTGGCAATAGCTTGGTCAAGTCCTGCTTTAGTTCGGAAAAATCCTTCAGGTGTCCGATCTCCCGTAATGAAAGGTGCATCATATGGATCCACATCGCTAGTAATTAAATCCGCTGCATTTGCGTCTGTTCTAGCAACTACTAGAGTCGGCACCCCCATCACATCGGCAGCCAGTCTAGCAGAAATTAGGTTTTTGACGGCTGTCTGTGTCGGTAATAAAACCTTACCTCCAAGGTGCCCGCATTTTTTCTCTGAAGACAGTTGATCCTCAAAATGGACACCTGCTGCTCCGGCTTCAATCATCCCTTTCATTAATTCAAACACATTCAACTGGCCGCCAAACCCAGCCTCCGCATCAGCTACAATCGGAGCGAACCAGTCAATAGATGAATCCCCTTCCATATGATGAATTTGATCAGCACGCTGCAGTGCCTGATTAATTCTTTTGACTACGCTCGGAACACTATTTGCAGGGTACAGGCTTTGATCGGGATACATATGACCTGAAAGATTGGCATCTGCCGCTACTTGCCAGCCGCTTAAATAAATGGCTTTCAATCCTGCTTTAACCTGCTGAACGGCCTGATTTCCTGTCAATGCTCCTAACGCATGAACAAAATCCTCTTCATTCACAAGCTTCCAAAGCTTTTCTGCTCCTCTCCGTGCCAGTGTATATTCAATGTCGATGGAGCCCCTTAATTGAATGACCTCTTCTGCAGAATATGGTCTTTCAATCCCTTTCCATCCTGCATCCATTTCCCAACTTTCCTGCAATTGCTTCACTCTTGATTCAGTCATCTGTGTTACTCCTCCTTTAATATGATTTGATGATCCTCTTTTGTTGTTATATTACAATTTATATTCTACATTTTGTATTATATAACAGGTGGTTTAAAAAAGGAACCCTATTTTATTAAATTTTTAGAAAATTGTATTCAATATCTGTTGGAAATTTTAAAAGAGTTGGGCCTCAGCTAGTTATGACGCATTTTGAACTTATACGGGGAATGAAACGGGGCGGCTTTTACCGATCACTGTCTTTTTAACCTTGAACGGGCAATGAGATGGTATTCCTTTTACCGGTGACCGCCTTTTTAACCTTGAACGGGCAATTAAACTGCACCTCTTTTACCAGTGGCCCCCTTTTGAGAACTTGAACAGGTAATGTTTTTAAATTTTTCGCTCATTTTTCTATGCCCAAAAATGATTATTTTTGAAAAACGAAAAAAGAGTGATCTGCCCAATGACAAATCACTCCTTTAAAATTAGAACATTTCAGATGTTGTTTTTGCTTGCATGTGAAGAAGCAGATAATCAGGTCCGCCTGCTTTAGAGTCAGTTCCTGACATATTGAATCCGCCGAATGGCTGGTAGCCTACAATAGCACCTGTGCAACCACGGTTAAAGTATAGGTTTCCAACATGGAAATCTTCGCGTGCTTTTTCTTGATTCATACGGTTATTTGTAATAACGGCACCAGTTAAACCGTATTCAGTGTTGTTGGCAATGTCAATTGCATCATCGAAATCTTTAGCTTTTGTAAAGCCAACAACTGGGCCAAAGATTTCCTCCTTCATGATGCGAGATTCTGGTGAAAGATCAGCGAATACAGTTGGTTTGACGAAGTATCCTTTCGAATCGTCTCCTTCTCCGCCTGTCATTAGCTTACCTTCTTGCTTGCCAATTTCGATATAGCTCATCACTTTGTTGTACGCACTTTGGTCAATAACCGTCGCCATGTAATTGTTTGGATCTGTTGGATCCCCTTGTGTTAATTCGTTTGTTAATTCAACAACACGGTTTAATACTTGATCGTAAACATCTTCCACAACTACTGCACGAGAACATGCAGAACATTTTTGTCCGGAGAATCCAAACGCAGAAGCAACAATAGAAGTCGCAGCTAATTCAAGATCTGCTTCTTTATCGACAACAATCGTGTCTTTTCCGCCCATTTCTGCGATCAGGCGCTTCATCCAAATTTGACCTTCATTAATTTTTGAAGCACGTTCGAAAATACGAAGACCTACATCACGAGAGCCTGTGAAGCTGATGAAACGAGTGTCTTTATGGTCAACTAAGTAGTCACCCACTTCCGCACCGCTTCCTGGAACGAAGTTAAGAACACCTGCAGGAAGTCCTGCCTCTTCCATAACTTCAACGAATTTCGCTGCAACAATTGGCGTTGTTGAAGCTGGTTTTAGTAATACTGTGTTTCCTGTAACGATTGCGGCAACTGTCGTACCAGCCATGATCGCTAACGGGAAGTTCCAAGGAGAAATAATAATTCCAACACCTAATGGAATATAGTCATAACGGTTGAATTCGTTTGGACGGCTGTTCACTGGAACACCATCTTTAATGCGCAGCATTTGACGAGCATAGTACTCTAAGAAATCAATTGCTTCAGCTGTATCCGCATCCGCCTCATTCCAAGGCTTTCCTGCTTCTTTTGTTAGAAGAGCGGAGAATTCATGCTTGCGGCGGCGGATAATCGCTGCAGCTTTGAAAAGAACGTCCGCACGAATTTCCGGCTTTACTTTTTTCCATGTTTTGAACGCTTCAACTGCAGCCTGCATTGCTTTTTCAGCTAGCTCTTGGCTTGCCTTTGATACACGTCCGATCACTTCTTCCTTATTAGCAGGATTGTATGATGTAATTTTTTCTTCAGTCGTAATGCGTTCTCCGCCAATAACTAAATCGTAATCTTTTCCTAAATAGCCTTCAACCGTTTTTAAACCTGTTAAATACGCTTGACGGTTTTCTTCTAATTTAAAATCTGTAAATGGTTCGTGTCTGTAAGGTTGTACCATTTTCTTCGCCTCCATAAATCTAATAAAAATGACAAATGAACACAAAGGTAAACTAATAGCTAATTATGTGCTCACTGTTATCTTTGTATAGCTTTGCACCCAAATACAATATTATCAGTTTTGATTTATCCCTTCAAACATCATGGTCTAATTTGCATTCTGATTTGAATGTGAAAATAGACATTTCCTTTACCAATAGTGAATTTTTCGTCTTCCAGTTAATCCAAAAAATACTAATTGTAGATGTGGACAAAGGGTTCATTTTGATCAGCTTTCCGGACAATCAGGGCTTCCGGGCCGTAAACGGATGAAACATTAACCTCTATGGAGATATATTCCGGAAAATGTTTCATAATAAGACCTGCAACATATTGAGTGAAACCAATCCCTTCAGCCTTCCCATAAAACTGAATCGGAATATTAATGGATAGCTCTTGTAACTGTCCCTGAACATAAAATGCCTTACCAATTACCCCATTAAAATTAGGGAAATAGGCTTCGACATCTTGTTTAAAGTTCAAAAAGGACGTTAAATCATCGCGGTGAGATTCAGTCGCAGCTGATGAAGGAAATTGGACATACTTTTCTTCAATCTTTTCCCAGCCACCTAATTTAGTGCTTCCCTTTGGGGCATTGGCGTAGGCGAAGAAATTTCCGGGAACAACGGATGTTTTACTTTGCTGCTCGAATAAAGCGATTGTGATAGGCACGTCCTTTAGTTGATCCATTTTTCGTAATCTGCTTAATACCTCATCCGCGAGCTTCTTTCCCTCTTTTTCAAGTTCAGCATGGCTAATTTTCGTTTCATATGTTGGGCCATATTGGATCTTTTGGTAATAGTAAACTGAATTAAGAGCAAGCCCAATGACGACTCCTCCTAATTTATACTTGCCCTCATCATTTTTAACTAAATAATTATGTTCTAATATATGGGCCAAAAACTTTGGAGTTTCTTCTTTCCCGTTATCAAGAGGGTTAAGTCCAATGTTTTCCTCTTCCTTTAATTTATTCTCTTCTAATTGGGCAGCAGTGAATTTTCGGTTTAGCCAGAGGCTCACTGTTTTTCTTTTTAAATGCTGACCTTCCTGAAACAAATATTTATCTGGGTCAAAAGTATTTTGGGCTACCCTCATCAGGCCCGTTTCAAACTCTGTAATATCATATTTTGAATTAATATTGCCTACGACCAGTCCTCTCGATTCACTAGGTTCAAAAGGCAAAACCGTTTGGTAATACTGATCTGAAATCTTAAAGCTAGGAATTATTGCTTTCTCTTTAGCATCCTCTTTTTCGCGGACTACTTCATCCTGTTCATTAAAATTTGGTGCACATCCGGCAAGAAGAAGGCTTAAAGAAAGAGCAAGCAACATTAATTTTTTCACGGAATTTCCCACTCTCTTACCTTTAGTCTTTAGAAAATTTAATCCTGTAATTCTTCCACAAGTCTCTCTTCATCCCAAATTTCGATCCCTAGTTCCTGTGCTTTCGTCAGCTTAGAACCTGCATCCTCACCTGCAATCACAATATCTGTTTTCTTGCTTACACTTCCAGATACTTTTCCGCCCATGGATTCAATCTTGTCTTTTGCCTCGTTTCTAGACAGCTGCTCAAGCTTACCTGTTAACACAATTGTTTTTCCAGCAAAAATCGACTCTGAATTTTCAGCTGAGATTGGCTTAGGACCTTTATATTCCATATTCACGTCTGCTTCTCTGAGCTCTTGTAGAAGTTCTTTAACCCCATCCTGTTCGAAAAAGGCCACGATTGAATCAGCCATTTTCTCACCGATTTCATTTATCGCAAGAAACTCATCGCGAGTAGCTGTTTCAAGACCTGCCATTGAACCAAATTGCTGTGCAATGGTTTTAGCAGCTTTTTCCCCAACGTGACGGATGCCTAAGCCAAAAATCAGCTTTTCAAGAGAATTTTTCTTAGACGCCTCAATCGCAGCCAATAAATTCTGAACAGATTTTTCTCCCATTCGTTCAAGCCCAATAAGCTGTTCATACTTCAGCTTATATAAATCTGCCACATCATGGATCAGATTTTCTCCAAATAATTGACCAATCACTTTTTCTCCGAGTCCATCAATATTCATCGCGTTTCGGGAAACAAAATGAATGAGACCCTCACGGATTTGCGCTGGACACTTTGGGTTAATACAGCGTAAAGCGACCTCCCCTTCTAGGCGGATTAGCTCACTTTCACATTCTGGGCAATGAGTCGGCATATGAAATTCTGCTTCTTCACCAGTTCTTTGGTCAACTAATACATTTACCACCTCAGGGATAATGTCACCTGCTTTTTTCACAACGACTTTATCCCCAATTCGGATATCCTTTTCTCGAATTAAATCCTCATTATGAAGGGAAGCACGCTGCACTGTACTTCCTGCTACACGGACTGGTTCTAGGATGGCTGTTGGAGTAACGACACCTGTTCTGCCTACGCTTAATTCAATATCCTTTAAGGTTGTAATAACCTCTTCTGCAGGGAATTTATAGGCTATCGCCCAGCGCGGACTTTTTGCTGTTGAACCGAGATCCTGCTGCTGCTCAAACGAGTCCACCTTAATCACAATTCCATCTATTTCATACGCAAGCTGAGGACGTTCTTTCGTCCATTTTTCTACATATTCAATGACCTCATGAATGTCTGCACATTTTTTTCGCTCTTTATTGGTCTTAAAACCAAGTGTATCTAAAAAGTCCAATGCCTCACTATGTGAATCAATAGCTGCTTCACCTGTATCTGTCACACTATATAAGAAGATGTCAAGGTTTCTTGAAGCTGCAATTCGCGGATCAAGCTGACGCAATGAACCAGCTGCTGCATTTCGTGGGTTGGCAAAAAGCTCCTCACCCTTCTCCATTCTTTGCTCATTCAATGCCTCGAAGGACCGCTTTGGCATGAATGCTTCGCCGCGGGCTTCCAGCGAAACCTCCTCATTTAAGCGAAGCGGAATGGAACGAATCGTTCGCAGATTAGCTGTAATATTCTCTCCAGTGGATCCATCCCCTCTCGTTGCGCCAAGAACAAATAATCCATCCTCGTAGCGAAGAGACACGGCTAAACCATCAATTTTCAACTCACATACATAGGAAAAATCATCCCCGACAACCTGACGGATGCGGCGGTCAAAATCGATTAAATCTTGCTCGCTAAAAGCATTGCTGAGACTTAGCATTTGGGACTGGTGCTGTACTTTTTCGAACATATCCAGAACCTCTCCGCCGACCCGCTGTGTAGGAGAATCCGATGATTTCAGTTCCGGAAAACTTTCCTCTATTTCAACTAACTCTCTCATAAGCCGATCGTACTCCGCATCCGGAACAGATGGCTGATCAAGAACATGATACTCATAATTATATTGATTTAATAAATTCTTCAATTCATTTACTTTTGTTTCCGCCATTTGAAGGTCCATTCATTCAACCCCTATCTTAGAAAAAACTCGCTGCTACTAAAAAAAGATGCTATCCCTTAGTTATCGGCGCAAACTTAGCCAATAAACGTTTAATTCCGATTGGTTTTGGGAAGGCAATATCCAATTCAATTCCTTCTCCTTCGCCCTTCACACTAACAACGGTACCCGTACCCCATTTGCCATGCACCGCTTTGTCGCCAACCTTCCAGCCTAATTCATCCCCGCCTGTTACATTCATGGCTGGACGAATCACTGGCTTTCTAGGCATAGGCCTTCCCTCGGATGAAGATCCAAACGCTGTGCCTCCAAAAGGCGAAGCTGATCTTTTTACCGGCTGAAGTCCATCTAGCAAATCCTCAGGTATTTCTCTAATAAAGCGAGATGGCGGGTTCATATTCGTACGGCCAAATAATGTTCTCAATTGGGCATTGGTCAAAAATAACTCTTGCTCAGCCCTTGTTATTCCAACGTACGCCAGCCTGCGTTCTTCCTCCATTTCTGCCTCTTCCATTAGTGATCGGCTGTGAGGGAAAACCCCTTCCTCCAGACCAATTAAAAAGACAGTAGGGAACTCAAGACCTTTTGACGAGTGAAGAGTCATTAAAACAACAGCATCCGCCTTTTCTCCATCTTCATCTAGCTTATCAATATCAGCAACTAACGCCAAATCCGTTAGAAAGGCAACTAAGCTTTTATCTTCGCTTGCCTCTTCAAAGCTTTTCGTTACAGATAGAAATTCATCCAGGTTTTCAATCCGGCTTTGGGCTTCTAGTGATTTTTCAGCTATCAGCATCTCCCGATAACCTGATTTCTCCAGCAATTCTTCTACTAATTCCGTAACAGAAAGGTATTCCTGCATTTGCGTATAGTTATTTATTAAATCCCTAAATTCTGCTGCCGCCTTTGTAATCTTCGGACTTAAACCGATTAGTTCAACAGATTGCAAAGCTTCAAACATCGTCATCTCGTGCAGCAATGCAAAGTTAGCAATCTTATCAATTGTTCCAGAACCTATTCCGCGTTTTGGAACATTAATAATTCTTTGCAGGCTTATATCGTCACTAGGGTTTGCGATAAGTCTTAAATAGGCAAGAATATCTTTAATTTCCTTGCGATCGTAGAACTTAATTCCTCCAACGATGGAGTATTCGATGTTTGATTTTAAAAGAACTTCCTCCATTACACGGGATTGTGCATTCGTGCGATATAAAATGGCAATATCCGATAAATTCCGATTTCCGTCTTTCGTTAGTTCTTTTATTTTGCCAACAACAAATTGTGCCTCCCCTTGCTCACTATCTGCCCGAAAATAAAAAATCTTATTTCCCTCAGGATTTTCTGTCCAAAGATTTTTCGGCTTTCGATTCATATTTCTTGAGATCACTTGGTTGGCTGCAAGAAGAATTCTTTTCGTGGATCGGTAATTTTGCTCAAGGAGAATCACTTTAGCATTTGGATAATCTTTTTCAAAGGAAAGGATATTGGCTATATCAGCCCCGCGCCAGCGGTAAATAGACTGGTCCGAGTCACCTACAACACATAGATTTCTAAACCTTGCTGCTAAAAGCTTTACGAGCATATATTGAGCTCGGTTTGGTTGCGATAGGTAAGAGTTTGAAGTCATCTCCGTCTTTTCCCCCGCTTAGCACCGTACGTGAGACTTTCACCTCATACGGCGCCCCATCAACTACTAGCTCGTCACATTTTCAATTACACAGTTCCCAACACGTTTTCGAAGGTCGTTAACTTTACTCAGTTTTTCCTCATAAAGATTTAGTATTGATAGATACTTCTTAATGGTTTTGTGATTGACTGCATGTATTAATTTGTGAACATCTTTTGTGATGAACAACAAATTTTGAAAAGAGTCTGTTCCACCTTTTGATTTTGGTTTCTTATGATGAAGTTCCATATCGCCAATCTCTAATTCATTACCTGTTATTCCACATTTCCCATGTTGTGCGATGTACTTCGATAAGCGATTATCATTGTACTCCATACTCTCAGACTTAATTGGATTTTCCATAAGGTAGTGAACCATAAAGGATGGTACGGCTTCTTGATTATTATGAATCAAGGCTCTTCCTTCTGCAGTATAACTGTTTTTTTCTTGAGTGAAGTTGATTGGTTTCTTATGTTTAACTCCATCTATTGGAAACAGAGCTAATCCACAAGCAAAGATTTTCTTCTTACCAAGATAATCTTTATAAGCAATCTGGTAGTATTTCGTTATTACACCATTTTTGCTTCTGACCTTTTTTAATTTGTTGTACAGGATTCGTTTGACTGAGTAAGCAATTTCACTGAAATCTTTAACCGCTTCGGTAGCCTGTCGATAGTAGTTGTGAGAGCCAAGTATTGTAGAGTTAAACTTTGTAACCTCGGCTCTTTTTTGATGCCTGCGGATACTCTCTAACTTGGTCTTAATTTTATCAACTGTTTTTCGTTTGGCTTTATCCGACATATGCGATTTTACAACACGCTTTTTCCCTTTTGGAATTACCTTGAATTTGAACCCAAGGAACTCAGAATAGTTTTTCCGAAGGTTTACTACTTTCGATTTTTCGTGACTAATTTCTAAACCTAATCTTTCTTTTAGCCATTTCTTTACTGCTTCAAATACTGTAAAGGCGATTTGATGATCCCGACAAAATATCTTGAAGTCGTCTGCGTATCGAACGATAAACATTTCTTTTAGATCGGAATGATCTCTTAAACTTCGATATTTTGCTGATTGGTCAACCCTCATTTTTCCGCTAATTATACGTTGTCTTGTGTAATTTCTTTTCGTTACAAACGTTTCCCATTGATTGCTAATCCACCAATCAAATTCATTTAAAACTACGTTTGAAAGAAGTGGTGATATAATTCCACCCTGCGGAGTCCCTTTTGTCGGTTTTCCAAATCCTTTTATTTCAGCTTTGAGCAGTTTACTAATTATCGAAAGTATTCGTTTATCCCTTATCCCTAATGACCAGAGTTGTTTAAGCAGTTTCCCGTGGTCAACGTTATCAAAGAAGCCTTTAATATCAACATCTACAACATAATGTAGTTTGTTTTTATTAGCTAGTGTGACCGCTCTTGAAAATGCGTGCAGTGTTCCGCGATTAGGGCGGAAACCGTAACTATGTTTGTGAAACTTAGCTTCGCATATAGGCTCTAGCACCTGTTTAAGACACTGCTGTATAAGTCTATCTTCGATTGTTGGTATTCCGAGCGGTCTAACTCCACCATTAGGTTTAGGAATTTCCTTACGTCTAACCTTATGAGGTTTATAATCCTCAAGTCTATTTTTAACATACTTTACAAGTGTTTCAGAACTTCTAAGACCTACTTCGAAAATGGTATTTTTGTTTACTCCTGCCGTTTTGCTGCCTAGATTTTTCTTGATGTTTCGAAAAGCAAGTTTAATATTGGCCGGATGTACTACCATTTCATATAGGTTGTTAAAGATTTTCCCTTCAGTGCTTTTCTTGTAAAGAGAATCAAAAATATCTTGCGTGTTGTAATACTCATTATTCCTCAGCTTTTGCCGTTTCAACTTCTTCGGTTTCATTTTGGTATCAGTCAATTACTCACCTCATTTACAAATCCTAGCGATTTGTAAATTTCAGCTTTCACTTCTCTTAGTCATACTCGAACCTGATTTCTGTGTGTTAAATGTCCGTCTTCTATTAGTTGACTAGTGGCTATCCCTCCACTGCTTGTTATCACAGCTTCACCGGTACTGTGCCACTACCTTCACCGATATAAAGTTAGTTATACAATTAATGCTTTCCTAACACCGCTTCATAGAGTGCAAACTCTCCACGTTATCGGCTTACCACGTTCCAAGAATCCTATCTATTCATATACCCTTAGATGATTCCTCTAGCCCTGTTAGCTGGATGGTGCCTTTAACACCATAAGGTATTTCATAAAGACAAATCTTACTTTACCCCACTAACCCGCGCGTGGCGGACTATCCTTTCGAATAGTTATACCTCTAGAGCCGTACATTCGGAATTTCGTCAATAGATGGTTGTTACATCTAATTTCTCATCATAGGTATTTTGTAGAACCCCGGTCTATTAGCCATACCCCCTGCCTCCAGAGAGCTTTCCTCGACTTTCACGTTAGGATGACCTTCAACCGACTTCACCGAGCTTATAACCCTCAGACGTTTTGCACCGCCCGAACGCTATTCGGAGGATTAGGCGAGCCTTTCAGGGCGTTACCCCATCATTCGACTCATCAGATTCTTAGTTCTCCTAGAAATTATTCTAGTGGCTAACCTTTTCAGTTAGCAACGTGTCGCACTATCCTGATACTCATCGACATGTATGTACTGGAATTTTCGTTGGTAATATTCCAGAACATCCGGTACACGCTGGAAAAGCTGAATGGTTATCATAATGAGATCATCGAAATCTAGTGCTTGGTTTCTTCTGAGTCTCTTTTGATATTCTGAATAAACATCACTTACAACCTGCTGATAATAGTCGCCAGTTGTTTTTGAAAATTCCTCGGGTGTTGTTAGTTCATTCTTTGCCGAGCTAATGGAACCAAGGATGGCACGCGGATCAAATTTCTTCGGATCGAGGTTTTTATCCTTTAAAATCCCTTTAATAACGGACTGCTGATCGGTTGTATCCAGAATGGTAAAATTCCGGTTATACCCAATGCGGTCAATATCTCTTCTTAATATCCGCACACACATCGAGTGAAAGGTCGAGATCCAAATCTCATCAGCCGCTCCGCCCATCATTTTCTGAATCCTCTCACGCATCTCTCGTGCGGCTTTATTCGTGAAGGTAATAGCCAAAATATTATAAGGATTTACTCCCTTTTCTACCATTAAATAGCCAATGCGGTGTGTTAACACTCTTGTCTTGCCACTGCCGGCACCTGCCATAATTAATAGGGGCCCATCTGTTGCCTTTACGGCATTTTGCTGTTCAGGATTTAACCCCTTTAAAAGCTTATCTGTTAAAAAATTCATTTCTTTACTCACCGCCAAACGTATGTTCTATTTCTAATATTAACTCATTATCTTATGCCATTCAACTGTTAACGTACAGCTTTAACTGTATCCAAAGCAGCATGAATATCCGTATAAATAACATTTCCAACTACTATTACATTTGCAAAAGTACTCATCTCAAGAGCCTGCTCAGCTGTTTCTATTCCACCGCCATAGAACAAGGTTGTATTTTCAAGAGTTTTCCTAACCTCTGACAGCAGCTTGGGATCTCCATATTTCCCGCTATATTCTAGGTAAAAGATAGGGAGATGGAACATTTTTTCTGCCATAATGGCATAAGCCTTAACATCTTCATTAGTTAAACCGGTATTTGCATTTGTCAGCTTTGCTGCTTTGCATTCCTCATTAAGAATACAATAACCTTGCACGAATATTTCATCCCAGTTCATAATTTCTCCATACTCTTTCACGGCTTCATGGTGAAGTCCCGAAATCCACTTTGTCTCATTGCTGTTCAAAACCGTTGGAATAAAATATAAATCAAATCCAGGTGTAATCGCTTCAATAGAGGATACCTCCAGCGCACACGGAACCGTATATCGGCGAATACGAGCCATTAGGTCCAATACCTTATCTAATGTGATTCCATCCGTTCCACCTACAATAAGTGCATCGGTACCTGACTCGCAAATCTTTTCTAAATCCTCGTCAGAAATATATTTATCTGGATCGAGCTTAAACACATGGCGCCACTCGCGAACATCATACATCCATACTTTCCCCCATTCTATCATTCCATTTCAACATTATATCATTAGTGAAATAAATCAAAAAGTAAAGCGCGAAACAACAAAAATCCAAAAATGTTTACGCTTCCCAATAATTTTAAAAAACAATAAAAGCTTAAAGGACACTAAATGGAGGAAATCACCAATGTCTGTCCTTTAACTTAGTTTTAAAGGACACAGAATGGGTGAAAACACCAAAGTATGTCCTTTAACTTGGTTTTAAAGGACACAGAATGAGTGAAAACACCAAAGTATGTCCTTTAACTTAGTTTTAAAGGACACAGAATGAGTGAAAACACCAAAGTATGTCCTTTAACTTGGTTTTAAAGGACACAGAATGAGTGAAAACACCAATGTCTGTCCTTTAACTTGGTTTTAAAGGACACAGATTGGAGGAAGCCACCAAGGTATGTCCTTTAACTTAGTTTTAAAGGACACTAAATGTCGGGGACCTGCACAATAAAATCCTAAACCCCAAAAAGCCGCAGGGATCAAAACCCGCGGCTTTTCATGTATGGAATATATTATTATTTAATAGATTCGTCTTCCTTAATTCGCTCTAAAGCCATCTCATAAGCATCATTTCCATAATTGAGGCAGCGTTTGACACGAGATATGGTTGCGGTACTGGCACCTGTTTCGGTCTCGATCTTATGATATGTTTTTCCTTCTGTAAGCATACGGGCAACTTCAAGACGCTGGGCTAAAGATTGAATCTCATTAACCGTGCATAGATCATCAAAAAAACGATAGCATTCTTCTAAATCTTTTAATGATAAAATCGATTTAAATAACTGATCCAGCTCTTTTCCTCTTAATTTATCAATTTGCATATGCTCATACCCCTTTAAATATATAATCTATTCCTTTACATCAAAAGAAACAGTTTGCTCCAAGCCTGGGTTGGAAGGAATAACATTAATCCATGTTTTCCCTGGGACAAGCCCGACCATTTGTCCATTCAGCATTGGCAGGATTTTCCCATCAATACTTTGCCACTCAACCTCTTTCCATTGTCCTTTCTGCAGCAAGTACCCTCTACCTCCAGATATAAGGTTGATAGATCTCCGACCGGCAGAATCAATGACCTTGTGCTCTGTTTCTACGATGAAAATATTATCTATAAGCACCGGTTCGCCAGTTTGTTGATCTTCGGTTAATTCACCATTAGAATACCGCTTATACTTTTCAAGAGTTTCATCATATTCATAGATTGAATTAAAGAGCTTGCTGTTAAAATAAGAAACCATAGCTGATTTGGCTTCTTCTCCGTTTAACGCTTCTATCTCTTGTTTATCAAGAAAAGTAAGCGCTGCAGGAGCTTTTTCCATGTCATAATTTCTTAATTCAGCACCCTTTAAGAAATTCTCAAAGGAAGAATAAGAGTTATGCGGAGCTTTTCGGTCAGTGGAACGATAGAAAAGCGTCCCATCATAGTTCATTCCGTTTAAGTTATCGACATATCCTCTATCAATCAACGTTTTCGCATCTGGGCTATATCCATGAGCAACATATAGACTATCATAGCCTTTTGCCAATTCAATATAATAATCTCTTGCACTTCTTATAGGTCCAATTTCCTCTGGCTGTTCGCTTTGAAAAATTGCAAGAAATCTCGTAACATCCCCTTCTGCAAGCAGTTCATAGACTATGTCAGCCTGACCAAGACCTGATTGAGGACGAGCTTGAGGGTGGTTATTGATCATGACCGCTATTGCTCTCATTTCCACCTGTTCTCGAGACCCAATACCTGTTAATGGAAATTGGTAAGGAAAATCCTCCTCCTCGGTGACTTGCTCTTTCTCCCCTGCCGTTTCTACACTATCATTTTCTTCGTTCTTTACGATCGTTTTATCATTTTTACTGCATCCTGAAACTATCAGCATTACTACTGCAAAAGCAGCCAACCATTGTTTTGACATGAAGACACCCCTGTAAGATTTAAAAAGATTTTTGCCTCGATCATTTTTTACGAAGTGAGTTAGGATATTTCAATATACTTTGGTACTCTGGTTCTGTTAGTCTAGATGCAGATTACAATATATAATTAACTACTATTCCGCTTTTACATTTTAACGCATTATCGTTGGAAAGAGTACTGTTTTGTTAATTACATCAAATATTCCTTGTTGTGTTACCCTAATATATGGCAAATGGGTTGAAGAAAAGAAAAGAAGAGAATAAATAGGATCTTCGTGCTTATAGCCCTTTTCACTTAAATAACTGCGGAGCTGATTCTCTTTTTCAATAATACTTTCAACCCTTTCACTGGACATAACGCCCATAATATTTAAGGGAATCTCTTGAACAATTTGTCCCTGTTCCGAAACTGTAATCCCCCCGCCGATCTCTTTCATTCGATCAAAGGCGTTGATCATATCCTGCTTACTTTTTCCAATCAGGATAAAGTCTCCTGTATTGGAAAATGAACTGGCAAACCCATCTAAATTAGTTGCAAACCCTTTTATCAGTGTGTTAATTCTCCATTTCCCATGTTTATCAACTAGCATGAAAAAACATTCATCATGAGAAGAGGATAACTCATCAGCCGAAATATCGATAGAGATGGAGTATGGCTTCATAATGACTGTATTCTCCATATTGATTCCAAACGGCATGGAATATTGTAAATCATCGGAATCAAGATTCCAATCTATTTGTAAAGGCTTATAGCCTTTATCTTCCCAATCTATTGACTCATAAGCATCCAACGGCTCCCCATTCTTCTTGACCCACTTTCCTTTTGCCAAAACAGAAACAGGAGTGGGGTTTGTCTCTTCTGTGAGGAAATTAATATTGGCGATTCTCCCAGTTGCGATGTTCCCATGCAAATGTTCAATATTGTAGTGACGTGCAATATTTATCGTTCCCATATTATAGGCGTCCATGATCGGGACTCCCTTTTCAATAGCTATTCGTATCATCTGATCAATGATGCCCTGTTCGTAAAAAGCAGGAGAGGATCCATCCGTTGTAAATATTATTTGATCATAATGATTGATGCCTAGCTCATGCATTTCATCCAATAATACAGGTAAATCTGGGCGGATCGATGAATATCTGAGAGAAACTGTATAGCCTTGCATTAAACGATTGTAAACATCTTTTCCTGTCATCGCTTCATGATCACAATCGGTTCCAAGCAGCATAAGCTTTGCCAACGTCTTCTCTGATGCCCCAGGGAAGTGTCCTTCAATTTTCTTTCCTTTCCTCTTCGTTTCCTGTATCCAATGAAGAATTAAATCATCACCGTCTAATAGCTTCGGCCAGCCAGTCAATTCCCCGCCTTGCAAAACAGCATCATGTTCAAGCCATGATTTAATATTGGTATGTGAGAATATCGTTTCTTCATTTTGTATTTCTGTTTGTGCATCAAATCTGCACCACCAATACATCGATGTCGGCAAATGATTCATATCCTCAATAAAGGAAAACGCCTTACTTTTATCTAATTGCAAAGCGAGAACCATATTGTCATTAATCAAGGTTGTTGTCCCGAATTGAGATGCATAGCTGGCAAATGAATGGGGATTATATAATTGAAACGGATGGGAATGGGGTTCAATGTATCCTGGAACGAGTATTAAACCTTCACAATCCATGATTTCGCATTCGTCTAATTTCTCGGGAAGCCTCTCCCCCACATAGACGATGCGATCATTATAAATCCAAATGTTTGCTGTCATCCATTTACGGAATGCCTGATTTAGATATCGTGCATTTTTAAGTAGTATTGTCGGTGACAATTTTCCATCTAATACTGAAACATGGTCACGCAAATGCTTGTTTTTCCAACGAAATCTCTGTTCCAGCACTTTGCTCCCCTCCCCTGTTTTACTATTTGTTAAAAACCGTCACTTTTGTATGGGTTATAAATTTTTATTGGTAAAAAAAGAAAAAGAAAGCCCTTTCATTTCTACTATCTTAACATATTTCGCAATTTAACGCACTAAAGAATTGCTTAGCTTTTTAAAAAATTTAAAGAAGGTGAAGGTTGTTGAACTTCAAACCTAATATTGGAATCGTGAATGCATTAATCCGAATTACTATCGGACTTACTGTTTTATCCTGCGCCTCCGCAAAGCTTGTCAAAAGACCTTGGCGCCAATCTAATTTAATTTGGGTTGTGCTCGGAGCAATGAAGGTGGCGGAAGGAATTGTAAGATATTGTCCTGTTACAGACCTTTATCGATGCGGGCAGGAACGAATGAATGAGGATAAAGACGAAATCGGTGCTTTAAGTGAAATGATTCCGTATAACCCAACATAATGGTTTTGACTTGTTTGTTTCCACTTTTTCATGAAACTTTAATATTTCGGGAAACTAACTGCGCTTTGTTTCCACCTTTTCATGAAACTTTAATATTCCGGGAAACTTAACACGCTTTGTTTCCTCTTTTTCATGAAATCTTTATATTTTGGGAAACTTAACGCTCTTTGTTTCCACCTTTTCATGAAACTTTAAAAATTCGGGAAACTAACCGCTCTTTGATTCCGCTTAATTTCAACCCAATTATTAAAGCCCCCTAAATGGGGGCTAAAAAATAAGGAGTGCCAATTATGTTTTTAGAATATTTAACTGATATGTCCTTTGTCCTAATCATATTAATTGGAAGCATTATAGCTCTCGTCTATTCTTATATGCGCAGATCTAAGAAAAGAAGGGCGCGATAGCTTTATATCCGATATCTTTACGGTAAAAGATGCCGTCACAGTTTACCTTGCCTAATTCTGCATAAACCTGATCCTGTGCTTCTTTTAGAGTATTTGCTTTTGCAGCTGCAAGGAAAACCCGGCCGCCGTTAGTAATAAATTCCCCCGCACTATTCTTTTCTGTGCCCGCATGGAAAACTAGTACATCGCTGCTAATATCCCCTAAGCCTGATAAAATGGCACCCTTCTGATATTCCTCTGGGTATCCAACAGAAGCAGCGACTACTCCTAGCATAGCTTGTTCATCCCAATCAATGGCAGGGGCGTCTCCATTAATAACAGCTAGCATTACCTCAGCTAAATCTGATTTCATTCTTGGCAGAACGACCTGTGTTTCCGGATCACCAAAGCGGGCATTAAATTCAATCACCTTAGGGCCAGCTTCAGTGATGATGAGACCTGCATATAGAACGCCGCAAAAATGCCGGCCTTCTTGAACAAGTGCTTTTGCTGTTGGTTTTACTATTGTTTCAATTGCCCTTTGTACCGTGTCTTCACTTATATGAGGCACAGGAGAATAAGCACCCATTCCACCTGTATTCGGTCCCTTGTCCCCGTCAAAGGCACGTTTATGATCTTGGGCAATCTCAAGAGGAATCACTGTTTCTCCATTAACGAAAGCCATTAGTGAAATTTCCTCTCCAGTCAAAAACTCCTCGAGGACAACAGTAGACGAAGCATCACCAAATCTTTCATTTAGAAGCATTTCTTCTAAGCTTTGTCTCGCCTCATCCATTGTTAGTGCAACGGTCACACCTTTACCTGCGGCTAAACCATCAGCCTTAATAACAATAGGAGCACCCTTTTCTTCTAAATAAGCTTTAGCTTCATTATATGTGGAGAATACCGCATAATCGGCAGTAGGAATGTTGTATTTCTTCATCAAATCCTTAGCAAATGACTTGCTGCCTTCTATGATTGCCGCTTCCTTTTTCGGACCAAATACCTTTAAGCCTTCCTCCTGGAAACGATCTGACAAACCTTCAAGCAGGGGAACTTCTGGTCCAATCACAGTTAGTCCAATTTCATGTTCTTTCGCAAATTGGACGAGTTGATCTTGTGCGTTTTCCGTAATGGCTACAAGCTCAGCAATGTCCTCCATGCCTGGGTTTCCCGGCGCAACAAATACTCTCTCTACTGACGGACTTTCAGAAAGCTTTCTGCATATAGCGTGCTCACGGCCGCCTCTTCCTATTACTAGTACGTTCATTATAAACATCCCCCACTTTTAATGTTTAAAGTGTCTAACGCCCGTGAATACCATCGTGATTCCGTACTCATCCGCTTTTTTGATTGAATCTTCGTCACGAACAGATCCGCCTGGCTGGATAATAGCTGTAATGCCAGCTTTTGCTGCCGCTTCAACTGTATCATCCATAGGGAAGAAGGCATCGGATGCCATGGCTGCTCCATTTGCTTTTTCCCCTGCTTGTTCTAAAGCAATTTTCGCTGCACCTACACGATTCATTTGGCCAGCGCCAATTCCAAGGGTCATTTCTGCGTTATTCACAACAATAGCATTGGATTTCACATGTTTAACGACCTTCCAGCCAAGCTTCAGTGCTTTCCATTCTTCCTCGGAAGGCTGTCTTTTCGTTGGAATCGTGATTTCTGCTTGATCTAGTGTGTACAGGTCAAAATCCTGAATTAATAATCCACCTTCAATAGATGTTAACTTTACTTCTTCTTTATTCTGTTTAGAGAATGGAATCGTTAAAAGGCGAAGATTCTTTTTCCCTTTTAAAATCTCTAAAGCCTCTTTTGAAAAAGAAGGAGCAATAATGATTTCTAGAAAAATTTCATATAATTTTTGTGCTGTTGCTTCGTCCACTTCTCTATTGAATGCAATAATTCCGCCAAAAATCGAAACAGGATCAGCAGCAAATGCCTTTGTAAAAGCATCGTAAACTGTTTCTCCATTTCCAATCCCACAAGGATTCATATGCTTGACAGCGACTGCCGCTGGTTCTGTAAATTCCTTTACAATTTGAAGGGCTGCATCCGCATCATTTATGTTATTATAGGATAATTCTTTTCCATGTAATTGCTGGGCATTCGCAATCGAAAACTCAGAGCCTAACGGCTTCCGGTAAAAAGATGCCTTCTGATGTGGATTTTCTCCATATCGCAATGTTTGTTTTAATTCATAAGTAACTGTTAATTTTTCAGGCGCTTCCTCATTAGCAAGCTTCGTCATATATTCTGCAATCATTGCATCATAAGCTGCTGTATGACGGAATACCTTTGCAGCTAACTTACGGCGAGTTTCCTTTTCCACCTCACCGTTTTGCTTTAATTGACTTAAAACAGTTTCATAATCGGAAGGATCGACAACAACCGTTACATACTCATGGTTTTTGGCTGAGGCGCGAAGCATAGCAGGTCCGCCGATATCAATATTTTCAATTGCATCCTCAACAGTTACGTCTGGCTTAGCAATGGTTTGCTGGAAAGGATATAAATTTACACATACGACATGAATCGGCTGAATTTGGTGCTCATCCAATTGTTTCTTATGGCTAGGCTCATCAAACTTAGCTAATAATCCTCCATGGATGAGTGGGTTTAATGTCTTGACCCGTCCTTCTAATATTTCTGGAAAACCAGTAACATCGCTGACACCTGTCACAGGAAGCCCAATCTCTTCCAAGGCAGTTTTGGTACCGCCTGTGGAAAGAATTTCAAACCCTAATTCGCTTAATGCCTTTGCGAATTCAGCGACTCCACTTTTATCAGAAACGCTAATTAATGCTCTTTTCTTCATCAAGTTTGCCCTCCAAAAAATTATGCCTTCTCTTATTCATTAATGTCCCGCTCAATCAGATGAAAGAGCTATTACAAATTGTTAGTTAGCAACTTTTGTAAAACTGCTGGATAAAGCTGATGTTCAATCCCGTGGATTTTAGCTTCAAGACTTTCCTTCGTTTCGCCTGAGCTAATTTCAACCTCTTGCTGAGCAATAATCGGGCCCGTATCCATTCCTTCATCAACGAAATGAACGGTTACACCGCTAACACTTGCTTTCGCTTCAAATGCTTGACCAATAGCATCCTTTCCTGGAAAAGCAGGCAGCAAGGAAGGATGAATATTAACGATTTTTCCCTCAAATGCCCTCAGAAGAGTTTGTCCAATTAGTCTCATATAGCCAGCCAAAATAATATATTCAACATTTAAAGCTTCAAGTTTTTGCAAAATCACTTTTTCATAGGCTTCTTTATTTGGGTACTCTTTAGCTGTAAAAATAAACTGAGGAATATTCCCTTTTTCAGCCCGTTTAATGCAAAATGCATCGGGCTTATCACATACAAGCAATTGAATATCAGCTTGAAGCTCACCTTTATGAACTGCATTAATTATGGCTTGGAAGTTCGTACCGCTGCCTGAAGCAAATACTGCAATCTTTTTCATTATAAAATCTCAATTCCTTCTTTATCAGTTACTGTTCCGATCAGATAAGCCTTTTCGCCGTTCTCATTAAAATGGGAGATCACATCATGTGCAATTTCTTGGTCTACTGCTAAGACCATTCCTGTTCCCATATTAAAAATATTGTACATTTCTTTACGGTCTAATTCGCCAATCTTCTCCATTAACTTAAAGACAGCAGGTAGTTCCCAATTGCTTTCTTTTAATTGTGCACCTAAGCCTTCAGGAAGCATGCGCGGAATGTTTTCGATAAAACCGCCGCCAGTAATATGAGCCATCCCTTTAATCTTGAATTTATTTAATGCAGAAAGGATCGGCTTTACGTAAATTTTCGTCGGACGTAGAAGCTCTTCACCTAATGTGCAGCCTAATTCATCAACATGGTCCGTTAACGACATGTTTGCTTGATCAAAAAATAATTTTCTAACTAAAGAATATCCATTACTGTGGATTCCGCTTGAAGCAAGACCGATTAGTGCATCTCCAGCTTTAATATCTTTGCCACTGATAATGTTTGACTTTTCACATGCACCGACAGCAAATCCGGCAAGATCATACTCTTCTTCCGTATACATGCCCGGCATTTCAGCTGTTTCGCCTCCAACTAGTGCACAACCTGCTTGTTCACACCCATCTGCGATTCCTTTAACAATTGCCTCAATTTTGGATGGCTCAGCTTTTCCGCACCCAATATAGTCCAAGAAATAAATTGGCTCTGCCCCTTGGACAACGATATCGTTTACACACATAGCGACAGCGTCAATACCAATTGTATCGTGTTTATCCATCATAAATGCAAGCATTAATTTCGTTCCTACTCCGTCTGTACCCGATACAAGAACAGGCTCCTTTAAATTTAGAACCGATAAATCAAACATCCCGCCAAAACCGCCTAACCCACCGAAAACACCCGGGCGAATCGTTTTCTCTACATGTTTTTTCATACGCGATACAGCTTCATAGCCTGCTTCAATATCGACACCAGCCTGCTTATATGCATTTGCCATTATTAGTCCTCCTATTCGAAAAGCGCAAGCGCCTTGCTCACCCCCGACAAGCATAAGACGGTCCGCACGGAAAGGTGTTCTTTACCTTTCTGGGTGGAACGGCTTATGACCTCGAGGGGGTAGGCGCTGGAGCTAGACATTTCTCAAAAACGAAAGTTTATTCTTTAATCAGTTCAAAACAAAAGCGACATCTTTCAATGCCGCTTTATCAAATTCATCTCAAATTATGTCCTGGATTATTCATCAAAATCTTTAAAAATTCTATGCTCACTGAAAGCTTAACTAGTTTCGCAAACAAACCCTAGTTTCGCAAACAAACCCTTAAGTTTCGCAAACAAACCCTTAAGTTCCGCAAACAAACTCCTTAGTTCAGCAAACAAACCCTAGTTTCGCAAACAAACTCTAACCAACCGGAACTTTTTCTTCGCTTTTAACCGGATTGATTTCAGTTGGATAATTGCCTGTAAAGCAAGCAAGACAAAGGCCATGCGATTCACCGGATTCATTTTTATTAATCGCTTCAACCATTCCTTCTACACTTAAAAAGGTTAAAGAATCCGCACCCAGAATCTCTCTAATTTCTTCTACTGAATGATTAGCAGCAATTAATTCTCTCTTAGTGGACATATCAATCCCATAGAAGCATGGATTTTTAATGGTAGGAGAGCTAATTACTACATGCACTTCTGTTGCACCTGCTTCTCGAAGCAAATTAACAATTCTTCTGCTCGTTGTTCCGCGAACAATCGAGTCATCTACCATGATCACCCGTTTCCCTTCTACAACACCTCGAACAGGAGAAAGCTTCATTTTTACACCTTGCTCTCTGAGAGCTTGTGAAGGTTTAATAAATGTCCGTCCCACATAGCGATTTTTGATGAGTCCCATTTCATATGGAATTCCAGTTGCTTCTGCATATCCAATCGCGACAGAAATACTAGAGTCTGGAACACCTGTAACCACATCTGCTTCAATCGGAACTTCAAGTGCCAATTGCTTCCCAAGTCTTTTCCGAGCAGAATGAACATTGATCCCGTTAATATTACTATCCGGCCGTGAAAAATAAATGTATTCCATCGCACACATGGCTGTTTGTGATGCCACTGAAAATATTTCCGAATGGAGCCCTTCGTCACTAATAACAAGCAGTTCTCCAGGCTGAATATCGCGTTCAAATTTTGCTCCGATAATATCAAAGGCACATGTTTCAGATGCTACGACATATGCGTCTCCCAGCTTTCCGAGTGCAAGAGGCTTCATGCCGTTCGGATCGAGAGCCACAATTAATTCTGTTTCAGTCATGACTAGGAAAGCGTAGGCCCCTTTTAACATCGATAAAGCATTTTTCACCCGATCTTTTAAAGAAGTAAATCCGCCTCTTCTAATAAGGTGAGCTAAGATTTCCGTATCCGAACTCGTTTGAAAAATACTTCCTTGGTTTTCAAGCTGATTCCTTAATGCTTTAGCGTTGATTAAACTTCCGTTATGACAAAGAGCCATGCTGCTGCTGCTTTGTGAATGGAATAGGAGGGGCTGGATATTTTCATATCCGCTTCCTCCGTTAGTTGAATACCTTACATGGCCAATGGCTGAGCTGCCTGCTAATTCTTTCATCGATTCAGCTGTAAATACCTCATTCACAAGCCCTTCGCCTTTTACGCCTCTTAGCTTGGACCCATCCGTTACAACAATTCCAGTTCCCTCTTGACCCCGATGCTGTAAGCTATGAAGGCCATAATACGTTATTTGTGATGCATCTGTATGACCCCATACACCGAAAATTCCACATTCTTCTTGTAGACCTTCTAGTTCAGCAGGCATGGAATAGCCCCTTTCCAGGCTTGTCGAAGTACATCAACTTGCTCGGTAAGCACAGTTTCCTTTTCTTCTGAATTAATTTGAAGAACTCCTGTATCTGTAACCTCACCAAGTAGTTTTGCATCAACCAAGCCTTCAAATTCTTTTTGGTTTTCTTTTTTAACCGAAAGTAAGAAACGAGATTGAGATTCACTGAATAAGGCAGACACAATATTTCCTGAAATCTCAATATTTGCACCAAGGCCTTTTGCACCCATTAAGCTTTCAGCAATGGCAACGGCCAATCCACCTTCAGACAAATCATGAGCAGAAGCTACTATTCCCGCGCGAATGGCAGTTAGTACTTGTTTCTGATACTTTTCTTCAATATCTAAATCCAGTTCAGGCGCTTTTCCAAAAATCTTTCCGTACGTTAATTTTTGCAATTCGCTTCCGCCGAATTCATCTTTCGTTTCACCTAATAAATAGATTAGATCTCCTGCTTCTTTAAAATATTGAGTTGTTGCGTGGTCAATATCTTTAAGGAGGCCGACCATGCCAATTGTAGGTGTTGGATAAATAGCTTTCCCGTCATATTGATTGGATAAGGAAACATTTCCGCCAATAACTGGAGTGTTTAATTTGCGGCATGCTTCACTAATTCCATCAGCAGATTTATCGATTTGCCAGAAAATCTCTGGGTTATCAGGGCTGCCAAAGTTTAAGTTATCCGTCACTGCTATAGGCTCTCCGCCAGAGCAAACGATATTTCTCGCTGCTTCGGAAACGGCAATTTTTCCGCCTGTTTCTGGATCAAGATATACATAGCGTCCATTACAGTCCGTTGTCATCGCTAAGCCTTTGCGTGTTCCGCGGATTCTAACAACCGCTGCATCAGAGCCAGGGGCAACAACTGTATTCGTACCAGCCATATAATCGTACTGATTATATACCCATTCCTTACTAGCAATCGTTGGTTGCTCAAGAAGCTTAACAAGCGTTTCTTTATAATCACTAACCGCAGGAATATCATTATCCATTGCTTGGAACTCACGGAAATATGCCGGCTCTTGTGATGGCTTATTATAGACTGGTGCATCCTCTGCTAATGCATCAGCAGGTAGTTCTGCTACGACTTCACCTTTGTGCAGCAGACGGAGCATTTTATCGTCTGTTACTTTTCCAATTGAAACGGCCTCAAGATCATATTTCGCAAAAAGATCGGTGATTTCTTGCTCTCTGCCAACTTTTACAACAATCAGCATTCTCTCTTGTGATTCAGAAAGCATCATTTCAAAAGCCGACATTCCAGGTTCTCTCTGAGGAACAAGGTCTAAGTTCATTTCTACTCCTGACCCTGCTTTACTTGCCATTTCAGCCGAAGAACTCGTTAAGCCAGCTGCCCCCATATCTTGAATACCAATCAGCGCATCTGATTGAACTAACTCAAGGCAAGCTTCCATTAGACGCTTCTCTAAGAACGGATCACCTGCTTGAACTGCAGAGCGTTCTTCAACTGGTTCGTCTTTTAATTCAGCTGAAGAGAAGGATGCTCCATTAATTCCATCGCGGCCTGTTGGTGCTCCGACATACATCACCGTGTTTCCAATTCCACGAGCCTGTCCTTTTTGAATATCCTTATGGTCAAGCAACCCAACAACCATTGCGTTCACTAGCGGATTTTTTTCGTAGGCTGGATCAAACTGAACTTCTCCACCAACAGTTGGCACACCAATACGGTTCCCATAGCCAGCAATACCAGCAACCGCTTCTTTGAATAGATACTTCACACGCGGCGAATCTAATTCACCAAAGCGTAAAGAATTCAGTGCGGCAATTGGTCTTGCTCCCATTGAAAAGACATCGCGAAGAATTCCTCCAACACCTGTTGCAGCACCTTCATAAGGCTCAATAGCGGATGGAGAGTTATGGCTTTCGATTTTGAAAACAACCGCTTGCTCATCGCCAATATCAACAATTCCTGCTCCTTCCCCTGGACCTTGAAGAACTCTTTCACCCGTTGTAGGGAATTTTCTTAAAATCGGTTTAGAGCTTTTATAGCTGCAGTGTTCAGACCACATGCCGGAAAATAGACCTGTCTCTGTGTAGTTTGGAAGGCGGCCGAGAATTTTCTCAATCATCGCAAATTCTTCATCCGTCAAACCCATTTCTCTATAAATTTTATCTGCTTTAATTTGTTCTGGACTTTGTTCAAGCATTAGCGACATGTGCTTCCCTCCAATTTTTCACGATCGATTGAAAAAGCTTCAAACCATCCAATCCTCCGATTATCTCCTCAACTGCTCTCTCCGCATGAGGCATAATTCCTAAAACATTCCCTTTTTCGTTCGTAATCCCAGCGATATTTTCAAGGCTTCCATTCGGGTTAGAGCCGTTATACGTAAATACAATTTGCTTATTTTCTATTAAACTTTTAAGTGTTTCTTCATCACAATAGTAATTGCCATTCCAGTGTGCAATTGGAAGTGAAAGAACTTCATTTTGTTGATATTCGGATGTGAACATCGTCTCATTATTTTCAACTTTCACCTCAACTGAACGGCAAATAAACTCTAAGCCTTCATTTTGTTTCATGGCTCCTGGAAGAATACCTGCTTCTAATAAGATTTGGAACCCGTTGCTTACGCCAATTACAGGCTTTCCTGCTTCTGCAGCTTTTTTTACTTCTTCGATAATTCGACTGTGACATGCAATGGCACCTGGACGTAGATAATCCCCAAATGACGCGCCGCCTGGAAGGATGATTCCGTCAAAACCTTCAAGGCTATCCGCCTCATGGCTAACGACCTCGACCTCTTCACCTAGAACATCTTTTACAGCATTGTACATATCAACATCATTGGAACCTGGAAAAGCAATGACCGCTAGCTTCACTGAGCAACTACCTCCTCGATTTCATAACGGTAATCTTCAACATTCAAGTTAACTAATAATTTTTCACACATTTCATTCACGATTTCATCGATATTTCGATCTGTTTTTTCTAAAGTTAACTCTACATATTTACCAATACGAACATCGGACACTTCGCCGTAATTTAGCTTGTGAAGCGAATCTTTTGCAACTGTCCCTTGAGGATCGATAACACTTTCTCTTAATGTGACGAATACTTTTACTTTGTACATACTGTTTGGCCTCCCAGTTTGGCTATCATTTTTTTATTTGCATTAGTTAAACTTCCAAAATCTGTGCAGAAAATATTTTTATTTAGCTTTTTATTTCTTTCGTATAACAGTGTTCATTTTTAAACAAATAGCACCATAGCGTGAGGATTGGTATTTTTTTCATTAATAAGAGATAAAGTTATCTTTTTAAAGACCTAATCGCTCAAAAATCGTATCGACATGCTTGATGTGGTAATGATAATCAAAGCAATCATCAATTTCCTTGGAGGAGAGCTTTGCAGTAATCGTCTCATCCTGCTCGATCAAGCTGCGGAATTGAACTTGATTTTCCCATGCTTCCATCGCACGCGGCTGAACAGTGTCATACGCTTCTTCGCGAGTGAGCCCTTTATCGATAAGAGCGAGTAAAACGCGCTGCGAGTAAATTAATCCTAGAGTGCGGTCCATATTTCTCTTCATATTTTCAGGGAATACGGTTAAATTCTTTACTATATTGCCAAAGCGATTAAGCATATAATTTAAGGCTATGGCTGCATCTGGAATGATGATTCTTTCGGCAGAGGAATGAGAGATATCTCGTTCGTGCCATAATGCTACGTTTTCGTAGGCAGTGAGCATATAACCGCGAATCACTCTTGCCATCCCAGCCATATTTTCTGAACCAATCGGGTTTCGCTTGTGCGGCATAGCCGATGAGCCTTTTTGACCCTTTGCAAAAAACTCCTCAACTTCACGAGTTTCACTCTTTTGAAGTCCGCGGATTTCTGTCGCAAATTTTTCAATGGATGTGGCAATTAAAGCGATTGTGCTCATATAGTGCGCATGGCGGTCACGCTGTAATGTCTGTGTTGAAATAGGTGCTGGTTTCAAGCCAAGCTTCTCGCATACATATTTCTCCACATAGGGATTAATATTTGCGTATGTTCCAACGGCTCCTGAAATTTTTCCGAATTCTATGCCTTCAGCGGCTTCCTTAAAGCGATTTACGTTACGCTTCATTTCCTCATACCAAAGGGCAAGCTTCAGTCCGAAAGTAGTTGGTTCTGCATGGACACCATGCGTACGGCCCATCATAACTGTATATTTATGTTCTTGTGCTTTGTTTTTCAAAATTTCAACGAAACGTTCAAGATCTTTAAGAAGGATTTGATTGGCTTGCTTAATTTGGTAGGAAAGAGCCGTATCCACAACATCTGTTGATGTTAATCCGTAATGAACCCATTTTCTTTCATCACCGAGTGTCTCAGAAACGGCACGGGTAAAAGCCACGACATCATGTCTTGTCTCTTCCTCGATTTCTTTAATGCGATCCATATTAAAGGAAGCATTCTCGCGGATTTTTTGAACATCCTCTTTTGGAATATCGCCAAGCTCTGCCCAGGCTTCACATGCAAGGATTTCAACCTCTAACCATGCTTGAAACCGGTTCTCCTCCGTCCAAATTGCGCCCATTTCTGGTCTTGTATAGCGTTCAATCATCCTTTTAGCCTCCGATCTTTTATTTCACATCGGACCAAATGCCGCTATCCTCAGCTTCACCAATTGCCGTTTCAACTGAATCTCGCAAAAGAGTTACATGACCCATTTTGCGTTTATGTTTGGCATCCTTTTTACCGTACAAATGAATCTTCCAGTCCGTTAAAGTAGGAATCTTCTTTAATAATGGTTCCTGATGTTCTCCTAATATGTTTACCATTACTGCCGGTTTTAATAGCTCTGTACTGCCAAGTGGCCAATTACAAACTGCACGGATATGCTGCTCAAACTGCGAGGTTTCGCAAGCTTCAATGGAATAATGCCCTGAATTATGCGGCCTTGGTGCAAGTTCATTGATATAAATATGATCATCACCTGTTAAAAACATCTCGACTGCCAATGTTCCGACAAGATCGAATGCTTCTGCAAGCTGCTTTGCTGCATGGACGGCTTTTTCCTTTGCCTGTTCCGATATTCTTGCCGGTACGATTGTTTGATGCAGAATATTATCTTTATGAATATTTTCTCCAACTGGTAAAACAGCAGTTTCTCCAGATACACTACGAAAAATAATAACTGAGATTTCTTTTTCAAACGGAATCCACTTCTCCAGGACACAAATTCCGTTTTCAAGTAGCTTCGCTGCTTCAGTAATTTCCTGTTCATTTCTAATTACATATTGCCCTTTTCCATCGTAGCCGCCTCTTGCTGTTTTTAAGACAGCTGGAAATCCAAGGCTTCCTATGTGTTTATTAATATCATCTATAGTTTCGATGACTGCATAAGGAGCAACTTCTGCGCCTGCCTTCTGGATGGCTGCTTTTTCCTTTGTCCGGTCCTGTGTCATTTCAAGCAATGCTGATCCTTGGGGGACATAGGTGTTGGTACAAAGCCAATCCAAGGCATCTGCGTTAATATTTTCAAATTCATACGTGATGACATCACTTACTTTTGCCAGTTCCTTTATGGAATCAATGCTGTCATATTCGCCGATAATGGCATGATCCGCTACTTGCCCACAAGGTGAATCTTCAGTCGGGTCAAGCACAGCAATCCTAAAGCCTTGTGCTTTTGCGGCAATAGCCATCATTCTCCCTAATTGTCCGCCGCCAATAATTCCAATCGTTTGCCCTGGTAAAATCACTTTATTAGACAAGCTCATCACTACTTTCTAAAACTTCTTGTTTCGTGTTTTCTCTTTTTTGTTCAAGTCTGGCTGCTAGTTTCGAATCGAAAGAGCCTAAGATTTGTGCTGCAAGCAAACCGGCATTAGTCGCACCTGCTTTGCCAATTGCCACCGTTGCTACCGGCACTCCTCCTGGCATCTGGACGATTGAGAGTAAAGAGTCCAAACCATTTAGCGCTTTTGATTGGACTGGTACACCAATTACAGGAAGTGTCGTTTTTGCTGCAACCATACCCGGTAGATGAGCAGCTCCTCCAGCCCCGGCGATAATTACTTTAATGCCTTTTTCTCTCGCGTTTTCCGCATATTCAAACATAAGATCTGGAGTTCGATGGGCGGAAACAACCTTTTTTTCGTATTGAATTCCAAGCTCATCAAGGATATCGCAAGTATGCTTCATCGTTTCCCAATCTGATTTACTGCCCATGATCACTACAACTTCTGCCATCTTTCTTTCCTCCAGCTCTTTGTTTTTTCTAAATAAAAAGCCCACACAAATACTTTCCTTAAAGAGAGAAAGTATTTGTCTGGGCAAAAAAGCATACAGGAACACACCTAAATAGAACAGGATGAATTCCTATTTACGCCAGGCATATTTACTTTCCCTCATAGTCCAATAATTTACGGTTATTGGGTAGAAACTCATGGGCCTATTCCCATTATTATACGAGGGTATTATTCGCTTCATTTATTACTTATATGCACATCTTAACAACAATAGATAGTCATGTCAACTAATAATCGAACAATAAAAAACTTTAATAATGTATCGTTCGTGTTTTATCATTCGATTACTTTTGCCTCAAACACAATCTGGCGTCCTACTGGCTCATAGGTAGTGGATTGACCTATCTTTTTTTCCTCAAAAATCGGCTTTTCTGTTCTTCTAATTGGTACATAACCTGCATTCTTTATCCGGTCTAAACACATATCAATGGTTTCATTTTCCTGCACTTCAAAAACCATTTTCTTTTTTCCTTTGCTCATGAAAATAACTTTCCTTTCTTTACACTTTTTACCCAGAAGCCTCCATGAATGGTTTTCGGTTCATAGGCAATAATAAACGCTTTCGGATCAAGCTCTTTAATCGTCTGATAAAGCTTTAATTCATATTTTCTTGGCGTTAGGATCTGCAGTGCCATTCGGTCGCCCTCCAGCCCATTAGCTGCCCAATTTGTAACACCATAGCCTTTATCTCTTAGCATTTTTGGCATATCCGCATCATACTCCTTCGTTATGACATTCACGGTAATATAACCGAGGGCAAGCTTCTCTTCAATTTTCATACCGACAATTACACCAATCCCATATCCAACCGCATAAGCAATTAAATTTTGAATTTGGTTTAGATTATCCAGAACCAATCCAAGTCCAACTACATAGATGACCACCTCAATCGTGCTAATAAAAGCAGCCAAGTATCTTTGACCTTTTAACGTTAATATCATTCTAATCGTAAAAAAGGATACATACACAATATTGATTAAAAGAATAATAATTATCATTAAAAATCCACTTTCCAGCAAAACAAGCCCCTCCCCCTAATTTGTCATCCCTCTAACCAATATATTTTTATACCCACATAAATTTACTCCTATATTGAAATATAATTGTACAGGAGAATGTTGAGTTTGCGAAGTGAATAAAATAATTTGTTATTAAAATTACAATCCAGTAATAAAAAGGGGAATGTAGAACTTGTTTTCCTTTTTTAAATAGTTTTGCTTTCAATCGATTTGAAAAGGTTTACTGAGGTTTATGATTAAGATACGACCTATGAAGTTCTTTCATGGTGAACGTTTTGGGCGAGGTCTAGCAAAATGCGTTCCATGAAACTCTCATGGTGAGCGTTTTCGGTGAATTCTTAGCCAAACGCGTTCCATAAACCTTTCATGGCAATCGTTTTTAATGAGGGCTTAGTTAAATACGTTCCATGAACCTCTCATGGTGAGTGTTTTCAATGAGCTTTTTGTAAAATTCGTTCCATGATGCTCATAAAATTACCATTCTAATTTTACGCACAAAAAAAGAACATCATATAGATGTTCTTTAGTTTGCCTAGCGACGTCCTACTCTCACAAGGGGACAGCCCCTAACTACCATCGGCGCTGAAAAGCTTAACTTCCGTGTTCGGGATGGGAACGGGTGTGACCTTTTCGCTATCGCCACTAAGCCTACGACATTGATTAAACTTCCCTGCTGGCTTGCGACGAGCTGAGGAATTACTTCCTGAATATGCTGCGGCGCAGGAGCAGACGTTCAATGTACTATGTTTTACAATTAATATTCAATGAATACAATTGTTGAGGTTTGTTCCCTCAAAACTAGATAATGCTGAAGAAGTTATTCGAGTAATCATACTAAATGTGGTTAAGTCCTCGACCGATTAGTATTTGTCAGCTCCACGTGTCGCCACGCTTCCACCTCAAACCTATCAACCTGATCATCTTTCAGGGGTCTTACTAGCTTGACGCTATGGGAAATCTCATCTCGAGGGGGGCTTCATGCTTAGATGCTTTCAGCACTTATCCCGTCCGCACATAGCTACCCAGCTATGCCTTTGGCAAGACAACTGGTACACCAGCGGTGCGTCCATCCCGGTCCTCTCGTACTAAGGACAGCTCCTCTCAAATTTCCTGCGCCCACGACGGATAGGGACCGAACTGTCTCACGACGTTCTGAACCCAGCTCGCGTACCGCTTTAATGGGCGAACAGCCCAACCCTTGGGACCGACTACAGCCCCAGGATGCGATGAGCCGACATCGAGGTGCCAAACCTCCCCGTCGATGTGGACTCTTGGGGGAGATAAGCCTGTTATCCCCGGGGTAGCTTTTATCCGTTGAGCGATGGCCCTTCCATGCGGAACCACCGGATCACTAAGCCCGACTTTCGTCCCTGCTCGACTTGTAGGTCTCGCAGTCAAGCTCCCTTATGCCTTTACACTCTTCGAATGATTTCCAACCATTCTGAGGGAACCTTTGGGCGCCTCCGTTACTCTTTAGGAGGCGACCGCCCCAGTCAAACTGCCCACCTGACACTGTCTCCCGCCCCGATCAGGGGCGCGGGTTAGAATTTCAATACAGCCAGGGTAGTATCCCACCAATGCCTCCACCGAAGCTGGCGCTCCGGCTTCCAAGGCTCCTACCTATCCTGTACAAGCTGTACCGAAATTCAATATCAGGCTACAGTAAAGCTCCACGGGGTCTTTCCGTCCTGTCGCGGGTAACCTGCATCTTCACAGGTACTATAATTTCACCGAGTCTCTCGTTGAGACAGTGCCCAGATCGTTACGCCTTTCGTGCGGGTCAGAACTTACCTGACAAGGAATTTCGCTACCTTAGGACCGTTATAGTTACGGCCGCCGTTTACTGGGGCTTCAATTCAGAGCTTCGCTTGCGCTAACCCCTCCTCTTAACCTTCCAGCACCGGGCAGGCGTCAGCCCCTATACTTCGCCTTGCGGCTTCGCAGAGACCTGTGTTTTTGCTAAACAGTCGCCTGGGCCTATTCACTGCGGCTCATCCGGGCTATTCACCCAAATGAGCACCCCTTCTCCCTAAGTTACGGGGTGATTTTGCCGAGTTCCTTAACGAGAGTTCTCTCGCTCACCTTAGGATTCTCTCCTCGCCTACCTGTGTCGGTTTGCGGTACGGGCACCTTTTCCCTCGCTAGAGGCTTTTCTTGGCAGTGTGGATTCAGGAACTTCGGTACTATATTTCCCTCGCTATCACAGCTCAAGCTTAACGCAAGCGGGATTTGCCTCGCTTGCACTCTAACTGCTTAGACGCGCTATTCCAGCAGCGCGCTTACCCTATCCTCCTGCGTCCCCCCATTGCTCAAACGGTAAAGAGGTGGTACAGGAATATCAACCTGTTGTCCATCGCCTACGCTTTTCAGCCTCGGCTTAGGTCCCGACTAACCCTGAGCGGACGAGCCTTCCTCAGGAAACCTTAGGCATTCGGTGGATGGGATTCTCACCCATCTTTCGCTACTCATACCGGCATTCTCACTTCTAAGCGCTCCACCAGTCCTTACGGTCTAGCTTCAACGCCCTTAGAACGCTCTCCTACCACGGACATCGCAGATGTCCATCCACAGCTTCGGTGATACGTTTAGCCCCGGTACATTTTCGGCGCAGAGTCACTCGACCAGTGAGCTATTACGCACTCTTTAAATGGTGGCTGCTTCTAAGCCAACATCCTGGTTGTCTAAGCAACTCCACATCCTTTTCCACTTAACGTATACTTTGGGACCTTAACTGGTGGTCTGGGCTGTTTCCCTCTTGACTACGGATCTTATCACTCGCAGTCTGACTCCCATGGATAAATCTTTGGCATTCGGAGTTTGTCTGAATTCGGTAACCCGATGAGGGCCCCTAGTCCAAACAGTGCTCTACCTCCAAGATTCTAACAACATGAGGCTAGCCCTAAAGCTATTTCGGAGAGAACCAGCTATCTCCAAGTTCGATTGGAATTTCTCCGCTACCCACACCTCATCCCCGCACTTTTCAACGTGCGTGGGTTCGGTCCTCCATCCAGTGTTACCTGGACTTCAACCTGGACATGGGTAGGTCACCTGGTTTCGGGTCTACGACCACATACTCAATTCGCCCTATTCAGACTCGCTTTCGCTGCGGCTCCGTCTATTCAACTTAACCTTGCATGTAATCGTAACTCGCCGGTTCATTCTACAAAAGGCACGCCATCACCCGTTAAAGGGCTCTGACTACTTGTAGGCACACGGTTTCAGGAACTATTTCACTCCCCTTCCGGGGTGCTTTTCACCTTTCCCTCACGGTACTGGTTCACTATCGGTCACTAGGGAGTATTTAGCCTTGGGAGATGGTCCTCCCTGCTTCCGACGGGATTTCACGTGTCCCGCCGTACTCAGGATCCACTCTGGAGGGAACGAAGTTTCAACTACAGGGCTTTTACCTTCTCTGGCCGGCCTTTCCAGACCTGTTCATTTACCTCGTTCCTTTGTAACTCCGTATAGAGTGTCCTACAACCCCAAGAGGCAAGCCTCTTGGTTTGGGCTAATCCCGTTTCGCTCGCCGCTACTCAGGGAATCGCGTTTGCTTTCTCTTCCTCCGGGTACTTAGATGTTTCAGTTCCCCGGGTCTGCCTTCAATACCCTATGTATTCAGGTAAAGATACTGTTCCATTACGAACAGTGGGTTCCCCCATTCGGAAATCTCCGGATCAAAGCTTACTTACAGCTCCCCGAAGCATATCGGTGTTAGTCCCGTCCTTCATCGGCTCCTAGTGCCAAGGCATTCACCGTGCGCCCTTATTAACTTAACCTGTTCGGCAAATGATAAGCGGCGCATCTCTGCGTCAGCTCTCTCGCTGTGCTCCTCACGTACCAACTGCGTACGTTCCGGTGCTCGCTCGGTCGCTTCCTTGATCTGCTTGCTTCTCATTTCCCTCACGATTTGTGAATACATTAATTGCTATTCTCGTGATTGGTTGGTTTTTAACTCTATATAAAATAGAGAGAAATACTAAAATGGCGATTACTCGGTTATTGCTTCTTCATAATCATTATCTAGTTTTCAAGGAACAAGGCTACTGATTTCAATCACATCGTGATTTCGCATCGTAGCAATTCTTCATGCTGCCTTGCGACGAGCTGAGGAATACATCCTCGAATCTACTGCGGCGCAGGAGCAATGATGTTTTGAGAGATAATTCTCTCAAAACTGAACGAACAAGAAACGTCTTTTATTGAAGTATCAAGTACTTCAAATCTTCCTTAGAAAGGAGGTGATCCAGCCGCACCTTCCGATACGGCTACCTTGTTACGACTTCACCCCAATCATCTGTCCCACCTTAGGCGGCTGGCTCCTTACGGTTACCCCACCGACTTCGGGTGTTACAAACTCTCGTGGTGTGACGGGCGGTGTGTACAAGGCCCGGGAACGTATTCACCGCGGCATGCTGATCCGCGATTACTAGCGATTCCGGCTTCATGCAGGCGAGTTGCAGCCTGCAATCCGAACTGAGAATGGTTTTATGGGATTGGCTAAACCTCGCGGTCTTGCAGCCCTTTGTACCATCCATTGTAGCACGTGTGTAGCCCAGGTCATAAGGGGCATGATGATTTGACGTCATCCCCACCTTCCTCCGGTTTGTCACCGGCAGTCACCTTAGAGTGCCCAACTGAATGCTGGCAACTAAGATCAAGGGTTGCGCTCGTTGCGGGACTTAACCCAACATCTCACGACACGAGCTGACGACAACCATGCACCACCTGTCACTCTGTCCCCCGAAGGGGAAAGTCCTATCTCTAGGATTGTCAGAGGATGTCAAGACCTGGTAAGGTTCTTCGCGTTGCTTCGAATTAAACCACATGCTCCACCGCTTGTGCGGGCCCCCGTCAATTCCTTTGAGTTTCAGCCTTGCGGCCGTACTCCCCAGGCGGAGTGCTTAATGCGTTTGCTGCAGCACTAAAGGGCGGAAACCCTCTAACACTTAGCACTCATCGTTTACGGCGTGGACTACCAGGGTATCTAATCCTGTTCGCTCCCCACGCTTTCGCGCCTCAGCGTCAGTTACAGACCAGAGAGTCGCCTTCGCCACTGGTGTTCCTCCACATCTCTACGCATTTCACCGCTACACGTGGAATTCCACTCTCCTCTTCTGCACTCAAGTCCCCCAGTTTCCAATGACCCTCCACGGTTGAGCCGTGGGCTTTCACATCAGACTTAAAGGACCGCCTGCGCGCGCTTTACGCCCAATAATTCCGGACAACGCTTGCCACCTACGTATTACCGCGGCTGCTGGCACGTAGTTAGCCGTGGCTTTCTGGTTAGGTACCGTCAAGGTACCGGCAGTTACTCCGGTACTTGTTCTTCCCTAACAACAGAGTTTTACGATCCGAAAACCTTCATCACTCACGCGGCGTTGCTCCGTCAGACTTTCGTCCATTGCGGAAGATTCCCTACTGCTGCCTCCCGTAGGAGTCTGGGCCGTGTCTCAGTCCCAGTGTGGCCGATCACCCTCTCAGGTCGGCTACGCATCGTTGCCTTGGTGAGCCGTTACCTCACCAACTAGCTAATGCGCCGCGGGCCCATCTGTAAGTGATAGCCGAAGCCATCTTTCAGCTTTCCTACATGAGTAGAAAAGAATTATCCGGTATTAGCTCCGGTTTCCCGAAGTTATCCCAGTCTTACAGGCAGGTTGCCCACGTGTTACTCACCCGTCCGCCGCTAACTTTTGGGAGCAAGCTCCCGCAAGTTCGCTCGACTTGCATGTATTAGGCACGCCGCCAGCGTTCGTCCTGAGCCAGGATCAAACTCTCCAATAAATTGTGAGTTGATTAGCTCATAATGTCTTTTTTTATAAAAAGACTAAAAGTTAAACGTTGACGTTTTTGTTCGTTCAGTTTTCAAAGAACTATCTTGTCGCTCAGAAGCGACTTTATTAATATATCATTTTCTCAACCGTGATGTCAACAACTTTTTTTATTATCAAAAATGTTATTAACTTGTCAGCGACTGTTTTTATATAATACCACCGCCTAGATTCATCGTCAACACTAAATACAAAAAAATAATCAACCATTTTTATCCACTATATTTATGTGTATAAAAATAGAGATTCGAATTGTATCGAATCTCCGCTAAATAAATTATTTTAAGAATATGAAGTAAAGAATGAAGACCCCAAATAAGAAATACATAATAGGATGAATCTCTTTTGTGCGTCCTTTGACAATCATTGTAATCGGGTAAAAAATGAATCCCATAGCAATACCAGTTGCAATACTATAAGAAAGCGGCATAACAATAATCGTTAAAAAGGCTGGTACCGCAATTTCAAAACGTGTCCAATCAATTTTACCAAGTGATGAAACCATCAATGCTCCAACAATTATTAATGCCGGTGACGTTACAGCTGGTGTAACAACGTTCAATAAAGGGAAGAAAAATAAAGAGAGTCCAAAAAAGCCCGCTACTACAATTGCTGCAAAACCAGTCCTTGCACCTGCAGCAACCCCTGCTGTAGATTCAACATACGCAGTTGTTGTAGATGTACCAAAAATGGCTCCAGTCACAGTCGCGCAAGAATCAGCAAGAAGTGCTTTTCCAGCACGCGGCAGTTTATTATCTTTCATTAATCCCGCTTGACTCGCAACCCCTACAAGAGTTCCGGCCGTATCAAAAAAGTCTACAAAAAGGAAAGTCAAAATGACTATTAGCATTTGTGTTGAATAAAAAGAGCTATCCCCAAAGGATTGAAAAGCTGCTCCAAACGTTGGTGCGATACTAGGAACTACATCAACAATTTTATCAGGTGCCTCTACCAAATTAAACATCCAGCCCACAAAAGCTGTAATGACCATTCCGTAGAAGATACCACCTTTAACACCTTTAGTCATAAAAATGACTGTTAATATGATCCCGAAGATAGCCAACAATGTATTTCCGTTTGTAAAGTCACCAAGCCCTACTAAAACAGCATCATTATTGACGATAATTCCGGCGTTTTGAAAACCTAAAAATGTAATAAATAATCCTATACCTGCAGCAACCGCATACTTAAGTTCTGCTGGGATCGCGTTAATGACTAGTTCGCGCAATCCAGATAAGGAAAGAATGATAAAGATTACACCAGAAATTAAAACACCACCCAAAGCATGTTGCCAAGGGATACCCATTGTTAAAACAACGGTATAAGCAAAAAATGCATTTAAACCCATTCCCGGTGCTAAGCCTATTGGATACCTGGCTATCAACCCCATAAACAAGGATCCTACTGCAGCTGCTAGTGCTGTTGCAACGAATACTGCTCCCATGTCCATTCTCATGGCATCAGGAAGATCTGGAACGGAAGATAACGACAATGTAAGTGGATTAACAATTAAAATATAGGCCATTGATAAAAATGTCGTCAATCCGCCAATAAACTCACGGCGATAGTTTGTGCCAAGCTCTTCAAATCTGAAGTACTTTTTCACTATATTTCCCCCTAAAGTATGATTACTATATTTTTACCGGGAGCAATAAAAATACGCTCAGGTTTATCCCAGAGCGCTGACGACAAGTTACATGCAATAAGTCGGGAAATATAAAAATACATAAAGACTGTTAAAGAGAAGCCCGAATAATCACAGTTACCTCGTAGTCAAGCTATTTTCGGTAGCCCGGTAGAAACTTCTGGACCATATTTCCAGATTTATACGATAAAGTATCTATTTATTAAATTCAACCCTATTTTAACAGCATGACGAAAGTCCGTCAATACAAAAAACGAACATTTTCATGTCCGCTTTTTGTATTGTTCGTATTTTTGCCAAACTCTATAAACACCCTTACGAATATTCACCGCAGGAACAGTTTGACCCGAAGGCGCTTCCGCTTTTCTTACTCCCACTCAATTGTTGACGGCGGCTTGCTCGTAATATCATACACAACCCGGTTAACATGAGCTACTTCATTAACAATCCTTGAAGAAATAACTTCTAGTACATCCCAAGGAATTCTAGCCCAATCGGATGTCATGCCATCGATTGATGTAACCGCACGGATGCCTATTGTGTGATCGTAGGTACGGGCATCTCCCATAACCCCAACACTTCGAATGTTAGGAAGGACAGTAAAATACTGCCAAATATCACGATCTAGACCAGCCTTTGCAATTTCCTCACGTAAAATATAGTCAGATTCCCGAACGATTTCTAGCTTGTCCTCAGAAATTTCCCCTAAAACACGAATACCTAGACCTGGACCTGGGAATGGCTGTCTCCAAACAATTTCATCTGGAATTCCAAGCTCTGTTCCTAAAGCACGAACCTCATCTTTAAATAATGTGCTAAGCGGCTCGATTAGCTTAAATTGCATATCTTCCGGAAGTCCGCCTACATTATGATGGGACTTGATTGTTTGTGCGGTCGCCGTGCCACTTTCGATAATATCTGTATAAAGTGTACCTTGTGCCAAAAACTCGATGCCTTCAAGCTTAGTTGCCTCATCATCAAAAACATAAATAAATTCATTACCAATGATTTTACGTTTTTGCTCAGGATCAGCTACACCCTTCAGCTTGTTTAAGAAACGCTCCTGCGCATCAACCTTGATAACATTCATATGGAAGCCATCAGCAAATGTCTTCATAACACTTTCTGCTTCCCCTTTGCGAAGTAAGCCATGATCAACAAAAATACATGTTAACTGATCGCCAATGGCCTTATGAATAAGCACCGCGACAACAGAAGAATCCACACCGCCACTTAACGCGCAAAGCACCTTTTTATCGCCAACGGTTTGACGAATCTTTTCCATTTCAACCTCAATAAAGTTCCCCATTGACCAATCGCCTTTGCATTCGCAAACGCCAAACACAAAGTTCTTTAATATGTCATTCCCATAAACAGAATGAAGGACCTCTGGGTGGAATTGAACAGCATACATGCGGCGTTCTTCATTACTCATAGCCGCAATTGGACATGACGGATTTATCCCATCAACTGTGAATCCTTGAGGAGCCTCTACAACTAAATCACCATGGCTCATCCAAACCGTTTGGACGGAAGGAAGATTAGCAAAAAGCTTAGATTCGTTTTCAATCTTTAATTCAGCCTTGCCGTACTCACGATTCTTTGCCTTTTCCACTTTTCCGCCTAATTGCATCGTCATTAATTGCATGCCATAGCAAATACCAAAAATAGGCAAGCCTAAGTCGAAGATTTTCTCATCACAGCGGAAAGCTCCCTCTTCATATACACTGTTCGGGCCACCTGAGAAAATAATACCTTTCGGGTTCATTTCTTTAATTTCTTCAGCTGTAATCGTATGAGGGTGCAATTCACTATATACACCAAATTCTCTAATTCTACGTGTAATTAACTGGTTGTACTGGCTTCCAAAATCCAACACAACGATCATTTCTTGTCCTTCTAGTTTTGCCGTCAAGCTGTTCACCCCACAAATTTAATAAAATACCATTAATTATAAATAGTGTTCTCAATTACATAAAAAATTAACGCAAATACATTTCATAAAACCACGCAAATAAAATAAAAAAACCAGACACTGCTCCCCATAGTTGGCGAAGGCAGACATTCTGGTTTGAAAAACCCCTAAAAAGGAATCGAAAAATCTGCCTTCATAGTCAAATCATTTACGGTGATTTGGTAGAAACTTTCGAACCATATTATCGAGGATATATGAAGGATTGCATTCAATTATTATATTTCGCAGATTAACGAACCTATTGTATCAACAGGTTAATTTTCCGGTCAAGCTATTGTTTTTTTAATTAAATTTTCCCACAATTCTTTTGTATCTTCCCAGCTTCCTTTTGCTACTTCTCCTCGATAAATTAATTTCTCGTAACGGGAGGTAAGCTTACTCATTTCACTGGTTGAATAGAAACGGTCTACATACTGAGCATACTCTCTAAGGGTTTGCCCTTCTTTGCGATGCAGCCCGTAACGCTGCAATTCTCTTAATAGAAGCATGTATGCCTTAGGGAAGTTTTCATCCTTTTTAGTCCATTTAAACCTTAAGGCTAAATAATAAGGAAGCCATCTGCCGCGTAAGCGATAAATGATTAATAGCAATAGGGCTAAGCATATAACAGATCCTAGCAGCCACTTCCAGGCCTTTGCGAAAAATCCCTTTACAGATTGAGTAAGCTTCGTAAACGAAAAGGACGAAGCTGATTTTTCAGGACTTTCTTTTTCAATCTCAGGCTTTTCCCTTTCTTCCGGTTTTGGCTGAGTATCTTCAGGTTGGGAATTGCTCTGGGACGGCTGGTCAAAATTAAATTGAACATTGTTAGAGAAGCCCTGTGTAGGCTCGAACGGAACCCATCCTATATTAGGAAAATACACTTCTACCCATGAATGGGCATTATTATTCGTAACCTCAAAAATCCTGCGGCTATTTTCAGCAAGCCCCTTGTACTCACCCTCTGTATACCCTTTAACCCATCTTGCAGGGATACCGAGAGATCTTGCCATCACTACCATGGAAGTAGAGTAGTTATCACAATACCCTGTTTTTGTTTCAAATAAAAACTGGTCAACATAGTCGTCATCAGCACCAGGTACAGCAACATTCTTTTGATCATAAACAAAGCCTGATTTTTTAAAATACGACTCTAGCGCTCTTGCTTGTTCGAACCATGTACTCTTGCCTTCTGTTATCGTCAAGGCTAATTCTCTAACTCGTTGAGGCAATTCATCAGGAAGTTGAGTATATCTATCGATGAATGCATTATTTTGCGTACTGTTGATTTCGGAACTTGCATTCATGAGGGCAGTCACGCTATATTTCGGCACATCATAAATAACGGAGTAGTTATAAATCGTCCTAGGTACACCACTTAATAAAGTATGGATTTTTTCAGTAAAATTTTCGATTTCAAAAGAACTATCAGGATGAAAAGGTGTATCAATTCTTTTAATACCTAAAGGATATACAATATGTTTATATTCCATGGAGGCATTTATAAAGCTTATTTCCTCGACTTTGTTTACACCTTCATGATTGATAAACGAAGAAACTGGAACTACTTCCTCCATACGAAAAGGAGTGACTTCCTCTCTTGGACCAGAAGTAATCCATCCCTTCCCTGTATAAACATCTTTCGTCTCTACCTTCCAATATTGGCGTGATTCAACCTCTGCTCGAAACACAACCTGATTATCTCCTAAGAAAGGTCCCCCTAGTTGGGAATCATCCAGGCCATAGCCAATTCTCTGAACACCGCTACTCTCATCTCCGCTGCCCTTAGCATAAGATTTAATAAAAGGAACGGGGTCTGGCCAAATCGGATCTGCCTTTGGTGCAGCAAGCCCAAAAGCAACACTAATAACAATCATGACCATTAAAGGCGTCAGCCATTTGCGTGAGAGTTCGGCCCTTCTATGAATAACTTCTTTATCCATAAGTCGATATAAGGTAAGCATCCCCATAATGACAAATCCAGTAATAACGGCTCTGACAATCGCCACTTCCGCTTCGTAAGGAGTGAACGTATCAAGAACTGTAATATATATTAATGTCATGAAAAAGAAGATAAAAATCTGCCTTCTTCTAATGAGCCAGTATTGAATTAAATAAGTCATTAACCAGAGGAGAATAAAAAATAGAAAGCTTTTAAAAAAGTTACTTAAGCTAGATGTGTCCTTTTCGACAAGCAGCAATAAGCTCTTATAAAAATCCCCCATAAAAACAGGTATCCAATCTAATCTAAAAAACGATCCCTCAAAGTATAAGAAATGCAATACATAGAAAATTAATATCCATTTAATAAAACCGCTTATCAAAAAATGCGTGCCTAAATAGGCCAATAGCAGTGACACAATGCTGAAAAGGAGAAAAACCCATATATTCGATGTATCTGTTAGCTGCTCTAACGGTCTTAGCCACTCCCATAGCAACAGGAAGCCAAATGTATATAGCAGAAATGAAGCTAAATCCTTTTGGACCTTACGAGACTTCATGCTCGAGCCACCTCCGAAAAAACAGCCTTATAGTTTCCACTGTGAACTAATACAACCCGCAGTCCTCTTGCATTCGCAGCTCCCTTAAGTGCAAGCTCATCCGGTAAAAGGGATTCCATTTCATTTTTCACGATAAATATCGTCACAGAGCCATTTTTCGAAACTAATAGTCCTGCTTTTTCAATTAAGCTTCTAGTCAATTGTGCAGTGATTAGCATGAGGTTATTTTGCTGCAGTAAAAATCCTTCAGCTTCAAGAACTCGGTCTACTGGAACAGGGCTATTATCTCTCACCTTCGCCAGGTGATAGAATAATTGCAGCTGCTGGCTTTCCCCGCCTCTTGTAGGAAACGCGACTCTTTCTGAAGAAGAAGAAAGAAAACCAACCTGTGCACCTTTTTGGAGAATAGCTCTAATAATAGAGGCTGAAAAAGAAACAATGGCTTCAAAACGGCTGGTAGGCGCACAATCCATAAGAATGAACACATCGTGGGATTGTTTCTGCTCAAATTCCTTTATCATAATATCATTTCGCTTAGCTGTTGCCTTCCAATTAATCCATGAAAATCGGTCCCCAGGCTGATACTCCCTTATTCCAATAGCCATGGACGTATCTCTTTGCACACGTTCCTTTGAAGCTGTCATTCCTTGATCAAAATGGTTTTCAAGCGGTCTGTAGATTATCTCTTCATAGGCCGGGTACACCATGATTTTCTGATTTGTTCCTATGTGTATTTCTTTTTCAATTAAACCGAGGGGGTCACCCGTCTTCACCCTTATTGACTGAAAATGATGATCTCCTCTTGGCAGATCATTGATTTGATAATCCCAATGGATCTCCTTTTTAAACCAGGGAAAAAAGAAGGATTTTGCACGATTCCTTTCTTGCGAATAACGAAGCTGATCGCTGAGTTCGTCCTCTATTACGATATAAAATAAGGGGAATGACATTTTCCTTTTCATTGTAATCTCTACCTTAATTGATTCACCCGCATTATATTCATTCTTTAGGAATACACGGGATACGTGTATATGATTGAGACGATAAAAGGAAAGAAGAAGCGCATAGATCGCAAAAGGGACAAAGCTATAAAATAAAAACCAGCTGACAAACCCTCCCTGGAACATGGCGTAGGAGAATGTGACCAAGATTAAGATGTACAAAACGGCGAGCTTCCATGCCTTTCTTAAAATCGTTAATATGCGCTTCATTTACTTCACTAGCCTTTGTACTGGAACTGGCGTCCTTGCCATTACACGTTCAACTACTTCTTCTGCAGTAATGCCTTCGAACTTCGCTTCTGATTTCAAAATAATCCGATGGGCAAAGACAGCTTCCGTTAAATATTGAACATCATCTGGAAGAACATAATCCCTTCCATACATAAAGGCATAGGCTTGCGCAGCCTTCATTAAAGCAATAGAGCCCCTTGGACTAACACCTAAATAAACACTTGAATGAGTTCTCGTCCGGTTTGCCAGGTCAACGATATAGCGTTTGATCGTGTCATCCACATGAACTTGCTTTATTTTTTCCTGTAAATCTCTTAATTCCATTAAATCAATAACCGGCTCCAGCTCATCAATGGGTCTAGCCTTTTGTGCGCGATTTAACACTTCCATTTCTTCCATTATATCCGGATAGCCCATTTTCATTTTTAATAAAAATCGATCTAATTGAGCTTCCGGAAGAGCATAGGTTCCTTCGTATTCAATCGGATTTTGAGTCGCCATAACGAAAAACGGCTTTTCGAGTATATGTGTCACTCCGTCAATCGTCACACTGCTTTCTTCCATTCCCTCTAATAAAGCAGACTGCGTTTTCGGTGAAGTACGATTGATTTCATCCGCCAAAATAATATTCCCCATGATCGGACCTGGTCTAAATTGAAACTCCATTTCCTTTGGATTATAAATAGAAACCCCTGTCACATCTGAAGGCAATAAATCAGGTGTGAATTGAATCCTTCTGAAATTCGCTCCGATCGATTTTGCAAGGGAACGAACCATCATCGTCTTTCCTACACCAGGTACATCCTCTAATAAAACATGCCCTTCCGCCAACAAAGCAATTAAGCTTAATTCAGCGACACGTCGTTTTCCAATCATAACCTTCTCAATATTTGCTAAAATTTTCTCTATCATAGGATGCATGTGTTCACTAGTCATATATTTCCTCCTGTTGTGCGTCATTTCAATATTTATTCGAGAAAAAACAAAGCTACAAGCTTATATTTCCGCTTAAAATTGCCATTCCTTTACCATGTAATTAATTCGATAGATTTTGTCAAAATCCTGTAATTTTCTGCTAATCTTTTATTTGAAGAATGAACGCAAGCTTGATTAAAGAGTGATACAACTTCTATTTCTATATATTTAGTATAATACCTTTTCTAAAATACTGGAGTTCTTTTCTTATGGGAAATAAAGGGTGATTAAGAACAGTAAAAATGGAATCTCTGAAAAAGGAAGATTCAGAGATTCCACTATTTTATTAATAAGAAACACCTGTCCGTGTATGTGTCTTTTTGAATTCTTCCATATTCGGATCAAAATAAGTTTCAGTAAATTTAGCAACAAATTGATTATCTTTTAAATAACCTGCACCCCATGTCGGGTCCATCGTCACCCAGCTGCCATCAATATTCGCTTCAACCCATGCATGCCTTGCAGGCCAAAATCCGCCGCGCGCCATTCCTTCTATAAACCTAGCTTCAATATTACTTGCTCTAAGCAGCGCAATTGCTAAGTAAGCATAATCTTGGCAAACCCCTGTTTTCAGCTCCAACGTTTTCAAGGCACTGTCATCCCATTCGAATTCATCATTCTTGTATTTCCCAACATCGTAGCTAATATTTTGGGCCACATAATCGTAGATGGCTTTTGATTTTTCCCGGTCTGTGCTTTTACCGTTAGTAAGCTCCTTTGCCAGTTCTTCGATTTGAGGGGCATCTGATTGAACGCCACGGGAAGGGAGAAGATCCCGCTCATCATTAAGGGCTTTTGATTCTACTTCGAACTGCGCAAAACCGAAGTATCGGAAGTAATCACTGTTCTTTTCTTTTATTTCAGGTACACTAACTGTCACTTCATACGTACCCGGACCAAATCGCAAATAAAAAGAGTCATCAAATTGAAAATCCTTAACAGGGATAACATCTAAAGCTTCATCCTCGCCTTTTTTCGATGTAATGTAAATATGTGTTGTTTCCGGCGCAAACTCTGCTTTTGGATCAATTGAACCTTTAATGTTAAAAGTCCCTTCCGACTCTTCCCCGCCAAATAGAGGATACTCTAATGTAACTCCACGCTCCATATAAGTTTTAGAATACTCGATCGGCTTCATCGTCCGATTAGATTTGTTATCTATTAAAACCGTTGTAGCCGTTTGGTAATAATTATCCCGCTCCTTATCAGGAACTAACACTTCAAGCTTATGTACCCCTTCACCATAAAACAAAGGAATATCATAGGAAAATCCCCCATTTTTAACTGGAATCACATGCTTCCATGTTTCAGAGTCCTTATTGAGCCTGAGCATGATTGTATCCTCGTCTCTCAAACTGCCGGCCTTGCCTTTTAACTGAAAGATTCCATCCTCTTCTACAAAGCTAGAATCCAAATTTAGGGCAAGCTCAGCATCCTGACCAAAAGGAGTGTACGTAATATCCCGTTGAATTCCAGGATTTACATTATAAACTTCGAATTTGGCCGTATCATAATAATAATTTTCACGATCTGTACTAGGAAGCTGGACAGTTATTCGGTATTCGCCCTCTCCATTGAAGAAATGAATTTCCTGCTTAAATTTGCCGTCCTTAATTGGTGTGTAGTATTCATGCTTATTCCCTGCTGGTCCTTCTTCATCAGAATGGACCTTGATCCAAGCGTAATGAAATTTCAATAGGGAGTGCTTTTCGATCTCTCCTTCGACCATAATTTTTCCATTTACTGCAAACTTTTTATATTCAGGCTTCTTAAAAGTTGCACCGATCTCTTCACTGTACGAAGTCAATTTTATCGGTTCAAGTTCAAATTCTTTATTTTTCTCCTCTGCCAGTTTTTCATATTTATTTTCTTGCTTTTGTTCCTGTTTTTTAGAAGCTTTTGTCTCTGAATCACTTGGACTAGCATTACTGCAAGCTGAAAGGATAAAAACGCAGCTCAACAAACATAATAAAAACGTAAAGAAATTTCTTTTCGCACTCATTTCTTGTTCCCCCAAATTTATGTAAAAATATTTTGGTTATATTCAGTTAAACTTACGTTTGGACAATTGTTTAGTTTCTGAGTATTAATTCCTCTTTTTTACATCGACATCGTGACTAAAGACTTATCTTAACTAGGTTTCTTGGAAAAAATAAAAAAACCGGCAGGTGCGTCCTACCGGTAAAAATTTAGTGGATCTCCAATTAACAGGACTGGTTTTACCCTTGGAAGCCATTTTAGGACTTGGGCGGTAAATAAATAGACCGCTCTTTTACCTTTTAGAGCCCATTTTGAACTTTGACGGTAAATGAACTGAATTCTCTTTTACCGTAGGAGCCAAATTTGGCATTTACGGTAAATGAATTGACCGCTCTTTGACCGCAGGAGCTCATTTTGAGCTTTAACGGTAAATGAACTGACCCCTCTTTGACCTTAAGAGCTCATTTTGACCTTTAATGGTAAATGAACTGATCCCTCTTTTACCTTTGGAGCCCATTTTAAGCTTTAACGGTAAATGAACTGACCCCTCTTTTACCTTTGGAGCCCATTTTGAGCTTTAACGGTAAATGAATTGACCGTTCTTTTACCTTAAGAGCTCATTCTACCCTAGACGGTAAATGAACTAACCGCTCTTTAATACCTTGTGTGCTAATAAAAAAATAGAACAATTCATAATGATTAACTTTGTTGCAAATTATTTAACAAAGTTTTTACCCATTATCTTTCCATTCATTTCATCTATAAAAAATCTTCGGCCATAAAAATCTATTACCCCTACTTTATTTTCATTATGACTGATGCCTACATAAGGGTATCTTAAACTCCCTATTAATTCTTTATCAGGTTCCTGAATTCTCCAAAGTATTTTTCCATTGAAACTTACACCATACACATTGTCTAAAGTATGATCATCCATTGGAATGTTTAAGAGAACGATAACGACATTATTTACAACTTTTATTTCTTGAATACTTTTATCAAATTGTAAAATGTATTTACCAATGGTCAGCTCATTGCCTGCAAAAGTCACTGAATCCACTAAATTTCCTCCTCTGCATATTTCTTTCTTTTTATCGCTGTTTCTAATTTGTAAGCCGCTTCCCCAATTGCATGATTGTTACCTAATAAAGAAACCTTGAAAGGCAGACAGCCAAACAAGGTTTAGTTACCTTATATTTTAGGAATTTCAACCACAGCGCCTGGAGATTTGCTTATAAGAATATCTGGAATTTTCTCATGAGTATTTTTCCGAAATATCCATTCAATTTAAATCCTGAATATATAGGTTTTCCTGCTTTTCTAGATTTCTTGTTTAACTAAATCTAATAAAAAATCACCAAAGTCATTAGCAATTATTTCATATGTTTGGCTTTTTAACTCAACGCCTGGCACAAAAGAAACTACCTTCGGTTCTCCATTATCATCAGTTTGATTAAAATCTAAACAAAAAAGTTCATCACTTCCAGTATCATAAATAACTAAAAGGTTACTAGGAAGATTAATTTCCTTTCGTTCTGTTAAGGTATACCAAATTGCGTCTGGAACGGAGGAGTTCTCAAAATCATTGTTAATAATTCCGTAAATCTCTTGTGCCCCGAAATTACCTGCACCAAATGTCTTTAAATAATCTAAATATAAGCCCGTAAACCTTAATCCTAACTTTTCTTCAGCCAAATTTATTAATTCAATTGTACGACCTCCAACAAAGTCAGAGATTTCCTCTTCATTCAATATTATTTGCTTTGCTTTTTGATAAGTTTCAACACCCATTTTCATCCCCCATTTTCTAATTCATAATCCTTGGCTCTGTTTTTCCAGTATTCAGTTCTCCATTTATTAAATTCAGTTCTATTTATTCCCGAAGGTATAGTGTTGGGATTAATATGAATTATAGAACTATTTTCCTGATGAAACGTCTGTGTAACTTCAGCTATTGAACTCTCATTTCTCTGTGTCGTGTGATGAAGATTTACAGACTTTCCATCAGGTCCAAGTGGAGCCAAGCCCTTTTTCATTCTCTCAAGATTAGTTCTTCCACGTGCGTCTTTCATATTTGGGTCTATAATATCATCTCTTTGGTATACTTTCACATTTTTAAATTCAGTCGTTTTATTCCAATAATTATATCCATTCCCCGTACCCTTATTACTTAAAACAGTCTCTATCGATCGCTCATTTCCAAAGTCCCCAATTCGCTGTCCCTTTAGATCAAATTGGGTCCCTCCGCCTTTATGGCCGAATAGAGGATTGACAATTCCGGTTCTTATTACTGTTCCTTCAGCTAAATTAACATCCGCAATGAATTTAGGAGTATATGGCAAGGCGAATTTATCCTGGATCTCCTTTGCTGTTAATCCTTGGATGTCTTCTGCTCTCATCATCCAGCCGCCATACATCGTAGAGTTTTCGCCATCGTAGACTCTGACAAAGGTTGTTGATTCGGTTAACTCAATTTCTTTAACCTTCGTCCCTGGCTTATAGGGAGGCTGATCGTAGCCCATGGAGTCTTTCCACCATGCGTTAACTTCCTCTGCTGTTGTTTCATTAACTGTTTTTGTATTGGCCAGGTCAGGGGTGTCCTGTTTAACAGTTGCTGAACTCTTTCCCTGCTTGGTTACGCTTGAAGCAATTTCATCTCCACACGCGCATCCCATTGTAGATAACTTCGGGATAGCAAAGGTGCCTAATCCAATGACAAGGGTTGTGGTAAAGACAATGGCTGCTCGTTTGCCTGTTTGCGACCAGTCAACTTTCCCGTTTTCCTTCCATTGAATAATGGTGTCAAGTACAGCAAAAACCCCTGCTGTTATGGCACTGTATATCGTTGAACCCTTTACTGCTGCCCAAATGCGGCCTAGAACATTGGCTACCTGAGATACTGGCCGTTTCACAATTCGGGCAATAACCGTTGCCAGCAAGTTCCCCTGCTTGCTTAAAATTTGTTTTACCCCTAAGCTTCCGAAAATTCTTGCCGCTACCGGCCCCATAACTGCTCCAAGTGTAAAGTTGAAGAACAGGCTTTCGAACGTAAATGCATGCTTCCAAAGACTGCTGTCTCCTGTAAAAAGGAAATGCAGGGCGCCATGGAGAATAGTGAAACCTACCGCTCCCGCTCCTCCAAGTCCACCTAATGTTACCCAACGGAGTAATCCAGATGCTGGAATTAGTCTAAATGCTCCTAATAATCGCAGCACCCCTAAACCGCCAAAGAAAGAAATTCCTGAGGCAAGGCCGCCTGCCACCATCCCCCAAAAGCTCCTTTCTCCTGAAGCAAATGTAAACACCACTCCAGCAATCCCGAAGCCGACAGCGGCTACTATTGTACCTATAGAAAGGGCAATTCCGATGGCAGCTAAAGCCCATACACCCAGTAAAATAACACCCACCACAACTAAAATAGCTCCGATTACTTTTAAGAGAGTTTGAACCCATTCTTGTGAGAAGAAATCTTTAACTCCCTCCCATAAATCTCCGAGCCAGTCGGTAAAGCCTTCCCACTTAGGACCGAACCAATCTTTAAATTCCTCCCATCCATCCTTCATCCATGCTTTTGCATTTTCGAGCTTTTCAATAAACGCATCTTTCATTTTTTTTAAGTTATCAAATAACTTGTCAAACCATGAAGCATCACCAGTCATTGGCACGCCGCTTTTAGCATCATGCACTTCTGTCTTCCTGATTCCATTACTATCTGACTCTACCTCACCGACATTCGCTGCTGCTGGGTGAATAAATGAAAAAAGGAGCCCCATTAGGAATATGAGTGTCAGCACACTTCCTTTTACCTTAAGAAAATTATTCATGCCTTCTCCCTTCACATGTTTTTTCATGAAACAGTCGGTCACTTTTGAAAAAACACAATGATGAAGATATTGACCTTTGACTATTCATATTAAACTTAAAAACTCTTAGTTTAATCCTGGATACCGCACCATTCAAAAATGGAATCATATAAACGGATAATGATTATGAATAAAGCTCTTTTCGCAAATTTTTTATATAACAAAAATCTTTACGAAAAGAGCCTTATAAAAAAGCTAATCACACTTAATGGTAAAGGCCTTCGGTTCACCAATTTTAACCGATGCCTCAGATGTTATGGCAGAAATACTTTCATCAGATACTGTAGTAAACTTTGCCTTCCGCTCTGTCACCACGTAGACACGAAAATCCTCGCCGATAAAGTTTAAAGTTTTAACTTTATCATTTTGGTTTTCCTTTGCGAACTTTTCAGCTTCTTTTCTAGCATTATCGAAGTTATCTCTTACTGCCTCACAGGCTAGATCATTCACACCAGCATCTCCAAAGAAAAATCGCATGGCGGGATTCGCCTCAACTTCGACTGACGGACTTCTTAACCAGCTAACTACATCCCCTGGCATTGATCTTCCGCCATGACTTGCTTCTTCCTTACGAATAAAATCAGCTAATATCTCCTCTTCGGATGGCGGTTCTTCATCCTCTTTAACTGCCGCCAAAACAGCTGCAAGAAAAGCTTCCCATCTAGCTCCGAGAGCCTCTAATTCTTTTTGCGTTTCCTTTTGAAGCTCATCCTCCATATACTCCCTAGAGCTCTTCGCTGCTGCTAAAGCCGCTGCATCAGCCCCCGTTTGTGTAACACGCTTATGAATAAACACATTTGAGAAGTCAAAAAACAGCAAAGCTATAAAAATAGCAGCCATGAGCATGCCAACCATGATGATTAACATCCCGCTGCCACGTTCATTATTAATATGCTCTTTGACTCTTTTAATCTGTCTCATCAGGATCTTCCTCCATCGGCATAACGGCATCCGCAGTAAATTCGAATTCCATATCAGCTATAAATGGAAGTGCAATCACAGGTGCTTTTATATAAACCTCTACCCTAGCTTCCTTCTCACCAGGACCACCACGAACGACTGGTTTAAAGCCTGAAGCTGATCTCTCCGCAACCTTTTTCCAATCGGGATCGTGAATAGCAGCTGCCCGGGCCCCGTCCCGAGCAGCTGACTCTGCCACAACAAGTGAAAAAGCGATTAAGGCAATTTGCCAAATGATTAAGAATCCCAAAATAACAAGCGGAAACATCGCAACAAACTCAATGGCCTGTGAGCCTCTTTCATTTTTTACATACCGTTTAAAAAAAATTCTCAATTTACTCACTCCGGCTACTTATTATTAGCTGCCTCCACCACCGCCGCCAGTACCGATATTACCGATCAATTCCTCCAACTTGGATATAATTGTCTTTCCTATACTTGTGTTATCACCAATACCTGCAGCAATTGCACCCATAACAGCTAATACAACGAGACCTAGAGCCACCCATTCAAGTGCCTGCGCCCCTCTTTCATTTTTTACATAACGAGAATAAATCCCATTCACCTTAATCCAAGCTTTTAATAACATACTGATTCCTCCTCAGATTCTCTTATTTTAATCCTTCTATTTAAAGAAGGAGTCCAACCCAAAAGCAGCCGGATTATACATAATGTTTAATACAAGCAGGCCAATTATTAGACCAAATACTGCTGGTGCCACAAAAAATGTGGTGACTAATGTAATTTGCGGGCTTGCTTTTGCAGCCTTCTCCTTAGCTACAAACCCCCTTGTTGCTCTGAGGTCATCGGCTTGCAGTTTAAAAGTTCTCGACACAGGCACTCCTAGAGTGGATCCTTGAATTAAGCCATTTACAAGTGAGTGCAGCTCTTTCGATGAATTTCGATCCATTAAGCTTTGATAAGCAGAAATTCTTGGAACGCCTAAATCTATTTCTCTATTAAACCTGTCAATTTCTTCGCTCAATGGTCCTTCAAACTGCTGGGTCACTTGCTGTAAAGCATTATCTAGGCTTACTCCTGCCTGAAGAGTGACACTGACTGTATCTAAAAAGTCAGGCATCATAATGGTAATGAGCTCCTGCCTGTTTTTAGCTTTAAAGTACAACCACGCACTAGGTCCCAAAAAACCTCCTAGAATCGAAATTAACAGGATCTGTAATCCCCAAGGCATGCCTAGGAAACTATAAAAACTGCCAAATCCTAACCCTATTAAGCCTAAGACAAAACGAAAGCCATAAAAATCCTGTAAATGAAATCCAAGTGGATTTCCTGCTTCCTTCAGCATTCTTTCGTGCTTTGTTATATCAGCAAAAAATGGATATTTGATTCCTACTGGACCAGCTTTTTTCCCCCAGCGAACCAATGGCTGTATAATTCTTTCCCTTAAAGATTTTTTCTTTTTATCTTTTTGATATTGATAACCCTGGTTTTTTAATAGTTTTTCTTTCTTTGCTATATATAAATAGATATAAACAAAGCCAATAAATAGCAGAATTAATATCAATACAAACATGACGAGTGAAAAAAAGCCTAATAGTTTCATATTGACTACACCCTTATATCCGAAAGTCTTTTTATGATGAAGAATGCAAAGAAAACAATCACAGAAAAACCAGCAAAAATTAATAATCCAAATGGCGTAAACAGGACATTTAAAAATCCTTTAATAAATAAATTCATCATTAAAACCATTAAAAAGGGCATAGCGACTAAAATATAAGCAATAGATCGGCTTTCTGCTGTTACAGTTTGAATTTCTTTGTGAACGCGGCTTCTTTCCTCTAGCGTTTCCGCCATAGATGACAGTACCTCCGCTAAATTTCCCCCCACCTTTTGCTGGATGAGAATAGTACTGACAAAAATATTGATATCATTGCTTGAGACTCTTTCCCTGAACTGGTTCAAAACCATCTCTAAACTATCGCCTAATTTGAATTGATAGTTCATTTTTCGAAACTCTGATTGGCTTGGATCTTTCATATCTCTTCCTACCATTTCAATGGCTTGTGGAATCGTTTGTCCCGCTTTAATTCCGTTTGACATCATTCTGCATATTTCTGGAAGCTGTTTATTAAAGCTTTCTGTCCGTTTATTTCTCCTAGAATTTAAATAAAATCTTGATCCGATGGATACTATTAAATAGCTTACGAGTACAGACATTAATAGAAACAAACCAAACAGAAAATGATTCATAAAGGTAAATAGGGCTAGTAGCAAAATATAGATTCCCATATACTCGGAAGGCTTTAGCGTTATATTTCCTTGAATAAGCTTTTTTTTCAGCTCTGATGCAAGTTCTGATGAATCATATTTATCTCCAATCAGCAGAACAAAGCTTTTGCGCTCAAATTCATTTTCCCTATCAAACCAGTTATCCATCCGCTTATACGAGTTCCGCGTTTTCCGGCTTGATAGGATGAAAAATACGCCTGCCAAAAAACTAAATATGCTTCCTGTCAATAGTCCCCACGCCAAGCTCATTTGAGGGCACCAGCTTCTAAGATATGTTTCGAAAAATCAATCCCATATGAGATAAAACGCTGATATATATTAGGGACATAACCTGTGCCTTCAAATTCACCAAGGATTGTTCCGTCCGGAAGTGTCGCCTTTCTATTAAATCTGAATATATCTTTAGCGAATATTACCCCATTTTCTTCTACAAGCTCAGCGATATTGACAATTCTTCTTTTTCCATCAGAAAAACGGGATGTTTGAACAATCAGATCTAATGCTCCGACAAAATACCCCCTAATAACCTCAACTGTTAACGGCAGGCCAGACATAATCACCATGGATTCAAGCCTTCCTAAAGCATCCTTTGGGCTGTTTGCGTGAATCGTTGTTAATGAACCTTCGTGACCAGTATTCATTGCCTGCAGCATATCGATTGCCTCCGAGCCACGGACCTCCCCGACTATAATGCGATCCGGACGCATCCTGAGAGCGTTTTTAACGAGATGCCTAATTGTTACTTCACCTTTTCCCTCCATATTTGAAGGACGCCCTTCAAGGCGGACAAGGTTATCGTATGTTAATCTCAACTCGGCCATATCCTCAATAGTAACGATTCTTTCTCCCTGTGGAATGGAATCTGAGAGGACATTTAGCAAAGTAGTTTTTCCGCTTCCAGTACCTCCAGAAACTAAAATATTTGCTTTTGCCTTAACTGCAGCCTTTAGAAATTCAGCCATATCCTCTGAAAAACTTCCAAATTTCATCAGGTCCTCTAAAGAATAAGGGTCCTTTTTAAACTTCCTTATCGAAATAGAGGGTCCATCCACACTGATAGGCGGAATAACAGCATTCACACGGCTTCCATCCATTAAACGGGCATCTACCATCGGTGAGCTTTCATCAATTCTTCTCCCAAGAGGGGCGATGATACGATCAATAATATGCCGGACATGTTCATTATCTTTGAAGCGTACATTGCTTTTCTCTAACTTCCCTTGACGCTCAATGAAAACTTCGTATGGACCATTAACCATGATTTCCGTTATGGATTCATCCCTCAGCAAGCTTTCAAGCGGCCCATATCCCACTGATTCATTAATGATTTGTTGAATGATTTGTTCCATTTGATCAGATGTGATGATCACTTTTTCTTCATCAATCATTTGTTTTACTAAGCGTTCAATCTTTCGTTTTCGATCAATTGGAGTTAATGTCGTAATGTTTTCCAGATTCGCTTCCTTTATTAAACGGGACTTGTAATGCTTAACTAACTGATCAACTTGTGTTTCTGAAATATTCCAGTCATGCTGTAGCGCTGATTGCTTCGATCCTAGTACAGAAGCCTTTTCAACCCAGGACATTTTTTCACTCCTTTACTTAACGCTTTAGTAATTCCTCCACATATTTCTTCATATCTCTTGTTACTTTACTTGCTCCTTTATCCTTCTTTTTCTTAAAGAAGCTTTCTCCCATATTGAGATAGGGCTGAATAGCAAAATAATCTGCACTAATGGTTCCTTGTATTTCTTTTCCGATAATCTTTACGATGTCCTTGACTGTTAATTCGGACTTAGAATGATTACGGTTGACAATCAATGAAAAATGTTCCCCTCTTCCAATTTGAAAACGTTCAAAAAGATCCTCCGCATACTTATAAGCCCGCATCCCTAAACTATCAGGAGTCATTATGTAATGAATATGCTGAGCAAGGCTAAGGCCAGTAAAGGTTAGGTTGTCGATATTCGTTGGCAGATCTAGAATAATATAATCATAGTGATTGCTGGCCACTCTAATTATTCTGTTCATGAGTTCATCTGGAATAGTCTGCGCAACTGCTGGATTTGCTGGACCATTTAAAATGCTCACCCTCGTTTCCTCATGAACATTGGACACATTCTGAATATGTCTAATATCCAATTCATCCAAAACCGGAATTAAGTCATAATAGGACCTAATTGGCTGTATGCCAAATAAGGAATCAGCTGTTCCAAATTGTGCATTCATATCAATTAATAAAACTTTTAGATTGTGATGAATGCTGAGAGACTGAGCTGCTAATACCGATAAAAGCGTTTTGCCGCTGCCGCCCTTTGCGCTATAAAAAGCATGGACTTGCCCTGTACCATATCCTGCGTTTGTTTCCTTTTGCAGCCGGAACTGATCTCTTGTATATCGGACTAATTCAATTAATCGTTCCTTTTCATCCGGGAAAACAATAACATCCTTTGCCCCAGAAACTAGCCACGTTCTTGCAAGGAGAAAGTCATGGCTCCTTGCAAGGGCAATTAAGCTGCTTTTAGAGTTGTTTTTTAGCTGCTCAGGATTTTCAATTGAGTCAATATCAGCAAAAATATAATGATAGTTATGCTGTTCCTGAAAAGTTCGTTTCCATTCAGGCATAACTGTAATATCAATATTTTCATTTTCAATTAGCTGTTGGATGAGTTCACTCCATCTTGAATCTTTCGTGATCAGCAACCCTTTATATGCACTCATGTATTGCACCCTTCCAAAACTTCATTTTCGTATTTTACTTTTTATCTTCAGACTTTGGATCATTAGAAGATTGCTGTTGTTGACTTTGTTCCACTGGCTTTTCTTTTTCTTCTGCAACGTCTTTTGCCAGTTCTTCAGATTTAGCATCGTTGTTTGTGTTTGCTTTTTGATCTTCAGCCGTTTCTGCAGCAGGTGGGGTAGTACTTGCCTTTTCTTGCTTTTCTGAAGCTTTCTGTTCAGTTGTTTTTTTCTGGTCTTGCTCACCTGAAGAAGCTTGATTCACCCGTAAGACCCTTATTTGTACAGCCGAATTTTGATAATGGATAATTCTTTCTGCATTTTCAACGTTTAAAGAAATCTTTATTCTTGATCGACCTTCCTCTTGCTCATCCACTTGAACAACACTTACATTTTGGAATTGCCTTTTCGTTTGCAGACTGCCATTCACTTCTTCCGAAACGATAATATCAACAAGATCTCCTTCAGCAACATCTTGATCAATTAAGACAATTTTTGTTGCATTTAGCCATACGACACGATCATTGATAGGAATATCTAATTTCTTACGGACGAGAGCTTTAGTCAGCAGCTCCCCCTCTTTAACTTCCGCTACTGAAATTGCATCCTTAAACTCGTTTTCACTTGTAATTAAGGAAGAATAAGCACTCGATTGCGGCATCTGTATCCACTCTATATCTGACTCTTTAATTTCGTGATAGGATTTAATATCTTTTGCTGCTGTAGCTACTGCAACGGTTTTCCCTAATTTTTGCTGAGCCTGATTGATCTGAACAAGAATTACACCGGCTGCAACGATTGCCAGCAAAAAAGAAATCGTTAAAAATATAATGGCTTTCCTTTTAGCATCGATCATCCATTGTCACTCCAATATTTTCTTTATCTATCTGTCTCTTAAGCAATGAAAATATCAATATTGTCAAAACTAAGAGGTAAACTATTTTCTTCAAGCTGAAAAAATGATACAGATGCTAAATCGATGTCAAGATTCTCTCTTGAAGCAATAAAAATCGATTTTGTTTGACTCATTTCTTGAACCTTCCTGAGTAATTCTTCTTTTGGACCTGTTAAGAGTAATTCTTTAGAAAGGCTGTCCATCAGATAATATTTATTATTCTTCTTTCGTTTCTTTCTTTTTAGCTTCAAGTAGTTGGGAGCTGTATGAAATTTCGAATGATTGGTAATGGTAAATCTTTGCAGAGGAATAAAAGAAGGGAGTATATTCTCCTCTTCTTGCTCTTGAATTCTCTGAAGTATGTAAATAGCAGCTGATTTATTGATTGCACCATCCAACGTGATTAGTTTATGACTGGGAAAATACCAGTTTTTTAGTCTATTGATGCTCTCTTTGCTAGTGATGAATGAATCATATACATAGAGAACTTCCTTGTATTCTTTTAACCATTTGTCTACATCCTCTAGCTCGTCTTGAAGTCCCCTATTGATTAATGGCAGTTTTTGACTAAAAGTTTTTTTACTGCCATTTAAATAATCCATTAAAGGAAAGTCCTTTTTCAATTTGGGGCTTCTAATAAAGGCTGATTCTGTCACACTCTCGGGTAATCCTAAAGATTCATCTATAATGATATGCACTTTGAATCCTCTCTTCCCTCTTCAACGTTAACTGTTCTATGAACATTATTTACAAAATCAACTTCCATTTATAATGCTGAACAATTCTTCTCTTTTGTTATTAATCTTTTCCATCCCTTGATCAACAAGGCTTTCTGCATAGACGTCCAGTGCGTCGTACCGGGCCTTTAGCTTATCTTGAATTTCGTCAACATCAGCGCTTTCAATTTTCCCCTCTGCTTCAAGCTTTGAGAGAGCTTCCCTAATAACATCATTTTCCAGGCTGACTACCTTCATAAATGATGATTCAATTCCACGTAATTGTTCCCTTAAATCCGCTGTTCGGAAATTGACATTAATGCCATTAACGGCTTTCTGATTGTTTTTGGCAATCGTGTTAACGGCTTCTTCCATTAGCTTCTTGAATGTATTCTCCAGTTCCACCTTTGAATTCACTGTGTAATATTCTCCATTGCTTGCAGCGGCCGTATCCTTAAGCTGCTTTTGACCGGCATCATCCACATTGAAGCCAATGATATAAACCTTTACTTTCAGGTCTGACTCTGCTAGTTTCTTAGCTTCTTCGATTGGGTTGCCATCACATGTTTCAATTCCGTCACTGACAATAAATAAGATGTTTTCAGTGTCTTCTCCCGCTTTTGCCTTTAAATCTTCATAGCCAGCCTTGATCGATGAAGCCAAAGGTGTCCAGCCGCTTGGCTTAAATTTGTTTAGTGCTTCATTGAATTCAGTTTCATTAAAAGTATTTGCTTCGTACATGACTTCTGTACTTGAGCAGGATATTATCTTATCCTCGTTTTTTCCGGTTCCTTTATGTCCCTAGGCTCGCAGAGAAATTATTGAATCTGAAGGCAGTCCTGAAGCAAATCTATTTATTGCTCCTTTTGCCAATGCCATTTTCTCTCCTCCAGGAACCACTGCTGCCATGCTTCCGCTTGAGTCAATATGGACAGCTATGTTTTTGATTTTTTTCTTTTCCTTTGTTATGTCCAGTTCTCCAAAATCCGGCTCATAATTGGCTAGAACATCATTTACTTCTGTATAGTCCAAACCAAACCAATGCACCAAGCCATTATAGATTTCTTCATTTCCAAGTTCTTCTACCCCAAATTCGGACATTAGATTATCTATATCCACGTCTTCCTTATCCGGTCTAGCGTCTGAATACATACCTTCCAGCTTCACGCCAATCAGCTGGTGGACAATTTCCTCAGCTTCCGTTGCAGCCGCTGGGTATTCAATCTTTACAGCCTGTTTTTCTTCTTCCTTTTGTTTTTCCACCGCAGATAGTTTCGACTCTTTTTCTTTCTCATTTGTCTCGACACTTGAACATCCTGCGATTACAAACAACATACTTAGAAAAACTGGTGCTATATGTATTAATTTCAAACTCGTCTCCCCCTAAGGCACATGTCCAAATTTCCTTGTAGCTCTATTTCACATTAAAAAAATCCAAATTATTGAAATTAATTGTTCGTTATATATTTAGTAACATCTGTTCACAATTTGGTCAAATACTCCCATATTTTTTGTCGAATATTGTCTGTTAAATTACTCCTGTAAATATCTTGAAATTAGTGCTTTTTTCAGGAAAAACGCCTTAGTCAGAAACGGTTCCTTTGTCATTTTTTCTGAGATTTATAGTAATATAAATAAATTTTTCGTATGATTAAGATGACAAAAATTACATTTTATAGGACTTTTATATTATTTTTTGAATTTCGGATAAAATTTTACATTGTCGAATAGTTTCGAATATATTTTGCTAGATGAAAGCGTTTTACGGGAAACTAGTAAAACTGTCCTACCAATGAAATACTTAGGATACATAACCCGTTCTGTAAAAAACACAAAAACCGATGTCATGACCGACATCGGTTTTCATTCATAAATTATTCTCCAACTATTTTTGCATCCTTCAGTATTTCTTCAGTCAATGTTATCCCTTGAAGCTCTGCAGCTTTTTTATGAATGACAAGCTCTAGGTTTTCAGGGAAGCCGACTGGAATATCACTTGGCTTTTTACCGTTTAGAATGTCGACTGCCATTTTTCCAGTTGAGTAGCCAAGATCATGATAGTCAAGTCCGTATGATGCAAAAGCTCCACGCTTGACGGAATCTCCTTCTCCAACAAACATTGGAATTTTCTTGTCATTTGCTACAGTGATTACTGATTCAAGAGCTGATACAACTGTGTTATCTTTTGGAATATAGAAAACGTCTGCTCTTCCGACTAAAGATTCAGCAGCCTGCTTGACTTCTGAGCTTGTTGAAACGGATGTTTCAACAGCTTCCAATCCTATTTCTGCAATAACCTTTTTCGCGTTTTCTACGTTAACCACTGAGTTGGGTTCACCTGAATTGTAGATAATCCCTACTTTTTTCGCATCAGGAATGAACTCTTTAATAGAGTTAATTGTATTTTTGATGGCGTCTGGATGTGTGTCTGATGTACCAGTTACATTTCCGCCTGGGCTTTCAAAGCTTTCAACTAGATTTGCACCTACTGGATCTGTAATCGCTGTAAAGAGAATCGGGATCTCTTTAGTAGATTGTACAACTGCTTGTGCACTAGCCGTTGCAATAGCAAGAATGACATCGTTTTGATCAGCCACAAGGTTTTGGGCAATTGACATATTATTATTCATGTCACCTTGAGCATTCTGATAATCAAGCTTCAGGTTTTTTCCTTCCTCATATCCAGCGTCCTTTAATGCTGCAACAAAACCTTCTCGAGCTGCATCTAGAGACGGATGTTCTACTAGCTGAATAATTCCAACTTTAACTGTTTTCTCTGCTTCTTTATTGTCTCCTCCGTTGTCCGTGCTGCTACTGCTGCTACTGCTTTCACTGCTGTTTCCGCAAGCTGCAAGCACGAGCAACATACAGCATAATAGGGTCATCCAAATTTTTTTCATGTTTCTTCTCTCCTCTACTCTACTAGTTTTACTCTACTTGAACTTATTAGGAATCTAATCAAGTATTATTAATTGTAATATTTTGATAATACCATGCCTATCCACCTACAAACAACAGAAAATTGAAAAAATCTTTCAGGCTTTAAAGTAATAAAAAACACCTCTGTTTATACAAAGATGTTAGTTTACTGTGTTTTATTTTAGCCAATGAGATTGGGAACTCAGCAGTCTATTGTTTAAAATTATATTTCTACTAATGATAGACGGTCATTACTTATCTATTTTTCTATATTATTGATTTTATACTATTTATCCACATAAGTTCTCAAAAACGCTTCGATCTCCTGTTTATTTATCAACAAGATTACCTTTTTAGAATCCGTGGCTTGAAATGCCTGAAATCGTTCGGCCATTTTTTTCTTACGTGGATAATAAGTAGTCAGTATAAATTTAATAAAAGCCCAATCTATTTTTTCTTTGCAGTCCTTTCCCATATCCGGGCGGGTTTTTCCTATGTTCATTACCCATCTTTTCAGCACACGGTACAAACAAATATATATAGGAAGCTCTAAGTATATGATTGTATCTGCCCGTTCTGTACGAATGCTAAAAGTCGGCGTGTAATTTCCTTCTATTATCCACTGATCTTGATTGACGATCTGACGCTGAGCCTCTGAAAATTCATCTATTGGTGCTTCCACCCAGTTTGGCTTCCAAAAAAGAGCATCTAAATGATACACATGAATATCCAGCACTTCCCCCAACTTACGTGCAAAGGTTGATTTACCTACCCCGGAGGAGATACCAACTACCATTATGCGTTTCACAAATACTTCTCCACCTTTTGCCTTTGTCTTATAGGACCATCTTATGAAAACCTTATCAAATTCCAAATTACTTTCATATATAAAACACATAATTTTCCCGAAGTTTAAATTAAGTACAAAACTTCACAAATTGTTCAAATATTTAAGTTTTAACAGGTGCAAATAGGTGTATCATATAAGTATAGAATATTCTGACTAAACATAGACAACAGGAGGATAAATAATGCGTAAAACATTGAAGGAACTTATAGAAGAAAATAAACAGGAACTATTAAATGACAAGAAGGCTTTAGAGAAAATTGAAAAACGGATAGAAGCACGGCATGAGTTAAAAAGACTAGCTTAGATCTTAAAATTGTACTTCCCTTTGGATAAATAAAAAAGAGGCTCCCATCAATTTCCTTAACGATGGTGCAGCCTCTTTTTTCTATATTTATCTGAATTACTTTCCTTAGCAGCAGCATTATAAGCTTTGAATATTGCCGGCCGTTTTTTCCCTAGGTACTTTTCATTAAGTACAATCACTTTTCCGTTCTCAGCAGTATTGTACTTTCGATAAACAAACTTATATTTTTCAAATGCAAAATGCCCCGAAATATAAATGGGTAAGCTGATGAGTACGAGAATGACTAACTGCAACATCCAATTGAATCCATTCCCACTGATATAAATAGTCATTACAGCATTTACTATAAAAGCAACCATTAAGATAATAATCACATTACATATATGAAAAGCGAACACATCTTTTTCTTCTTGAAACATCCGCTCTAGTTCAGACTTGATATAAAGTGTAACAAATACTGAAATCACAATGGCAATAAGGGTAACAAAATATGTAAGAACAGTGGACATTTTTTCCGATCCCCTCACTTTCATAAATCCCCTAATATGAATATCTCCATTGTAACATAAGAAATGAAAATAGAAGCGGTACACTTTCACCATTGCTTTTTAAACCCATCGATTTGAAAGAGATTATTGAACAAACATACAAGAGCGTCATGATAGGTTAGAAAAAAAACCTTCAATTATAATGATGATTAGGATGCAAAAAATTCTGTAAGAAAGAAGGATATATATGCTATTTTATGTAATTGCAATCCTCGTTATTGTGATGGATCAGGTTTCTAAATATCTAATTCGTATATACATTGATATTAATGAAACATTTACCTTGTGGGGAATACAACTCACACACATCGAAAATAGTGGGATGGCAGGAGGTTTCTTGCCAGGCTATGCACGGCTCTTCGGAGTTGTGGCTGTGTTGTTCGTGATAAGTGTTTTATATTTTCGCAGAACTGGAGAAATGAAGGGAGCTCTCATCGATAGTAGTTTTGGTTTCCTAGTAGGAGGAGCAATTGGAAATGGCATTGATAGACTCTTGTTTGGTCAGGTGACAGATTTCATCATTCGCTCTGGTGGAATTCTTAACTTGGCCGACCACGCCATTGAGATCGGTGTGTTACTGCTTATTATTTATGGAATCGTTAGCTGGTTGAAAAATAAGCGGTAGGACGTGCATGTATCACTTATTTAAGAATTGGCTTACTCAAAACATCGAGAGAAAAGTTATATTTATCTTGCAAAAAAAGCTTCTCAAAAGTCTAATGACTTGTGGGAAGCTTCTTTTTATTTGGTAAGGCTTTATTACATCATGCCGCCGTCATGGTGAGAGAGTGTAATATCTTTCACGTTTTGTGTGTAAATTTCAGTATATCAAGGTTATTGACAATCACCATTGTAACATCTTGTTTCCACTTAATAGCGTTAGCAAATTGTTAGCGTATCTTTACTTATAAAAATTTTCCCTTTAGAACATACCAAATAAATTTCGCATATGAATTTTATGCAAAAACCAATAAAAAATTAGAACCCATTTTCCACTAGCCACTTCATAATGCTTTCTTCTCTTTGCTTAATATCGTCATGCTGCATATCGTATTTACGCATTTTCTTCTGTGCAACAATATTTCCATCTACCATAAACAGGATTCTTTCAGTTTTTGCTGCCACCTTCACATCATGCGTAACAAGCATTACGGTTGTCCCTTTTTTATTAATCTCTGCAAGAATAGACATAATCTCTTCTGTCGACTTGGAATCTAATGCTCCGGTCGGTTCATCTCCAAATATGATATCCGGATTATTTATCATTGCTCTGCAGATGCCGACTCTCTGCAGCTGTCCGCCAGATGCCTGGGTGATATTATTGTCTGCAAGCTTCTCAATTCCGGTCATTTCCAGCAGATTTTTGCTTTTTGATTTACCGCATTTTTATCCGCACCTTTTGATACAAGAGCAGGAAACATAACATTGTCAATCAGTGATAGATTCTTTAATAGATTAATATCCTGAAAGATAAATCCCATTGTTTTCAGTCGAATCTTTGCCAGTTCTTCTTCTTTTAGGCTGCTGGTTTCACTGCCTTTAAATTTCACACTGCCAGAAGTAATTCTATCCATACCGCTTACATTATATAGCAGTGTTGACTTCCCGCTTCCGGATGGTCCCATGACCGATACGAATTCACTTCTTCTATTTCCAAGTTTACATCTTTTAAGATATGGAGCTCATTATCTTTTCCTAATGCTATTTTTTTGTTCATACTTTTTGCTTCTATTATAATAACCGCTGTCAGCAGAGCTCAGACTAATAATGCGAAGTCCTACCGTACCATCCGATAGTATGCTTACTTTCATATTTGCAAAATTAATGTTTTTTCAAATGCTGCTAACTTTTGTCGATATCTACTTATAATTTGTCGATATTCCCCAGGAAATTTGTTGAAATATGAATTATTATGTTTTCTTTTAATTGGTTAGGTCGAGGGGGGAATTTTCAAATGTATTAGGTATCGCAATCTACGTTTCAATGGTTGCCCCTAATCTTTCTTTTTGTTGATTCATGAGGTCTTTTGCTGTATCGGGCAACGCTACAAGCAATTCGATGTCGGATTGAACAAAGATACGCGGATCACTCTCTTTTAAGAACTTACATCCTTTTCGCTTTAAATTGTGGCCATACTCTTGAACAGTGAGTAATGCATTCTCACTTCCTTAGAAGAGAATGCTTGTTCATCAGATGTATATCATGTCACATATTAGACTTGCTTTTCATAAAGAGAAAGGTTCCGGGGATTTTATCGCAAGGCATATCGCCCGGCGATACGGGTGAAAAACAGAGCTGGCCAGCCCTGTTCTCGAGGAACTCTATTAAGGACATGATGGGCTGTTGGAGCCGGGAAACCTTTATTTTAAACTGATACATATTGATTATCCGGTATGTATCAATCCACACGTGGCTACAAGTTCATTGGTTCATTCTAATCTTTATTTTTGTTTTTCAAGAGGTCTTTTTCTGTATCATCTGGAGGCTTATCTGTATCGGGCAACGCTATATGCAATTCCATGTCGGATTGAACAAAGATACGCGGATCGATCTCTCTTTTAAAAACTTATTCCCTTTTCACTCTAAAATGTGGCCATACTCTTGAATAGTGGGTGTTGCATTCCTACTTCCTTGGAAGAGAATACTTGTTCATCAGATCTATATCATGTCATATATCAGACTTGCTTTTCTTAAAGAGAAAGGTTCCAGGGATTTTCTTACGAGGCATATCGCCTAGCGATACGAATAAAAACTGAGCTGGCCAGCCCTGTTCTTTGAGGAACTCTATTAAGGACTGATGAACTGTTGGAGCCGGGAAACCTTTGTTTGAAACTGACAGATTGAATAAAAGTTAGGTATCGATTCTCGCGAGGCTACAAGTTCATTGGTTCATTCTAATCTTTATTTTTGTTGATGCACAAGGTTTTTGCTATATCCTCTAGAAACATGTCCGTATCGGGCAACGCTATAATCATGCTGTGTTTATTCTTTGATGCCTATCGCTTAAATTTTACACATCAAAAATTTCCTTCCACAAATCTTTACACAGACAGGCATAATAAACTTTAACAGTCACCTTATTTTCGGAATATGGAGAAAAGCCCTCCCCATTTTTCTTTAGGTTTTTGTATCGCTTCTTCTAAACGTTTATTAAAGTCATTTTGTGAACTCCATTCTTTTTTCTGTTCGTCACGCATATTTTGTATTTCTTTTTGTAAGAGTTCACTTTTTTGTTTTTCTTGTTGCAGCAATGCTTCGTAATGGATATTTTGTTGTTCAGTTAATTTTTCAATTTTAACATTAGTTTTTTGAGCTGAATTTCCAATGCTAGAACTAATAACATGATGATCTTGCTGGAGTCGGGAAACCTTTGTTTTAAGCTCTGACATATCATTCGTCAGTTGAACATTCAACTCACGTGCGGCTGCGAGTTCATTGACTAAAAACGTTAAGACCTCTTTTAATTGATTGGGGTCATAAGGTAAATTTCCATATGTATCGGTTATCGCAATCTCTGTTTCATGCGATTCTTCTAATCTTTCTTTTTGTTGAATCACAAGGTCTTTAGCTGTATCGTCTAGCGGCTTATCCGTATCGCGTAACGCTATAAGCGCTTCGATGTCAGATTGAACAAAGATACGTCGATCCCCATCTTTCAAAAACTCATATCCATTTCGCTCTAAGATTTGGCCATACTTTCTAACAGTGGGAGTTGCAATCCCTACCTCTTCCGCCACTTCCTTAGAAGAGAAAGCTTGTTCATTCGGTTGTATATCACGTCGCATATCGGTCCTCCTTTACTATTAAACTCCTTTACTATTAAATATGAAGGTTTTTAGATTTATTTGCAAGTTATATCGCCCAGCGATACGATACAATCAGGACTCTTCTTGAGGATTGAATGCGGCAGTTAAAGCTAACCCTACAGAAAACATTCAATTCCCAAAGTAACAAATATAATTAGAAGAAATTTAAAGGTTAGGAAGAGTAAACTGAATTTTCAGCCACAACAGCGAACCCTTTTCCTGCTTCTCCTGTACGTGCCGCTTCAATAGCGGCATCTAGAGCTAATACATTTAAAAAATCAATTGAAATTTAGGTGATGATAATAACAATGTTAAGCCAATCATGACAAAGAAGATTAAGCTAGATCTGAAGAAGGATTCCATACCTTGTCTAGTGACCTGTCACAAGCCAAAATTCTTGTTGAAATCGGTGGAGAAAAATAATAAAAGCACTAGCAAAAGCTACGTGAGAATCTATTCTACGCGGCCTTTTTAATAGAGTGGAATAATTAGGGTCTGTCCCCGGTTGTCCCAAAATACTTATTTGCATAACAACTAAGTTATAGTTCTTCATTAAGACGGGTCCACTGTAAAATCTCGAAAGGAAGGATGAAGATTGATGAACTCCCTGAAATTTTCTAGAATATACCAGAGTACAAACTCCTTTTGACTGCTTTTCAAGATTTAATGAACCTGTCCTCAAGTGGCTTACTTATTCAAGAATTTCTTTATCTACGATACTTCTAAAATTATCAATAAAACTAATGTGTCGTGATGTACTTTTTAAATACTTGCTTGCAGGCCTCCATGTATGCTCACTGGAATCCCATCTGAAGTAAGTATAATTATATCGACTGGTCGAAAAGATATGATATCCCTTAGCCTTTGCATTTTTCAGAAAAGTCTCATCTTCCCCCAATGATACATCTAAAAAAGGGACTTCCTCCATTACCATTTTTCAGCAATAACAGTTCCCCCGAATATTAATCTAACCCTTTTTGATTCGTGGCCCGGGAATCGTAATCATAATTCCTTAGTTTTCGGGAAATACATGAAACCAGTCCTTTTTCCAACAATATCATCCTTTGTACACTCAAATGTATTTAAGGCTTCATATAGGTAAGCACTCCCATAATAATCATTATCGTCCCACTTTGCCACATATTTTAATTTCGCTTGATTTCTGCCGAAGTTCAAACAACTTCCCAGGGTTGTTTCTTCTGGAGGTTGCAGAAACATACTCAATATACATTGTCAGTAACACTCGAAGAACTTGAAATAAACTTAAGGATTCTACAATTAATAATTTTCCTTAACTACAACATTTATTAATTCTACGTATTCTTCCAGTTTCCCAATATCATAGCGGTCACCGGATATGATTGTCCCATAGACAGATTGAATAGTTAACAATTCTTTAATAGCATCAGTAAGCTGTATTTCGCCATTTACCCCCAGGTTTATTTTCCATAAAAACTGGAAGATTTCCGGGGTAAAAACATATCTGCCTATCACAGCCATGTCTGAAGGTAAACTTGTTTTTGGTTTTTCTACTATGTTTTGAATTTCGACCACTTTCGTGCCAGCAATACCTTGTATAACTCCGTAATCTTTTAATTGATTTGGATTTACTTTTTTTAGCCCTAAAACACTGCAGTTTGTTTCCTTATGAATATCGATTAATTCTTTTAAGGCAGGTGCTTGTCCCGAAAAAACTAAATCGTCTGGTAAAAGAACAGCAAACGGTTCATCTCCAATAAAATCCTTTCCTAATCGAATAGCAGCCCCAAGTCCATTTATATCAGGCTGTCTTTTATATGAAATTTCTATTTTTGGCAATTCCAGATGTTTTAAGAGATGCGACTTATTGCTTTTTTTTAATATAGTCTCTAATTCTAAGGAGTTATCAAAATAGTCTACGATCATGTCTTTTGACTTTGATGTAATAATTAATAATTGCTCAATTCCTGAATTTACTGCCTCCTCAACGATATAATGTATAGCGGGTTTTAACCCAAGCGGAAGCATCTCTTTTGGGATTACTTTCGTAATAGGTAAACTCCTAGTACCGTATCCTGCCGCTGGGATAATGGCCTTTCTTACCAAATTAAGCTCCACCTTTCTTGACTTTTTATATTTACAGTATTCAGAAGACAAGTAATCGTTACTTGTTTTATACCTTTCTTTTATGGTGAAAAACTCCATTCCTTATCTGTCCTGCCATCCTTTCTAAAAAAAATGCTATTACGAACAAATATGATAGTACTTAGATGTCCTTTTTTTTGAATAAAAATAGGGACAACCCCTAGTACTATTTTTTGAATTAAGCATATTGTTATTAAGGAGTAAAGTTTAGAAACATTTAAGAGCATTAAGCAGATTAAATAATGATTAGATCGGATGATTGGATAAGTGAAGCCTGATTAATAAAAGGAGGGATTACCATTGAAGATTGCTGTCATCAGTCCGGGATTGTATTCTGTTCCTCCTGTCATTGGGACATCAGTAGAACATGTCATTCACCATGTTGCCGAGCAACTGGAACGCAATAATCAGGTTATTGTATACACAAAAAAATGCCGGCAATTTCCGGAATCTACATTAGAAGGAAATCTCCACTACAAACGGTTCCGCTTTTACAGCCCGGATGTTTATTTGCAGCAAGTAATCAAACATATTCAAGAAGAAAAACCAAGTGTGATTATCATCGAAAATCGTCCTTCTTATGTTACGCAAATAAAACATGCATGCCCAAAGATCCCAATTGTATTAAATATGCATTCAGATGTTTTTTCTTTGCCGCCTAATATTCGCAAAGAGGAGATGACTGAAGTTTCCCGGAATGTTGATGCCCTGATAACCAATAGTAAAGCATTGGAAAATTTTTTTGCGGATAAGTATCCAGCTTTTAAAGGGAAATCGTACGGGATTCATTTGGGGATTGACACGACTCCATATGAAACAGCAAGAATGGATTTAGAAAATATTAGCCGATGGAGAGAGAAATATCGGTTATCGAGTGAAGATCCTACTTTACTGTTTGCTGGAAGAGTAATGGAAAAAAAAGGCGTTCATTTGATACTAGAAGTAATGCCAGCACTGATTGAAAAAATCCCTCGTCTCAAGTTGCTTATCACAGGAAGTCCCAAATATGGGAATAACAAAGATACGTCATATATGAAAAAGATTAGAACAATGGCAAAACAAATAAATAATCATGTTGTGTTCACAAATTTTGTGAAACCGATCGATATGCCTTACATTTATCAGCTTGCAGATATTGTCGTGACTCCTTCTATTTGGAATGAACCCTTTTTATTGGTTAATTTAGAGGCAATGGCTTCCACGAAACCTGTAGTCACTACAAATAACGGTGGTATTCCAGAGGTAGTAAAGCACGGAGAAACTGGAATCATCCTCACCATTGATAATCCTAAGGAGGAGCTATTTCATTCTATTCTCTCATTGCTTGAATCAAATTCATTAAGTGAAAGGTTATCCAAAAATGGATTTGAAAGGGCAAAAGAATTCTCTTGGGAACGAACAGCGGGTCAATACTTACAAGTATTTAAGAAAGTGACAACTTTGTAGAGTGATGGAATCCGCTTAAAACCAAGATGGAAAGCAAATTATTAAAGTGAATGCTTATATGGAAAATTAATCTTTTTTACAAACTGGGAGGTAATCATGTGGATGATCCTAGAGTTGGTATTCTAATAGATAATTACATGTATAAGAAGTTAAGATCAGGAAAAGAACGCTATGAGAAGTTTTCTTTTTATGAAGAAGCGGCCAATTCATTAGATATGAGCATATGTTTTTTTCGTTTGGATGATGTTAATGTTGAATCTCGAAAAACGATTGCACAAGTTAGAAATAAGAAAGGGTTTTTAGTTGAAAAAGAAATACAAATTCCGATGGTTATTCATAACAGGGCGGTAACTTCTACCATATTTGCAAAGAAAAAAATTAAAGACCTTTCAAAAATGGGGCACTGGATTTTTAATGAATTTAGTAAGATTGGAAAATGGCAAGTCTATTTAATACTAATCAAAAATGATGACTTGTTTTCACATCTACCTGAAACTGTCCCTGCTAATGGAGAAAACTTTGATAGAATGTTAGAAAAGTATAAAGAAATTATCATTAAACCCACAAGCGGGGGGCTTGGAAGTGGAATAATAAGCATCAGCAAAGGCAAAGAGCACACTTGGAAGGTTCAATATGATCAGCAGATAGGAAAAGGATTGAAGGAAATCGTATTTTCTAATGAATTACCGGATATTATTACAAAAAAACTGTCCCGTGGAAATATCATTCAGCAAAGAATCCCATTGGCTACCTACAAGGGAAATCCTTTTGATTTAAGGGTTTCCGTACAACGAAACGGATGTGGACAGTGGCAAGTAACTGGAATAGTTGCGAAAGTGGCAAAATCCGGAGGGTATCTCACAAATGTTGCAAAAGGTGGAGAATGTAAAGATTTCGCAGTAATATTAGAAAGTTTTCCTTATCTTGAGGCAAAAGAAGTATTTAAAAGTATCGAGCAACTATCTCTTAAAGTAGTGAAAGATTTAAGCAGCTATTACGTTAACCTTGCTGATGTTGGATTGGATATTGGCATTACCAATGAAGGATTCCCAATGTTTATTGAGTGCAATGGTCGAGATCAAAGATATTCCTTCAAAGAAGCTGATATGTATGATGTATGGAAAGAAACGTATGCAACACCCATTAGATATGCTCGTTTCCTTTTAGATTCTATTGGGACAAGTGATAAAAATAGTTCACATAGCACGTAAAAAAGCTTTTATGAAGAAAAGGAGTTTGTTTTCTGGAATATGCCAGAGTACAAACTCCTTTTGACCGCTTTTCTAGTTTTAATGAACCTGTCCTCAATTGGTCTTAGCAAAATGTTAACATTTTATACGGTGGAAACTGCTTAGAAAATTTATCTATCTCTTTCCTTTATCATAAATTTCACCTAATGCTCTTGGAGCACGATTTGATTTAGAGAAAAAGATTAATAACAATAGCGTTAATACATAAGGTAAAATCATGAATAAATCAGTGAAGCTACTTGGTAATGCCATTGATTGCGCAATAAACGCTCCCCCAGATTTTGCAAAACCAAATAATAGACAAGCAGCTAAAGTAGGGAGAATTCTCCAATTACCAAAAATTAATGCAGCAATAGCTAAGAATCCATATCCCATATAAATATTTGAAGAAAAGTTAGCTGAAATGGAATAGGCAAAACACATGCCGCCTAGACCTGATAATAGACCCGATATGAGGACAGCAGAAAACCTAATTTTCGATACATTTACACCTGCTGCATCAACCGATTGAGGATTTTCCCCGCTCGCTCTTAAGCGCATGCCAAATTTAGTTTTATATAAAAGATACCAAGCAAAAATAGCAATCACTACGATAATCACTTCGAACGGATACACGTTCGTAAAGACCGCACCAATCACTGGGATATTGGCTAAACCTTCAACCGTAAACCGCTCCGATACACCTAATCGAAACTTGTCCGAAGCCGCTCCAAATACAAGTGCATTTATTTGTGTCGTTAAGAAAGTCGTTAATGCTAACGCTAAAATATTTATTACGACACCACTGATCACTTGATTGGCTTTAAACTTAATACATAGCACAGCGTGAATAATGGAAAAAGTCATCCCGCCAATCATCGCAAATAGCAACGCCACGTAAAATAGATCTTGGACATCTGCACCAGATGCATTTGCGATTAAAACGGCTGACAGCGCTCCGATGAATGCCCCAAAACCTTGAAAGCCCTCAAGTGCTAAATTGATTATACCGCTCTTTTCACTATATATTCCGCCTATTGCCAAAATAAAAAGAGGCAGAGCAAAGGATAATCCATCAATAATTATTGTATCCATTATGATTCACGCTCCTTTCGATCCACTTCTTTTTCCTTCAGGCGTCGGACTTTATATTTCATGTATTCACCACATGCACTAATCAATAAGATTAACCCAATGATAACTGAGGAAATTTCTTGTCTAATTCCAGCCTGTGAACTCATATACGTGCTTCCTTGATCTATAATAGATACTAAAAATGATGAAAAAATAACACCAATTGGATGGGAGTTTCCTAATAGCGATACAGCGATGGAATCAAAACCGAGACTTGATAATACTTTTGGCTGTATGGAAGAAAAATAACCTAAATAATATGTGACACCTGCAAGACCAGCCAAGCCTCCTGACATAACCATAGCTAAGACTGTATTTCTTCCGACATTAATTCCTGAATATTTTGCTGCATTACGGTTGGAACCAACCGCTTTAAGTTCAAAGCCAACTACTGTTTTGTCCATGACAAACTTTACTAAAATAGCAGTAATGATGGCTAAAATAAAGCCCAATGGAATATCCATTTTCAAGTTGGCTATTTCAACATTCACTAAAGTTAATCTTGCTGCTTCAGAGATATATTTGGATTGTCTTGAAACAGGATCAATATAAAACATCTGAATAAAAAAGCTTATGACATATTGAGCGATATAATTTAACATAATTGTAGATACGACTTCATTAATGTTAAACTTATATTTTAGCCACCCTACTAATCCTCCTATTAATCCTCCAGCGACAAATCCGATTATTAACACAAGCGGCTTTGCGATGATGGCATCTAAACCACTGTAACCAACTATAATCGTCGCTAAAAAACCAGAGACAAGCATTTGACCGGAAACCCCAATATTAAATAGACCTGCTTTAAAAGCAACAGCAACTGCCAAACTTGCAAACACAAGTGGGGTCATAGCATTTAGCAAACTCAAAAAATCAGTCATCATGCTCTTATAGCCAGCATAAGAAGGCTTAGGCAAGATTCCTGCCCCTTGGAATAAGTTATAAAATGCCTGTAAGGGATTTTTTCCAATTAAAAGTATAACTACAGCCGCAGCTATAAAACTTATAATTATGGATACTAATGGAATGGTGATAGGCTGCCATTTCTCATTACTAATTGGTCGAATAAGACTATAACTTAAGGTTTTTTTCTTTTTATCTTTACTCATGCTTTGCCCCCATCATATATTCGCCGACTTCATTTTTCGATAATGACTCACTGCTTGCAATTTTTTGAAGTTGGCCATTATATATAACTCCAATGGTATCCGCCACATTCATAATTTCATCTAACTCTAATGAGATAAGTAAAATCGCTTTTCCTTTATCTCGTTCTTGAATGATCATTTTATGAATATTTTCAATCGCACCAATATCTACTCCTCGTGTAGGCTGAACGAAAATCATAAGCGGCGATTGCAACTCGATTTCGCGAGCAATAATGGCTTTTTGCTGATTACCGCCACTCATCGAACGAACTTGTGTCTTAATACCTTGTCCACTTCTAATATCATATTTTTCAATCAAATGACTGCCAACTTGTTCAAATTCCTCTTTATTTAAGATTCCTTTACTAGAAAATGGCTCCCTATAGTACTGCTTTAATGCTAAATTAATAGATAAATCAAAATCCAAAAATAGTCCAAAGCTTTGTCTATCTTCAGGTATATAAGATATGCCAATTTCTGTTCTATTTCTTATACTTTCTTTCGTAATGTCCTTACCCTCAAGGAATACTTTCCCGCCACTAACCTTTGTTAATCCAGCGATGGCATCCGCTATTTCAACTTGACCATTATCTGCGACTCCAGCAATAGCAAATATTTCGCCACTGTGGATGGTAAAGGATACATCTTTCACTACTTCAAATCCATCTTCATTTTTAACAGTTAGATGTTCTACCTTCAATACTTCCTCTTTAAACTGAGCAGGTGCTTTTTCAGATTCAAAATTTACCTCTCTGCCGACCATTAATTGAGCCATAAGATTAACCGATGTTGTCTTTACATCAAACACATCAACTAATTTGCCTTTGTTCAATACAGCACAACGATCGGCGACTTTCTTAATTTCTTCTAGCTTATGTGTAATTAAGATGATTGTTTTTCCACCGTTTCTTAAGCCTTCGATAATACCAAGCAAGAAATCAATTTCTTGCGGCGTTAAGACTGCAGTTGGTTCATCAAAAATAAGGATTTCTGCTTCACGATAAAGCACCTTTAAAATTTCCACCCGTTGCTGCATCGAAACAGTAAGATCCGCTACTTTTTTCGTAGGATCCACTTCTAAGCCAAAGTTTTTAGACAGTTCTTCAATTTTACGATTTGCACTTCGAATATCTACGTATGGAAATAGACCTGCTAATTTTTTGATTGGCTCGACTCCTAAGGTAATATTCTCTGTAATCGTATAATCAGAAACTAATTTAAAATGCTGATGGACCATTCCAATGTTGAGCTTTGCCGCATGGTTCGGTGAACTGATTTGCACCTTTTCTCCCCGAATAAAAATTTCTCCTTCATCCGGTTCGTACATACCACTAAGAATACTCATCAAAGTTGATTTACCTGCACCATTTTCCCCAAGTAAGGCGAAAATTTCTCCTTTCTTAATGCCAAGGGATACATCATCATTTGCTACTATTCCAGGAAATCGCTTGGTAATATGTTTCATTTCTACAATATAATCAGACATTTTTCGTCTCCTTTATCAGGAAAAATAAGTTAAAAGAAGTTCATCATTCCCTAGTTTCTCTTAAATTAGGAAATGATAAACTTCTATGGTTCATTTATTATAGTGATTGCTATTTAATGTTATAATCCCGGAAACTTTTCAGGAGTATGGCCATTAAAATTAGATGCAGGTACGATTTTACCACCTTTAACTAACTCGTAAGCTTCATTCAATTTACTAAGTGTATCCTCTGATAATTGATGACGTCCTTCTTCTTTTATGAAACCAGTTGAATCTGTATCTGCATAAAGAACGACATTTCCACCTTTAAAGCTTCCATCAACAACAGAATTTAATACCTTTTCAACATTCATACTCATGAATTTTACCGCAGATGTTAATACGATATTTTCAGAACCATTTACACCTTCATCAAATTGGTCAACATCCACACCAACTACTTTTACATTGCCTTTAGCTTCCTTGACTGCTGTGAATACCCCATTACCAGTACCACCTGCAGCAACAAAGATGATATCTGCACCTTGTTTAATTAACGCATTTCCGATAACTTTACCAGTTGCTTCATCAGCAAAAGATCCTGCATAGTTACCACCCACATCGGCACCTGTTACATCCGTCCCTGCATAACCTGATAATTCAACAAGTTCAACATTTTTTCCAAATACTTTATTGGCATAATTTACACCAGATTCAAAGCCAAATTGATAATTTACATTTGAAGGATAAGCTATCCCATTTACAACCGCTACTTTATTTGATTTTGTTTCAAGTGCTGCAGACATTCCTGCAAAAAAGCCACTTTCTTGTTCGGCGAAATTCATCGCATATATATTATCGAACTCTTTTTGGTCACCTACAGGTGCGGGCTCAGAGTCATTTAAAATAAAGATTTTATCAGGATTTTCTACAGCAATACTAGAAACTCCAGCAAATTGAAACCCAGGTGTTACAATAACATCATAATCTGCCACAATATCAGCAACTGCTTGTACAGCCGCAGCAGGATCACCAGTTTCTTCTCTAACAGCCTTTACTGTTGCTGTTGGATTCTTTTCAATAAATTTCAAAATACCATTATAGTTATCTTCATTAAAGCTGCCATCATCAACGCCTGAAGGACTAGTTACAATGGCAATTTTTAATCCTTCTTCACCTTTTCCAGACTTAGCTTCTTTTTCATTAGCTGAGTCATTTCCGCATGCTGCCATTACGACAGTCATTAAAGCAAGAAATAATATCATTACGATTTTCTTTGTACTTTTATTCATTGAAATTATCCTCCTCTGATAATCATGTTGAATTGTCGTTTTTGTAAAAATTAAAAAGCACCGTGTTACACCGGTGCTTGACTTCAGGAAGGTAGCTAATGGAAATAACGAACAAACTTATCTCCATTTTTATATACACAACCTCGTAGTCAAGCTATTTATGGTAGCTTGGTAGAAACTTTCGGGCCATATCCCCAACATTATACGAGAATAATATTTAATTTTTACTAACCCATAGTAACATCAGAAATTCTAATCGTCAATAAAAACACGAACATTTATTTCAAAAAAGTAATCAACATTCGCAAATCGGATGGTAACCACTTCAAAATATTCATATAAAACGAATTTTCAATAAGATATCCTTAACATTAAGAAATTAATAGGAGATTAGTATGTGAAATAATTCCAGACTAACTAAATATGAAAGAAAAAGAAGCCTCCCACAAGTTCAGTGAACTTATGAGAAGCTTCAGTTAATTTACCTATATATTAGCAAAATGTTAGCATTTTACTAACACAAATTCTTTTCAATTTCCCACAATTCTAACTACTCATGAATATGAATTTTACTTAGAAAATAGATGCTCGCTACCTTCCTGCCAAAAACAACCCAATTTGTGCCATCAATGTACTACCAATATATGTTCCACTAAATACGAAAATAGCAACAATGGCAACTTTCCAAGAGGTATTTTTTAAATCCACTAATCGGTTGGCGACAGAAATTCCAGCAAAGGTAAGAATTGGCGTTGTGATAGAAAGGAAATCCACCGCTCGAATGGCTTGCACAAAAAAGTCAGAGATCAGGCACATAAGAAGTGAAGTAATCGCAACCCATCCTAACACTGGAAATTCCCTTAGAAAATTAATTGGACTCGTTTTGAGCTTTTCCGAAATAAGAATTCCAATCATAGAAAACACCCATAACGCAATCAGCCCTACTATCGTCATCCCGGTAACTGCCATAGATTCAGGGTTTTTTAAATGCTTAATAAACTGGGTAAACATGATAAGTGAAAGACTAAATAAAATGATTAAACCATATTTAATATATGAATTACGCAGTGCGTTTTGCATTTTTATCACCTCTGGTTAAAAATCTATACATGAACTTCTGTAATGGAACCGCAAGAAATACCATTGTAAACGTACCTAGGAAACTAGTTAGCAACTGACTTGCAGATGCATAGGCTAAAATAGTGCTCTCCATTTCTGGAACTTGTGCAACTAAAGAAGCGGCAGCGGCACTCATCATACTTCCAGAGCCCATACCTGATGCCATAGCTAAAGCTTCAACACTGAAACCAAATTTAAGTAATATTGGGGCGAAAATACTGAAAAATATCGTTCCAAATAATGTACCGATAATATATAAGGATAAGACCCCTCTTCCTTCATCAGAATCCAATGTATACTTTTCTGAAATATAAGCAAGTTCACCTTCACGACCAATTCCAAGAGTAGCTCCAATGGCTTCTCGTCGTAATCCAAGCATAAGCGCAACCGGTAGACCTAGTAGAACAGTTCCGAGGTTTCCAAGTTCCTGAGCTAAGAATACCCAGCCAATCTGAAGAATTTCACCTAATTTTGGGGCAACATCTGCACCATATCGCGCCATAAGAGGCAGCATAATGAAAATCAAGTACTTTCCAGCGAATTCAACATTCTTTTCACTATAAACCTTTTTCCATAAGCCTTTACGGAAAACATTCAATCCTAAAACCATCGTAATGATAATCGCAAACACAAGCGGCAATAAGCCAATTGTAAAAGTACCAATTTGAATACTTTGGAACCCAATCATTTCAGCAGCTGTAATGACTACTAGTGCAAATATAATGAGATAAATAAAGTTTTTATTCATTTCCGATTCCTTTCTTGTCCATAATTTCATTGATTAAATCGATATATTCTTCATAACTTCTTTTATACAATCTTGAAGTGTCAATATTCCCATTCATTTTTTCAAAAACCTGTGCTAAAAATCGCGGGAAAATCTCATAAATAAATTGAGGGTCGATATCGATAAAGTCATCTCCATGAATTGTTCCAGTAAACCCGCTGTAACCAATCTGAATGCAAGGAATCATATATGACAGATCACCAATATCTCCGGCTGCACTGATCGGATCATCATTATATATCACGTCAATTTCATCATTTTCTTCAAATGCTTCCCATACAAATTCTGATAAATAACGCTCTTGTTTAAAAGGTAAATAACCCATCTGAGTAGAAATTTCCACGTCTCCTTGCAGTGCAATTGCACTTCCTTTTGCAGCATCATCTAGTTTAACTGCAGCTTCCTTCATATATTCAGTGGATAATGTTCGCAAATCCGTCCCTACTGTAATAGCATTTGGTATAACATTCGTTGACATATCTGATTCCATCACAATCGGATTAACTCGTACCTTTTCAGAATCCTTAAATTGTTGACGGCTTAAGCCGACAGCTACATTAAACAATGTAGACATGTTATACGCATTTTTTGAGGAGAACGGATCAAATCCTGCATGAGTTGCCTTTCCGATAAATTTATATTTTTTATATAGAAATCCAGCTAAATCACAATTCGTATTAATCGTTCGTTTAGCAAAATCCCCGCCAATAGCATGAACAGAGATGCCCAAATCAATATCATCAAACACACCAAGTCTCATCGCTTCCGGCTTACCTCCATAATGCGTGATCTTGTTTTGTTTTATTAATTCTTCACGATAAGCTAGATCCAAATATTCCTCTGCTGGCACAAAGATAAAGGAAATTTTATAGTTAAAATCCTTGTATACATTTGACTTCACAAAGTAATTGTATAAAGCAAGGGCAATAGCAACCTGTGTGTAATGGCCACAGTTATGGGCAGCACCCGTATTTTTATCTGCATGCATATGTGAAGGGGAATACACCGCGTCTAATTCTGCAATAAAAGCAACATGTAATTTTTTATCTTGATCTCCCAAAGTTGTTTTGAAACCAGTTAGACTGAATTTCTCAATCTGAACATTCTCATTAATAGACTTCAAAGAATCAATAATTTTCTCTTTCGTGCGTTCCTCTTTATATCCTAATTCGGGATGATAATATAAATCTTCTGCAAACTTTTTTATTTCCTCGTATTGGTTTTTGAAAATCATTTGTTTACCCCTTCTAATAGATATAATTTAATTTTTCAAACATCTTTAATTTCACTCATATATTTATTATTGGTTATTGAGGATACTTCTATCACTCATTTCCATCCCATATATTTCAAATTCACTTTAATATATCATTCGCATTTAACAATATTAATTTACAAAAAACTGTAATATATCGAAAGGAAAACATATAACACGAACGTTTTATATTTTATTCTATTTATCGTTCGATATCAACTGAAATTTTCCTAATATAATATTTTCCATATTACAGACAGCTGTAATGAAATGAAGAATTTTATTCATTTTACCTTCAGTATTCCCAAATCCCCCTAAAAATTAAATTTGTAAAGCTTTGATATTAATTTTTCATAATTCAACCGAAATCTTGACAGTAGTTTCATACAAAAGAACAAATGACGAAAAAATATGTACCTCTACATCACAAAAAAAGCCTCCCAAAAGTTTAGTGCACTTTTAAGAAGCATTTTATATAAACAGATTGCTAGGTCTAGTTTCGTATTGCCAAAAATGTGCTATTTCCGTTTATTATTTTCAGAATAGTATTTAACAAAAAGAGTCAAATTGAACAGTTGTTTCAGTCTTTTTACATATCGAGAAACATATACTCAGTAAGGATGACGTTAGAATAGGAGGATATAAATGACAAACAACGACCTGTTAAGCTTCTATGATCCCTATGTTTATCAGACATTAGCAACCATTGTTGGAAGTACGGTTACTGTTCAAACCATAAGAGGCAGCGTCCGTGGTTCCTTGAAAAATGTATTGCCAGATCACATAGTTGTTGAGTCTAACGGAACTCCCTTCTTTATTCGTACCCAGCAAATTATTTGGGTTTTTCCTGGTTAGCAAAAAGGAAGGGGAGGGAAAATAATGATTAAAAGAATAAATAAATTGGCAATTGAACTTCCTATACCTGCACACGGCGATATGAATGCTGCAGCAGCAGTACAAGAGCTCTTAGGTGGCAAGTTTGGGGAGATGTCTACCTTAAATAACTATATGTTTCAGTCTTTTAACTTCAGAAATAAAAAAAAGCTAAAGCCATTCTATGAGTTAGTGGCAAGCATTACAGCAGAAGAATTTGGTCATGTAGAACTTGTTTCTAATACGATTAATTTGTTATCAGTAGGTAATACTTTTCCAGGGAATCCAGATATCACTCCACTTCAAAATGGGAAGGATGCGAGAAACACCCACCATTTTATTTCCACAGCTCAAACGGCTATACCAGGTGATTCAATGGGAAGACCTTGGACTGGTGATAATGTTTTCAATAGCGGTAATCTGGTTTTAGATTTAACACATAACTTTTTTCTAGAGATTGGTGCACGTACACATAAAATGAGAGTTTATGAGATGACTGATAACCCAGTTGCTAGAACCATGATTGGGTATTTACTTGTTCGTGGAGGAACACATATCCTCGCCTATGCGAAAGCAATCGAAATTGCTACAGGGGCAGACTTGACAAAAATGCTTCCAGTTCCAAATCTTGATAACTCAAAATTTGATTATGCCCGACCGTTCATAGAAAAAGGCTTAAGCAATGTGCTATTCACTTGGAGCGAAACAGAATACAGGGATATCGGAATGATTTGGAAAGGAACAAATCCGGAAAATGGGCAACCGCTTGAAGTGAAAATTGGTACTCCTGAAGGCGGACCAATCCCAGACTTAGAGGAATTACCTGAAGAATTTGCTCCTGGTATTACTAGGGACGATTATGAACTAATCAAAAAACGTCTAATGGAAAATTTATAATGGGTTTTTTGCAGGAAAAATATTAATAAAATTTTATTTTTTTAGCGAACGGCAACAGCCACTGTTCGCTATTTTCATTCATACTTCAACAATCCTAGTTGACACTTAAATAGAATCAGTTTGAATTCCTCTTAAAGTCTTGATACACAAAGTTTAACAACACAAAAAACCACTCCCTAATTTTTATAGGAAGTGGTTATTGCTATTGATATAAATTTTTACATAACTACTTCACAAAACAGGTGAAAATTAGGTGGAGAAATAGCCTTAACTATTCCTCCTATGAAAGGCTCAAAAGCCTTACATCATGCCGCCCTTAAGGTGAGAGGGTGTAATATCTTTAACATGATGTACGTAAAAAGCGATAAACCAAGGTTTTCCTGAATCTGAGTTGTAACATCTATAACGGGCATTTACTATTTTTCATGAGATTGCGTTAGCAAAATGTTAGCATTTTAAAACAATTATGTTGGTGGGTTTATTAGACTTTAAATCGTTTAAAAGAAAAGATTTTAACTAAAATTGCACCATATACTTTTAAAAAACTGCCAATAATTATGGATTTGAGCATAATTACTCGGTGTTTCTTATTCTCTCATATACAGGGGTTAGAGTTGGCAATTAGTTGAACTTAAGTGGAAAGATGTTGATTTTGTAAAACATTAATGAAGAGATAATCAATGCTCCATTCCGATGATCAACTTACGAAGAATGTGTACCCTCTTGTAACCGAAGAAATCAAAAAAGAAGCTTCCCACAAGTTTGTTCAACTCATGAGAAGCCTCCGTTAAAAACCTCATGTTAACAAAATGTTAACATTCCACTCTCTTCTTACTTTAAATGTAATTTAGCTGTTCATCTTCCGTTCATATTCAATTTTATAGAAAATGAAGGAACTACCTTTATTATTGAATTGCCTGCAAGTTAGTAAGATCTTTTATTCATCTTCATGTAACGAAAAGACATGAAAAAGAGACTTCTCAATAGTTGCTCAACTAATGAGAAACCTCCGTTAAACTTCATGTTAACAAAATGTCAGCATTTACTATGACACGACACTTATATGGAAGGCATACCGTTTTCTTTCCGTTTATATCGCATTGCTTCTGGTATGTACACACAAAATGGTTCACTCTCCATGTAGTCTCCTGTTATAGCGTACGTTCTAGATCGTGAGCCGCCGCATACATGCCGGTATTCACAAATCCCGCATTTTCCTTTATACATATCTGGGTTGCGAATATCTTTCAAGATTGGGGATTCCCGGTAAATTTCTTTTAACGGCTGATCACGAACATTCCCCAACCTAATGGGGAGAAGCCCACTAGGCATTACATCACCCGTGTGTGAGATGAAAATAAAGCCGTTTCCATCATTCACTCCTTTTGGTGCCCGTCCTAATCCATCAACCCGTGAAGCATGATCAGAAGTGATCGTATCTTCATAATGAATCTTGTTTTTGTTCAGCTTGTGTTCTTTAACTTTTTCTTGTAGAACAACTCTGCGATAATGTTGTGCAGCAGTTAGCTTAATATCATAGGATGATGTCTTATTTAGATTATAGAGCCAGCGAAATACTTTTTCATGTTCAACTGGTGTAATACACGTATCCAATTGACCTCTTCCAGTGGGTACCATGAGGAAAATATACCACATGACCGCACCTAAATCTTCTACTAATTCTGCCATTTCTTCCAGGTAATCGTAATTATATTTGGAGATCACCGTATTAATTTGTAATGGCATACCGAGTTCATTAAGGTAGATTATTTTTTCTATAGTTAAATCAAAGGAGCCAGATGTTCCACGAAACTGATCGTGGATTTCAGGGTTAGGACCATCAAGACTGAATGCCCAACGGGATAATCCGATTTTTTTTGCTTTTTCCATTTTTTCTTTTGTGACATTATCTGTTGCACTTGGTGTAATGGAAACACGCATACCTTTCTTCACGGCATAATTGGCCAAGTCAAATAAGTCCTCTCTCATCATGCAATCCCCACCAGAAAAGACGAGCATTGGATTATTCATTTCATAGATTTGATCAATCAGTTGGATGCCTTCCTCATGGGTGAGTTCATTTGGGTGAGGTTTAGTTTGTGCATCTGCCCGGCAGTGTACACAACGAAGCTGACAGGCCCTCGTAACCTCCCAAATTGCAATAAATGGGTTTTTGTTAAAGTCAATTGTTTTACCGGAACTACGAGGATGTCCATTGCTATACATACTACCACCCAATTTCTAATAGATTTTATTATTCCAAATTCCCTAGTTATTCGTTTTCTGTTCCCAGGGAGTAGGACACTTTAAATCCCTGATGAATAGCATCTGCTAGGGAAGAATACCCCGCTGCGTCACCAATTACATATAAGTTTTAAACATGATCTATTAGGGTTGCTTCTAAAGGATTAAAAGGCTGAACCCCCATCGCCATCACCACTTGATCCGTTTCGATTATGGTTTGTTCTCCCGATATTTTATCTTGTATAATAATAGTTTCCGTAAGTATCTTAGAAACGTTATGGTTAGTGATAATATTCACATTGTAGGCCTCTAGCTTTTTTATCAGGCGTGCTCTTGTCTCAGAACTAATTATTCTTCCTGGTTTTGAAAAACAGCCCAGTTTTTCAACTGGGACAAATACAGGTCGTGCACTGTCACTCTGCCTATTTTTCATTCTTATCATCTTCATCAAGGATTAAATCCTTTGTAGAACTTTTAAATTCTTTTAAGGTTTGACCAACCGCACGCCCTAATTCAGGCAATTTTTTAGGTCCAAAAATAATTAGTGCAAGAACTAAGATTAAAATTAATCCTGGAATTCCAATATTGGATATCATCCTACCCTCTCTCCTTTCTGCGATAAATGATTCAATTTTGTACAGATCGTACAGATTTCATCATGTTCACGCACTGTTTTAAAAGAATGATTGCAAGCATGGCATGTTTTCTCGTAAACAGGAAAATGAATCTCTTTCGTTTTTATAATTTGATCTTCGACTATGATTGCTTTCTCAGGACAAATATCTGCACATAAACCGCAAGAATTACATCCCTGCATTGAGAGAGAAAAGTGTCCTTCTTGAATATCAAAACATTTTTGGTCACAAATTCTTTCACAAACCGCACAGAGCGTACATTTATCCATGTCAACCGTTATGTTGATAAATTGGAAATCAGTATAATACTGACGCAAATTTAAAGCATCATGATTAAAACGCCACTTAGCAGGTGTCATCTGCTTCATTAAAGATTTACTTTCTTTTTTCCACCATGAGAAAAGTTCTCTTCTCGAGTAAATTTCCTCATCCTTCACAGAATCGATCGAAATCGAAAAAGGAGATTCCCCTAGTTCCAAGAGCATTTGGTTTACTCGTTCCACCCGATGCATCCATTCTTGGATGAAGGATTCATCTTCAAAAATAATGGAATGAACGCCCTTTTTATGAAGAATAAGCAATTCGTTTATTGTTGGAAAATGGCGATTTGAAATCATTAGACAATTTTGTTTGATTTCCCTTTTCGGAAGGATGCCCGCAACAGCTTGAACAGGGCATGCTGCCATACATTCTCCGCACTGCACACATTCAGAATGATCGATAACCGGCTTTCCGTTCTTTATTGAAATAGCTTGCTTTTCACAGGCCTCCACACATTTTGTACAATTAGAATGATGGCTTTTATGACGAGTACAGGAAGATAATATTTCATATTCATAATCTAAGCTTTCTACCCACTTACTTAATAATGCCATCTAAGCCACCACCTATTTTTGAGTGCTTTTCTCTCACAATTTAATTCTAATAGGAACCGTTCAATCTGAGGAGTGTGGGTTCCTCTACACTTAAGCCTATTAAATTGTGCATGTTTAATAGTCCATTCCTACTTATATAAAGCAAAATTCGAATAACAATTGAATGATTGGTGAACAAATGATGAATTTTGTATTAAACCTAATTTATTTATGGGTTTTATCCTTAAACACTCCGTCATAAAACAGACAAAATCCTTTAACTTTAAACGTGGAATTACACTGAATGAACTTAAAAAGATATTGAATAATGAATTTTAACAGCGACCATTAAGTTTAGAAAATCTACGTTATTCTGAAGGTACACACCGGTCATTTCTTCAATCTTTTTAAGCCGGTTTCTTAACGTATTAGGATGAATGTACAACGCCTCTGATACTTCATTAATGTTTCCTTGATACTGAAAATAGGCTTTAAGGGTCTTTAGATATTCTGTTCCGAGTTTGTTGTCACTTTCAATTAAAGATGACAGATATTCTTCACAAAAATCATGTAGAATCTCCTTATGCAAATGAATGATGAGATTAAATATACCTAGATCATTAATATGAAAGACATGATTATTTTCCAACCATACTTTGCCAAACGACAAAGCCATTTTGGCCTCTTGATAACTTTTATTAAGATTCACGCTGTCCTGACACCATTTCCCGATACCTATATGAAATTGGCAGCCGGACCAATGACTCGAAAGCTCCTTTTCAATCGTTGCAGCTATTTCAAAGACAAAGCTCTTCCTATTACTTGGATTGCGATTTTCATCATCTTTCAAGAGAACAACCATTTGATCCTGAAACGAAAATAGAATGACCTGATCATTTAAATAGGATAGATGATTTTGTAAAAAAACAATCATCTCATCCATCCACTCCAAATTCATCATCCACTCATCTGACAAGGCAGCATCAATGACAAATAGATGATGCGGCTTTTCTAAGTCCCACCCCCACGTTTTTGCTTGTTTGATTAGGACCTTTTTGGACTCAAACTTGCGATAGAGAAGATCATAAATAAAATGCTCTTTCATTTGTTCCCGCTGCTCTCGAATGATTTCTTCTGTTTGAAAAAAGAGAGCTGACAATCCAATGAATTTATCAAGGATGATCCTCTGCCATTCCTTCAAATTCGCTAAAGTCACTAGGGTTAGCTGAACTTGTCCCGCAATGTTCATGATATATTGTTCATAAGGTTCATCTACTCCCATAACAGGGTTATCTTCAGGTAAGGAAATGTTCGAATTGTTTGCCTTCCTCTTATCACGCCTATCATTTTGCAGCCACTGTAACACCTTTTCAATATCTTCTTCTGAACCGATTTGCCAAAGGAGCTGGTTATTTTCATCAAAAAAAAGAAAGGGTGTTTCTAAAGCTGCAGAAAGATTTTCAGCAATCTTCATAAACCCTTTATTCATAAAACCATTTAACTCCATACTCAGCATACTGAAGGCATGATGCTGTTTCTTAACTTCAAGAAAATCTGAAATAGATAAAGCTTCTTCTGCTCTCACTAGCGGCACTTTACATTCGCGCAGCAGTAAAAGACAATCCTCTTGAATGTTGATTTCATGTCGATGACAAAGGATGATTCCAATGAGATTTGAATCTTGAATCAATTGATTGACGAAATTTTTATTGCTTAGCTTTAAACATTCCTCATCCGAATCAAGCAGAAGTAAAGTTGAACTTTCAAACCATTGATCAGGAATGGTGGTTGAAACGGTTTCAAAATAAGTATTTTCCTTTGGCAAGGAAGTTAAAAAAGTAAGTTGATATAGCGGAATACGAAATAAAACATCCTGTAATAAAATCTTCATAGATGTTTATCATCCTTCTCTTAAAAAAATATGCCCCTTTTGTTTTTTTAGTATGTTAATAGAAGGCCGTGTATATGCAACAATAGGCACATCTGCATCTTGGAAATTATTAGACGTAATTTCATCTGAAGATACCCTCATGATGCTCAATGCACTTGTTATGCAGTTTTCTACACATACTGGTCTTAAGCCTTCTTCAATCCGATCCACACAAAAATTACATTTATCCACCCGATTTGTTTTTGGATTTAACTTTAAAGCATCGAAAGGACATGCCTCAACGCATCTCTGACACCCTTTACAGCGGCTTGGATTATGGACAACAATCCCGTCCTCGCGTACTTGAAAGTTATTCTCAGGACAAATATATACACAAACCGGATTCATACAATGATTACAAGAGATCGAAATATGCAGTGGCGGTTCATCTACATCTGTTTCAATTGTCATTACATTTCTGCGATGCATCCCCATCAATCCATAAAAGTCATTACAAGCCATTTCACAGGTTTTACAATTAATACACCTGTTAAGATCGATGGAAAATACTAAATGCGATGTCATAAAGTAATTCCTTCTTTCTTAAATATTTCTGAAAACTCCTTTTATCACCTATAAATAAATGTTAAAGAAGAATAGATTTCTTAAACTTATAACTGTAATTTTGTGAACTCCTTATAGTTTTACATTTTTTTTGACTATTCACAGTGATATCGGGCACATGCAGCGGTCAAAAAGCTATTCCATTAAGTACCATCAATAAAGAGTGATATTAAACAATTCGCAGAAAATGGATTTCTGCTAGAATGTACTGTGATTACTTAGACGAGGAGAATATGAATGAGACATCATGCAGCCAGGAAATTCAGAAATGTCTGTCCTAGAAATTGTCCAAGTTCATGCACGATTATTTCCCACATAGAAAAGGATTCCATTCATCATATTGCAGGAGATATCAGCCACCCCTATACAAAGGGAAAACTTTGTGCGAAAGGGTTTTCATATGCAGAAAAAAATAACCATAGAGATCGCTTAAAATATCCTTACTATCAAAAAGTAAAAGGATCAGGGAAATATGTTCAAATTTCATGGGAAAAGGCTTTGCAGCTCATAATAAGTGAAATATTGAGTATTCATCATCATTTTGGCAGCCTTCTCCCTCTCGCCTTGTTTAAGGGCTCTGGAAATATTGGCGTGCATCATTATGTAACAGATGACTTATTTTCACATATAGGAGAAACAACAAGAATGCTTGGCACTTCATCCTTGCTTTCAAGATTAAATGCTCTTGATTCTGATAAGATTGTTAAGAATGGACCTGTTCCTTCTAGCATCAAAGAGGCCTCACTGATTGTCATCTGGGGAGCTAATCCAGCTGCAACCAATATTCACCTCATCCCTTATCTAATAGAAGCAAAAGTAAAAGGTGCAAAAATTGTTGTCATCGACCCCCTTTATACACAAACGGCTGAGTTAGCAGATTTATATATCCAATTGCGGCCAAGTACAGACGGGGCGTTGGCAAGTTTATTAATCAAACATTTGATTGAAAATAATACATTTGATAAAAGTTTTTTCGATTTAAATTCTATTGAATTTAATCAATTAATAAATAACATAAATAAAATTGATGTAGAAGAATATTTACTGAATTGTGATGTATCCAAAGAAGCAACCCACCTTTTGTTGACCTGGATGACGGATGCCGATACGATTTCGTATGTCATCGGTTCAGGGCTGCAAAAACATTCTAATTTTGGACATACGATTCGTTCGATTGTACTATTAGCTACCGTTCACGGGGATATAGACAAAATGGGCGGGGGAATTTACTTAAGAGATGCTAAAGACACGATGGTTTTTAATAATCAAACCGCTGAACATTTATTAGGAAAGAAGCGAATCATGGATATAAATAATAGGGATTATGTGGGAGATCCTCCTATTAAAATGTTATGGGTTTCATGTGCAAACCCATTAATTCAAGAACCTAATTCGACATCTACTAAGCAGTTTCTTATGGACATTCCATTCGTTGTAACGGTGGATCAGTTCATGACACCGACAGCACAAATTTCAAATCTCATTCTGCCAACAACCACCCATTTTGAGGAAATGGATATTATTATCAGCTGGTGGCATAAAGAAATTGCATTAAACGAAAAAGCCCTATCTCCCTATTATGATAGTAGAAGTGAGTGGTGGATTATGACAGAATTAGCAAGAAGGCTGAATCAGCATTTGCCATCACTTTGTACTTTTCCTATTTATTCTTCCGAAGAGGAATATCTCAATGCACAATTTAATCATCAGGTATTTAACCGTTATTCGGTTAGAAACATATCAGATTTAAAAGAGAGAAGCATGACAGGGACTATTCCTGATACTAGAGTGCAGCAGCAATATTCTAATGCAGCGAAACAAAATATAGATTTTAACCCAATGATGGGGATGTTACCGCCAAAAGAATACCCTTTCTGGTTTATCACTCCTCATCATCCATATGCATTTAACTCTCAATTTCACTTTTTAAATCTTCATAATGAGAAAGAAGCATTTGTGGTCATCCATCCACAAGCAGCCACAGATATTGGCATTGCAAACGGGGATATTGTTAAAATTTACAATGATCAAGCTTGTATTGAGATGAAAGCAGTATGCAGCAAACAAGTTCCAAAAGATATTGTCATGGTATATCAAGGGTGGTATCCAGATTCAGATGTTACCATTAACGATCTGATACCTGCAAAGCAAGAAGGCATGAGCAACCAGGAATCTATTTTTAAAAACTACACACTTTATGACACCTTTGTGAATGTTGAAAAATTATAAATACCACAATCGCACTCTTTATGAGGGAACTAAAACCTACTTTCCCACTAATCAACAAGCGCCTGGCACTTGTCGATTAGGTATGTGTATCATGAAGAAAACTAGCTTTCGCTTCATTGCGCAAAGCTAGTTTTTTTATCTTATAAAACTGTGCATGTTTATAAAATCGACATATTTGTATAGAAAGGGAAAAAAGGTCTGTGAAAAGCTAACAAACATGGATGGTTAAGTGTGTATGATTCAACACTCCTCATACCTTTGATTAGAAATTATAATAAGATTATATTCCATAGTTAATAACTATTTTTCCTCAATAAATATGTAACAAAAATATAAAATGGGGGGGATTCATTTATGAATATCTCAAGAAGAAATTTTATTAAAGCCGGGGTAGCGGGAAGTACAACACTTGGATTATCTGGCATGTTCACTTCACGAAAGTGGTTCCAGTCGGCTGCAGCTGAAAACGCTCCCAATGAAGTAACAAGGTTCACTTACCATACAACGAACTGTGGAGGACGATGCGCATTTAAGTGTACCGTTAGAGACGGAAAATTTGTAAAGATTGTTCCAAATAACTGGACAGACACAAGATTTTCAACGGTTTGCTTAAAAGGACTAAGTGAGATTGAACGTATTTATAGCCCTGATCGATTAAAAACACCTTTAAAGCGTGTAGGTAAACGCGGTGAGGGGAAATTCGTTGCAATTTCATGGGATGAAGCCTTAACTGAAATTCATAAGAAGCTGTCAAACTCCGTTAATAAATACGGTAGTAAGTCGATCTTGTTTAGTGCCTCTTCAGGCATTGAATATACGTATCAGCCATTAGTTACGTTACTTGGTGCACAATATGTATGTGAAGCTGGAATTGACGTTGGCCTTGCTAACGGATTGGAGGAATGTATTGGTGGTCAAGCATACGGGTATGTGCAAAATGAAACATCAGACTGGGTTAACTCAAAAACGATTATTTTCCTAGGCTGTAATATCCTAGAAACGACCTTAACCGATTCGAAGTTCTTCTATGCTGCGAAAAATGCAGGGGCGAAGATCATTACAATCGACCCGAACTATTCTACAACCGCATCGAAGTCAGACCAATGGATTTCCATTAGACCTGGTACAGACGGAGATTTACTACTAGGAATGGTTACACTTATTCTCGAAAAAAATTGGTATGATGCAGAGTACTTAACGAAAAACACATCCTCACCATTTTTAGTAAGAGAAGATAACAAACAATTGTTAAGAGTCGATCAATCTAAAGAAGGAAACGAGGAAAATCCGTTCTATGTCTGGGATGAAAATAGCAACTCTTTAATGCCTTATAACGCTAAAGGGGTAAAACCTCAACTTGAAGGCGAGTTCACAGTAGACGGCGTAAAGGTAAAAACGGTCTTTACTGCACTAAAAGAAAACCAAAAGCCATATACACTGAGCTGGACATCACAGAAAACAGAAATTGAAGAAGTTGTGATTTACGAGTTAACGAAACGATATGCAACAGCAGGACCTGCCGTTCTTGGCTGGGGATTTGGTGGAATTGACAAATGGACAAACGCAGATGTTGCGGGACATGCAGGAGCTATTCTTGGTGCTTTAACCGGAAATATCGGCCGAGCTGGTGGAGCTGTTGGAAATGCTTTGTACCATGGTACCTCATGGTCTGCAGCACTCAACTCTTGGGAACTGCCACCACAATTCGCCCAAACACCGCTAGAAATGACAACCCAAGATATGCGTATAAAAGAAAACTCTGTACGAGTCGTGATTAACTTAGGGAATACGTTACAGCAGCATTTTGCGAACTTAAGTAAAACAGAGGAATGGATTAACAGTCTCGACTTCCTTGTCACAATCGATCCTTTCCATAACCCTAGTGTCAATTATTCGGACATTGTTTTGCCGGCAAGTACAGCATTCGAAAGTGAATATGACATTATTAACATGCAAGTGAATCGTTCGCACGTATTGCTTTCACAAAGAGTAATTAAGCCACTACATGAAAGTAAGTCAGACTTCCAAATCGAAAAGGAAATTGCCGCTAGATTTGGTTTAGATCATCATTTACCAAAAACGCCAGAAGACCTGCAAAGACATCGTTTAAATTCCGGTGATCCACGATTAGAAGGAATTACGATTGAGGCATTGAGAGAAAACAATTTCATTATGCGTTTAAAAGTGCCAAATGAGCCGTACCGTGGTTTTACAGATCAAAAATATTTAACGCCTTCTACAAAACTAGAAATCTATCACGAAAAAATGGCCCAATTTGACCAAGCCTTACCAAACTCAGACTTACCATCTGAAGCAAATGAAAACAGCTCTTTAGCTAAAAAATATCCTTTACAATTTAGTCAGGCTCATACTCGATATCGTGTCCATTCACAATTTACAAATTCAAGATGGATTAACCAAATCGATCCAGGTCCAAAGCTAGAAATAAATTCTAAGGATGCTGAGTCTAGAAAACTGAAAACAGGAGATCTTGTAGAAATTTTTAACGATCGAGGTTCGTTCCAAGCAAAATGTAAAATTACAGAATATTTACGTCCAGGACAAGTTCGGTTACATGAAGGTTGGTGGACGGAGCATATGAAGGCAGGAAATCTTCAAAATGTAACGAACGACACATTAAATGAACGCCAATACTTACTTCGATATGGTCCAGTTATTCCGTACAATGATACGTTAGTTGAAGTGAAGAAGATATAGGAGGTGGCATGACGATGAGATATGGTATGGTAATCGATTTAGATAAATGTATGGGCTGTCATACATGTTCAATTTCATGTAAAATGCAAAACAATATTCCACAAGGTATGCTGTGGAATCGTGTCGTTAGCCAAGGAGATGAAGGGTTAGACAGTGTAGAAGGAATTTTTCCAAATGTGAAGAGAAAATACATCCCTATTGCCTGTCAGCATTGCGATAATGCACCTTGTCAAAAAGCATGTCCGGTTGGCGCAACGTATTATGATGAAAACGGAGCGGTACAAATTGATTATGGCCGCTGTATCGGCTGTCGCTACTGTATGGCCGCATGCCCCTATAATGTACGTGTCTTTAACTGGGAAGAAGCAGAGCGTCATCCAGATTTTAATTATGGAGATGGAATCGTTCCTGTACGTGACGTGGGTGTGGTTGAAAAATGTACATTTTGTAAAGAAAGAACAAGTGAAGGTTTAGATCCAATGTGTGTAGTATGCTGTCCAGCTGAAGCACGGGTCTTTGGTGATTTAGATGATCCAAATAGCGAAGTATCCAGGTTAATTCGCGAAAGAAACGGTGAGCAGCTGCTGAAAGAAAAAGGAACGAAGCCGAAAGTTTACTATTTAGGCTTGAATGGGGAGATGTAATCGATGACAATCAAGACTAAATTAAACTTACCTACCGTCATATTAGGTATTCTCGCGATAATGGGGTTTTCAGCCATCGGTTATCAGCTTGTAAATGGACTTGGCGTAACAGGGATGAATAATATCGTTTCTTGGGGAACTTATATTATGTTATTTATGTTCTTTGTTGGATTATCAGCTGGAGGATTGATTGTTTCTTCTTCCGCAACGGTATTTAATATCCCGTCGTTCAAAGTCGTTGCAAAACCAGCAACCATATTATCAACTGTTTGTGTAATTGTTGCTGCTGGCTTTATTATGGTTGACTTAGGAAATCCGTTTCGTATGTTAAATTTACTATTGCACAGCAATTTAAAATCACCGTTGATGTGGGACGTGATGGTGATTTCCCTTTACTTGGTCATTAACGTGTTATATCTATATCTCATGACACGAGAAAAACCGAACCAAAAAGCAATGAAAATTATGTCTTCCGTTGCCCTGCCAGTTGCCATTCTTGTTCACTCCGTAACGGCATGGATTTTCGGCTTACAAATTGCTCGTGGAGCTTGGCATACAGCAATTATGGCCCCGCTGTTTGTCGCTTCCGCATTAGACTCAGGACTCGCTCTACTACTGATTACGTTGGTTCTATTAATGACCTTTAATGTCTTTGTGGTAGAGAAGAAGCTCATTACGACATTAGCAGGACTTTTAGTAACGTTTGTAGCAGTTGATGCCTATCTTCTTCTGGCTGAAATGATAACAATGATTTACCCACAAGGGGAAGGCTTGCATCATGCTGAGGTGCTTATTAGCGGCCAACTGGCTCCGTATTTCTGGATACAAGTGATTTTAGGTCTTGTGGTACCGTTAGCGATCCTATTATTCAAAAAAAATCGAGAAAAACTGGGATTAGTCATCTTTTCATCCGCATTAATTGTCTTTGGAGTGTTGTGTAAGCGAATCTGGCTCCTTTTCTCTGCCTTTGTTCATCCGAACATTGCTGAAGGTCAAGGAGTTACGCTTGGCTATAACCAAGAAAATATTTGGTCCACCGTTGGTACGTATTCACCATCTATAGTGGAGCTGATGATTTCTGTAGGATTAATTTCATTCGGGATTCTTTTATTCAATTTTCTTGCTAAAAAGATTCTTGTGCAAAAATCATCACAAAAAGAGGCAAAAGTCTATTCCATGGTTGAAAACGGCTAACCATCATGTCGAGAATTACAGCAATGCTAAACGCATAAAGGAGAGTTTATGATGACAAAAACTTGGGCTGAAGTATGGAGCTTCCAAGAACAATTATACAGCTTTTTCGCAAACTATTTGCTAGAGCCTGTACAAGAGCAAAACAAAGAGATAGTTACGGAGCAATTTTGGCGTCAATTTCCTTTAGAAGCGGCAAATGAACAAATTATGTCAGGTCTTGAGCAGTTAGTAAACTTTACGTCTAAATTGGATGAACAAGATATGATAAATTCCATTGAAGAAGTGAATGTAGAGTACACAGAGCTTTTTATAGGACCTGGTGTACCGAAATCACCACCTTGGGAATCGTTTTATAATACGAGGAAGAAACTGTTCTTTGGAACGACTGCCTATGTGATGAAAGACTTACTAAGTAAACAAGGCTTAGAAAGTAAGCATAGTGGACGACAGCCTGAAGATCACTTGGGTCTTGAGCTGCTGTATTTAACCGTTCTAACAGAACAACTGCATAATGAAGACATACAAAGACAAGTAAACATCATCAAAGATCAGCTTGCCTTTATGGATGAGCATTTACTCTCTTGGATTCCTAATTTGTATGACGATGCAAAAAATAATGGCAGCTTAGGCTTTTACAGTGGATTCATTGAAATAATTTGGGGCACACTTCTGTGGGACAAGGAACTATTAGAAGAGTTTCTTGCGGAATATGAAGGAAAAGAAGAACTCCTTGAAAAATAACAAGTTGGCAGGTACACCTGAATTAATAATTATATTTATTAGTTTTCATATTAAATCAAGGCTTTCAGCATTTTTGTTGAAGGCCTTTTTCATTGTAATGAAACACTGGGACGGTTCAAGACCAGTGAAAAAACAGGGATTTTAAAAGGGTAAAATTGTGAAATTTTCACTATACAATTATGTTTCCCCTCATATTTAGACTCATAATAACTATATTATCTCTTGTGTATTAAATTCATAAAAATTAATAAAAACCACTTATCTTTCCATACTTTGAACAATACATGATAGACCTCTGGGCGATCAAAATTTATGGTTTTTTTAACAAGCTAAGCCCAAGAACACCAGCATAAAAGTCAATAGTTCTTTGGCATCGTTGACCATTGCTGTTATATGATGGATACCAGATGTTTTTTGCATCTCATTCTCTCCATTCATTAGAGACAGAGGGACAAGTCCCTTGACCCTACTTAGGTCGTACTATCTCAAAAGTTTCTTCGATTTTCGCATAATTAGCACCAGCCAATCGGCTCACGGCAGCTAACCCTTTAGGATCAATTCTTCCGTTTTCGTAGATGTCATCTTCAATATGATATTGAACCACTCTTTCTATAAGGGAAGTGATTCATCGAACAGGAAGGATGATTTTTCGAAAAGCTTTGGAACTTGAGCTAATTAAGAAGGATCCAACTGAATTCGCTTATGTGAAAAAGCATAAAAAACCGATTGAACAATTAGAAGAAGAGGAAGTTCCTAAGGATCTTGAAAAAAAAGAGCTTGCCTTATTTTTAGAAACAGCTAAAGCCAATAGCCTCGAACATGATTACTTAGTTTTTATGATTTTAGCCTATACGGGAATTAGGGTTGGAGAATTTAGTGGCCCTCAAGTGAAAGATGTTGATTTTAAAAACTACACAATCAACATACCAAAACATATTACAATCCTAATAATAATGCTCTGGAATACCAACTGGTTACACCAAAGACAAGAAAATCTAAACGAAAAATCATTGTGGATGAAGAGATGATTCAACATTAACACCACATTCCTTACGCCATACACATACTTCACTTCTTGCCGAGGCGGGTGTCTCACTTGAACAAATCATGGATAGACTCGGTCATACCGATGATCAAATTACAAAAAATGTCTATCTGCATGTAACGCAAGATATGAAAAAAGAAGCTTCCCACAAGTTTGCTCAACTCATGAGAAGCCTCCGTTAAGAACCTCATGTTAACAAAATGTTAACATTCCACTCTCATCTTACATAAAACCCTTATCTATCAAGGGATGAAGCGGCTTATTACATCATGCCGCCCATTCCACCCATGCCGCCCATGTCAGGCATTGCAGGTGCGTTTGGTTCTGGTTTGTCAGCGATAACAGCTTCAGTTGTTAGAAGCATTGCAGCAACAGAACCAGCGTTTTGAAGAGCAGAACGAGTTACTTTCTTCGGATCAACGATACCAGCTTCGATCATGTTAACCCACTCGCCAGTAGCAGCGTTGAAGCCGATTCCAACTTCTTCGCGCTTTAAGCGGTCAACGATAACTGAACCTTCAAGGCCAGCGTTTTGAGCGATTGTGCGTACAGGCTCTTCCATCGCACGTAATACGATGTTGATACCTGTTTGGATGTCGCCTTCTTCTTGTAAAGCAGCTACTTTGTTGTAAACATTAAGTAGAGCTACTCCACCACCAGATACGATTCCTTCTTCAACAGCTGCACGAGTTGCGTTTAATGCGTCCTCGATGCGAAGCTTGCGCTCTTTTAATTCTGTTTCTGTAGCAGCACCAACTTTGATTACTGCTACACCGCCAGCTAATTTAGCTAAACGCTCTTGTAATTTTTCCTTGTCGAATTCAGAAGTAGTTTCTTCTAATTGAACGCGGATTTGGTTTACACGAGAAGCGATTTGTGCGCTGTCTCCTGCACCTTCTACGATTGTAGTGTTTTCTTTCGTTACGACTACTTTAGAAGCGCGTCCTAAAGATTCGATTGTAGCAGATTTAAGGTCACGGCCTAATTCTTCAGTGATTACTTCACCGCCAGTTAGGATCGCGATATCTTCTAGCATTGCCTTACGACGGTCACCAAAGCCAGGAGCTTTAACAGCTACAGCATTGAAAGTTCCGCGAAGTTTGTTCACTACTAATGTAGCAAGCGCTTCCCCTTCAACATCTTCAGCAACAAGCAGTAATGGCTTGCCTTGTTGAACCACTTGCTCAAGAACTGGAAGGATTTCTTGAATGCTTGTGATCTTTTTATCTGTAATTAAGATATATGGATTTTCTAGAATTGCTTCCATTTTGTCAGAATCTGTTACCATGTATGGAGAAGCGTATCCACGGTCAAATTGCATACCTTCTACTACATCAAGCTCAGTAGTGAAGCCTTTTGATTCTTCGATTGTGATAACACCATCGTTACCAACGCGCTCCATAGCTTCAGCGATAAGAGCACCAACCTCTTTATCATCAGAAGAAATTGCAGCAACCTGTGAAATAGACTCTTTGCCTTCGATTGGCTTAGCGATAGCTTGTAATTCTTCAACAGCAGTCGCAACCGCTTTTTCGATTCCTTTACGGATACCCATTGGGTTTGCACCAGCTGTAACGTTTTTAAGTCCTTCACGGATCATCGCTTGAGCAAGAACCGTTGCAGTTGTCGTACCGTCACCAGCTACATCATTTGTTTTGCTTGCAACTTCAGCAACAAGCTTTGCACCCATGTTTTCGAAAGCATCTTCTAATTCGATTTCTTTCGCGATTGTTACACCGTCATTTGTAATTAACGGAGAACCGAATTTTTTCTCAAGAACCACGTTGCGTCCTTTTGGTCCAAGAGTTACTTTTACTGCATCTGCAAGAGCGTCTACTCCACGAAGCATTGCGCGGCGTGCATCTTCACTAAATTTAATCTCTTTTGCCATAATAAATAACCTCCTCGAAATAGTTAAATAGGCAGTTCAAACTAATAAAGTTGTAAAGCTGTATGGCTTAATTAACCAATAACAGCAAGAATGTCGTTTTCGCGTAAAATTAAATATTCCTTGCCTTCGTACTTCACTTCAGTACCAGCATATTTTGAGAAGATAATGCGGTCGCCTTGAGCAACTTCAAGGGCTACACGCTCACCGTTCTCAAGAACGCGGCCAGTTCCGACAGCAACTACATTGCCTTCTTGAGGCTTTTCTTTTGCAGTGTCCGGCAAAACGATGCCGCTTGCAGTTTTTTCTTCAGTTTCAACAAGCTCGATAATAATTCGATCACCTAGTGGCTTTAACAAGTGAAACAACCTCCTCAATAAATATGTAAATTTTATTTATTAGCACTCTCATCTAGTGAGTGCTAACACAATTATTATATTAATGAATCTGCTGTATATTTGCAAGAGTGAAGCTCAAATTTTTTGTAAAAAATATTTAAGATGGGCCACTTAACTTTTACAGACATTGCCAAATGATAGTTTATCCTTAAAATCCAGGCAGCAAACCATCTTTTTAAGTCTACAATTTGAAACTTGGACCTTTTTACGGGTAAAATGAGGATTGGTATACACAATGGATAAGGAGATAAAATATTGAGAAAAGAATATTGGTATATTCTCATTGCTTATATAGGGATGCAATTATCTAGTTTAATCGGGGTTCCGTTCATAGCGTTTTGGGGAACACTATACGGCAAAAGCATGGCTGACATGGAAACCATCGCTGTCACTTCTTGGATTGTCATTAGCTTTACAATCACATTAATTATTACGTTGGCACTCCTCCGAAAAGAAATGAAGGAAAGCCTTTCATTGAGAAATGCAACGTCTGCCGGATCTTCCATAGCTTGGGCCATTGGTGGAGTATTCCTTGCTTTATTTGCGCAATCTATTGCCGCCAATATAGAAAATTTAATTGGAATTGAAATGGGCTCAGAGAACACACAACAAATTATTAGACTTATTCAAGCATCACCCTTAGTCGTTGTTGTCAGCTCTATTATTGGTCCAATTCTAGAGGAAATTATCTTCCGAAAGATTATTTTCGGAACGCTTTATCAGAGGCTGAACTTTTTTCTTTCTGCCTTAATAAGTTCTGTTATTTTTGCTCTTGCTCACTTTGAGTTTGAACATATTCTTTTGTACTCAGCGATGGGCTTTACCTTTGCTTTCCTATATGTGAAAACAAAGCAAATTCTAGTACCGATTTTTGCGCATGTGGCTATGAATACACTTGTCGTCATTATCCAATTTAACAGAGAAAACATTGAAAACTGGATAAAAGAAGCGGAAAAAATGCAAAGCTTTATTGGAGGATTTTTATGAGAAGGACACCATTGTTATCAGGCATCATCTATATTATTCTAGGGATCCTCTTTACTTATATCGCGATCCAAAACATTCAAAGAAACGAAGGCTGGGGAATATTTACTTACTTTCTAATTATTATCGCAACCTTTGACTTAGGTACCGGCCTGCGGATGGTTGCAATTCATTTCAAAATTATCAATAACAAACAAAGAAAATGAGCACATGAATAGTGCTCATTTTCTTTGTTTAGCTTATTCTTCCTCTGCAGGATAATGCTTAAGAAAGTATATAAGCGACTGCAGCTCTACAGCTAAATCAATATGATGGATTCTGATTGAGGACGGTACAGATAAACGGGCAGGAGTAAAATTCAAAATTCCATTTATACTGCTTTGGACAATTCGATCAGCAATAGGTTGTGCTGCAGGAGCGGGAACAGTTAAAATCGCGACTTGAATTTGTTGGTCCTCGATTACTTTTTCCAGATCACTCATATGATAAATTGGTACATCACCAATGAATGTCCCAACTTTTCCCTCGTCTACATCAAAGGCTACTTCAATTTTCGTATTATTGTTTTTGAGGAAATTATAGTTTAAAAAGGCAGTGCCTAAATTACCAACACCAATAAGGGCTACTTTCGTTAATTCATCCTGATCTAACGTTTTCCGAAAAAAGGTTAGTAAATAATTTACATTATAGCCATATCCTTTTTTCCCTAAAGCTCCAAAGTAGGAAAAATCCCGCCGAATTGTAGCAGAATCAACCTTTACTGCTTCACTTAATTCTGCAGAAGAGACTCTTTGTTTCCCAGAAGCATGCAAATTTTTTAAGAATCGATAATATAAAGGAAGCCTTTTGGCTGTTGCTTGTGGAATTTTTAATGACTCATTCGCCATTATCTTATCTCCTCTCTTACGTTTGCTCAACACATTGTGACAAATGTTTAATTATTTAGGAGCTTTATTTCATTTATAATCAATAGATTATAATCTGGAATCCCTTTTAAAATCTCCATTTTTTCCGCCTGTTTTTTCTACTAAATAGGTTTTGCCAATGACCATCCCTTTATCAACTGCCTTACACATATCATAAACTGTTAATGCACATACGGATGCAGCTGTTAACGCTTCCATTTCAACTCCAGTATTCCCCTTTGTTTTGACAGTAGCGGCAATGAGCAGTGTATATTCTTCTTGATCGAGGCTCCATGAGAACGAAATATCTACTCCTGTTAATGGTATTGGGTGACACATTGGAATGATTTCCCACGTCTTCTTGCACGCCATCACTCCCGCGACTTGTGCAACCGCGAGTACATCACCTTTTTTCATTTTATTAGAAGTGATTTTTTCATATATTTCTTTATTAACTGTAATACTGGAATGAGCAATCGCAGTTCTCGCCGTCACCGATTTCTCGCTTATGTCGACCATCTTTGCTCTGCCTTCTTGATTAAAATGGGTAAAATCAGACATTTAAAACACCTCACAACAAAATCATACACTATTTTTAGGCAAATGTGTAAAACACTTCACAATAATTCTTGTCCATCCTCACATACATTGCCCAACAAATATGAATGAGTTACACTTATTCTATAAAGTGAAACTTCAATCAGTGGGGGTTTTCTTCATCCCCCATTGATTGTTAGTTGCGGCCCACAGGATGTGGGTCACACAGACGTTGCCACAGGATGTGGCGTTCTTAGTCTGTGTTCCTAAATTCGGGCATTTACGGGCTGTTGATCCCCCACTTAGTAATTTTTGCTTACTCAACTTCTTAAAGTGGGGGTCTTACAGCCCGTTAATCTGCGATAAAGCTTGAGGTGAACAAAATGATTTTATTACAAGTCAATCAATTAATAAAGAACTTTGGTGCTGAAGTTATATTATCGAATATAAAGCTTGAAGTACAAACTAGAGATAGAATTGCCCTTGTGGGACGAAACGGAGCAGGTAAATCCACGCTTTTAAAAATGATCGCCGGCCAAATGTCTTATGATTCTGGTGACATTATTAAGCCAAAGGAAGTGGAAATTGGGTACCTAGCCCAAAATACCGGTCTTGAATCCGAAAGATCCATTTGGGATGAAATGTTAACTGTATTCGAACATCTGCAAAAGCTTGAAAAGGAATTGCGAAGACTCGAGAATGAAATGTCTGATCCGCAAGCAATGGAAAATCCCGACAAATATGAACGCATTTTAAAAGAATACGATGATCGGCAAGTTCAATTTAAGGAACAAGGCGGTTATCAATACGAATCGGACATTCGCTCGGTTCTCCATGGCCTGAACTTTCAATCCTTTAGCTATGATACGAAAATATCCACTTTAAGCGGGGGGCAAAAAACAAGGCTCGCTCTAGGAAAACTACTTTTAAAGAAGCCTGATATTTTAATTTTGGACGAGCCTACCAACCATTTAGATATTGATACGTTATCTTGGCTCGAGCAATACTTGCTAACGTATGACGGGGCTATTTTAATTGTTTCCCATGATCGATATTTTTTAGATAAAGTTGTCTCGCAAGTCTACGAATTATCCAGAAATCAAAGCAGAAAATATACCGGTAATTACAGCTCTTATCTTGACCAAAAAGCGGCAAACTATGAACGGGACTTAAAGCAATTTGAGAAGCAGCAGGAAGAAGTAGCTAAACTGCAAGACTTTATTCAGCGCAATCTGGCCCGGGCCTCCACAACGAAAAGGGCTCAGAGCCGCAGAAAACAGCTGGAGAGAATGGAATTAATGGACCGCCCTTTAGGGGATGAAAAGTCCGCTAATTTTGGATTCCAAATTGAAAAGCAAACAGGCAATGAAGTACTGAAGGTGGAATCTGTTGCGGTAGGATACAGCGATGAAGCGATTTCGAAAAACATATCCTTCCGGATTACTCGTGGAGAAAGTATTGCTCTTGTGGGTCCAAATGGAATTGGTAAATCCACACTATTAAAAACGATCATTGATAAGCTTCCTGCAATTGCAGGGAATATACACTACGGATCCAACGTAGCCATTGGCTATTATGATCAGGAACAAGCTGAGCTTACCTCAAATAAACGCGTACTTAATGAGCTTTGGGATGAATATCCACTTACACCAGAAAAGGAAATCCGAACTGTATTAGGGAACTTTCTCTTTTCTGGAGATGATGTCCTAAAAACCGTCTCTACATTAAGCGGAGGAGAGAAGGCTCGTTTAGCACTTGCCAAGTTAATGATGCAAAAAGCCAATTTCTTAATCCTGGATGAGCCAACAAACCATCTCGACTTAGATAGTAAAGAGATATTAGAAAATGCTTTAATTGATTATCCTGGAACGATACTGTTTGTTTCTCATGACCGCTATTTTATTAATCGAATTACAACAAAAGTTCTTGAGCTTCATGAAAATGGAGCAACGGAGTTTCTTGGCGACTACGATTATTATGTTGAGAAGAAGCAGGAACAAGAAGAGTTGAAAACCTTGGACCTTGCAGAAAAGACATCCTCCTTTACTCAAGTTAATCAAGACAAAAATAGCTATCAGATGGATAAGGAAGCAAAAAAGCTCGAAAGACAAAAGCAGCGAAGATTAGAAGAAGTTGAAAAGCTAATTGGAGGGTTGGAAGCCCAAATTGCCCAATTCGAACAGCTTCTTTGTGAGCCTGAAATCTATCAAGATCATGAGAAGGTTTTGGAAATAACGAAAGAAAATAACGAAGCAAAGTCTAAACTAGATGAATTAGTTGAAGAGTGGACAGTATTAGCAGAGTAGCAGAATAATCTTTTTTATCTGAAATTTGACCCAGGAGTTTATTCACTCCTGGTTTTTTTTATCCACATAATTATTCACATTATAAACAGCTGTAATAACTGGATTCCACAGACTTTTCCACATTATCCACATTCAATTAGGTTTTTATCCACATTATACACATAAAATTTCAACAATTGCCACTTTATCCACAAAAAATGTCCCTGTAGTAACAGGGACATTTTTCTCATATACGAATTAGTTGTGGATAGTAATTTCAAGACCTGGGTTCGCATTTAATGCCATAGTTGATCGCGCACCTTTTTCAAATAGGATACTCCCGGCAGCTGCGATCATTGCTGCATTATCTGTACATAAATTTAATGGCGGGATGACTAATTCAATCCCTGGCATCTTATCAAATTCCTTTTGCAGTGTTGACCGCAAACCTTTATTCGCAGCAACCCCACCTGCTAATAATACTTGTTTTACTTTATATTCTTCAACAGCTTTCATCGTTTTAGTTACAAGAACATCAATTACACTATCCTGAAAGCTTGCCGCTAGGTCTTCTGGGGATATCTTTTCCCCGCGCTGTTCTGCATTGTGGACAGTGTTGATAACTGCTGATTTTAATCCACTAAAACTAAAATCATAAGAGCCTTCCTCCAGCCAAGCTCTTGGTAAGTTAATGGTAGCTTCCCCAACTTGTGCTAACCGGTCAATATGAGGTCCACCCGGATAAGGCAGGTTCAAGGTTCTAGCTACTTTATCATACGCCTCTCCAGCAGCATCATCCCTTGTTTCACCAATGACTTCAAAGTGTCCTTGTTCTTTCATATAGACTAGCTCTGTATGTCCGCCTGAAACAACGAGGGAGAGTAATGGAAATGTTAGCTCCGTAACAAGCCGATTTGCATAGATATGGCCTGCAATATGATGAATACCGACTAATGGAATGTTATGTGCAAAGGCAATTGCTTTTGCCGCGTTAACGCCCACTAACAACGCTCCTACAAGGCCTGGACCTTCTGTGACTGCAATAGCATCAAGATCATCAAAGCTTATTTCTGCCTGCTTTAATGCCTCCTCAAGAACTATCGTAATTTGTTCCACATGATGCCGCGAAGCAATTTCAGGTACAACGCCCCCGAACCTTTTATGGCTTTCTATTTGTGATGCCACTATATTTGAAGCAATTTCTCTGCCGTTTTTGACAATGGCCACTGATGTTTCATCACAGCTTGTTTCAATACCCATAATATATTGATCATTATTCATTATAAATTCACCCACATTACTAGTGCATCTTCTCGATTATCCGTATAATAACTTTTCCGAATGGCTCCATCCTGAAAGCCAAGCTTTCGGTACAATGACTGGGCAATCGAGTTGGACACACGTACTTCAAGTGTCATCGTTTTAGCACCCATTTCTGAGGAGATCTCCATGATCTTCCTCATTAACGCTTCCCCAAGCTTCAGCCCTCGGTATTCAGGCAAAACGGCTACATTTGTAATATGCGCTTCGTCAACGATTATCCAAACACCACAGTACCCAATTAATGTTCCTTCATCTTCTAATCCGATATATACGGCAAATTTGTTTTGTTTAAACTCATTTCTAAAAGCCTCTTCCGTCCACGGCAATGTAAATGAGGCATGTTCAATTTTCAAAACCTCAGGAACATCATTTTCATTCAAAACACGAAAAGTGATAGAATTCGTCATTATGTTCTTCCTCACCATATTACTTTTTCTCTTTGTTAGCATTTAGCCAATTCGTTTCCGCTTCTGCTAAACGGATATAGTTAGGAACGAAGGAATGTATATCCTCCCCTTCTTTATCTCTTCCTAGCAAAGCGAGCTCTGACGGCCGAGGATTTTGTTCCGTGATTTCTGCAAAAACAGCCTGGCCTTCAAGCAACTCTAACAAAATAGGCTGATGCAGCGGCAAATCATTGCCGATAAATAGAATTCTCTGATTCAGTTCCTTAAGCTTTGCCGCCCATTCTGTGGATAATAGTAGCTGGTCTTTTTGTAAAGTATGTATTTTTCCGTCAACGAACTGGTAGAGGCCAGTGTAGATTTGTCCTCTTCTGGCATCGAATAATGGTGAAATAGCACCCTCGAAATAACGTCCAGCTGTGGAAGCAGAAACCTCTAGGCTTGAAATTCCCACTAATGGAATGTTAAGTGTCCAAGCTAATGTTTTCGCAATGGTTACGCCGATTCTAATACCTGTATAAGAGCCTGGCCCTTTGGCTACAACAATTTTTGAAAGGTCTGCTGGCTTTATGTCACAGTCCTTCAATAGTGCTTCAATAGCGGGCATAACTCGTACGGAATGATTCTTTTTTAGATTAGTGATATATTCGCCTTTTACTTGATCCCCATCCAATAACGCAACACCTAACGTATAATTAGATGTATCAATCGAAAGCACCTTCATCCTAATATCTCCTTACATAAATCCTCGTATCTTTTACCCTTTGGTTCTAATACAAATCTTCTAGAACCATTTTCACCTAGAAAAAGATTGATGGTTAACAATTCATTAGGCAGCTGACTTTCTATTAAATGTGCCCATTCAACAACTGTAACGCCATCACCCTCAAAGTATTCATCAAATCCTAGATCTTCAAAGGAATCTTCTACCCGGTAAACATCCATATGATATAGCGGAAGCCTGCCCTGGTATTCCTTTATAATGGTAAAAGTAGGACTGTTAACATTTCTATTAATTTCTAATCCAATGGCCAATCCTTTCGTAAACGTTGTTTTCCCTGCGCCAAGATCTCCTTCAAGAGCGATGACATCTCCAGGCTGCAAAAGGTTAGCCAGACGTTTTGAAAATTCCATTGTATCATCAGGATGTTTCGAAATAAACTCATATATACTCATAATAATTGATCACCATTATTTTTCTTAAATTGGAGTTACTAACTCACTTTTTTGTTATCAAAAAAACCTTAGGATCCATCCTAAGGTATCTTTCATATATAGTGTACATGATTTTAAATCTGCTAGCAAAACATGCTTTAAAAATAAAAAAGACGAAACCTAGTTTCGTACTTGTTTACGTATGTAAATGGCGGTCCGGACGGGACTCGAACCCGCGACCTCCTGCGTGACAGGCAGGCATTCTAACCAACTGAACTACCGGACCAGATTGCGGGGACAGGATTTGAACCTGCGACCTTCGGGTTATGAGCCCGACGAGCTACCGGACTGCTCCACCCCGCGATAGTAATATTTATATGATTTATATTATGCTCATATATAGCATAAGGACTGTCCCGATTTCAGGATGCTTATTCAAGCAGCGGCTCAATCGGTACAACTCGCAGATAATTCATGGAGTAACGCTCGTTGCTCCACCCCGCGATAATAATATTTAAAACAGCCTAGCGACGTCCTACTCTCACAAGGGGACAGCCCCTAACTACCATCGGCGCTGAAAAGCTTAACTTCCGTGTTCGGGATGGGAACGGGTGTGACCTTTTCGCTATCGCCACTAAGCCGACTACACTGAATATTCTTCCCTGCTGGCTTGCGACGAGCTGAGGGATTACTTCCCCGAATATGCTGCGGCGCAGGAGCAGACATTCAATGTACTATGTTTTACAATTAATATTCAACGAATACAATTATTGAGGTTTGTTCCCTCAAAACTAGATAATGCTGAAGAAGAATTTTCGAGTAATCATATTAAATGTGGTTAAGTCCTCGACCGATTAGTATTTGTCAGCTCCACGTGTCGCCACGCTTCCACCTCAAACCTATCAACCTGATCATCTTTCAGGGGTCTTACTAGCTTGACGCTATGGGAAATCTCATCTCGAGGGGGGCTTCATGCTTAGATGCTTTCAGCACTTATCCCGTCCGCACATAGCTACCCAGCTATGCCTTTGGCAAGACAACTGGTACACCAGCGGTGCGTCCATCCCGGTCCTCTCGTACTAAGGACAGCTCCTCTCAAATTTCCTGCGCCCACGACGGATAGGGACCGAACTGTCTCACGACGTTCTGAACCCAGCTCGCGTACCGCTTTAATGGGCGAACAGCCCAACCCTTGGGACCGACTACAGCCCCAGGATGCGATGAGCCGACATCGAGGTGCCAAACCTCCCCGTCGATGTGGACTCTTGGGGGAGATAAGCCTGTTATCCCCGGGGTAGCTTTTATCCGTTGAGCGATGGCCCTTCCATGCGGAACCACCGGATCACTAAGCCCGACTTTCGTCCCTGCTCGACTTGTAGGTCTCGCAGTCAAGCTCCCTTATGCCTTTACACTCTTCGAATGATTTCCAACCATTCTGAGGGAACCTTTGGGCGCCTCCGTTACTCTTTAGGAGGCGACCGCCCCAGTCAAACTGCCCACCTGACACTGTCTCCCGCCCCGATCAGGGGCGCGGGTTAGAATTTCAATACAGCCAGGGTAGTATCCCACCAATGCCTCCACCGAAGCTGGCGCTCCGGCTTCCAAGGCTCCTACCTATCCTGTACAAGCTGTACCGAAATTCAATATCAGGCTACAGTAAAGCTCCACGGGGTCTTTCCGTCCTGTCGCGGGTAACCTGCATCTTCACAGGTACTATAATTTCACCGAGTCTCTCGTTGAGACAGTGCCCAGATCGTTACGCCTTTCGTGCGGGTCAGAACTTACCTGACAAGGAATTTCGCTACCTTAGGACCGTTATAGTTACGGCCGCCGTTTACTGGGGCTTCAATTCAGAGCTTCGCTTGCGCTAACCCCTCCTCTTAACCTTCCAGCACCGGGCAGGCGTCAGCCCCTATACTTCGCCTTGCGGCTTCGCAGAGACCTGTGTTTTTGCTAAACAGTCGCCTGGGCCTATTCACTGCGGCTCATCCGGGCTATTCACCCAAATGAGCACCCCTTCTCCCTAAGTTACGGGGTGATTTTGCCGAGTTCCTTAACGAGAGTTCTCTCGCTCACCTTAGGATTCTCTCCTCGCCTACCTGTGTCGGTTTGCGGTACGGGCACCTTTTCCCTCGCTAGAGGCTTTTCTTGGCAGTGTGGATTCAGGAACTTCGGTACTATATTTCCCTCGCTATCACAGCTCAAGCTTAACGCAAGCGGGATTTGCCTCGCTTGCACTCTAACTGCTTAGACGCGCTATTCCAGCAGCGCGCTTACCCTATCCTCCTGCGTCCCCCCATTGCTCAAACGGTAAAGAGGTGGTACAGGAATATCAACCTGTTGTCCATCGCCTACGCTTTTCAGCCTCGGCTTAGGTCCCGACTAACCCTGAGCGGACGAGCCTTCCTCAGGAAACCTTAGGCATTCGGTGGATGGGATTCTCACCCATCTTTCGCTACTCATACCGGCATTCTCACTTCTAAGCGCTCCACCAGTCCTTACGGTCTAGCTTCAACGCCCTTAGAACGCTCTCCTACCACGGACATCGCAGATGTCCATCCACAGCTTCGGTGATACGTTTAGCCCCGGTACATTTTCGGCGCAGAGTCACTCGACCAGTGAGCTATTACGCACTCTTTAAATGGTGGCTGCTTCTAAGCCAACATCCTGGTTGTCTAAGCAACTCCACATCCTTTTCCACTTAACGTATACTTTGGGACCTTAACTGGTGGTCTGGGCTGTTTCCCTCTTGACTACGGATCTTATCACTCGCAGTCTGACTCCCATGGATAAATCTTTGGCATTCGGAGTTTGTCTGAATTCGGTAACCCGATGAGGGCCCCTAGTCCAAACAGTGCTCTACCTCCAAGATTCTAACAACATGAGGCTAGCCCTAAAGCTATTTCGGAGAGAACCAGCTATCTCCAAGTTCGATTGGAATTTCTCCGCTACCCACACCTCATCCCCGCACTTTTCAACGTGCGTGGGTTCGGTCCTCCATCCAGTGTTACCTGGACTTCAACCTGGACATGGGTAGGTCACCTGGTTTCGGGTCTACGACCACATACTCATACGCCCTATTCAGACTCGCTTTCGCTGCGGCTCCGTCTATTCAACTTAACCTTGCATGTAATCGTAACTCGCCGGTTCATTCTACAAAAGGCACGCCATCACCCGTTAAAGGGCTCTGACTACTTGTAGGCACACGGTTTCAGGAACTATTTCACTCCCCTTCCGGGGTGCTTTTCACCTTTCCCTCACGGTACTGGTTCACTATCGGTCACTAGGGAGTATTTAGCCTTGGGAGATGGTCCTCCCTGCTTCCGACGGGATTTCACGTGTCCCGCCGTACTCAGGATCCACTCTGGAGGGAACGAAGTTTCAACTACAGGGCTTTTACCTTCTCTGGCCGGCCTTTCCAGACCTGTTCATTTACCTCGTTCCTTTGTAACTCCGTATAGAGTGTCCTACAACCCCAAGAGGCAAGCCTCTTGGTTTGGGCTAATCCCGTTTCGCTCGCCGCTACTCAGGGAATCGCGTTTGCTTTCTCTTCCTCCGGGTACTTAGATGTTTCAGTTCCCCGGGTCTGCCTTCAATACCCTATGTATTCAGGTAAAGATACTGTTCCATTACGAACAGTGGGTTCCCCCATTCGGAAATCTCCGGATCAAAGCTTACTTACAGCTCCCCGAAGCATATCGGTGTTAGTCCCGTCCTTCATCGGCTCCTAGTGCCAAGGCATTCACCGTGCGCCCTTATTAACTTAACCTTGTTCGGTCAATGATAAGCTTCACATCTCTTCGTCAGCTCCGTCACTGCGCTCCTCACGTACCAACTGCGTACGTTCCGGTGCTCGTTCTGTCGCTTCCTCGACCTGTTCGCTTCTCATCGCCCTCACGATTCGTAAGAATCGTTTGGTTTTAAACTCTATATAAAATAGAGAGAATAACTAAAATGGCGATTACTCGGTTATTGCTTCTTCATTTCATTATCTAGTTTTCAAAGAACAAAGTTTTGAGAGATAATTCTCTCAAAACTGAACGAACAAGTAACGTCTTTTATTGAAGTATCAAGTACTTCAAATCTTCCTTAGAAAGGAGGTGATCCAGCCGCACCTTCCGATACGGCTACCTTGTTACGACTTCACCCCAATCATCTGTCCCACCTTAGGCGGCTGGCTCCTTACGGTTACCCCACCGACTTCGGGTGTTACAAACTCTCGTGGTGTGACGGGCGGTGTGTACAAGGCCCGGGAACGTATTCACCGCGGCATGCTGATCCGCGATTACTAGCGATTCCGGCTTCATGCAGGCGAGTTGCAGCCTGCAATCCGAACTGAGAATGGTTTTATGGGATTGGCTAAACCTCGCGGTCTTGCAGCCCTTTGTACCATCCATTGTAGCACGTGTGTAGCCCAGGTCATAAGGGGCATGATGATTTGACGTCATCCCCACCTTCCTCCGGTTTGTCACCGGCAGTCACCTTAGAGTGCCCAACTGAATGCTGGCAACTAAGATCAAGGGTTGCGCTCGTTGCGGGACTTAACCCAACATCTCACGACACGAGCTGACGACAACCATGCACCACCTGTCACTCTGTCCCCCGAAGGGGAAAGTCCTATCTCTAGGATTGTCAGAGGATGTCAAGACCTGGTAAGGTTCTTCGCGTTGCTTCGAATTAAACCACATGCTCCACCGCTTGTGCGGGCCCCCGTCAATTCCTTTGAGTTTCAGCCTTGCGGCCGTACTCCCCAGGCGGAGTGCTTAATGCGTTTGCTGCAGCACTAAAGGGCGGAAACCCTCTAACACTTAGCACTCATCGTTTACGGCGTGGACTACCAGGGTATCTAATCCTGTTCGCTCCCCACGCTTTCGCGCCTCAGCGTCAGTTACAGACCAGAGAGTCGCCTTCGCCACTGGTGTTCCTCCACATCTCTACGCATTTCACCGCTACACGTGGAATTCCACTCTCCTCTTCTGCACTCAAGTCCCCCAGTTTCCAATGACCCTCCACGGTTGAGCCGTGGGCTTTCACATCAGACTTAAAGGACCGCCTGCGCGCGCTTTACGCCCAATAATTCCGGACAACGCTTGCCACCTACGTATTACCGCGGCTGCTGGCACGTAGTTAGCCGTGGCTTTCTGGTTAGGTACCGTCAAGGTACCGGCAGTTACTCCGGTACTTGTTCTTCCCTAACAACAGAGTTTTACGATCCGAAAACCTTCATCACTCACGCGGCGTTGCTCCGTCAGACTTTCGTCCATTGCGGAAGATTCCCTACTGCTGCCTCCCGTAGGAGTCTGGGCCGTGTCTCAGTCCCAGTGTGGCCGATCACCCTCTCAGGTCGGCTACGCATCGTTGCCTTGGTGAGCCGTTACCTCACCAACTAGCTAATGCGCCGCGGGCCCATCTGTAAGTGATAGCCGAAGCCATCTTTCAGCTTTCCTACATGAGTAGAAAAGAATTATCCGGTATTAGCTCCGGTTTCCCGAAGTTATCCCAGTCTTACAGGCAGGTTGCCCACGTGTTACTCACCCGTCCGCCGCTAACTTTTGGGAGCAAGCTCCCGCAAGTTCGCTCGACTTGCATGTATTAGGCACGCCGCCAGCGTTCGTCCTGAGCCAGGATCAAACTCTCCAATAAATTGTGAGTTGATTAGCTCATAATGTCTTTTTTTAAAAAAAGACTAAAAGTTAAACGTTGACGTTTTTGTTCGTTCAGTTTTCAAAGAACTATCTTCTGGAGCGGGTGAAGGGAATCGAACCCTCATCAACAGCTTGGAAGGCTGTGGTTTTACCACTAAACTACACCCGCGATATCATTTTTTCATTAATCCTAATGGTCGGGAAGACAGGATTCGAACCTGCGACCCCTTGGTCCCAAACCAAGTGCTCTACCAAGCTGAGCTACTTCCCGTATATGGCGCGCCCGAAAGGAGTCGAACCCATAACCTTCTGATCCGTAGTCAGACGCTCTATCCAATTGAGCTACGGGCGCATTTATTAAAGCAACTTTTATAGTATATCTTGTTTCGTTTTGAATGTCAACAACTTTTTTTGGTGCGGCCGAGAGGACTTGAACCTCCACGGGGTTGCCCCCACTAGGCCCTCAACCTAGCGCGTCTGCCATTCCGCCACGACCGCTTTATAAGAAGTGACAAAGACTATAATACCAAAGATCATAATGCTATTCAACTGGTATTTTTTTGGTGCGGGTGAAGGGAGTCGAACCCCCACGCCTTGCGGCGCCAGATCCTAAGTCTGGTGCGTCTGCCAATTCCGCCACACCCGCATAGATCCTAAACAAAAGAAAAATAAATTACTTATCCGACTTTTTGTTTAAGGTGGTGAGCCATGAAGGACTCGAACCTTCGACCCTCTGATTAAAAGTCAGATGCTCTACCGACTGAGCTAATGGCTCATTATAGGATGTTATTTCCTAAATGTTGAATGTGGTCATAACTTGCTCCAAAGCCCTATTGGTCTTTGTCGCAAAATTTTTAAAAAACCACTCAGAGAAGCAAAGCTTCGATGTTGTTTTTTAAAAATTTGGCTGGGCTAGCTGGATTCGAACCAACGCATGTCGCAGTCAAAGTGCGATGCCTTACCGCTTGGCTATAGCCCATTGAAGTTTATATGGCGGTCCGGACGGGACTCGAACCCGCGACCTCCTGCGTGACAGGCAGGCATTCTAACCAACTGAACTACCGGACCATATTATATTTCTTTTAAAAAGTGACCCATACGGGATTCGAACCCGTGTTACCGCCGTGAAAGGGCGGTGTCTTAACCGCTTGACCAATGGGCCATATCATATATAAATATCTCTGGCGGAGAAGGAGGGATTTGAACCCTCGCGCCGCTTACGCGACCTACACCCTTAGCAGGGGCGCCTCTTCAGCCTCTTGAGTACTTCCCCATAATGGCTCCGCAGGTAGGATTCGAACCTACGACCGTTCGGTTAACAGCCGAATGCTCTACCACTGAGCTACTGCGGAATAGTTTGTATTGTTCCCTAAAATTTGATTAGCTTTGGGAATGTGCTCCAAATCCCTACGTGATTTGTTGCAGATTGCTGCAGCTTGCTATTCAAGGAAGTAATGCGCCGGACTGCAAGCTTCCACAATCTACTGCGGAATAATCACTGCCCGTTATCAACAAAATACTGTGTTTTTTTTACACATCATCTTGTCGACTCTTACTATTATAAAAACCTAGACCTTAAAAGTCAAGAATGTTTTTTAAAAAAATCATCTGTGGTTTTAAAGAATAATTATCCATTTTAAATGAATACTTATCCCTGTTTTATCTCTTTAATTTTTCTTAAGCTCCCTTTACATTTTCCGCAAACATATTTTTGTGTGTTGATACTTCTTTTCCGCTCATACAATTGGCCGCATTTTATGCAGGAATATATGATAACTCTTTTAAGCGTAGCTTTTTTTGCCCGTTCAGGTAGAGGAGAGCAAAATCTTGGTGCTCCAACGGCTTTCATTAAAAGTCTAAAATCCTGATCTCTATGCCTGTAGCCTTTCCCTTCTATATGAAGGTGATAGTGACAAAGCTCATGTTTAATAATTCCAGATAATTCTTCAAACCCGAGCTGTTCTAAGTATTTTCTATTTATCTCTATATTATGAGTGTCAAGCATATAACGCCCGCCAGTTGACCTGAGCCTTCCATTAAAATAAGCCATATGCCTAAATACCTTCCCAAAGCTATTTAGCGAAATCTCCTCAACTAACTTTTGCAGTTCTAAGTCATCCATCCCATTTTTCTCCTCTAAATTTATCGCAGATTAACGGGCTGTAAGAACCCAACTGATTGAAGTTTCACTTTATGTGAACGTGACAACCTATTATAGCATAGGTTATATATACCATTTAATATTAAATAGGTTTTGAAGACATTTTAACTTACATTCTAGAAGATACATCCCAAAAATCCCCTTTACACATTTAGAACAATGTTCTTTTCATTTCTTTCTGGGTATTTTAAATTCCGAGTCCTTATCAAAGGAGGTATTCAAGTGCCTGTTTGGTTTCGAAATCAAATGCAGCGGGCTTTTTTAACAAAAGATCGTTCCACTATAAAGTTATTAAATCAATGCTGGTATTTCTACAGAAAGAAACACTGTTCTTAATAAAACAATTAATCACCTTTTCTACGGAACAAGCCTATTCTAAAGTAAAAAAGCGCTAGGGTGTTCAACCTAGCGCAATTCATCGTAAAAAAATCATTATTCATTTGGGGCAAGCATAGTTAAAGAAACTCTACCTTTATTTTTATCTACAGAATCGACCCAAACGGTAACAACATCACCGACTGAAACAATATCTAGTGGATGCTTAACAAATTTGCGGCTTAATTTAGATATGTGAACAAGCCCATCTTGTTTTACTCCGATATCAACAAAAGCGCCGAAATCCACAACATTACGGACAGTCCCTTGCAGCTCCATACCTGCATTCAAATCCTCCAGCTGTAAAACATCCTTCTTTAATAACGGTGTTGGCAAATCATCACGCGGGTCTCTTTCCGGTCTGACAAGCGCATCGATAATATCCTTTAGAGTAAGCTCCCCTATCCCTAATTCTGCAGCTGTTTGGGCAACATTTAATTTTGAAAGTGAATCCTTTAATGCTGATGAACCTAAATCGCTTGTTTTAAACCCTTGTTTATCAAGCAATTTTATAACCTCCGGATAGCTTTCCGGATGGATGCCTGTACGATCTAGCGGTTCCTTTCCATCTATAATTCTTAGGAAACCGATAGCCTGCTCATATGTCTTAGCTCCTAGGCGCGGAATTTTCTTAAGCTGTTTGCGAGTTGAAAATTTTCCTTCTTCCTCCCGCATCTTTACTATATTATTGGCGACCGTCTTGGAAAGCCCTGCAACATATTGGAGCAAGGAAGAAGAAGCTGTATTGACATTTACACCTACTTGGTTTACAGCCGTTTCTACGACAAATGTTAAGGATTCTGATAATCTCTTTTGTGATACATCATGCTGATATTGCCCTACTCCAACAGACTTTGGGTCAATTTTCACTAGCTCTGCCAATGGATCCTGCAGGCGGCGGGCAATAGAGACAGCACTTCTTTCCTCTACTTGTAAATCTGGGAACTCTTCTCTGGCCAGATCAGAAGCCGAATATACACTCGCTCCCGCTTCATTTACGATAAGATAATAAACCTCTTCTTTAAGCTCTTTTAAAATATCAGCAACAAACTGTTCCGTCTCTCGCGAAGCAGTTCCGTTTCCAATCGCGATCATTTTTACTTGAAACGTATGAATGATATCAATAATTTGTGCTTTTGCTTCTCTCGTCTTTGAAACCGGGGGATGCGGATAAATGACTGCTATTTTCAGCACCTTTCCTGTCTCATCTACAACAGCTAGCTTACAGCCAGTCCGATAAGCCGGGTCCACTGCCAGCACAACTTTTCCTTTTAACGGCGGCTGCAGAAGGAGCTTTCGTAAATTCTCTGAAAAAATCATGATGGCCTGTTCTTCTGCTTTTTCTGTTAATTCATTTCTTATTTCCCTTTCAATCGATGGCTGAATTAAACGTTTGTACCCATCCTCATAGGCCTCTTGAACAATTGGCGTGACTGCTGATTTTTCATTTTTGATCCACTTTTTAGATAAAAACTTCAAAATAAAATCCGTGTTGGGTTTGACGCTGATACGGAGAATCTCTTCCTTTTCACCTCGGTTTAATGCCAATGTGCGATGCGGAACGATTTTTGAAATGGGCTCTTCGTACTCATAGTACATCTCAAAAACCTTTTTCTCGTCCTTTGATTCGTCCTTCACTGTTGATTCTATCGTTCCTGTTCTTGCCGTTTGCTCGCGAATCCATTTTCTGCTGTCTGCATCATCGGATACCCATTCTGCAATGATATCCTTTGCCCCAGCAATCGCTTCTTCAACGGAATTTACTTCTTTTTCCTCTGAGAGAAATTCCTTTGCTTTATTCTCTGGAGATTGTGTTAATGAAAAGGTTAGCATCCATTCTGCAAATGGCTCCAAGCCTTTTTCCTTCGCAATAGTTGCCTTCGTCCGGCGCTTCTGCTTGTATGGGCGATACAAATCCTCAATTTCCTGCAGCTTCTCTGCATTCTGTATGTTGTTTTTTAATTCATCTGTTAGCTTTCCTTGCTCATCTATTAGTCGAATTACTTCTTCTTTCCGCTGCTCAAGATTTTGTATGTATTGCCAGCGCTCCATGATGTCACGAATTTGGACCTCATCTAAAGCGCCAGTTTGTTCTTTACGATAACGGGCAATAAAAGGGACCGTGTTTCCCTCTTCCAAAAGGCCGATTGTGTTTCTAACTTGTTTAACAGATAACGATTGTTCTGATGCGATTTTTTCAAAAACTTGATTATTTACGATAGTTGTTTCCAAAATTTTACCCCCAGCCATTTAAGTCTTGTTTTTCATTTTACCAAATTCTTGATTAAGTTTCATTTGTGACTCCACGCTATTTCCAAAAAAAGAAGCTTGCCTACAACTAGGCAGCCTCCATTTCAGCAACATTAAGTATTTGTTGATTCTTAGTTGACTGATTCTGCATGTATCGCTTCCTGCAGTTTTTTAATGGCTCGTCTTTGGAGCCTTGAAACATGCATTTGGGAAATTTGCAATTTTTCACCCGTTTCCTTTTGACTCATGTTTTCTAAATATGTGTATTGGATGATTTGTTTCTCTCTCTCTGTTAGCACATGCAATGCTTTTTCCAATACAAGCATCTGATTGATCTTTTCGTAACCCTTATCAATCTGACCCACTATATCATGTAAGGTAACGGTTCCACCTTCTGAATCAGCATCTATCGAATGATCAACAGAAAGAGCCTGATAGCTTTTACCCATTTCAAGGGCTTCTAGAACCTCTTCCTCTTCAATGTCTAATACTTCCGCAATTTCGTTCATTTTCGGAGACCTTTGGAGTTTAACTGTTAACTCCTCGATCGTTGTTTTGATTTTCGGTCCTAGCTCCTTAATCCGGCGGGGCACATGAACACTCCATGTTTTATCACGTAAAAACCGCTTGATTTCTCCGATAATAGTCGGGACTGCAAATGCCTCAAAATTTTTCCCAAAGGTTTCATCATATCGGAGTATAGCACCTAGCAGTCCAATTAGCCCAACCTGAATTATATCCTCATGAAAGGCTTTTCCCCTTGAGTATTTTCGTGCAATGGATTCGACCAAATTCTGATAGTATAACACGAGTGAATTTAGAGCTTCTTCATCTTGGTGCTGCTGATAAGCTTTGATGAGCTGGTTGATTTCATCCTTTGATTTTTGATTAGGTCGAGAGTGCTTTAGCATCCATCTCCACCTGCTCTCCTTCTAGGTATTTGATCATGAATACCGTCACACCCTCTTTATCATGGATTCTAACTTCATCCATTAATGACTCAATTAAGTACAGCCCCAAACCTCCTTCACGCAAATATTCAATGGATTCTGTCTGTTGATACCGTCCAATCCCTTGCTTAGCGGATAAAAAGTCAAAGCTTTTGCCATTGTCCGCAACCATTACTTCCAGCCGGTTTTCGTATAACCCGAAACCAACGACCACTTCTCCATGTTCTTCCTCTTTATATGCGTGTTGTACAGCATTTGTACAGGCCTCACTTAAAGCAATTTTTAAATCTTCAATATCGTCATATGCAAAGCCCATCCGGCTCGCAATTCCCGATAGGGTAAGCCGAACCACATTCACGAATTCCGCTTTTGCAGGGACCTTAATTTCAATATAATCAAACGATTGATTCATTCTCTTCACCTTCATTCTGGCTGGAAATATCAATAATATTGGCGAGACCAGTCATTTTGAAAAGCCTCAATAAACGCTGAGATAATCCAACTATCCGAAGCTTGCCTTGATTGGAGCGTAAATTTTTAAACACACCAACAAACACTCCTAACCCTGTGCTATCCAGGTAGGATACATTAGATAGGTTAATGATCATTTCTATTCCTTCTATTTCTGAAAGAGGAAATAGCCTCTCTCTAAGCTTTGGTGCAGTAAACGCATCAATCTCACCTTGAACAATCACATTCATTTGAGTTCCCTGCTCGTGAATTTTTACTGACATATTCATAACAGACCCACCTTTTTGCATATCAATTGGATATTTACTTCCCTGTTTGCTGAATGAATAAACCTATTTATTTATATTTTTTAAAATGATTATTAACAGTTTAGCAGAAATAATGGATGGGTAAGGATAATCAAGGTCCACAAGCCTTAAATAAAAAAAATAAAAAAAGGCAAGCATTAAAAATGCTTGCCGCGGGTAGATGTTAATACTAATTAGATAAATAAAAGACCACTTGTCGTGCCACAAATAAAAACGCCCTTTTGGAAAGAGCGTATTTTGAATTAAAATTCGATGAGCCCTAAACTAATCTGAACGGCTTCATCCACTTTTTCCATCATTTCGTCATCGAGATGGGTAATTTTATCGGTTAAGCGCTGTTTATCGATTGTTCGAATCTGCTCTAAAAGAATAACCGAATCCCGTTCAAAGCCATAGCGCTTCGCATCAATTTCAACATGAGTAGGCAGCTTAGCCTTCTGAATTTGAGCAGTGATTGCAGCAACAATTACTGTGGGACTAAACCGATTCCCGATGTCGTTTTGGATGATCAGCACTGGACGGACGCCACCTTGTTCTGAACCAACAACTGGGGATAGGTCTGCAAAATAAACGTCACCACGTTTGACAATCAAGGGATTACCCTCCGCTAACTAGACGTTCAACTGTGTGTTCTGCCTCGAATTCTGCGAGAAATGCTTCAGATGCAATCGTCAAGTTTATTTTAGCCATCTCCATATAACCACGTCTCATGGCCTCACGAATTTGTCTCTTTTTCCGCTCACGCAAATACATTTTGGTTGCTTGATAAATGAATTCACTCCGATTTACGTTTTCCTGCTTTACAAAGCCATCTAACTCGGTTACAAGATGTTGCGGTAATTTCACCATAATCTCTGTTGTTGCGCTGGACTCAGACACAAACAAACACCTCCACCATCACTACACACCATTTTATATCTACCATTTTTAATATTAACATCAATCCGACCTCATGCAAAGGGGGTTTATCAATTCTTCTCTATTATCCGCCAAGAAATTATTCTTTTATGCATAAAGTAATGCATTCATAAGGAAGAAATTAAATTTCTCCTGATTCCTTTTAAAAATGAGGTCAGTTTCAATGTAATCCCAATCTAGAGTAGGCTGTTTATAATCTTTGCGACTTGCCCATTTTTCTTGTACACCCTAGGAATTCTTGCCCCGATCATACAAGTGATTTCATAATTTATAGTTCCTAGGCTCTTTGCAATGTCATCAGCTGTGATCTTTTCTTCTCCTTGCTGTCCTATAAGAGTCACGTCTGTCCCAACTGGTAAATCAGAAGGAAGCTTGATCATACACTGATCCATGCATATTCTGCCGACAATCGGGGCTCTTTTCCCATCTATAAGTACATCCTGCCCCTGGAGCATACGTGTCCATCCATCAGCATACCCTATTGGCAGCGTTCCAATCCATTCATCTTCCTTTGCTTCATAAGTTGCACCGTAGCTAATCTTCTCCCCTTTTTTCACCTTTTTAACATTCACAATCTTCGTATGAAGAGTAAAAGCAGGTTTTAAAGGAAAAGGGAGGGTCGGCTCCATTTCTGCAGATGGCATTAATCCATACATAGCAATCCCCATTCTGACAGCATTTAAATGTGCTTCCGAATATCTTAATGATGCCGCACTATTACTTGTATGAATCAATTCTGGTTTTTTCTTCAGCCATGAAACCATTTCCTTAAAACGTTCCAATTGCATAGTGAAATAAGCAGAATCCATCTCATCAGCTGTTGCAAAATGAGTAAACACCCCTTCTATATGGAAGGCATGACTTTTGGCAACAACTGCCTCAATCTCCTGAAGCTCTTTCCCGCTCCGAATTCCTATTCTGCCCATTCCGGTGTCTAGCTTTAAATGGATCATTAATTTTCGATCAGCCCCAACATATTGCTTAGCTTTTTCAAGCCAATCCAGCTGGAAGACAGTTAATGTAATATTTTGTTCAACCGCAATTTCCGCATCCTCTGGCCGGCTTGCACCCAAAACAAGAATTGGCGCAGATATCCCTTTTTTCCTTAAGGAAAGCGCCTCGTCCAGAGTAGCTACAGCAATATAATTAGCACCTGCCGCTAACGCCGCCTTAGCAACCTCTGCATCCCCATGTCCATATCCGTTTGCCTTGACAACAGCAAATATCTTAACGTCAGCATGTACATGATTTCTCATTTCCTCAACATTATATGATATATGATCCAAATTAATTTCTGCCCACGTATCTCGATAAAAAGTAGTTTGGCAATCTGCAACTTTAGCCATTTTTGAACACCCTTTTTTCTTTTTTATATGTCGATTATCGACCCCCTTCGACACCTTTGTCAATTAATTTTCCAAGTTTTCAGGAATATCTCAATATAAAAATAACCATGAGCATATATCTGCTCCCAACCAAAAATGCAAAGTTAAAAGGCTTCATTTTTCTGCGCTAGTGATGACTTCGTAAAGGATAAGTTCTGCTGAATCCGCTGACCATTTAGCTTTACATACAAAAAAGGCCCTTATTCAGAGCCTATGAAGAATTTATTTTACCGTACTTTCTTGCACAGATCTTGCAACCTCAACTAGTTCTTGTTCTGTCAGGTCATTAGAGGCAATAACATAGTCAACCCCTTGGTACGTCCATTTAATTGTATTATTTGATAATGCACCAATTGTAAAGCCTAAATCTACTGGTTCGCCGCTAATTGTAGTGGAAGAGGAGGCTGGCATAACGACCGCTTTTTCCTGAACGATTGTGAAAGATTTTTCCCCATCATAGGTTAAGATCACTCGTTTACCGTTTTCTGTTTTAATTGCCTTCTCATCAACTAAATCAGCTCCCGGTAATTCTGAAGGATATTTGACCGAGAATTCATCGCTGCCCACTTCCGCTAAAACAGGAACAGATAGTTGAGCACTTGTCATATTCTTTTGCATATCAAAATCTTTTTTATCAAAAGCGGCATTAAATTTAACGTCAGTGAATTCAACCTTTACGAGCGTGTTTTTATCCGTATCCATGACCTTAACACTTACTGGAGAGAGATCAGATTTCTTTAACGTGATTTCTTGGGTAGGAAGCATTTGGTTATTTTGATATCTTGTTTTCGTTTCAAAAACGTAATGATCTTTCGTTGCAGTGAATTTAGCCTCTTCATCCTCGACAATATCTTTTACTAAAGACTCATAAAGGTAGGCTTGACTGCTGTTTTGTGGCCAATCGCTTTGAAAACGGAAGCTTTTATTCAGTGCTGGCGTCAGAACAAAAACCCCATCATCATTGCGCAGAATCATTTGGCTTTGGTCCTTTTGAGCATTTTTGAGATTGACACGGTAGTAGGATGGATCTTTATGCCAAACCTCAATCTCATATACCTGTGGTTCAGTTCCCATTTCTAATGTCATCTTCGCGTTTGCCTTGTACCCCTTTAGATCCTCGACTTTGCCATTTAGATCTTTTACAACATCGTCCTTGGATTTCGTTCCGCAGGCAGACAACGCAACCACTGCCAATATCCCGATTAGCAGCATTAACCATTTTCTCCTCATTCCTTCAACCCCTTTTGCCTCTATTCAGTGTATTGTCCAGCCACAGCACCTAAGTCATTTTTCCAACAAGGTCCATCTTTTTCAAGAATAATGCTATCGACTTTCCTTGTTAAATACGTGACTTTGCATTGCGCTAACCGTGGAGGAGGTAAAGGATAAACGAAAGTGGATTATGACAAATATCCCCTTGTCTAGCCTTGTCTCTCCTATTGCACTATGAATATATGAGACAACCATCCGGAATATGCTAGGTTGAATGACAAGCTTTTTCTTTTTCACCTATACTTTTTCAATGATGACCTGGGCCACAGCGTACTCTTTACTGTGAGAAATGGAGAGATGCACACCCTTATAGATCGGTTTTGAAACGTAAGGCTTCCCTTTTTCGTCCTTTTCAACTTCAATATCTAAAAAAGATAGGCTTCCTCCAATTCCTGTCCCCATTGCTTTAGAAAAAGCTTCTTTTGCTGCAAAGCGCCCCGCCAAATATTCTATCTTCCTTTCAGAAGTTAATGCCTGAAATGCAGCGGTTTCTTTCGCTGTTAAAATCCTTTCTGCAAATTTCTCTTGTCTTTCATATATTTTTTTTATTCGATTTAGCTCTACAATATCTATTCCAATTCCAGTAATCATCTCTTATCATCCTTCTAATTCAGATAAATTTTGCATAAATAATAGTATAAGAACAGCAAATCCGGGTGTTTTTCAAACATATATTATCATGTTCATTTCCTTTTTGGGCTATGATGGAGTGAAAAGAGAGAAAAGAGGAGCCTTATGTTTACACGGACAGAAAGCTTTAAAGAATTTCTGCGATATTATCCAATCATTTCAATCATTATTGCCATTCATATTATTCTTTACTTCCTATCAGTTTTCCCTTTGCTCCCCAATTTATGGCTTTATGAACATTTCGCTGGGGTAAACCTTTATATTGCTGAGGGGGAATACTGGCGTCTTGCCACACCGATTCTCCTGCATGGCGATTTGCCGCACATGCTTTTTAATAGCTTTTCCCTTGTCCTTTTTGGACCTGCCTTAGAACGTATGCTGGGAAAGGGAAAATTCATTTTTGTATATTTCATGGCCGGAATAGCCGCTAATGTGGCTACGCTAATTTTGGAGCCCTTAACCTATATACATGTCGGTTCAAGCGGAGCTATCTTCGGGCTGTTCGGATATTATGCTTCTGTCATTATGTATAGGAAAGATTTAATGTCAAAGGCAAATTCTCAACTCATATTGACTATCACCATTATCGCCTTGATTATGACGTTTTTGCAGCCAAATATCAATGTTACGGCCCATTTATTCGGTCTGCTAGCTGGTTTTCTGTTAGGTTTAGCCTTGCTGCCACATAAGCAAAGACCAAACATAAGATTCAACTTTAACTTAGGAAAAAAACATCCCGCATCTTTCAAAGGGGTATCAGCTCCAAAATTAATAATATGGTGCGGCATTATCATTTTAGCGATAGTAGGATTACTATTCAGGTAAACGTAAGATTACTAAATGAAAAAGCGATGTCATTACGAAATCGAAATGGCATCGCTTTTTTTATTAATATCTATTCATTATTTTCTTTGAGCACCTTGCCCCAATTGCTTAATTCTGCAATCTGTCTAATGCCGCCTTCTAATTTCTCATCAACAACACTTGCATCATTAATATGTCTAATTATCATCTCATTTGCCTGTTCAAAAATAGCCTGTGTTTCACTAATTTCGCTCATCACATCATTTGAATATTCTCTTTGCTCTTCGATTGTGCCAATCACGTCCTTCACCTCAGATTGGAGGTTATTAAAAACAGTTAAAATATAGTTTATTTTACTGGTCGTGTCAGTACTAAGCTGAATCCCATTTTCGATTAACCCTGTGCTCACCTTTGTCGATTGCAGTGAGTCCTCGATATCTTTTTGAATATTTTGTGTAAGTACACTGATATTATGGGTGCTTTCAGCTGTATTTTCTGCAAGCTTCCTTACCTCTTCTGCGACAACTGCAAACCCTTTGCCATGTTCTCCCGCTCTTGCAGCCTCTATGGAAGCATTTAGTGCTAATAAATTGGTTTGATCGGCAATTTCCTTGATTACCTTCACAATCATTTCGATTTCTTTCGATCTTTCATTTAATTGGTTCATTTTTACTGAAGTTTCATGAAGCTGCTCACCCAATTTGGCAATTAGTCCCTCAACCTTACTTACAGAGTCTCTGCCTTCCTCTGAAATCTTTACCATATCTGCGGTTGACTCAATTAAATTCTGACCTTTCTCATGCAGGCCAAGGGATTTATCATAGGACATCTGGCTAATAACATTTACTTTATCAAACCGTTCATTTAATTTTCCGACTAATTCTCCAAGGACATCGTGCTGCCCATTAACTTTTTCATGCTGCTCAATCGCAATGGTTAATTCAGCATTAAAGCCTTCAATGAATTCGTTAAGATATTCCTCATTTTGCTGTGCCTTTTCAAAAATAACCTTTAAACGGTTTTTTAATTCTGTATTCTCTTCTGCCAGTTGAATATTTCTCTTCTTAGTCGTAAACAAATAAATTCCCCCCTGAGTCACATTTATCCACTTCGACCACCTTCAATAGAACGCCCTTTCCCTCCCCTCATTAGCCGAGAAATGAATTGCTCACTTGAAAGAGGGATAGCACTATAATGAAATCTAGTCCATTATTACTATCGGCTAAAATCCTAAACTTTTAAATACGAAAAGCGCCTGTTAGGCGCTTTATTTTGTATAGGAATACCATTTATATATATCGTTTATATCCTGTTTTTCTAAATCGACAACTGTACCGCCTGTTCCGCCAGATCCAGACATGACAACCGCAGTAACAGTCCCAAGCTCTTTCCCCCTCTGAAAATAGCTTTCTTTCATATTCAATGACTGAATCCGGTTTCTATTCATAAAAACAGTTGTTTTATTCACTGCACGATACCTTAAAGTCAGCTGCAGCTCATCAATTCCCCAGCCAGCATCTTTATACTTTACAAACGCCCAAGCAATAGATAAGAGAACGAACAATAGCGCTAAGTACCCCCAAGGTCTGAAAAAGATGACGGGTACTGCCGCTATCGGTAAGCTATACAGAAACCCTCTAAACATATATCGTTTAAGTGCCCTCCTAGGTGCAGATTGAATACCGGACTCAAATAAATAACCATTTAAATAAGGAGCTAATATTTTAGCAATGCGATCTTTTTTGATGATTGGAAGCAACATCACCCGCGCACTTTCCTGATCAATAGCAGACCCGCCTGCACTTTCTATAAAAACGGTTCCAAATCCAAGAGGCTGTCTAATTAAATTTTCCGATATTCGAATGGCTTGAATCCGATGTAACGGGATAGTCAGCTGACGCTTTTCTAAAAGGCCTCGCGTTATGATAAGATCCTTCCCTTCATTCCTTACAGTAAATCCGGCATACTTTACCATGGTCCCTACTAAAGCAGCAACCCATGCAATCAAGAAGCCAATAAATACTAGAATGCTTACAAAAAGGACTCCGTTTGAAATAACATCCCGAAACCCCTTAAATAGTCTTTCATAAGGGATCATTTCTTCGAATTGGAAAATGAAAGCAAAACACGCTGAGAAAACAACACCAGCACCTCCAGAGGTAGACGCCATAAGCAGGAGCTCTGCCGGGGTAATTTTATAAAGTGTTTTCCCCTGATCGTCTTCAACAGAAACCACTGCATCGAATTCTTTTTTTTCATTTTTTGCCGAAAAAAGAATGTGCTGAATTTGATTCGCCTCTTCTTTTGAAATGGCGGTTAGCATTGCTTCAGCTTCTCCTTTGCTGCTTGGCCCAGCCGTTTCCACCTTCACTCTTACAAGACCAAATGGACGATGCAAAATTCCTTCCGATAAATCAAGACTCTGAATCCGGTCAAATGGGATATATCTTTTCTTTCGAACAAATACACCGTATTCTATCCTGAGCTCTCCTTCTTCTAGCCGGTACGTGAATCTTAGCCAGGATATTATTCCTATGATTAGTATGAATACAATAACAACAACTGAAATAATAAGTTGAATATTCCCATCCCTGCTTCCAAATACAACAAAAACAAGAAATGGGATAATTAATTCTTTCAATTGCTTTAAGAAGTTCACAACTGCAGAAATAGGGTGGAGTCTTTTCGGCTCAGACATCTTCATCAGCCACCCTTGCTAGCTTCGAAATAAAAAACCTTAGCTCCTCTGCCTCATCCATATCCAATGCCGGAATTTCATGTACAGTTGCAGCAGTGGAAATGGCCACAGTGGCTAAGCAATATTTTCGCAAAATCGGTCCTTGCCGGGTATCAACATGCTGAACTCTAATCATCGGAACGAGAGTCCTTTTTATGACGAACACTCCATGCTGAAGCTCGATTTCATTTTCCCTAACCTCATAGCGCCAACGCTTCCATCTCATAGTAGGGATGAGCACTATCACTAAATACATATCAATGGCAAACAATATAAGGGCAACGGCAATAATCCACATTGGCCAATTAAATACAATGGTAAGAGCTATAACTCCACCAGTTAGCAATAATGAAAAAAACGAATGAATTCCACCGGAAATCCTCCAGACCGTTAGTCCTCTTTCAGATATCCTGCTTTGCGGTTCTAAAACCATTTCGTACCTCCTAAATGTAGAGCTAAGTATCATTACGTAAATAGTACTAGATAGGATTCAAAATCTAAAATGATCTAACTTGAAATGAATAACTTTTCCATTTGTCGAACACTTGTTCTTCACCTCTGATTAAATATTCTTTATAATGGGAAATATGGTATGGACAAAAATTTAGGAGTGATATTCATGAAAGGCCAAGCAACACCCTATTTAACATTCAACGGAAATGCAAGGGAAGCACTAGAATATTATAAAGAAGTATTCGAAGGTGAGATTTTAAATTTACAAACCTTTGGCGATGCGGATTACCCAACTCCACCAGAAGCTGATAATCGGATTATGCACGCACAATTTAGAAAAGATGATTTATTTTTTATGGCTTCCGATTCCTTTTCAGATGGCGATGTTCAAATCGGCAATAATATTTCGCTAGTTCTTGAGTTCGAATCAGAAGATGAAATCCAAAGGGTTTATGACCGCTTAAGTAATAAAGGTACTGTTTTAATGGAGCTTCAAGATACATTTTGGGGAGCGAAATATGCAAAAGTGAAGGATGCCTTTGGAACAGTGTGGGATTTGAACATGACAAAGGCTTAATCCTTTGTGAATTGAATTTTAAAAAGAAGAGAGCCTCGCTCTCTTCTAACTTAACGATAATTATTAGAACCGCTTCGATTGCTGTTATTATTGCTGTAGCGTTTTCCTGATGAACCTTGGCGAGACCTTACCGGCGCACTCTGTCTGCCTCTTTGGCCTCCGTAAGATTTTCCGCGATCGTCTTGTCTGCGATCCCTTTTTACAGGCAATGGTTTTTCTTCCGTTAACTTAACAGGAGTTGTGTCAGGTTCCTTCGTCAGCATTTTTAATACAGCCTGAACAATAATCGTTGCATCCTGCTGCTCCAACAATTCTTCTGCTGCCTGTTTATAGTATTGAAGGTTATTCGATTCCACCGATTGCAGAATACGCTCCATAACCGCTTTTTGCTGTCCTTCTAGAGCCTCATCTAATGTCGGCGGCTTCATTTTTTCCATTTTTCTTTTTGTTGTTCTTTCAACGACCTGTAAGTAAGACTTTTCTCTTGGAGTGATAAAGGTCATTGCCATTCCTGACTTTCCTGCACGTCCTGTACGCCCAATTCTATGTACATAACTTTCAGGGTCCTGCGGAATATCAAAGTTATAAACATGCGTAACTCCAGAGATGTCCAATCCGCGGGCTGCCACATCAGTCGCAACAAGAACATCAATTGAGCCCTCTTTAAATTTCCTTAGAACAGAAATGCGTTTCGCCTGGCTTAAGTCCCCGTGAATGCCTTCCGCGTTATAACCTCTTAGGTTTAATGCTTCTGCAAGCTCATCGACACGGCGCTTTGTTCGTCCGAACACGATAGCAAGCTCTGGCGATTGAATATCAAGAAGTCTTGTCAAAATATCAAACTTGCTTCTCTCTTGTACTTCCAGATAGTATTGTTCAATTAAAGGAACTGTTACTTCTTTTGTCTTTACACGAACAATCTGAGGGTCCTTCATAAACCGTTCAGCCATTCTTTGAATTGGAGGCGGCATCGTAGCTGAGAACAACAACGTTTGGCGCTCCTCTGGGATTTGAGAAAGAATCGCTTCTATGTCCTCAATAAAGCCCATATTCAACATTTCATCTGCCTCATCTAAAATAACTGTTTGAACATTCTCAAGACGCAATGTTTTGCGGTTGATATGATCCAATATTCTTCCAGGCGTTCCTACAATAATATGAGGGCGGTTTTTTAAAGCGCGGATTTGACGGTGAATATCTTGCCCGCCATAAATGGCAAGTACCCTCGTTCTTTTTCCATAGCCAATTTTATATAATTCCTCAGAAACTTGGATCGCTAGCTCACGAGTAGGGGCAATAATAATTCCTTGGATGACATCTTTTTCATAATCTATTTTATCAATCATTGGTATTCCAAACGCAGCTGTTTTTCCAGTACCCGTTTGTGCTTGTCCGATTAAATCTTTATTTTCCAAGCTTAATGGGATCGTTTGCGCTTGAATTGGTGTAGCTTCTTCAAATCCCATTCGCTTCAGGGATTTCATCGTTGCAGGGCTAATTCCCAGATCTTGAAACTTTGTCACTGTTTTCTCTCCTTCTAAAAAAACTAATCTAAGTTCATTATATATTCACATTCAATTAATCCTACTTGAAAGTGAAAAAAGACATTCTCCTACGGGAGTATGTCCATGTTTCAAAAAAGTTTCCTCTTGGCACTTTGTTGATAATTCTATCATTTAATAAGGGTGTTTGCAATTAATGCGGAGAAGAGAACACTTATTATGCAGGTTCCCTCTTCAATAAAAAGTGATAAATTTCGGAAAAAAGATTTTCTCTTTCCTCACAATGGCATATGAGATGTTTTGACTCTTTAAGATAAATGAGCTTCTTCGCCGAAGTCCCAATCCTGTGATAAAGATATTGCGCACTTTTTGGCGGAACAACCCCGTCACACTCCCCTTGAGCGATGAGGGTCGGAATTTCTATTTTGCTCAAAATCGGCCTTGTGGCAGCCACGAGCCTCCGGAATTGGAGAGTTGCCGTAATAGGAGTAGCTAATATTTTTCTTTTATATCTCATAAACATTTCATTTTCTGTTAATCTGCCGCGAAAAGCGTCTTTCGCCATCTCACCAATATCTAAAAGCAGCTGCTTTGGATTTACATAATAGGCGGCTGCACTAAGTAACACCAATTTCGTCACAGGATAATGGACAGCTAAGTAACTCGCAATCAAACCGCCCATTGAAAATCCAATGACATATACAGTCTCACACTTCTCTATGAGCTGCTGCAATTCCTGTTCAGCATGTTCTATCCAATTTTTATATTCAATCCCTTTTAAACTTAACGTATCTCCATGTCCAGGAAGTGTCGGGACTGCAATTTCCCAATTCGTCCGTTTCTTTAAATAGGTTACAAGCGGCTCTACTTCAAAAGGTGCCCCCGTAAAACCATGAATACATAAACACCCAATCACCAAAATCACCACCAGCCTAAATATAGATTAATCATATTTTACACCTTTTTCTCGGAGGCATGCTGATTTTTGATTTGGCAAATATTAAAAATAAGCCTTATGCATTTTCACAAAGGCTTACAATAAGAAACTTTTTTATCTGTTAAACTTATCAGCTAATTCATGATTCATTCCGCTCAATTGTTCAGCCATTTCGGCAATTTCTTGTGAAGCGATCGAAATATCTGCAAACGCCTTTTTGAATTCATTCACATAATCACTAAAATGACCGATTCTTGTGTCTGTCAATTGTACACTCTCATCGAATTTCTCTAAAATCTTAATAATATTGAGGTTAGCATCCCTGTATATATTTATTTCTCCAACAATATATTGAAAGCTATGTTCAAATTTTTCAATCGTTATTTGTGTCGCTTTAATTTGTCCTTGGATGTGATCAAGTGCTTCTTCTGTTTGATGAGCCAACTTCCTTACTTCCTGTGCTACTATTGAAAATCCTTTTCCATGTGCTCCTGCTCGAGCCGCTTCTATAGCCGCATTCAATGAAAGAATATTCGTTTGGTTAGAAATCCCTCGAATTGAATTAACTATCTGTCCGATTTGTGCAGAACTTTCACTGAGTTCCTTTGCTACTGCTTTCGTTGTATCAATTATTTCGACAACTCGATCAACCTTAGATAAGGCATTTGACGCTTCTTGCTTTCCTTCCTCTACATGTGTAATCATGTGCTTCGATGAAACTTGAATCTCAAGTATTTCTCCACGCATTTGCTCGACAACGATTTCCTTATCTGCAATGGTGGATGTTGTCTCTTCAACACTTGCCGCCAAAGTAGCAGAGGAATCTTTTAAGCTAGTTTGGAACTCTTCAATTTCACCAAGCTTCAGCATCGATGACGTATACGATTCAATATAAGTTTCTATTGCTATTTGCATGTCAAAGGAACAGAGCCGCTGAAATGAAGAATAATATGTATATACCTTTTCACTTGAATGAAATTCCTTCATTAACACAGAATGTATTTCGTTTTGGAGCAATGTGTATGCACCCAAATACCATTGTGGAGATAAGCCTATCTGGTTATGAACATGGCCAATAACCTTCCGCCGATTCACATATTCTTCTCCTATTTCCCCTGAGACCATATCAAGTAAATACTGTATAAACGTTTGTTTTAAACGTTCAATTGATGAATGCTGCTGAATAATTTCGAATAAATTAGGCAATGCTTGAACTTTCATATAAAAGTTATCAACTATATCCGTGGCATTTTTTTCAATAATAGGACGTATCTGTACAAGATTCTCAATATCCATGTCTGATAATCCTAAAAATAATAGTTGAGAATATTCTTTGCTGCCTTTTAATTCATCAACAGCATGACTAACAAAACTTTTGTTGTTCAAAGAATCCTCTTGATATACTGCTTGTTCCCTATTCCTTCTTTTAAAAAGGCTTAGAGCCCCTTTTTCATTTGCTATCAATGACTTGAAAGGAATACTAATCAACTCGATTCCTCCTTTTAATGAAATTACCCCATCTTAAACATAAATGAATCCCTTTTAGAAAAATATGACTTTAGTCACATAAATAAGGAAACTTCCCCCATTATTTAATCCATAATTTTCATGATCTAATTTTATATAAAAATTAATGTGAAAAAACTAAATAAATGTTAAAATTACGTAAATATTATATTGAATTTTTTATTCCGATGGATAGGAGTAATATCGATAGTGAGAATTATTAAAAGGAAAATCCCCATTTCGCTTGGAAATAGGGATTTTTCTTTTTTCATATGGGGTATGGTTCAAGTACAGCAGGATATTTAGGCATTAAGCGAAAATCAAAGGTTCTCTCCCGCTATTGAAGTGCCGCAACAATATCTTCAAGCTGCATACCTCTTGACGCCTTTACTAATACAATCGTTTCCTTATCAACAAGCTTTTCAAGTTTTTCAATGAGAGGCTGTTTTTCAGCAAATGCGAAAACTCGACTGGCAGGCAATTTTGTTTTGGCGCCTTCTGCAATCCATTCTCCTAGCTTCCCAAACGTAAAGACGTAGTCGATTTTTTCAGGGTCAATTGATTCACCCATTTTTAAATGAAATTCCTTTTCTTGTGGCCCTAATTCAAGCATATCGCCCAGAACAAGAATTTTATTTTTGTACCCTGGGAGATGCGAAAGGAGTTCGATCGCTGCATGCATGGAGGTTGGGCTCGCATTATAAGCATCATTTATTATTTTTTCGCCTTTTTTGCCTTGCAAAAGCTCGGTTCTCATATTTGTTAGCCTCAGCTTCGAGAAGCCTTCATTCATTCGATCGAACGGAACCCCAAAATGACTAGCAACCGTCATAGCTGCCAACGCATTTAATACATTATGAGTTCCAAGAACCGGAAGCTTAAATTCTATATCCGCAACATTTGTTCTAAAAGTGCTTCCGATATCATTTTGTTCTATATCTACTGGATATATATCATTCCTGCCACTTCTGCCAAAAGTTCTAATCTTAACATTGCCTTTATAGTCAGATAGCTTTTCATCCAGCAGTGGTTCATCACCATAATATGCAATTACCCCATTTTCCTGCAGTCCATGAATAATTTCTAGCTTCGCTTCTGCAATTCCCTCTCTTGACCCAAGATCGAGTAGGTGGGACTCACCGATATTTGTAATAATCGCAGCCTCAGGCTCAGCCAACCGCGTTAGAAAATCGATTTCCCCTCTACTGCTCATCCCCATCTCAAGGACAGCAATCTCCGTATCCCCATCAAGATCAAGTATCGTTAACGGCAAACCGATTTCATTATTAAAATTTCCTTCTGTTTTATGGACTTTATATTTAATTGACAGCAAATTAGCTGTCATGTCCTTTGTTGTTGTTTTACCATTGCTGCCTGTCACTCCAACAATGCGAACACCGAGCATATGTCGGTAATTTCTTGCAAGCTCTTGTAAAGCGAGCAGTGTATTTTCAACTATTAAAATCGGCAAATGCAATGGCGGATTTGGTACATCCTTCTGCCAAAGGGCTGCTGCAGCACCCTTATTAATTGCCTCCTCCACAAAGCGATGACCATCGAAATTCTCACCTTTAAAAGGAACAAATAAATTGCCCGGCTGTATTTTCCTCGTATCAATACTTACACCGCTTATAACCGTATCCTGAAAACTAGAGATATCATTTTCAATATTAATCATCTCGAAAACTTCTTTAACACTTTTTGTTATCATCGGTTACCTCCAAATAGACTGAGATTATCCCTTTATTGAAGAAACACGGCAAATCGCCGTGTCTCCATACGCTTTCGCCCACTTATTCCATCGTATATTTAATATGCTGCTTTTCCGCATGTCTTTCAATAGCTAAATTCACAAGGCGCTCGATAAGCTGAGGATACTCAACCCCAGTATGCTTCCAAAGAAGAGGGAACATGCTAAATGGTGTAAATCCAGGCATAGTATTAACCTCATTGATATACCATTTTCCTTCTCTTGTTAAAAAGAAGTCCGCTCTTACAAGTCCGGAACAATCTAACGCTTTAAATGCCCGAATCGCCATTTCCTTAAGCTCGTTATACTCAGAATCTGAAATTTCTGCAGGGATAATAAGAGCTGTGTTTCCATCTTCATATTTTGCCTTATAATCATAGAATTCTTTCTTCGGTACAATTTCACCAGCAACGGAGCACTCAGGGTTGTCATTCCCAAGGACGCCTGCTTCAATTTCTCTTGCTGTCACTCCCTCTTCGATAATAATTTTTCGGTCAAATTGGAATGCTTCAGCAAATGCCTTTTCGAGCTCCGTTCTGTTCGAACATTTACTAATTCCTACACTTGAGCCGAGGTTTGCCGGTTTAACGAAGCATGGATAGCCTAGTTCATCTTCAACCTTCTGATAAGCATCCTCATTCGACTTTTCCCATTCACCACGAATAAACCAAACATATTTTACTTGGGGAAGACCAGCCTGGGCAAAGATATTTTTCATGATTACCTTATCCATTCCTGCAGAAGAGGAGAGAACGCCATTCCCAACATAAGGTAGATTAAGAAGCTCAAGGAGTCCTTGAACTGTACCATCTTCGCCATTTGGACCATGCAAAAGCGGGAAAATGACATCAAATGTGCTTTTTTCCGCTTCATTTGCTTTAAACATAGCTGGTGCTAGTGCTGTTGGCGCTAATGCCTCCATATTAGAAAATGCCAGTTCCTTTACGTTCGTAACGGGTCCGTGCAGCTGTGGCCCTTTATTCCATTGTCCGTCCTTTGATATATAAATAGGATATATTTCAAACTTCTCTAAATCTAACGCTTTAATGACAGCCATAGCTGTTTGCATTGAAACTTCATGTTCAGCAGATTTACCGCCGTATAAAAGCCCGACTTTTGTTTTCATAAATAATTGGAACCTCCATTCTCGAATCACTTTCCTATTTTACCACTTAGTGAATTAAGAAAGGGAGTGATTAAGGTGTGATTTATTGAGGAATTTTTTTCAAAAATCCGCCCATACATTATTATTATGTAAATAACTCAGTATTGAAACTAATTTATGTTTATTATTATTGCTAATCAGAAGCCTATATCCGATTTTTTTATATTTTTATACACAAAAGGCGCAGATCACCCTGCGCCTTTTTCTAATGTCCAGATAATTATGCTCCTTGCTTATGATGGACAGCCACCCGCTCGATTAAATTAGAGCTCGGTGCATTCAAGCCAATAAGCTGAACTGCCGAACCGTTTTCCCTTAGCTTTAAAACTATTTTATCAATTGCTGCAACAGCCGAATCATCCCATACATGGGCTTCACTGAAGTCAATTTCCACATTTTTATCATGACTGCTAAAATCGATAAAAGAAAGCAATTCATTTACAGAGGCAAAGAATACTTGCCCCTTCACGGCGTAAACTTTCTTATCCCCAACCACTTTAGAAGTAACATGGACTTTTGAAATTTTTGCTACGAAGAAAATCGCACTTAAAATAATTCCCGCAAATACTCCAATTGATAAATTATGTGTAAATACAACTGTTAACACTGTTGTCACCATTACGATTGAATCCGTAACGGGAATCTTTGCCATCCCCTTAATAGAAGACCAATCAAATGTTCCAATAGACACCATAATCATGACCCCGACTAGGGCTGCCATTGGGATTTGAACGACAACTTTTCCTAATACTAAAATGAGGAACATCAAAAACGTCCCGGCAACAAGAGCAGAAAGTCTTCCTCTTCCCCCAGATTTCACATTAATGACTGATTGGCCAATCATGGCACACCCAGCCATCCCGCCAAAAAATCCAGCCACAATATTCGCAATCCCTTGCCCCCGGCTTTCGCGGTTTTTATCACTTGCCGTATCTGTCATGTCATCTACAATGGTAGCAGTTAGTAATGTTTCTAATAAACCAACAATCGCCAGACCAATTGAATAAGGAAAAATAATTTTTAATGTTTCAAAATTCAGAGGAACGTCTGGAAATATGAAGGTTGGCAAGGCAGAGCTCAATGCCCCCATATCCCCTACCGTTCTAACGTCACTCTTCGTCATAATAGCAATGAGTGTAATAACAATTATTGCCACCAGCGGGGAAGGAATAGCCTTCGTAATTCTTGGAAAAAGATAAATAATGGCAAGTGCCCCAGCGACCATTGCATACATAACCCAAGTGGCTCCCACAAATTGCTCTAGCTGAGCCATAAAAATCAAGATGGCCAATGCATTAACAAAGCCTACCATTACTGACCGCGGAATAAACTTCATAAAACGAGCTAACTTAAGAACGCCAAATAAAATTTGGAATATTCCCGTTAAAATAGTCGCAGCAAACAAATACTGCAAACCATGATCAGCAACAAGTGTAACCATTAATAATGCCATCGCCCCTGTTGCAGCGGAAATCATCCCTGGTCTGCCTCCAAATATCGCAATCGTAACAGCAATACAGAAAGAAGCATAAAGCCCAACCATAGGATCGACCCCGGCAATAATCGAGAAAGCAATCGCTTCTGGTATTAGGGCTAATGCGACAACAATCCCAGAAAGAATATCTCCGCGAACATTACCAAACCATTGTTCTTTAGTTGTTAGTACTTTCAAATGAACACTCCTTTAAATTGCAGCTTTCTGCACATTTTTTAATAAAACGACTTCGAACTCTCATCGAAGTCAGGGCCGTTAAAAACAAAATCCATCTTACCATATTTCTAGTAAATTACAAATCAAGTGAAAGCGCATAAACTAGGCAAATGCTATTATTCTCTTTATGTATCTCTTTTTTTCAGATAGATAAAATAAAGTCGTTTCAAATGAAAAACCCGCCAATTGGAGGGCAAGGTATTATTCATTTCCAATAATTTTCCATAATTTCATTTGTCCAGGCTGGCTGCTTTATCGGTTCTTTAGGCAGAAACTCTTTCATCACTGGCTTTATGTCTAGGATCGGTGTTCCATTAATACAATCAAGACCTTGGACAAATAATTGCCGACCTTCTCTTTTTATAAATTTAACAGTGGTTAGTCCTATTAGATTAGGTCTATTTTTACCTCTTTGTGCAAAAATTCCAACCTTAGGGAGGTCAGTATTATTTCTGGGATGTCTGGCACCTGTAATAATTTTCTCCTTGCCGACTTTGTGAAAATAATAAATGATCTCCAAATGTGAGAAAGTTTCTATTTCAAATAAAGACTCCTCAGGAAGAGAGTCATTTAGGATGATCTTAGAAATAACTTCTCCCCAATGATCATCCTCTATTTCCGTTCTTTCATTATAAGCAAAACCAATTGGCTGTAACGTTATCATTGTTTCACCTCTTTACTAATCGTTCGAGGATAAATACTAGGAATCCTTTTTCTATAAAAGTAATATTTTAAGGAAAAATGATTAATTAAACGTTTGATTAAATTTAATTAAACGTTTGTTTAGTTTTAATCAAACGTTTAATTAAATGGCCTCCGCATTAGGTATGCCAAGCGTTTCAAGGCTACATATCAATTAAACATGACCAATTTCTCAAGCATTTTTTACTCAATCGGCGAACAAATCTCAATATAATGTCCATCAGGATCCTCAACATATGCAACCTTTTGACCCCAAGGCTTTTCAACTGGTTCTATTAGAATTGGTACCCCTTCTTCACGAAGGACATCAACAACTCCCTCTACGTCCTCCGTAACAAATCCCAGTTCAAAGGTTTGTTCCTTTCTAATGCCATTTGGAATCGGAAGACTTGTAACCTCTCGTCCCCCTTCTCTTGTGTTAAAAGAAAGAATCGTTGATCCCGTGTTAAATTCTATATAGGTTCCAAATTCATTCCTTAGTTCTAATCCTAATAAGTTTTCATAAAAACGCTTTGTTTTCTCAAGATTTTCAACATATAAAATGACATACCCCAACTTTAGATTCATGAAATCACCTCTAATTTTTATTTTCTTCATTAACTTTCTCTTTTTTTAGTAAAAATCCTTTTTATCAACTTTTACATTAATTATTATTGTCACTCTGAACCTCAACATAAACTCTCTTAATTACCGCTCTATGCCTTTTTCTCTTTAAAAGGTCACCATTCATGCTCTTTGACTACCGATCCAAGTCCATTTCACTTAATTAGCGCTAAAAACAATAAAAAACTAGACCTGCTAAAAAGCAAGTCTAGCTACAATGTTCTGTACATCCTTCCAAAACCAAGTCCATTTTTCCATTCTGCATTTTAATCATTGTAAGACTAGTTCCATAGATGAAAGGGGGATTCCAAATTTCTTCAATAGGGGCATTTCTGCATAAAAGATAAAGTGCCTTGATCACGACTCCATGTGTAACAACGAGAACATTTCCTGAAGGTGTATATCTCTCTAACTCCATTAAAAACTCTAAAATCCTCTCTTTCACATCATGAAAGCTCTCTCCATCCACACTTTCAAAGGAAGCCGGCAAATTCCAATAAGCATGAAACTGGTCTGGATACTCCCTCTTAATATCCTCTTCTACTTTCCCCTGCCAATCTCCCAAATGAATCTCCATTAATCTTTCATCGGTTTCAATAGCCTCGTTTGTTTCCCCAACAACCAGTTTAGCTGTTTCATATGTTCGCTTGCTAGGGGAGGAAATTATCCGCACGAACTCTGTTTCCTTTAGTCTTTCTCCCAATAATCGCGCGTCTTTCTTGCCCTTTTCTGTCAAATCAGAATCTAGCCGGCACTGCATTCTTTTTTGCTTATTCCATTCTGTTTCCCCGTGTCTAATCACATATAAATTTAACATTTGATCACTTCAACTTTATGAAAATATCGACCAGCTTCCGCCATGATCTCTTCCTTTTTCTCTTGGCTAAAAACAGCAAGAAAACAGGTGGACGGCCCCGCTGACTTTTTTATATCTAAACTAGAAGATACTTCTGTCTCCTTAAATGTCCGGTTTGAAAACAATTGGTTCAACTCATATAAAATCCCCTTTGAGCCAACTGGTAAAAGAATGACATCTTCTAATAAACAAAGCTCCTTAAATAGGGAAAGAGGTGCAACCTCCCCTTCAAACTCGACAACCTCATTGCCTACTAATGGCTTACCAATAACCGCAACCATCGTCTCCTCTGAAAACTCCAAACAATTATCAACAGCATCGTTCTGCACCTTTCCAAGAACAGTTAACCCCGCCGCTGACTGTACAAGTGAAAAATTGCTTTCCGTACTGCCATTAACCTGAATTCTCGCTAAACCCAGCTCTTCAATCCCACGGTGAATTCCATCCATTAACGTTTTCCAAGCTTGTTCTCCACAAAAGTTCAGCAACGTTACAGCAAAGGGGGCCCCGCCAGCAGCCATACACTCCATAACCGCTACGCGGAAGCTATAATAAGCAACCACCTCATAAGGAACATAGACTTCATCCATCTCCTTTAATCCGATCCCTCCGCTATTATCACTAGCAATGACAAGGGATTCCTCTCCATTAAAAGGGATAATTAGTACATCCCTCATTGGTGTGTTCCCACTCTAGAGAGAATGGGCTCAACCAATCGGGCAAGTCTCGGAATCAGAATTAAGGCAAGGATTGTATTTAAGGCTGAGCCGATTAACAGAGAAGGCACAATAGACAAATAAAAGGCTTCGCTCATTAAAAACATAAACGGAAGCGGCGCGGCAAATGAATTTCCAAGAATAAAGAAAATGCCAGCCTGCCACTTCATCCCTTTACGGTAAAGAACGGCAAAAACATAGGCTAAGATGGCCATCTCAACAGCAACAATCCCATGAAACGGACCCATCGGCATCCCGCCTAGTAAAGCCGATAGCAAATGACCCATAGCCCCAACGACAGCACCTGAAGGACCGCCTAATATGGCCGCAGCGAGCAGTGCAGGAAATGCATCTAATGCCACGCTGCCAATGATCGCAGGAATCTTGATTGCCGCACCAATAGCGGTCAACGCCACTAATAAAGCAATTAAAGCCATTTTCGTGCTTTTCATTTATTTATCCTCCTTGCGTTTCCCTTCACGAAAAACCTTCGCACTACGGATATATTCAACATCCTTTTCATTCAAGCGGAAGTTAATGACCCTAGCTAACGCAAAGAAATAATCTGATAATCTATTTAAATATTGCTGAGCTGCCTCTGAAATTTCCGGATCTGCTTTCTTTAAAGAAACAACTAATCTCTCCGCTCTTCTCGTTACTGTTCGGGCAATATGGATCGATGCGGCTGCAGGTGTTCCACCAGGTAAAATAAATCTTTCCAGCTTAGGCGCTTCTTCAGTCAATTCATCGATTTTTTTCTCCAAGTATTCAACGGATTCCTTTTGCAGCTTTAACTCACGATTTTTCATAACATTCGCTAAATCGCCGCCACAGTCAAATAATTCATGTTGGATTTTTTCTAAATCATCCAAAATATCTTTAAATTTATCTGAATCCAACTGTGTCATTGCCTGGCCAACGAAGCAATTTACTTCATCAACCGTTCCATACGCTTCAACCCGAATATCATCCTTATCCACTCTTCCTCCGATAATGCTTGTTTTCCCTTTATCACCTGTACGTGTGTAAATTCTCATTGTCACTGCCCCTTTATAAATTTATGGTTTATTAAATGGTAATCGCAATCTCTTTAAAACAAACCTCTTACGGTCATAGCCATTTTTTATTTTAAACGTTGGCTAATTCCATACCAGATTAAATCTGCTCGGCATGCTGCCCGTACGGCATCCTGATAAGCCCAGCCAGTCAAATCACGCCACTTACGATCTTCTGCAAGCATAGGAACAATTCCTTTATTCATATCTGTTCCTATTAATATTATTTTTCTGCGTGGATTTTCATTCTCCCAATTCATCCACCGAGAAAGCTGACGCTGCCATCGCTTCCTAGCCTCACTGATTTCAGATTGAGCTGATAAATCCTTTAGCATAAGTTCAATTCCTTCAAGAATGATAATTAGATGATCATCAAATCTCAAAGGAGCGTGTTCATGTTTATGGCAGGAAATCCATAGGTGAGGAGTATCCTTTAAATGATAATATTCTGTTATCCATTTAGATTTGCCATTAAAGGCGCCTCCCGTAACAAAGTGCATCGTTCACCCCTCCTAAAGTCATCCCGTTTCCAGATGAGCTCATAGCCCTTACCATGGGGGACTTCCCATTCCCAAAAGCCCTTCTCCATCGGGGCCCATTTTGTTAATAATGCCCTGATGACCCCTCCATGTGTGACAATCGCAGTTTTGTCTAACGAGAGGTGAATAATGATATCCGTCACCTTACGCCACCCTAAATTAACCCGTTCAGAAAACTCGTCAAAAGATTCTCCCTCTGGAGGCTTTTTGGAAAAGGGATCAGAAAGCCAAAGCCGATAATCCAAATTAGACTTTAGCTCTTTATATGTTTTTCCTTCCCACCCGCCAAAGTTCATCTCCCGAAGTTCTTCAATTGTATGAACTGTGTCATTTGGAAACATCATGTTTGCCGTCTCTATGCATCTTCCTAAATTACTAGAAAAGTGATAATCATACTTTTCCGAAGCTCTCTCTACTTTTTGACAAAGAGGTGAATCCGTCCAGCCAAGATAAGCTTGTCGTTTATTTGCCTCTGTCAGCCCATGGCGAAATAATGTAATAGCCACAGCGTCATCCATAGCAGCACCTCCGTCCCCTCCACACTTGCTCCGAGAACATCCCCTGTCATCCCGCCAAACCAGTTCACAATTTTTCTTCGTAAAAAAAGCAAAATGAATCCTGATACTAAAATAAAGAAGAGCATTCCCCAGATGGCTTCCTTTAGAAAAAACACAATGATGATAAGCAGAATAACGATGTAAATCGGATAGACGAACAGCGTCTTTTCATTAGCTGCATTTTTAAAAAGGGGCCCTAAGCCTTCTTTTTTAGCAGCTTTCACTATTAATAGCAGCACGCCCATCACCATTTTGCTGAAAAACGGCAGCAATCCGATAAGGACATAGGAAACTGGATGGATCATTTGGACAATCTCATAGATAAAAAGAAAACGGGTGCTCAATATAACAATGACAGATAGCACACCAAATGCCCCTGTCCGCGGATCACCCATGATTTCGAGCCTTTTCTCTCGGTCCCGAAAAGAAAAGAATGCATCACTTGCATCCATCCACCCATCGAGATGGATACCGCCTGTCAAAATAATCCCCGCGAGCCACACGGCAAATGCAGCCGTTAAAGTGGAAAACGGTGTCCAGTGGAGAAAACCATAAAGAATCAATGCATAAATAGCACCCTGTATGAGACCAAGCAGCGGAAAAGTCCTAATCGATTTTTCAAGATGAGCTTTATCCATTGGCAGTTGGAAAGGAATCGGAATGGAAGTAAAAAACTGCAGATTGATAAGCAATCCTTTAAACCACTTCATCAGCCATACCCCAGTTAAGAATAATCTCCTCTAACTTCTCCCAATCAAAATGCTCTAATAATCGGGATGCAAGCTCATCGTACTTTTCGTCTCCTAATTCATATGGATGGGATGCTTTGCTAATAACGGATTTCCCGGAAGGCATGGATAGAGAATCCTCCTCGGCAATCATATGGTTATCTACATAAGGGAGAACGCCCAAAACGGGAATACCCGTTCTTTCCTCCAGCCATTTAACGCCATCCTCGAATAATAAATGATCACCGCGAAACTTATTAATAATGAGCCCCTTCACTCTCGCTCTTTCTGCAGCGGTCAGCAGCTCTAATGTGCCAACAATGCTGGCAAAGACACCGCCTCTTTCAATATCCGCTACTAAAATGACCGGTACATCAGCCATTTCGGCAACCTTCATATTGACAAGCTCTTTATCCTTTAAATTGATTTCAACTGGACTCCCTGCTCCTTCCATCACGAGCAGGTCAAATTCCTTTGATAATTTCTCAAGGGCCGTTTCAATCGTTTGGAGACCCTTTTCATAAAACAATTCCTTGTAGCTTTTTCCCGAAACCGTTTCTAAAGTCTTTCCCAGTAAAATTACCTCCGAATTTTGATTGGGCTGAGGTTTTAATAATATCGGGTTCATCCATTCAGTAGCTACTGTTTTGGCGGCTTCAGCCTGAAGCCCCTGTGATCGGCCAATTTCCTTGCCATCCTCTGTTATATAAGAAAAATTGCACATGTTCTGTGATTTAAATGGAGCTATTTTATAGCCTTCATTGGCAAAAGCTCGGCACAGAGCCGTAACAATTAAGCTTTTGCCTACATCCGATGCGGTTCCTTGTATCATAATGCCTTTCATGCTCATTCTTTTCCTTTCATCAGGATGGGAATGCCTGCTTCTACGAGATAAGCTTGTTTAGCTTTGGCAACGATTTGCTGATGAAGCTGACCAAGCATTCTCCTATAGATGAAGACCAGCTCATTGCTTCCTTGCGATTCATTCAACACTTCATTGCTAACGATAATGAGCCGATGGCAATTTTGCGAAATCTGTTTAATTCCCTCTAGAATCCCCTGCATGACCTTTTGTTGAAATTCAAGTTTCATCCATTGCTCATCCACACTAAAGAATTCATTATTTAATAGAGTTGTTAGACAGTCTAGCAATATAATATCTGTATCTGTAAAGAAGCCTGAAAACTCTTGTAGCTCATTGGGCTTTTCCCATGTTTTCCAGTTTAAGCCGCTATCTAGCCGGTCCTTTTGATGCCTAAGGATTCGCTCCTTCATCTCCGAATCACTTGCCTGTCCTGCAGCTATGTAATGAAGCTGTCCACCCGTTTTTTTCGCTTCTTCTGCTGCAAGCTGTTCAGCAAAGCTGCTTTTTCCGCTCCGAACGCCACCGCTAATAAAGATTATGGTCGATTCCGCCATTCCTCTATCGCCCCCATGAGTTTGTCATTCTCCTTTGGCCCCTTTATAGCAAAACGCAGCCACTCTCCTTCTATTCCCGGAAAATTCATCGTGTGCCTTGGGATGATCCCTTTTGAGAGTAGAAATTGAAATAATGAAAACTGATCATGTACGACCGGATCTCTTAACAAATAAAAATTAACCCTCGATGGGGATAACATTAAATCTTTCTGTCGATAAAAATCAAATAGCCTTTTTCTTTCCTTGTTGATTAGCTCTCTAGTTTCCCAGACATAGGATTCACTATCAAGACACCATTCCCCTGCCTGTAAGGCAAGTGCATTCATACTCCAATGCGGCTGCAAGCTTGCTAAATAATCAATAATCGTTTGATTTGCCATTAAGTATCCTAATCGCAAGCCCGGTATCGCAAACATTTTCGTCATCGATCGAATGATAATCAAATTGGAATATTCATTTATGCAAGAAACGATCGACTCATATTCGGAAAGAAAATCATAAAAGGCTTCATCCACAATGAAGAGACAATCTTGTTTCTGACATTCATTCATAAGTGCAATCAGGTTAGATTTAGAATAGTATACACCTGTTGGATTACATGGATTACATATAAATAAAGCGTCTGTATTGGGCAATTTCTCCGCTAACTCTTCTACATTCAATTCCCATTTTTCGGGACTCAGCTGATGATAATCAATCGTACAGCTATTAATCCGGCATGCTTCTTCATATTCTGAAAAAGCTGGCTGAACAATCAGAACTCTTTTTCCAGCAAGCATCCTGCCAATAAGGGAAATCAGCTCCGCTCCCCCGTTGCCAATTAGTATTTGTCTTTCCGACAGCTTTTCTTTTTCGGCAAGTTTCTTCTTAAACCTATGTCCTTTAGGATCAGGATAATCAGCTATCACTGAAAAAAGCTCCGCCCACTTTTCTTTCAATATTGGTGGAGGACCAAGCGGATTTATATTTGCGCTAAAATCAATCATATGATGTGGCATAGCCATATTTAATGATGCGAATAAATACTGAGGATTAGAACCATGTACGGGCCAATTCAATGAGCATCCCTCCTATCCATAGCAAGATTAAAAAGATTGGTACGGTTCGAGTAACAATGTTGTTCGTCTTAAGAATATGGACTTTCTCTAAGCTATAAAGGGGGTCACCCATGGTTGCCCGATTCGAAACGTTCCCTTTGTAATAATTGATGCCGCCAAGCTGAATACCTAATAGCCCAGCAACTGCCGCCTCTCCCCAGCCAGAATTTGGGCTTGGGTGCTTTTTGGCATCACGGAAAACAATCTCCCTCACCTTTTTCATTTTAGTATGAGCAGGTCGGTTCCCAGCTAACATACAGACAGAAGTCAGCCTGCTCGGAATCCAGTTAACGACATCATCTAGGCGGGCAGAAGCCCAGCCAAAGTCTTCGTACTTCTCGTTGCGATAGCCAACCATCGAATCACAGGTGTTAATCGCCCGATAAACAAGAGCAAATGGAGCTCCTCCAATGAGCGCCCAGAAAAGCGGAGCCGTAATCCCATCGCTTGTATTTTCAGCAACGGTTTCAACCGTTGCCCTTACAATTTCAGGCTCGTTCAGCTTGTCAGTATCCCTTCCAACAATATAAGAAAGCTTATGTCTAGCCTCTACGATGTCTCCCTTTATCAAGGGCTCATAAACAGTCATTGCAGCCTCTTTTAGACTTTTTTGTGCAATCGCTGTTGAGATCAAAATCGCTTCTGCAAGTATGCCGGCAATCGGATGGATACCATACAAAATATAGACAAGAAGGAGAGTAATGCCTGCTACTGTCAGCAAAACCGTTAACAACATAGCTGCTCCTTTTAATCTTCTCGAGCTTCCTTTATTCCAGCTTTTGTCTAATTTATAAATGAAAGAACCCATCCATTTAACAGGATGCGGAAAGTGTGGCGGGTCACCTACGACTAAATCGATTAGTACGGCAATCGTCAGGGCAATCAGGTGATACAAAATCATTTCTTCACCCTTTTTCTGCTCTTTTGAATCGCTTCCCTTGTACATTCATAGACGCCTTTACCGATCATTTTTCCAAGCGGCGTGATGGTGCCGGCATATTCTAGCTTCTGGCCTCTTTGAGTAGATGCAATTAATATACTGTCTGTCGATGTTCCTGTCGCGATTGTGCCTGTAACAGGGTCCTTTACTTCTAGGTCTTGCAACGCTTTTACCTTTGCTTCCGTAGCAGTCATGATGCTCTGTATAATGGCTTCCTCTGTCATGTCTCCACTGACAAAAACCCATGTATTAATCGTACCCGGCTGTAATTGAAAAACATGTTCATTAGCTTTGGCCGCGTCAACGGCGTTTCCAACACCAGCTGTTACAATAACAAACGCTGCAAAACTTTCGTCTCGATAAAGCTGAAAGCTCACATCCTGAAGCATGACGGCTGTCATCATACCCACGGTTTCTCCTGACTCGAACCCATGAGCCTTTAGATACTCAACCATCTCTTTCCGATGATCAATGCAGTCATAATTTTTATCCACATGGCGATTTACAAATAGTTGATGCCAGCCTGTTCCGGAGCCAACAACTCCCGATGACATCGTTCGAAGAGGGATAGGCGACCGGAAAACAACATGCTCATCAGAAAGCTCTAGAAAACTTTCATCTAAGCATAAACGTTCCTGATCCCTTGCTAAGTCTTCAGGGAGCAGCACCATTTGTGGGGCAGGCACCTTTGGATGGGGATGCTTTTCAATCTTCGTCTTGTAGACACCTCGTATTCGGTCTTCCCGCAACACTTCATTTGGTGTGTCGTTTATATTAATTTCACCCTTCTCTAACAGCAAAAGCCGGTCACAATATAAACCCGCAAGATTCAAATCATGAAAAATAGAGACGACGGTTAGACCGCGATTTTTTGTCCAGCTTTTTAACAAATCGAGCAAGTCTTTTTGAAAGGAAAGATCAAGATGATTCGTCGGTTCATCCAGCAGCAAAATTTCGGGCTCCTGTGCCAGTGCCTGTGCTAAGAAAACCCTTTGTCTTTCTCCGCCTGAAAGCTCATGAAGATAATGGCTTTCAAAAAGCTCAACGCCTGTCTGCTCCATTGCCTGCTTTACTATCCGTTCATCCTCCTGTGACCATGAATGAAACCATCCTTTTTGATGGGCATACCTGCCTAATGAAACCGTTTCCCTTACAGTATAAGAAAAGCTTTGATTGGAATGCTGGGACAGAACAGCAATGATTTTCGCCAATTCTTTAGTGGAGTAATCACTTAATGATTTTCCTTTTAATAAGACCTCCCCGCTGCTAAAAGGCAAAATGCCGCTAAGCATTTTGAGCAACGTCGTTTTCCCGCTTCCATTCGGACCCAATATCCCGAATAGCTCTCCCTTTTCCAGTTCAAAGGATACATTCTTGATGACAGACTCTCCTGTATATCCTCCTGTTATCTGTTGGACGCTAAGCATAATTTATCCTCTTCTTTCCGTTCTTCGTTTCATCAAAATGATTGCAAATACAGGTGCCCCTATAAGCGCTGTAATAACCCCAATGGGAAGCTCGGTTGGAGAGATAATGGTTCTTGCTACAAGATCGGCAAGTATAAGGAAGCCGCCGCCTGTTAATATGGATAAAGGCAATAAGTGCTTATGATCCGGTCCCCACAGCAGCCTAGTCAAATGAGGAATAACGAGCCCTACAAAACCGATCGTACCCGAAACCGCCACAGCCGCTCCTGTAAGCATTGAGCCTGCAATAAGAATCATCAGCTTTCTTCTCTGCACATTCACGCCTATATGCTGGGCTCTTTCTTCCCCAAAGGACATGGCATTTAGTTCATTGCTATTTATTATCAGTATAACTGACCCAATGATGAAAAATGGAATGATAATTTTGATATAAGCCCATCCGCGCATCGATACACTGCCGAGCAGCCAGCCAATTATTTGTCTTAATTCCTCACCTGTTAGAGCAATCATCAGTGAAATAAATGCTCCTAAAAAGGAACTGAAAATAATACCTGTTAAAATAATCGTCTCTACCTTCATCGACCGTTCCACATGACGGGCAAACAGCAGGACGAGAAAAATGGTAGCAAATGAAAAAAGGATGCTTAACAATGGAAGCGTAAAAAGGCCCACAAACGGAATGGAAAGTCCGAAGAATAGTGTAATAACAGCTCCCACTGAGGCACCTGAAGAAACACCTAGCGTATACGGGTCTGCGAGAGGATTTCTTAATAAACCTTGGAAGGCGGCTCCCGCAATTGCGAGAGATGCGCCAACCAAGCCTGCCAGAATAACTCTAGGAAGACGGATATTCATGACAATATTTGAAAACATGGAATCAATTTGTTCATTTGGTGTCATGCGGAAAATTTCTGCACCAATAATTTTAATAATATCTATAGCTGGAACCGAAACCGTTCCAATGGAAATGCCTAACAGCATAGCAGTTACTAAAAATGCCGATGCTAGAATATAAGCAAAAACCTTATTATTTAAATGTTTCCGGGTAAATTGCTTTTGCAAGTAGCTCTACTCCTTCAACAAGCCTTGGGCCTGAACGCGTAACTGTATCAGAATCTACGTCTACCACCTGATTATTTTTAACGGCATTAATATCCTGCCAGCCATCACGGGCTAGTACATTGCCAACAGGGTCTTCTGTATAATATCCGTGAGTTGTAATGATTACATCCGGATTTCTTTCAATTACCGCCTCTGGATCCATTTTTGGCCAATTTTCTTCGGTTACTACGTTATCTGCATGAATCATTTGAAGCATTTCGTCCATAAACGTGTTGGCTCCAACAGCATAAATTTCTGGAGCTGGGGAAACTTCAACAAACACTTTCTTGCGCTCTTCGTCCTTAATGGCTTTAGCTTTTTCTTTAATTTCTTCAAGCTTTGCTTTCATGCTTTCAACAAGAGCCTCTGCTTCTACCTTCTTCCCAGTAGCAGTTCCTATCATGTTAATAGAATTAAAGACTTCATCAAAATTCGCTGCATCATTAACAATAAGGACATTAATTCCTGCATCTCTTAGCTGCTGAAGACCAGCTTCTGCACTTTGAGCGCTAGAAGCGTGTGCCAATACGAGGTTCGGGCTTAAGGAAATAATCTTCTCAACATTAAATTCCATGCCGCCAATTTTCTCTTTTTCAGAAGCTTCAGCTGGATAGTTATCGTAATCAGACACACCAACGACTTCCTCACCTAAACCTAATCCAAACGCAATTTCTGTATTACTTGGAATCAGAGAAACAATTTTCTCAGGCTTTGATTCTATGACAACCTCATTATCGAGGGCATCCTTTATTGTGACTGGAAAATCAGCTTTTTCCTCTTGTGCTGGTTGTGTTTCCTTCTCTGCATTATTTTCCTTTGGTTCTTCTGCACTTCCCCCACATCCGGCCAAAACGCCAACAGCAAGAAGCAGTGCGAATAATAATGAATATAGCTTTTTCATTCTAAATTCCTCCAATTTTGAAATTCCTAACTCCTTTAAAATAAAAAAAACATCCCCACATTTAATATGGAGATGTTTGAATAGGTATATCAGAAAATAAGACTTGTACCTGTCAAACACCTCCTATCCTCGTAGGCTTGTGGTGCGTAAGAATTAGGCAGGTCTCCTGGCTCATGGTCATTGCTTTTCTGCGCCTTCCCATACATACATGTACAGTGGCTAATTGCAGTAAGCTCCCAATTACAGTGGCGGGACCGCGTTGGAATTACACCAACTTCCCTTTTAAGTCTTATTAAGAAAAGCGCAAGCGCCTTGTCGGGGCTAGGCGCTGGAGCTAGACAGTTCTCAAACTCGAGAAAACCTATGCTCTCTTATCTTTTAAAAAGACACCCATTCTTTAAATATGTATGAAATTTTTCCGCACTTTCGATTATACACTATATTTTTGAAAAAGGAGAAAGGTTATTTATTTTCCCTTAATAAATTCAAGTTTTTTCGTAATTCATAAACCTTTATGGTGACCGTTTCTCTTGGGATTAAATCAAAGTGAGATCCATGAATCTTACACTTTCCCTCCAGCAAAAAACCAATAACAGATATACATCCGTTATTGGCCATACATTTTCCATTCCCTTAGCTTTTTATCAAAGACAAGTTTTGCAGAACATGGGGTTTTCGCAATATATTCGTATTCCTCATACATTTCATCCATATCGGTTAAATCCCCTATGGGCCAAATGGGAATTTCAATTTTTGTCCGACTTTGATCAATATCCTTAATAGACAGTACGACCCCTTCTCTCATAAGGGGTTTCAATGTACGAAGTATATCATTTGATATCGGCGGATAGGTTTTCTTTTTCTTCAAGCCTAGCAGTGATTTCTCTACCTTTGTATTTGCCATCTTTTCAGGAATGACATCCCCGAGCATATGGAAAAAATCATCGAAATCCCGATAATATGTTTTATTAAACCAGCCGTCATCATGAGCTAAATATACAAATCGGTTACTTAAATTATTATAAAATGGCGGTTTTAGATGCTCCTTTAAATGTCCAATGTATAATAGCTCCGCGATAGCCTGACCAGAAAGCTCATTTAAATCCTCTTCCTCTTCAAAATCAATCCAGCAGAAATCACCATACCCATATACGTCTTTATCCATCAGCTTTCTCAGCTTGTCTTTTGATATATATTCATGTAAGGTGTGCATATTAAAGTCCGCATCATCATAGCGGTGCTTTAATAATAGGAGATTGTTGATTGATTCGAACAAAGCTTGTGCGAACTCAGCAAATTCAATTCCGTACGTCACAACATATTGCTCACGTTCATTCAAATGAATATAGATGATGTCTCGAATATTATGGTTCCTTTTTTTCAATGGTGAAACCTCCGTACTTATAATAAATATATGCTTTCATTTTTAGAATAAATAAAGACATTTAATAACAAAATCATCTTATCAATAAAAATCAATTTAAAGTATCACTAGTTTTATTTTCCACATAAAAGTTTCAATTATATTTATCATAACTGCATTTCTTTCAATAGCAACTTTTTTTATAATATTCATGATATGTTATTCATTATGCCATGTGCCATATAGATAAAACCTCATTCCCGCGAAAGGAGTGTGAGACGAATGATTCAGAATATGACAGAAAATCAGATCACTCTTCACATTATTAAAACATTAAAGGAAAATAAGAAAAAAGAGTTTGAAACCATTCTTGATGAATTGCAGCCTTATGATATTGCCCAAATTTACGAAGACCTCCCAGAAAAGCATAAGACTCGTTTTTTGCTTTATATGAATGTTGACCGGCTTGCTGACTTAATACAAGAGCTAAGTAAAGAAGATCAGCTAGCGGTTTTAAATAAATTGGGCATCGAGAAAACAGGAAAAGTTCTCGATTTAATGGACAATGATGACTTAGCCCTCCTCTTGGATGATTTATCTCCTGAGAAAATCGCTTCGCTTCTTTCTGGAATGAAGAAAAGCGAATCCCAAATCGTTCAGGACATTATGAATTATCCGCCTGAGACAGCTGGGCGGTTAATGACAAACCGCTTCGTTTGGATTCGGGATTACTATACTGTTATGGATGCGGTTGGAAAGCTGAAATCTTTTGCCGAATTTGCGGAAACCATCAATTATTTATATGTCATAGATCAGGAACGGAAACTTGTCGGCGTTGTATCATACCGTGACCTCCTGATTGCTGAGCCTTCCGAGGTCATTAAGAATATTATGTACGAACGGGTTATTTCGGTATCCGTGACAACCGACCAGGAAGAAGTTGCGAGACTCGTTGAAAGATATGACTTTCTAGCGATTCCTGTCGTCAGTGAAGAAAATGTATTGATGGGAATTGCTACTGTTGACGATATTATTGACGTTGTTATTCAAGAAGCAAATGAAGATTTTGAAAAACTTTCTGCTTCGGGGAAATCAATTGATTTTGAAACAAAGGCTTTCGTTGCAGCCTATCGAAGACTGCCGTGGCTGATTTTACTCTTATTTATCGGAATTTTATCAGGGAGTATTATTAGCGGCTATGAAGATACTCTTCAGAAAGTCGTAGCACTCGCCTTCTTCATGCCTATGATCTCTGGAATGACCGGAAATACCGGCACCCAATCCCTTGCTGTCGTTGTCAGAGGGCTTGTCTCCAATGATATAGACAAAAAAGTTGTATTTAACCTCATTATGAGAGAATTTGGGGTAAGCTTGATTATTGGCTTAATTTGCGGAATTTTAATATTTCTTATTGCTTATTTCTGGCAAGATAATGCCATTTTAGGAGTCGTTGTCGGCGTTTCATTATTCCTTACGCTAATTATTGGGACACTTGCAGGAACGATCATACCTTTAATTTTGTACCGGTTCAAAATCGACCCTGCTGTTGCCTCAGGACCGTTAATTACAACATTAAATGATATTTTCTCCCTTGTAACATACTTTGGGATTGCGACAATGTTTATTAATCATCTTATGTAAAAGCATGGATCTTCCGTGCTTTTATTTTTTTGGAAACCCCTAGGCTCTTTTTTTCGTCATATAAGTATGCAGGAGGAAATACATTGAAAGGGATTTTTTTCTTTGTTACGATGAAATGGAAAGAATGAAAAGAAATAGGTGCATGCTTGATGAATAAACCAATAAAGGTATCGGAACGATTCGATTGGACATTGTGTCTCCTTTTATTTATATTTTTTTTAATAAGTTGTATGGCTATATATAGCGGGCAAGCATCCGGTCAATATGAAGGAAACTTTGTGTTGAGCCAAATTAAGAATTATGCAGTGGGAATTGTGATAATAGGAATTGTCATGTATTTTGACAGTGAACAAATCAAAAGACTTTCTTGGATTCTTTACGGGCTTGGAATTTTGCTCCTTATCGGACTATTTATTTCACCCCTTAGTTTAGTTCCAGAGATAAAAGGTGCAAGACTTTGGTATAGATTCCCTGTACTTGGTTCCTTCCAGCCGTCCGAGTTCGTTAAGATTTTTCTTATCCTTGCCCTAAGCAGAATCATTGTCAATCATTATGAAAAGTTTATCGTCAAAACGATAAAGACTGATCTATTTCTTTTATTGAAGTTAGGAATTGTAACAGCTATCCCGTTAGGTCTCATTATTATTGATGATTTAGGTACTGCCTTAGTCATTATCGCTATTGTGACTGGGATTATCTTGGTGTCAGGGATCTCATGGAAGATCATCGTTCCTATTTATGGATTAGGCGCTGTTTTTGGCGGGGCTATTCTATACCTTGTCATTTGGGCACCTGAGTTTTTGGAAAAACACTTTAATATTCAAACCTATAAATTATTTCGAATATACTCCTGGATAGATCCAGCAGGCCATAAGCAGGGTGCGGGTTTACAGCTGTATAAGTCATTGCAGGCAATCGGCTCCGGCCTTTTAACTGGAAAAGGCTTTAGCGAAAGACAGGTTTATATTCCAGATAGTCATACGGATTTCATTTTTAGCGTAATAGGTGAAGAGTATGGATTTATTGGCGGCAGTTTGGTCATAAGTTTATTTTTCCTGCTCATTTACCATTTAACGAAAACAGCTCTTGAAACGAAGGATCCATTTAATACGTATATTTGTGTGGGCGTAATCAGCATGATTACCTTCCACGTTTTTCAAAATATTGGGATGACCATTCAAGTGTTGCCAATTACAGGAATCCCTCTTCCTTTTATCAGCTATGGAGGAAGCTCTTTAATGGGGAATATGATGGCAATGGGGCTTATATTCAGTATCAGGTACCACCATAAAGCTTATATGTTTGCTTCTGATTCAAAATTCGTGGCGAAAAGAGCTAACTAAACTAGTTGGGACATTGTGGACAGCTTAACTTCCCTTAGACGATGTACCTTCCCACACGACCGCAAAAAAATCGGGCATTTACGCCCGATTTTTTCATGCCGATTCTTTTATTTTTGCTTTATAACTCTGAACCTTCATAATAGATTTTATAAAGAAAAACAGAATAAAGCAGCCTAATAAAATAAGCCCGACCATACTTAAATTCACAAGCTTAAGGATGACGCTCATTAAGGTTGCAATATAAATTCCGCTAAGAAGAAGGCTTATTTCTTTATTTTCATAATATCTCGTCAGCTTCGCGCCAAAGGACGAGCCTATTAGACCGCCTGCAACAAGCAGCAAGCTTACTTTATAATTGATCGGAACAGTGAACGCATAAGATAAAAAGGCTACTGGAACGATTAGAAAGATGGTAAAAAGACTTGTTCCTATCGCTTTCTTTGGTTCCAATGCTAAAAAGGCAACCGAAAGTGGCACAATAATAAAACCTCCGCCTACACCTAATGTTGCGGAAACAAATCCAGCGAATGCGCCAATAAGAATCATTTTAATAACAGATGGAGCTATAGGGTTACTATTATCCGAGGATCCCTCCGACTTTCGCCCTTGCTTAAACATTTTCATTGCGAAATAAGAGAGTAAAATAATATAGAAAATTGGGATAACCCACTCATCTAATCCTCTTTTTTCTAGAAAAAGCACAAATGGCCTTGCTAGCTGAGTGGCTGCAATTCCGCTTATGCCAAGAATAATTCCAATCTTCCACAGGATGTTTTTTAGGCGAATATGTGTTGTGATTCCTGAAAATGAAGTCCCAAGTGTAAATAATAAGCTTGTTGTCACCGCTTCAATGGGAGAATAGCCAAAAAGCATGAGCAGAGGGGTTAAGATAAATCCACCGCCAACCCCGAAGAAACCGGATAATACACTAATAATGGCACCTAATAGAAAAAATAAACTTATGAGCATCATAAAACTCCTTACTGAACACGGACTTTCCTATATTGTAGATGATTTATCCACTAAATACTAAATGTTTTCCGTGTAATGCTGCAAAAGTGAGATTTCTTATCCACTTACTTGTTTTTATTTGGCTTTACCTTTCCCTTGTTCCACAATTACTTATTGTTAAACATGACGAGCCTGCATTAGAAATGTTATACTTCATTAAGTTTATTAAAGGAGAATTTGATTTATGTCTGAGATGATACATGCAATCGAAGAGTGGCTGATGGAGTACGGAATATGGGGATTATTTTTTGTATCCTTTGCGGATTCTTCCTTTTTTCCGATTCCCCCAGACGTATTATTAATTCCAATGGGGATCTCCAATCCCGATAGCGTCCTATGGTACGCGTTTCTGACAACCGTTGCCTCCGTACTAGGTGCAATATTGGGATGGTTTATTGGAAAAAAACTTGGTCGCCCTGTCCTTAGATTAATTATTTCTGAGGAAAAAATTCAAAAAGTGGAACAATATTTTTCGAAGTATGGCGCAATGGCCATCCTCATTTCAGCCTTTACGCCTATTCCGTATAAAGTTTTTACGATATTCGCAGGAATATCGAAAATTCGTCTACGCGTTTTAGTCATCTGGTCTATTATCGGTCGTGGGGCACGTTTCTTTCTAGAGGCTTTATTCATTATGGCACTTGGCGAAAATGCTAGGCCTTTTATTGAAGAAAACTTCACACTAATAACCATTATTGCCTCTCTCGTTATCGTCATTGGTTATATAATATATGTATTTGTTCGAAAAAAGAAGAAAAACTAATACAAATCATTCCTAGCTCCTTTGAGGGCTAGGTTTTTTAATACTTAATACTTAATTATAATAATTGTAATTAAGTATTGATTTTAATATTGTATATGTTATAATAACTATAGACATATCAGAGGAGGATAAAATAATGGAAAACTTATATTCAGCATTAAATGTTCAAATTGCAAATTGGAGTGTCCTTTACACAAAGCTTCACCACTATCACTGGTTTGTAAAAGGACCATTCTTCTTTACACTTCATGAGAAATTTGAGGAATTTTACCATGAAGCAGCAAGCACTGTTGATGAAGTAGCTGAACGTCTGCTTACAATTGGCGGAACACCCGTTTCAACAATGAAAGAATATTTAAGTTTAGCAACCATAGAAGAAACAAAAGGTGAAACAACTACTGATGAAATGGTTTCAAGCCTAATTGCCGATTATAAGCAATTAAAGTTGGAGCTAAAAGATCTTGCCGATTTGGCTGACGAACACAATGAAGACGCAATTAATGATCTAGCTGTAGGGCTGATAGGGAAAATTGATATCCATATTTGGATGCTTAGCGCTTACCTAGGAGAATAATATAAGAAATATAAAAAGTCAGTGAGATATCTCACTGGCTTTTTGCGTTAAAAAGAGGAATTTACTTCTAAATAGTGAACTATTACAATGTCTAGCTGCAGCGCCTAGCCCCTCGAGGTCATAAGCCAATCAGTCAAGAAGGTTAAAGAACAACCTTCTCGCCTGCTTGTCTTATGCTTGTCGGGGCTGAGCACAAAGGATAGCTTCTGCGATTAGTCATCGCAGGAACAATTGTCATTTGATTGTTCCGAAGGCGCTTCCGCTTTTCTATTAATAACTATTTTGTAGGATGTGGTCATTTGAAGAAATATATTGTTCTGCTTGATATTATTTTTTATGTTGTGTTTCCGTTAGCAGTATGGAACTTAGGACGAGAGTGGTTCGGAGACTACCTGGCCATGATTCTATCCACAGTACCTGGTATTCTTTACAGCCTGTATCGCTTCTTTGAGCTCAAGAAAATAAATTTCTTCGGTATTTATTTACTTACCAATCTGATCATTACCTTCCTCATCGATGTACTAGCTGGCTCAGCCCTTCAGCTGCTGTGGAACAACGTCATTTATTCCTATATTCTAGGTGCTGTTTTCTTTGGGACGATTATCGTCAAAAAACCTATTTTTTTATATATGGCGCTTGATTTGACGGAAATGCAAGGACAGGATCGATCAGTGATGAAGTCCCTCTTCTTTAGGAAGAAAATATTAACCATCTTCAGCTGGATCACTGCTGGATTTGCCCTTAAATTTGTCATTCTGGCATCTATTAAAACATGGCTTATTCAACAATATGGTGTAGAGGCATTTGATAAAGGGATCATCTTAAGACAAGTACTAAACTGGGGCTTTACTATTGTGTCATTGAGCGGTTTTTATTTTATTAACAAGGAATTAGGAAAGTCTTCTGTAGATAATGACGAGGAACATGTTCAAGGGGAGAGTCCATTACTAAAATAATTTCCAGGATTTCAAGAAAATGTTATAATAATCTTATTGAATATGTGTAAGGAGCAACAGCATATGAACAGCTTCAAGTACTCACTCTTTATTTTCATCGGGGCATGCAGCTATGGGATTTTAGCTTCTATCGTCAAAACAGGTTTAACTGCAGGCCATACTGTCTATGAGTTAACTGGCAGCCAGTATTTATTTGGTTTCTTACTGCTTTTAATAACTTTTCCATTCATTAAGCGGATAAAGATTAGCTTTAAACAAGCTGGGGCACTTATGTTAACCGGCACTGCCTTAAGCCTGACTGGTATTTTTTACGGGCTAAGCCTTGAACGTGTTTCTGCTTCCCTAGCAATCGTTCTCTTATTTCAATTCACATGGATTGGTATATTAATAGAAGCCATTTATGAAAAGAAAATGCCAAGCAAAAATAAAATTCTTTCTGTCGTCTTTCTAATTGTTGGAACTATTTTTGCTAGCAATCTTTTAAGCAGCAGCGGCCAGCCTCTTCAAATAGATGGTTTGGTTTATGGATTATTGTCTGCTGTTACGTATGCAGTATTTATTTTTGCAAGCGGGAAAGTGGCAAAAGAAGTACCGACCATTCAACGCAGTCTTTTTATTACGCTTGGCGGACTTATCGTTCTTGTATTCATTGCAGGTCCTATGCTTATTACGAATGGGATTCACCTCGATGGTCTATGGAAATATAGTTTATCAATGGCTTTTTTTGGTGCGATTTTTCCGATTGTTCTCTTTGCCATCGGAACACCGAAAATTGATGCGGGGTTAGCTGCCATTGTCGGATCTGCCGAACTGCCTGCTGCGATTGTCGCTGCCATGCTTATTTTGGGAGAGAGAATATCGGGTGCGCAAACAATTGGGATTGCACTGATCTTAATTGGCATTTCCATTCCCCAGCTTCAGTTTATTAAAATGTCTCGAAATCGTTTAGGTACTTGATAGATTTTAGGAGGGAAATAGATAATGATTTTCAAAGAAACCATTTCTTCCGATGAAGAACTTCGGACCTTATTAGGAACGCCCAGCAAAAATGTGACCAATAAAGCGATCGATCATGTAGATCATCACTGCAAGGATTTTATCGCAAAGTCTTCAATGGTATTTATCTCTACCTCAGATGCAAATGGACATTGCGATACTTCTCCCCGAGGGGATGCACCTGGATTCGTACATGTTCTAGATCAACAGCATATTGTTATACCTGAAAGACCCGGAAACAAACGATCCGATTCGCTGAGGAATATCATTGCCAATCCGCATATCGGTCTTATTTTTGTCATTCCGGGCCTCGAAGAAACTTTAAGAATGAATGGAAAGGCATGCATTATTAAAGATTCGGATATTCTCGAAAAAATGGCTGTTAACAGCAAGGTCCCTTTACTCGGCATCGGGGTTAGAGTAGAAGAATGCTATATTCATTGCGCAAAGGCCTTTAAGCGTTCTAAGCTTTGGCACCCAGAAACTTGGCTGCCCAAAGAGCAGTTGCCTTATCCGGCAAAAATATTAGCAGATCATATTAATTTACCAGATGTAAATAGCGAGACCATTCATACATCTCTTGAGGAAAGCTATTTAAAAAGACTATATTGACCAGTACACTGAAAAGGAGTGGTTCTAAAGAGTCATTCCTTTTCATATTTAATAAAATTTCTCCCCTCAAAAAAACGCCCTATCTCGTTAGATAGAACGCTCCTTAATCATTTATCATATATCGTGAAAGTAGATTGCCGATTTGTGCTAGTGTTTTCCTGCCATCATCCTGCTCGGAAAGCTGATCGATCAGAATGGCTGCATATACAGTTTTACTGCCATGTTTAAGGATGGCACAATCATGCTCAATCCCAGGCAGTTCACCTGTTTTGCTAGCAACTTTAACCATCTCTAAATCTATCCTATTGGAAAGCTTATTTTTAAATTGTTGCTTTGCTAGTATGCCAAAGGCCTTTTCTGAGCTTTCTTTTGATAAAAAACTATGTTGATTAATAACCTTTAAGCAGGTAACCATATCATTCGCAGATGTAAAATTGTCCAGCCCATTTTTCATTGCTTCGAAGTCCATCATCTTCCGGTTAAGTTCCGTGTTTTGCAGGTTTAGAGTTTTCATACACTGCTTGATTTTATTTTTTCCTAGCCGATTGATCAATAGATTGGTGGCTGTATTATCAGATACAATGATCATTAAGACCATTAGATCAATGATTTTCAGTTTCAAATCCTCTGATAAAGCCTGAAGAACTCCAGCCCCTCCGACTCTGTTAGAGGGCAAGGCGGGCAAATATTCCTCAAGGTTTAGAACCCCATGATCACTCTGCCGAAATCCTTCAATAAGAATCGGAATCTTAATCAGGCTCGCCGCAGAAAATCTCTCAGCTCCATTGACTTCTATTCTGCCTTCTTGAGTTTCAATCACTACTCCCACTCTGCCATCACAATGAGTGATTAACTCCGATATCTGCCTTTTTAAAAATCCGATGTCCATATCAATCCCTCGAGCGGATTGTAACAGCGACTTGTGAGCCGTTAACATCACCTGTTATGTTTTTATTATATAAATGGCAGGCAACAAAATGGCTCTCCTCCACTTCCTGCCACTCGGGCTTCATCGTTGCACAAGCTTCCATCGCATATGGACAGCGAGTTCTGAATACGCATCCACTCGGCGGATTAATTGGACTCGGAAGCTCTCCCTGTAAGATAATTCGTTCACGCCTGTCTTCTACATCCGGATCTGGAATCGGAATGGCTGATAAAAGAGCCTGTGTATATGGGTGAAGTGGATTTTTGTAAAGATTAGCGCTTTCCGTCAATTCCACAAGGTTCCCTAAATACATAACGCCAATCCGGTCGCTAATATGTTTGACCATGGATAAATCATGGGCGATAAATAAATAAGTTAACCCCTTCTTCTTTTGAAGATTCTTCAGAAGATTGACCACCTGTGCCTGAACAGAAACATCCAGAGCAGAAATCGGTTCATCTGCAATAATAAAATCTGGGTCTAACGAAAGGGCGCGGGCAATACCAATCCTCTGTCTTTGTCCGCCGCTAAACTCATGCGGATAGCGATTCGCGTGGTCCCTATTTAGACCAACATCTTCTAATAATTGATATACTCTTTCGAGGCGTTCTTTCTTATCTGGATATACCCCGTGAACCTCCATTGGCTCCGATATGATTTCCTTTACGGTTGAACGCGGATTTAATGAAGCATATGGATCCTGAAAAATCATTTGCATCTTTCGATGGAAGGCGAATCTTTCTTTTTCATTCATTTCATGGACATTTTTGCCGTCAAATATAACTTCGCCCTCTGTCCGATCATACAGCCCAATAATGGTGCGTCCGGCTGTTGATTTTCCGCAGCCAGACTCCCCTACAATCCCAAACGTTTCTCCCTTTTTTATATAGAATGAAACATCGTCAACCGCCTTTAAAATTTGTCCTTTTCCTAAAGAAAAATGTTTCTTAAGGTGCTTTACTTCTAACAATGCTTCATTTGTCATTACTATTCCCCCGTCTCTTGCCAATAGCGTCTAGCTGCACATAATTCCTTTTCATAGTTCGTGTCTTTTAAATCAATAATCTCAATAGTTTTCCCTGTATTAGGGGAATGCAGCAGCTTTCCTTCTCCGTAATAAATGCCAACGTGGTGTATACGGCCTTTCCCTTCTTCATATGCAAAGAACAGCAGATCACCGGGCTTTATATCTTTCAAGCTTACTTCCTGACCTGAGGCTGCCTGATCATGTGCATCACGGGGAATCGTGTATCCATTTGCCTTACACATTGAGTAGCTAAATCCCGAACAATCATAGCCGAAGCTGCTCATTCCGCCCCATAAATAAGGCAACCCTAGGAATTGCTCACCTGCTGCAACAATACTTTGTCCATTTCCTTTCAGTCGGGCATGCAAGGATTCATGCTGACTGATTTCTCCAGCCTTTAACATTCCCTCACCTGATGGTGTTTGAACCCGTACCCAATCACCTTCTATCCCAATGACAGGCAATACAGTTTGATAGCTTAATGTCATAATAGGCTCATAATCGCTTCCGTATAGAGTACTTTTTTTCTCTTCTACGACTGCAATTGGTCCCTCTTGCAGCTTCCAGTCTCGAGACTCAACAAGCTGAGCCTTCGGAACCCATCCGGGATAGCCTTTCGGATTCTTGGAAGAAGCTTGGTCGAGGACAAGGATTTGTGCCCAATCTTCCTTCTCCTCTGTAACAAGAACCTCCTGCCCAAATAACACTTGCGTTTGAACGAGGTTTTGATTACATAGCCCTAGGCTCGTTTCATAGGTCAAGCCATTTATCCACGATTCCACTTCAGCTGGGTACTCCACCGCTTCTTTATCGATATCCCTCGCTGAGTCATGAGATGTCCAGACGGTTGCGACCGGAACATTAACTAGCCATTTATATTGAGTTGCCAATTGAAGCACCTTCCTCTACATGAACATGACGTATGCCTAATCCTGGCTCTGATGGCAGTGTAACTTTTCTGCCGTTATATTTAATACCGCCTTCAACTAGCTCCTTCGCTAACATTAATGGAGCATCAAAGTCAAAGCGGGTAATATTTCTCTTACTAGCCGCAAAGTGTGCTGCAGCTGTAATACCAATCCGCGTTTCAATCATACTTCCAACCATACATTCCATTCCGCTTACCTCTGCAAGCTGATTGATAATTTGGGCCTGATAGATTCCGCCAGATTTCATTAATTTAATATTAATTAAATCTGCACTCCTAGTTTTTATCACCTCAAAGGCCTGCCGCGGTGAGAAAACACTTTCGTCCGCCATGATCAAAGTATCCACATGATCAGTTACCTGTTTAAGACCAGCTATATCCCAAGCTTTTACAGGCTGTTCAACAAGCTCAATATTTAAATCCAGCGCTTCCATTTTACGAATAGCTTGAATGGCTTCCTTCGGTGACCAGCCCTGGTTTGCATCAAGGCGAATTTTAATTCCCTTGCCGACACGTCCCCTTATTTCACGAATCCTCTCAATATCTGTCAGAACATTATCCTTTCCAACCTTTACCTTCAGCACATCAAATCCCTGCTGCACATATGCAACAGCGTCTTCTCCCATTTCTTCAGGTCCGTTTACACTTACTGTATAGTCGGTTTCTATTTCCTTTTTATGCCCCCCTAAAAACTGATAAAGCGGGAGCTTGCACTGCTGTGACAGACAATCATAGAGGGCCATATCAATCGCTGCTTTTGCACTCGAATTTCCGATTAAAATTGATTGGATCCCTTGAAAAATAGCTTCATAATTTAATAGACTTTGCTGCTCTAAATATGGTTTTAAAACTTGATGAATGGCTGATTCAATACTTGAAAGAGTCTCTCCGGTAATGACAACAGTTGGCGGAGCTTCCCCCCAGCCTGTTATTCCGTTGTCGCATGAGACCTTTACTAAGATTGACTCAGCTGTAGTCACAGTGCGCAGTGCTGTTTTGAATGGTTTTATAAGTGGTATTGCTACCCTGTATGTTTCAATTTTGTCTATTTTCATCTATACCACCCTTTAAGGTTGTTCAAAAGGAACTGAAGCCTATCACCCTTTGAACTAAATCTTTTTTTTCTGTATGCCGCTTTCGATTATTAATTGTTTATTTTCTGTATCCAATTCCGCATTCACGCCAAGGGGGATGGAAATATGCGGTGAGCAATGACCGAATCTAAAACCTTTAACGGCAGGCTTATTTGCCAAGAGCGAATAATGTTGAATTACCTCATCAAGGGATAAAGATAACTCTCTTTCCGGAACACAGTTATTAAAATCACCAATAAGGAGTCCTGCTGCATCATAAAGCTTCCCTGCCATATGCAATTGATTTAACATTCTATCTATAGAACGAGGCTCTTCATTAATATCTTCAATTAATAAAAGCTTGCCCTTAGTATCAATCTCAAATGGGGTGCCAATTGTGCTCGCTATAAGGGTCAGATTCCCACCAGTTATTTCTCCACTGACCTTGCCCTCAATTAAAGTTTCTAATGGAGAAATTTCTTCGTTATATTGGATCTCAGTTGGTTCGAATAATTGCTTAAAATATTCCTTCGAAAGTGGATCTGCATCCACTTTTCCGATATCAGATGCAAGCATAGGGCCATGAAAAGTAATAAGTCCTGCTAGCTTGCGAATAGCCGTATGCAAAAAGGTAATATCGCTGTAGCCCCAGAAAATTTTCGGGTTGCTTTTAATAAGCTCGTAATCAACCTGGGAAGCAATTCTCCCTGTCCCATATCCTCCGCCTGCACAGATAATTGCCTTTACGTCATTATCTGCAAACATCATATGTAAATCTGCCAATCGATCTTCATCTTTTCCAGCTAAATATCCATATTGATCATAAACATGTTTTCCAAGCTTTATCTTTAACCCCAAATCTTCAATGAAAGCAAAGGAACGATGCAAATTCTCCTGATTTGGCGGACTAGCTGGCGCGATAATTCCGATAGTGTCTCCAGCCTTTAACGCTCGTGGTTTTACTAACATGCTGTCACATCCCTTTTGAAATTTAGGTCCTTCTCCATACCATCATATTCAAAAAGTCCCCTCGTACCTCTCTTTTTCAAAAAAGGGATGTTCACTTGAACATCCCTTTTCAAATTTAATTTAACTTACAAGTAAGTTAGCATAGACTAGGGGCTAGAGGTCATAAGCCCCTGGCAAGGCGCTTCCGCTTTTAATTTTTATCCGCCCACTTCAGCTCCATATATCCAACAGGATGGCGAACGATGCCTGAAACAGCTTCATTCTCTAAATTAACTTGGTTATAGAAATAAAGAGGGACGATTGGCATTTCTTCAAATAGGATTTTCTCAGCCTCGTACATCATTTCGTACCGCTTTGCTTCATCTGCTTCATTTTTTGCGTCCTTAATTAATTGATCATACTTTGCATTGCTCCAGCCCGTGCGGTTCATGGATAGACCAGTCTGGAAGTTTTCTAGAAAGTTAATTGGATCCGCATAGTCAGCAAGGAAGGAACTGCGTGAGAACTGGAATTTCAAGGCTTTTTGGTCTTCCGCAAATACGTTCCACTCCATATTAGCAAGCTTCACTTCTACACCTAGATTATCCTTAAACATTTGCTGAAGAGCCTCAGCAATTTTCTTATGGGAATCACTTGTGCTGTAAGTTATTGTTACTTCAGGAAGTGTCTCATAGCCTTCCTCTTCCATTCCTTTTGCTAAAAGAGCTTTTGCCTCTTCGACATCTGTTTTCACAAGGTCTCCAGCTGTTTCACGGAAATCCTTGCCGTTCGCATCATTAAATCCATAGGCAACGAAGCCATATGCTGGCTTTTGTTTATTTTTTGTAACATAATCAACAATTTGCTGCTGGTCAATGGCCATAGCAAAGGCTTTACGAATATTTACGTTTTGGAACGGCTCCATTGTTACATTAAAACGATAGAAATAATCTCCTGCCTGATCTTCAACCTTCGCTTTCCCTTCTGCGAGAATTTGTTCAGCTAGATCTGCTGGAACTGCAGATACATCAAGTTCTCCAGTTTGGAACATTTGGTATTCCGTGTTTGTATCATCGATAATGGCCCAATGAACTTTGTCTAGCTTCACTGTTCCAGCATCCCAGTATTGGTCATTCTTTTCCATTACAAAATGGCTGTCATGCTGCCATTCTGTTAAGTTAAAAGGTCCATTTCCAACAAATGATGCTGCTTCAGCAAACCATTTTGGATTTTCAGTAGCTACCTTCTCATTAATTGGGAAGAAAGCTGGGTTTGTAATAACACTTAAGAAATAAGCTTGTGGACTAATTAAAGTTACTTCGAATGTTTTATCATCAACTGCTTTAACCTTCACATCATCAGCTGAACCTTCGCCATTGTTATAAGCTTCTGCTCCCTCGATGAAATAGCCGAGGAATGCAGCTGGAGATCCTGTTTCAGGGTCTAAAAGTCGTTTCCATGCAAATACAAAATCGCCTGCTGTTACATCATCGCCATTTGACCATTTTGCATTATCCCGAATATGGAAAGTATATATTTTCCCATCTTCTGAAACATCCCATTTTTCAGCCGTTGCCGCCTCTGGATCATGGTTAGTGCCTAAGCGTGTTAAACCTTCCATTAAGTTATTTAACGCAGCCCAAGAGACATTATCAAAACCGATTGGCGGATCAAACGATGTTGGCTCCATGCCATTGTTTAGATATAGAACCTTTTCAGTAACTACCTCTTCTTTTGTGCCCTCATCATTATTGTCTTTTTCTACAGGCTCTTTTCCTGCATCCTGCTTTGCTGTACAGGCCGCAAGTATAATGATTAATAGGCCTGTCATCAAAAGCGATAAAAATCTTTTCATGCCAATTCCCCCTTCATAAAAATAATGATCATTTTTACTATTTTCAGCTATATGATGATCGCTGATAGAAAAGAACCTAGAAAGGCTGCTAGCTCCTGACTCGCATATATGAACTAAATTCCCGCTAAACTTAAGAATTCAGTTCTGCTTCCAAACTAGCAATCCTTTGTTAGGTCTAACCTACTTCATACTTGCCAGCATTTTAACAGCACGTTCGTCCTGCAGCCAGCAATCAACATGATGTTCATTACTTAGGTGGGTTTTAAATGGATAAGCCCGCTCACAAACTTCCATCGCATAGCTGCATCTTGCAGTAAAAGGGCAGCCTTTAGGTGGAGAAAATAGATCTGGAGGAGAGCCGCCTATCGGGACAAGCTCAGCACCAACTAAATCTAGACGAGGAACAGAGTTCAATAATCCCTTCGTATATGGGTGCTGCGGCTGATAGAATATATCTCTTCTTGATCCGGCTTCTACAATTTTCCCAGCATACATGACCGCAATCCGGTCAGCCACTTGAGCAACTACGCCAAGATCATGAGTTATAAGAATAATAGATACACCTGTTTTCTTCTGAATATCTTTAAATAAGTCTAATATTTGTGCTTGTATCGTTACATCCAGTGCCGTTGTAGGCTCATCAGCAATCAATACCTCTGGCTGGCAAACGAGAGCCATTGCAATGACAATACGCTGCCTCATCCCCCCGCTAAATTGGTGAGGATAATGCTTTAACCTCTCCTCTGGATCAGGGATGCCTACTAATTCCAGCATTTCTAACGCTGTCTCTTTGGCCTCTTGTCTGGAAATGGATTTATGCTGCAAAATCCCTTCAATAATCTGTTCGCCAATCTTTAAAGTAGGGTTAAGAGCTGTCATCGGATCCTGAAAAATCATCGATATATCAGCCCCGCGAATATTTCTCATTTCCGGCTCTTTCAATTTAGTTAAATCGTTTCCTTTAAATAGAACCGAGCCATCGACAATTTTACCAGGCGGATTTGGGATAAGGCGCATAATACTTTGTGATGTTACACTTTTGCCGCAGCCCGATTCTCCCACAATAGCTAGAGTTTCTCCTTTGTATAAGTCAAAGGTAACCCCTCGGACAGCTTTCACTTCTCCGCCGTATGTCTTAAACGAAACATGGAGATTATTTACTTCGAGAACTTTTTCCATGATGATTACCTCCTTAACTTCGGATCAAGTGCATCCTGGAGTCCGTCCCCGAGCACATTAAACGAAAACATGGTCAGTGAAATAAAGAATGCAGGGAAAAATAATCTCCACCAATGACCTGATAGAATAGTAGACAAACCATCGCTTGCCATTGACCCCCAGCTAGCAAAAGGCGGCTGAATGCCTAGTCCCAGAAAGCTTAGAAAAGCTTCTGCGAAAATAGCAGATGGTACGGTTAAAGTCATTTGTACAATAATCGGCCCCATTGTGTTTGGAAGCAGATTCTTCTTAATAATCCTTGATGTTTTCGTTCCGAATGTCTTAGATGCAAGAACAAATTCGTAGTTTTTTATTTGCAGGACCTGCCCTCTTACAATCCGGGCCATTCCAATCCATCCTGTTACAGTAAGGGCAAAGATAATTGTAAATAAACCTGGCCCCATGACAACACTTATTAAAATAACTATTAATAAATATGGCAGTCCGTATAAAATTTCAACAATTCTCATCATAACATTGTCTGTTTTTCCGCCTTTATATCCGGCAATTCCTCCATAGACAACCCCAATGGCAAAATCAATTAATGCAGCTACGATCCCAACAAACAGGGATATTCTAGCTCCATACCACGTTCGAGAAAATACATCCCTTCCCAGTTCATCTGTCCCAAACCAGTGTTTACTTGAAGGGGGCAAATTTTGATTCATGAGCTTCTGCTCTGTGACATCATGTGGGGAAATGATTGGTCCAAATATCGCCATAAAGGCAAGAAAAATGAGAAATGTCAGTCCCGCCATGGCTAATTTATTCTTTAATAGGCGTCTCCATGCGTCCTTCCAGTAGCTAAGACTTGGACGAACAACGGCCTCAGCCTCAGCTTGATTACTTTTTTTCGGGACAAACCATTCATCAGGAATGTCTGCTGCAATATGTCGATCATGCTGTTTTTTTAGTTCCATTAGGCCGCCTCCTTTTTATGCAGCTTGATTCGAGGGTCGAGGATGCCATAAGCAATGTCCACTAAAAATAGCATCATAATTAGAATTGAGCTGTAAAAGACTGTTGTCCCCATGATGACCGGGTAGTCTCGCTGATTAATACTTTCCACAAAATACTTTCCCATGCCCGGGATGGCAAAAATCTTTTCGATAACAAATGTCCCCGTAAGAATACTGGCTGCAAGTGAGCCTAATACGGTAACGACCGGCAATAGTGCATTTCTTAATGCATGTTTAAAAACAATTTTCACTGGTGACAATCCCTTTGCTTTTGCTGTCCTAATATAATCCTGTGTCAGTACTTCAAGCATACTGGCTCTCGTTAACCTGGCGATAATGGCCATTGGGCCAGTTGCAAGCGCTAACGTTGGCAGTATCATATGCTTCGGACTCACCCATGTAGCAACTGGAAGGATACCCCAGTTAACGGCCACTTGTTGAATAAGAAGGGTAGCCATTACGAAGTTTGGAATTGAGATCCCGAGAACAGCTATGGTCATGGCCAAATAATCAATAAAGCCATTATGACGAAGGGCGGCAATTACCCCAAGTGTTATGCCGGATAGCACCGCAACAATTAATGTAACAATCCCTAACTCAAACGAAACCGGGAATCCCCTTCCAAGCATTTCATTAACGGTTTGAGATGACTTTTTGATAGAAGGTCCAAAGTCTAATGTAGCAACTGATTTCAAATACATTCCATATTGAACATATAGCGGTTTATCCAAGTGATAGAACTTTTCCAGGTTCCTTTGAACCGTCTCATTCGTAGCCCTTTCTTCGTTAAAAGGAGAGCCTGGTATCGAATGCATGAGAAAAAAGGTAAGTGTAACGATTAGCCAAAGTGTTACGAGCATGGCAATGAGGCGTTTTACAATGTATGTTGTCATTTAATAACACTTCCTAACAGAATGATGTTCTCATTGCTAATTCAACCATGACAAGCATTGCTCTATAGGCTTCAAGAATATCCTTTGCCTGATAACGGACAATGGTCGAGTTTTCTTCAATCTCAGTTCCCGGCATTAAAGCAGCCCATTCTGCTTGCCCATAGTTGGCAAATTCGATTCGGAGAAGCGGATGATCTGGCGGTGCAAGCGGTTTCACTAAGTCCCGATTTTTTAAAGCCTCAGCCACTTTTTCTCTTAGAAGCTCGCCTGCTTTTGCAGGTGTCAATGATTTAACGGCTGAACGAGTAATCGTTTCCTTTACAACAGCAGTCGTTACATTTGGAATTAGCTGCTCCGCTTCCAATGCCGCACGGTCGTCTCCCGCTACCATAATGACTGGAACTCCATAGTAGCCTGCAACATATGCATTGAGGCCCATTTCTCCAACTGCCACATCATTGATATACATATTGCGTACGCCAAAAATCATCGAATGGGACATTGCCCCTTTCATGGAAGCCCTTGCATGATAACCGACAAAAACAGCCCCAGCGAAGGTCGAATCCAATCCCTGAACCATTGAATAAGGCTTAACGTCTCCAACCACTACTTGAGCCTCTGGATGAAGGTTTTCAATGAGAAGATTATTCATTTTTGAGTGGCTATCATTCACCAAAACCTCTTGGCATCCTTGGTCAAAAGCTGCTGTAATAACATGGTTAGCCTCCTCAGTCATTATCCTTCGGCTACGTTCATAATTATGCTTGGATGAATCAACATGTGTATAGTCTGCCAGACCTGTGATCCCTTCCATATCAACAGATATGTATAGCTTCATTTATATGTCCCCCTTTTTTATAGTTTTGTAGAATAATATCAAAAAATAACTTCTTTTGAGGAAAATACAGAAAACGGTACAAAAAAAACAGCTGTCAGAGAAAATCAATCATCTCCAACAGCTGGATTTCATCTGCGTTTAACAGAAAAAGCAGCTTATTTATTCATAATTTGTGTATATTTAATATTCGCGTTCTTAAAAGCGACCATTAAAGCCTTTTGGGATGATCCAAAATAACGCTGTTCGATTTCTTCCACCACTTGATCCACTTCGATAATGGATTTTCCTACAAACAGTGATTTAATAAAAGAAGAAGTCAATGCAATCGTGGATGAACATTCCGCATCCACTATACGGTCGGTTTCTCGGTTGATGACAAGCCCGATGAAGAAACCATTATATTTTTGCATTATCGGATTGTTCGAAGAAGTCTTACTGTCTCCAATAATATAAACAGTATTTTGCTGAAACATGAACATGCCTCCTGCAGAGCAAGGATATTACATGGGGTGTTTATGTGGATAACATAAACATTCAATGTAATGCATAAGCCCTTATTAGGATTGTAATACAACAGAGACCGACTGACAACCACTTTATAAGATTTTTCTAAATATTTTATTAACTAACTTTGTTATTTATTGCTTACTTTACGTCCATAAATACCTTTTCCCTTGCATGCTGAAGAAGCTGCTCACCAGTTATCAGCCTCTCTCCCCCGCCTTGAGCAAACTGATCGTTTCCTCCACCCTTTCCGTTTATTAAAGTCAGCAGTTCACTTGAAATACTCTTCATACTAGCAGTTGGCTGAGAGCCTCTTGCACAAACAAATTGCAGCTTACTTTCCGTTTCATTCACTAAGAAAACAATCACTTCATCAGAAAGCGCACATACCATTCGAGCCAGCTTCTGAAGATCCTGAATGGACCGATTCTGAAAGACTTCATTAACGATCTTTCTATTTGTTGTATGATCTATAGAATTAAGAAGTTCCTTTGCTTCATACGACAAAAGCAATTCCTGCATAGCCTCTAATGACTTTTCACGTTCTTTTCCATTTTCAATCAATTTTTTAGCAGCTTCCGCTAGATCTTGTTCCGGTGCATTCAATAGATCTGTTAATTCCCTTAGTACTTTATGCTTTTGATGAAGCTGAGTTAGAACCCGTCCACCACAAACAAAATGAACCCTGATCTTGCCTTTTTGCCGTTCCCAATCCAATATTTTGACGGGGCCAACTTCAGCTGTAGAATTAGGATGAGTCCCGCCACAGCCGTTATAATCAAAATCGGGAATGATCACAAGGCGGATATTATCAGTAACAACCAGCTCCTTGCGTAATTGGTAATTGGCAAGTTCATCCTCCGAAACCCATTTCGTCTCGATTGGCCGCCCCTCTAAGACAATTCGATTCGCCAACCGCTCCGCTTCCCTTGCCTGATCTTCTGAAAGCTCGCTTATATCTAAATCAATCGATACCAGTTCTCTTCCTAAATGAAAACCTATCGTTGCAAAATTAAAGCGCTCTACAAATGCAGCCGTTAATATATGCTGGCCCGCATGCTGCTGCATATGATCAAAACGTCTATTCCAATCGATTTCACACGTAACCAAGTCAACGGTTTTCTCAAGCTCGGCCTCTAAATAATGACGGATTTCTCCATCTAACTCTTCCACGTCAATAACCTTCACACCATTCAAGGCGCCAGTATCATGAGGCTGTCCCCCGCCCGTTGGATAGAAAGCTGTTTCATCTAAAACAGCAAACCATCTGCCCTGCTCATCCTGCTCCTGTTTGAGTAAATGGGCACGGAAGGTTTTCATATAAGGATCCTTGTAATATAACTTACTGTCCAATGTTTTAATCTCCTTTGCTTCTTCTTGAAAACAACTATTCTATCGTTTGTTTTCCTCTTTCGTAATATTGATGCATTTCTTTCTCAGGCACCATGCTTCCTCCAGTACCCCAGACAATATGTGCTGCATTACTTAATTTTGAATGAAGGTGATTCTTTTCGGTATATGCTTTTCCCGCTTCGGATTGTAATAATTCGGTATAGGTAGAGAATCCTGCAAGAGCGGAAGGCTCGAGAAAAATCTCCTCCGTATCGGCAAGCAAGGCCAGGTAAGTAAATAACCTTTCATCTTCCACAGTTGAAATCCCACTAATTTTGTTTTCAATTATTTTGCCAATAAAAGCGGATGGGCGCCCGACAGCTAATCCGTCAGCTTCCGTTTTGTTATCTATGCCGAAATCCTGAACGGCTACTTCATCATGAAGTCCCGTCATTAGACCAAGGAGCATACACGGAGAATGAGTCGGCTCTACGAAGAAACAATGGACGTTATCTCCGAATACAAGCTTAAGTCCGAATGTAACCCCTCCTGGACCTCCTCCCACACCACATGGCAGATAAACAAATAATGGATGCTCCTCATCCACCTTTATATTCTTATCCTCCAGCTGTTTCTTCAAACGAATGGCTGCTACTGAATAGCCTAGAAAAAGATGCTTGGAGCTTTCATCATCGACAAAATACATATTCGGATCCTCATTTGCCTGCTTTCGACCTTGTGCAACGGCTTCACTAAAATCCGACTGATGCTCAACGACAACTACGCCCTTTTCGCGCAGTAAGTCCTTTTTCCACTGCTTGGCGTCAGCTGACATATGGACAAACACTTTAAAGCCAAGCTTCGCGCTCATAATACCGATGCTAAGTCCTAAATTCCCTGTTGAACCGACAGCGATTGCATAGCCTGAAAAAAAGTCTTTACATTTTTGCTCGGCCAATTTGGAATAATCATCCTCGAGTGAAAGCAGCCCATGTGTTAGGGCTAATTCTTCGGCGTATTTCAGTACTTCATAAATTCCGCCTCTCGCTTTAATAGAGCCTGAAATCGGAAGATGACTATCCCCCTTCAAAAACAAGCTTCCAGGTAAAACTTGTTGATAACACTCTTCCAACCTAGTTTTCATCTTCGGAATCGGAAAGAGCGGCGATTCAATGAATCCCTTTTCTTTCGCTGTTTCCGGGAATACCTTAGCTATGTATGGAGCAAAACGCGCCAATCTTTTTTCAGCATCAATGACATCCTCCATCGTCACGGAAGAAGGCTCCGCGTTAGACTTAAATTTCGGATTCACCCAAAAAACTTCCTTTAGCTTGATCATATCTGAAAGCACCGGGTACTTCTCTTCCCATTCTTCTACCGATTTCCCTTGTATAACATCAGCTTGCATCAAAATCATCTCTTTTCTTCCTTTTTATCTTGTTATTTTGACTGAAAAAAAGCAGTTTTACAAGGTAATACGCGAAATAATCGAAAGATTTATTATTTAGAGAAAAGCATAAGTGCCTTCAGAACTATTAAAGTAAAAAGAGCAGGAAGGGCGGGGTTGTAGGACCATTCTCCCTGCACGCAAAAAATTTACATAGATTCACTATTCATTTTTCAAAATTAGACGGTATCTTTCAGAATTATAAACTGGCCTAAATTTATTCTTATACACACGCAGTCCTCCATTAGGGCTGGAATCTGATCCTAAGTTGATCAGCTCTACTTTAGGATCCATTTTATGAATTTCACAGGTGAATTCTACATTTAGATATTCAGATAAACCATCGTAGCCATCCCGTCTCTTTGATAGTGCACCCCACGCCTGACCATGTGGAAGGATTCCACCTGTTACCATTCCAATTAATTGTTTACCAGTTTCTGCAACAAACACTAGATGATCTAATTCCTGATAATTCTCAATAATTTGCTTGTAAAATTGATCATCCCAAATTCTTGAATATTTTTTACCTAAAGTCTGATTCCATTCCTGTTTCAAATTTATTAAAGCCTGATAATCTTCAGGCTTAGCCCTTCTAAAGATGACATCCGGATAATCTCTTTTAAATCGATTAATGTTCTCCCTAATTTCCTTAAACTCCTTTCCACTTAATTCCATTACCTTTTTCACACCTATATGCCGATCCACCCCTTCTAGTTTCCTATAGCGAAAGTGTTGTTCAAAAAGGGGAGATTCCTGTATATATGCTAGTTGCTGCCCTGTCAAAACCCTTAACCAGGTAGCACCTCCTTCTCTTTTATTCCATTGCTCACAAAACCTCATACACTTTACTAACACCTTCGTGACTTTTCTAGGGTTACCGGATCCAAAGGGTAGGCAGGCAAGCTGAAGATTTTGCTTTCTTGAAAGCTTAAAGGTAACTAGCATTCTATCAACAATTTTCCACAAAGTGAGCTCTGACTTAGGGTTGGAAACAGCCCAAAGATAATCAAAATTTGAAGACCATAAGTCAGTTGGATACTTGGTGGCTTTAATGTATTTCGAATAGAGCTTTTTATCCCTCAATTTTATTTCATTAAACTTCCAATCTCCCAACCTGATCTTCTTTGAGAAAAACAGCATTTTTTTCACACCTCATGATAACTTCATTTTCATCTCCTTTTACAATATGTACGAGTCTTTCCATTTGCCTGTTTATTTGTCTATTAATCACTTTATCTAGCCAGTTGTCCAAGCAACTCCATTCGAGCTGCATAATTTAAAAAGAAAACTGCGCAAACGTGAGCCACGGGAGGTTCATGGGACGCGTTTTTATATGGACCTTATACGAAAGCCATAAAGAGGTCATGGTGCGCGTTTTGTTAAAAAATTGCCTCATACGAGGACCTTGATGAGGCTATGGAGCGCGTTTTGTTAAAAAGTTATTCATACGAGAGCCATGAAGATGGGGAGCATTTTAATAAGAAGTTTATAGAAAGGATTGCTAGGATATGTTTATAAAATGGGTTACGGACCAAGGGGACAATCGAGTCCATCTGGCTTTGCAGACAGCAAATAAATATAAGATTTCCGGAGGGATGATGACATTTCAATTTGGCTCCTTTGAACAAGAAATAGACATTCAAGTCGATTCAGATTTCCCTGAAGACAGAATTGGACTACCTCAACATTGGACCAGTCATCAAACGATCCCAGACACACTCCCTTATGAACTTAAAAAAATGAATAATACTCTTAAACTAGGGCCCGTTATTGCTTTAATTGTTTTTTCAAAGTTAGACGAAATGACTCCCTCAAAACTTAATATCTACAAAGGATATTTCTATGAATATGCTAAAATTAATGGCCTAATTTATCTATGTGCTTGGAACACTATTGATACGAAAAGGAAACAAATAAAGGGCTACTACTATGACCGTTATGAAAAAGACGACAGCAAACGCTGGAAATTCGGTACGTTTCCATATCCAAACTCTGCATATAACCGAACTGCCATGCCAAGGGCTGCTTTTTATGATTTAGTAGGTACTATAGGAGATTGTGTCTTTAACAGCTATTCCAACGGTTCCTTTAATAAGTGGGAACTTTGGAAACGATTATCGCCAGTAGAGGAACTGTACCCTCACCTCCCTGCTACAGAGCAGTTAACTGATCTCCCTTCTTTAGATAACATGCTTAAAGCCCATCAATCGATTTATTTAAAACCTTCAGGCGGTACATTATCCCAAGGAATAATGAAGGTAGTGAAAAGCCCAACTGGATACCTTATTACCTATCCCCAACGAAAAAAAAGGGAAGGGACTGTTCAAAGACAATTGGATAGAAAAGAAAGCATTGACCAATGGTTTAATAAGCTCAAAAATAAAAAATATCTTGCACAGCAAGCCATAACGATGAATAGATACAAAAACAAACCTATTGATTTTCGAGTTATCATGCAAAAAAACGGGACAGGACAATGGGATTGTTCTGGAATATTTGGGAAGTTTGGCAAAAGCGGCAATATTATTACGAACTTTTCTCGGAATGGCTTTATTCGATCTGGAATAGACACCTTTAAGATTGCCTTCAATATGAATGATCAACAGTCTTTGAAGAAAATAGAAGAACTAAAGAAGATTGCTTTTCGCATTTGTCAGGTGTTTGACGAATATGGCAATTATGGGGACTTAGGAATGGACCTAATGGTGGACCAAGATGAGAATATTTGGATTCTAGAGGTCAATACACTTGATACGTATCACCGATTTCCTCTCCATATGGACGATCGGACTCTTTATAAAAAGGTTGTCACATCGCCCTTTCGGTATGCTAAATATTTGGCGGGCTTTGATTATGAGGATAAATAAAATTAAACAATCAGTAGGGAATAACCTCCTACTGATTTGTTATTTTTTTAAGTATTTCTCTAGTCTCCGATCATCGAATACGGGAATCTTGAGGCGAATGAAATCAATATGCCAAAATGGACCTCTCCTGCGTCATTGGTGTTCTGAGCAGAAGAGACATTATAAATAATATTGCGAAAAAGATTATTTCATCATAACAAAAAAAAGAAACCATTCGTAAATAATACACCTTTATGAATGGTTTCTCGAAATTATTTTAGCATTTAAAAAAGGCTGTTCTATCCTTTAAAAGATATTTAAGTCGAAATTCTACTACCCACGTACTGGTTCTGTTGCTCTCACCGCAGCAGGAGATTTTTCCTCTACTGCACTTGATTTTTTTACAAAGAAAGAACATATTAATCCAACTATAGAAATCCCTGTAACAAAATAGAAAGCATATTTGACTCCACCAGCTAATACTTCTGATTGAGATGCTTCAGGAAAATCGGTGACAAACCCGTTTTGACCAGCTGTAAAAACTGTAATCGCGATTGCTGCTGGGAGGGCAAAATTGGTGGACTGTGGTTCCGCTATTTTGCAAAATAGCCTTGTTTTCATAGTCTTATCGGACTTGGGTTCCGCTGATGGGGCTCAAGGAGGTGAATTTTGTATGATTTTCATCTATTAACGGAACTGGTGTCCATTTTCATTTGAAAGTAGCAGGATATTAAGTAAATAGCGGAATGGGTGTCCGAATAATTTTAAATAAATCAACGCTCAGGGCCAAAATACCCTGAGCGTCACTGCTAATCAAAGTGGTTTTTTTCTCTTATCTGAACTACTTATTCCCGCGCAGTCCGATATTAAAAACATGTTAGCCTTTTACAATGCCGCCATCAATTATTAGGCTTTGCCTCCACTTCATCAAGTGGCGGAACCCAAGGATGTACATAGGTGACTCTCCTTCTCCCTAATTCAATGACCACTCCGGCTTTTTCAGCCAATTCTCTTTCTTATTCCTATACCACCTGAACACCTTTTTTCCAAACTGATTTCACATGGTTGACGCCGAATAAATATTGCAATTCCTGATAGCTTTTTATATTCCAAAGAACGATGTCTGCTTGTTTGCCAACTTCTAAGGACCCGACCTTATCCTGGCGATTGATCGCACAAGCAGCATTATAGGTTGCAGCAGTTAGACTTTCAGCAGGTGTAAGCCTCATAGAGATGCATGCTAGATTCATAACGAGCGGCATTGAGGTCGTTGGAGAGGAGCCTGGGTTACAATCGGTAGAGATAGCAACTGCTACACCCTCATCGATCATTTTCCTTCCAGCAGCAGCCTGTTCGCGTAAGTAAAGAGCAGTTGCTGGGAGCAGGCAGGCGATGGTTCCAGACTTCGCCATTGCTTGAACCCCCTCATCTGATGCCTTCAATAAATGTTCAGCTGAAATGGCACCAACCTTGGCCGCTAACTCTGCCCCGCCATAAGGCTCAATTTCATCTGCATGTATTTTCGGGATTAAGCCGAATCGTTTTCCCGCTTCTAAAATACGCTCTGATTGTTCAGGAGTATAAACACCCTTTTCACAGAAAACGTCATTAAACTCTGCCAGCTTTTCCTCTGCTATTATAGGAAGCATGTCTTCAATCAGAAGATCGACAAATTCATCCTCTCTTCCTTTAAAATCTGGTGGAACAGCATGTGCGCCCATAAAGGTCGGAACCAGATCTATTGGATGAGATTCCTGCAGCTTTTTCATTACCCTTAATTGCTTCAGCTCTGTTTCAAGATTCATGCCATAGCCGCTTTTACCTTCCACAGTTGTCACACCGTGTTGAAGGAAGGAGTCAAGCCTGCGTGTCGTTTGTTCGATCAGTTCCTCCTCTGATGCTTCACGGGTCATGCGGGTTGTCGCATGAATCCCGCCGCCAGCATTCATAATGTCCATATAGGTTGCGCCCTCAAGACGCATTTCAAATTCACGTTCACGGCTGCCGCCATAAACAACATGTGTATGTGGATCAACAAGCCCCGGGGTAACTAAGTGCCCAGCAGCATCTACAATTTCAGCATCTTGTACTCTTGCGGCGTAAAGCTTTTCAAGTTCCTTCGTTGTCCCAACAGCCTGAACAACACCATCTTCAATCCATAGGCTTCCGTCCTCTATTAATCCTAGCTCAGACATCGCTTCCCTAGAACGCGGTCCCTTAACTTCCGAAGCAAGAGTAGCTAGCTGCGTAATATGTTTAATCCAAATCGGTTTTATCATTCTTATTCATTCCCTTTTTTAAGCATTGGAATATTGACGCCTTTTTCCCTCGCTGTCTTCTCAGCTAGCTCGTAGCCTGCGTCAACATGGCGGACAACTCCCATTCCTGGATCAGTTGTCAGCACACGCTCAAGACGCGCCTCTGCTTCCTGCGTTCCATCTGCAACAATGACCATTCCAGCATGCAAAGAGTAGCCCATACCAACACCGCCGCCATGATGGACAGATACCCATGTTGCGCCGCCAACTGCATTGATCATCGCATTTAAAATTGGCCAGTCCGCTACCACGTCAGAGCCATCCTTCATTCCTTCTGTTTCACGGTTTGGTGAAGCAACGGAGCCTGAATCGAGATGATCACGTCCAATAACTATCGGCGCCTTCAGTTCGCCTTTTGCCACCATATCGTTGATGATTTTTCCAAAACGGGCACGTTCGCCATAGCCTAACCAGCAAATACGGGAAGGCAGGCCTTGAAATTGAATTTTTTCGCGAGCCATCCGAATCCAGTTGCAAAGATGAGTATTATAGCTAAATTCTCGCAGAATAACCTCATCTGTTTTATAAATATCCTCAGGGTCGCCAGAAAGAGCTGCCCAGCGGAAAGGGCCTTTTCCTTCACAGAACTGTGGACGGATATAGGCTGGAACGAATCCAGGGAACGCAAATGCATTTTCTACTCCTTCATCCTTCGCAACCTGACGGATATTGTTGCCGTAATCAAATGTAATTGCTCCCTTTTCCATCATTTCTAACATCGCTTCAACATGCTTTGCCATTGAAGCCTTGGAGAGTTTTACATATTCTACTGGATCAGCTTGGCGTAACTCAGCAGCAGCCTCCAAAGTCATGCCTGAAGGAACATATCCATTCAATGGGTCATGGGCTGAGGTCTGGTCTGTTAATACATCTGGGATAAATCCTTTGGCAATCATTTCTGGTAAAATATCTGATGCATTTCCGATCAAACCAATCGATAGAGCCTTGCCAGACAATTTCGCTTCTTGAGCCCATTGAATCGCTTCATCAAGGGATTTTGTTTTCACATCTGTGTAGCGTGTTTCGATTCGGCGGTCAACCCTTGTTTCATCGACTTCAATACCGATACATACTCCGCCATTCATCGTAACAGCAAGCGGCTGAGCACCACCCATTCCACCTAGGCCAGCTGTTAATGTAATTGTATGTTTCAGTGAATTATTAAAATGCTGCTTAGCAAGCTCAGCAAACGTTTCATAAGTTCCTTGAACAATTCCTTGTGAACCGATATAAATCCAGCTGCCCGCTGTCATTTGCCCGTACATCATTAAACCTTTTTTATCGAGTTCATGGAATGTATCCCAATTCGCATAGGCAGGGACAATATTTGAGTTTGCTAGAAGAACTCTAGGTGCATCCGTATGTGATTTAAAAATAGCTACAGGCTTACCTGATTGAATGAGTAAGGTTTCGTCATTTTCTAGCTCTGTCAAGGATTTTACAATGGCATCAAAGCATTCCCAATTTCGCGCGGCTTTTCCAATGCCACCGTAAACTACAAGCTCTTCTGGATGCTCCGCTACGTCCTGATCTAAGTTATTCATCAGCATTCGCAGTGCTGCCTCTTGCTGCCACCCTTTTGTATTTAAATCTGTTCCTCTGTATCTAATAATCTTTTCATTCGCAACCGTTTTCATTTTACATACCTCCTATTCGTTTATATTTTTATTCTATAGGGAAATTTCAGATAATTATTTATAATTTATTGACTTTTTTATGATTGATTGCGTTACTTTTTATTTAAACTATGTTTTTTATGATTTATTTCAATTTTAGTAGATAGGGATATTAAAAGCATTTCGGGTGTAAGAGCAGCTCGAAATGTCCGTCTCGGAAAAATGGGCGATAAGGGAGGGGCATAAACGCCCTTCATGTCGAAAAAAACTGGCCGATGGGCGTTAACTTAAAACCTTAGTTAAAAAGGTTTAATGGCTATAACCACTTCGATAGGCAGATGGTGTGCAGCCTTCAAGCTGTTTAAACTTTGCATTAAAATACGTTTGATGAGCATAGCCCGTTAATTTTGCTACTTCTTCTAAAGATAAATCTGTTTCATGTAGAAGGCGTTTTGCTTCTCGTATCCTTACTTGATGGAGTAAATCCCTAAAAGATATGCCTGATTCTGCAGCAAAACGTCTGCTAAGTGTGCTTTTATTAATTCTGAGGGCATCTGCGCACGCGGCCAAATTCCATCCAGCATCCCAATAGTTAGATTCAATAAATTCCCTTGCTTTTTCAACTAAGGAACGTGGTCCTTCCTGAAGCTGCTGAGCCTTAACTTGATCTAGCAAACGGACGGTGAATGCAAGTAGCTCCTGCACAATCTGATAGATTACCGGCTTATGAATAATCTGCTGAAATACCTCATGATACCGAGCTTCTAACGGTTCACTTTGGAGATTATACGATTTCATATGCCGGCGAATTTGCGCAAGTACACTAGTTAGACGAATCCGCACCATTTCAGGATCCGGGTATGGCTGCTCATACGTTAAAAACTCATGTTCCACCCATTCTCTGATTGCCTGTATATTTTGTTTTTCTAGCATTTCGATCCATTGACGCTGCTCAAGTGGCGTTAGGAAAGGATCCATTTCTCGAGAGAGCATTTGATCCTTTCCAGCCAAGATGATATCATAGCCTTCAAAAAATATTCTTTTTGCTAATTGTTGAATTTGTTGGTATTTTTGCTTTAAAGAATCGGTTGAGGAGCCAATATTATTGATAACAATGGCTAGAGGCTCGTCCATCCGTTCTTTCCACCTAGTAAGAAAAGAATGATACATCTCCTGCAATGTCTCCATCTTTTCTGGCTCCTGTACACATAAAATAAAATCCGATAAAGCAAACAATTTATATTTATCCGGAAAAGGGGATCGCTGTAATGCCTCAAAAACATGGTGAAGCATATCTGAATTAGGCGTTAAAAACGCGACCATCGTAATTGGGTAGTCATACTGTTGATCCGTCAGAAAAAGATCAGGATAATCAATTGCATTAATATCGGTTTTTAATACCTTTTGGCTATATGAAGAAGGCAGTTCGTTTCGGGTTTGATAGCGGATTTGCTGGATATGTTTAACAAGTTCGTCCGCTGAAAATGGCCTAAATAATACATCCTCCGCACGTAAACGAAGGGCTCGATATGCAGTTTGAAATATTCTTTCGGAAGAAATCCCAAGCCAGCGAATTTTATACTTTTGGAGTAATTCTAAAAATCGCTCACTCTCCTGACCCCACCTGTCCATATCAAAAATGACAAGATCTGGCCGCTGTTTCTGTACAGACTGAAAAAGCCCCTCCAGTGAAACTGTTTGACTCAGCTTGACCCCAGTTAAATGCGATTCAATGATCCAGCGAATTCCCTGTTCCTCTAATTGATCCTTTGCAAGCATATGAATATTCAAGCAGACACCTCTTTTAAAGTCGCGCCAGTTTTATAGTTTTCTAACTATTATATCATTCGCTTAAGCATATTTTTAACAAATGACTGCTTAATATTATTCTAAAGACAGGAAATGCCTATGATTTTTATTAATCAAACGTTTGATTGAATTTTGAAAAATGATATTTAAACAAACGTTTAATTAAATCGCGTATCCCTTGGCACTATTGGAAAAATCAATTAATTAAACGTTTGATTGAATTATAAATAGTTTGATTGCCGATTGACTTATCATTTATGAATACTTGTTTTTGTAATATATAAAAAACATTGGCTTCATGGCAAAGATTTCAGTGCTTTCTATGAAAAATACTAACTATAAGGGTCCAAAGCACGTGTTTTTAATGAACCGCCATAAAATATGACTTTTCCCATAAAAGCACCAAATAAGTTATTCGGAAATTTATTATTTGCTCGAATTTAAGCAATACATTTTTAATCAAACGTTTAATTAAATTACGAAAAAGTCTATTGAACACACGTTTTGATTAAGTCCTAATCCCTTGAGGCTGTAAGCTTAACTCATTAATCAAACGTTTAATTAAATTCAAAATTAGCTATTTAAACAAACGTTTAGTTAATAACTGATTGAATTGTAATATGTTATAGTAAAAAAACTCATTAAACACCCGCTATCTAGAGACCTTGTCGTCAACATTCCATCTGCCAGGTGACATTTTTTTTAGTAATATGGTATAAACAGATAAAGGCAGCTAATAAGGAGCGGATTGGAATGGAAGGAGAAAATCAATCCGAAAATATATAAATAGACAGCTTTAATGAATTGGAGCAATCTTTTAAGAATGATGTAAGTGAATCATTAGCTGATATGAAAAACATCGAAATTGAGCTATATATCGAATTCAAGGAAGCCGTAACCCCTTTATTGATTTTCCTGAGCTTACTGAGAAAATAAGACTTAAAATATAGGGTATTTAATAAAATTATCTGTGGGAAAATTATTTGAAATGCAGAGAATTTTGGCATTCTTATGCAAGTTTTTGTTAATCAAACGTTTAATTAAATTTCAAAAAAGTCTATTAATCAAACGTTTAATTGAAACTTAGATTGTTTGAGGCTGTAAGAACGAACTGTTAAACAAACGTTTGATTAAATTCGAGAATATCAATTTATACAAACTTTTGATTGAATTTGCTAAGAAAATTATTTGTTATTGTATGAAACTAATAATAGGTAAGGTTTTCAATTGATATTCATGGCACACATATTACTTTGACGCTGTACAATTCTAATCAAGATATAAAAAACGGGCTTTCTACACTTTAGTGAAATGCCCGTCTTCTATAAAAGCCATCTAAATATCTGAGGTTAAACCTTAAAGTTCCCAATTAACATCTTTAATTCCTCAGCCACTTTCGCCAAAGCATGAGATGAAGCGGCTATTTCCTCCATTGATGCGAGCTGTTCTTCAGTTGCAGATGAAACTTCCTCGGTTCCTGTCACTGCCGTTGCTGCTACTTCATTCACAATATTAATAGCGTTCAGGATATGCTCTGAACTTGCTGCCATTTGCTGGACGGCCGACGAAACATCGAGTATATCACTAGCAACCTCTTTAACAGCACTTTGAATTTGCTGGAATGATTCTCCAGCTGTATTGACGATTCCAATTCCTTCATTTACCTCAGTGAAAGCTTGTTCCATTGATAAAATGGCTGATTGCGTTTCACTTTGGATAGAGGTAATTAATGTTGAAATTTTTTGAGCTGAACCTGCTGATTGTTCTGCCAGCTTTCGAACTTCATCCGCTACAACAGCAAATCCGCGTCCGCTTTCTCCTGCCCTGGCAGCTTCAATCGCCGCATTCAAGGCGAGAAGGTTTGTTTGAGCTGAAATATCTGTAATTACCTCGATAATCGAACCGATTTCCTTTGACCGTTCTCCTAACCCCTTAATCGTATCTCCTAATAAAGAAACGGTTTGATTGATTGAATTCATTTGGAGAATGGCATTTGATATGGTTTCATTTCCTTCTAAAGCTTTTTCAGAGGTAATTAATGCTGTATCGGACACATTTTGCGCATTACCCGCAATTTGACGAATACCTTCAGACATTTCATTAATGGTTTTCTTTGTTTCTCCAACACTATGAACTTGTTGGTCTGTTCCAGCAGCTAATTCTTGAATGGTCCTTGCAATATGCTCTGTTGCTTTGTTAGTCATTTCTGTACTTGCTGTCAGTTCTTCAGCAGAAGCTGCAACATGTTCAGATGTTTGGGAAACTTGAGTAATCAGTCCTTGAATTCCATTTATCATGCTGTTAAATGATTGGGTTAATCGTCCAATTTCATCCTTAGAATCGACTTTGCCCTGAATAGTAAAATCACCTTTCTCCGCCTTAGACATAAGATTCTGAATTTCCTTCACAGGGTTCGTTATAAGATTAATAATAACCCATCCTATACATGTAAAGAGAATTGCCGCAAGCAAAGAAACAAACAGCATAATCATCGTTGCCTGGTTCTTCATTTCTACATTGACCTGGTTTAGATGTTCAGAAGCTTTAATATTGCTGTCGCTAATTACATCTGAATATCCGCTTACAGAGACTCTAACACTATTAAGCTGTGTAGAATACGCCGTATATGCCTGTTCACGCTCACCAGCCAAGGCCAAAGCAACTATTTCATTAAGCTCCCTTTCATAAGCTTTCAGGTGCTCTTGCAGGTGAGTGAAGTTTTGCTTCTCATCCCCATACAAACCAGTCGATTCATACTCCTCCATAAGCTGATTATTTTGCTGGAATCTCTCATTAATTTTTGTTTCTAAATCAACCTGCTTGGCTCTATCTTCCGTAATGATTAATTCAAGAACAAATGAATCAAGCGCACGATTGTTATTCCGTATAAGATTAATATTTTTAATTGGGATTAACCGTTCCGTATACATTTCCTTCGTATTATTAGACATTTGGCTCATGTAAACATAACCAACGGCGCTAATCGTAATAAGAAAAATGATGGAAGTCATAACTAAAATAAATAGCTTGTTTTTTATTTTAAAGTTTTTAATAAACTTCATTACTCTCCCCCTCCCTAAAGGTCACCAAATAAACATAATAAATCTAATTATACGAATAATTCGACAAAAAAGGGGGATTTTCCTTCAATTTCTCTTTTTTTTATAGGGCAAATGGCAGTAAGTATCCGTAATTCTGTATCTAACGGCTTATTAAGGACAAATAATATCCTTTTAAATAGCAAAAAAGATTGAGAGTCGCAAGGTCCCTTGCATTCTCTCAATCTTTAAGATTACCTAATAAGAAACATACTTAAGTGGATTTACTGCGTTCGTCCTGCTTCCGTTCCATGGACCATGATGGATTTCGAAATGAAGGTGTGGTCCAGTTGAATGTCCCGTACTGCCCATATAGCCTAGCATTTGGCCTTTTTCAACCCGAGCTCCGTTTGAAACGCTAAGACTCTCCAAGTGTCCATATACAGTCGTCATTACTTGTCCATCAATAACATGTGTAATCATCACGACATTTCCGTAGCTTCGATCATAATTCGCACGAATAACTGAGCCAGCTGCTGCTGCAACAATCGGTATTGATCCCGAACGCCCACCTTTTCCTATATCAATCCCTGAATGGAACGCTCCCCAGCGTTGGCCGAAGTGGGATGTGAGTCTGCCTGTTGTTGGGTTCATGAAAGCTCCATTTGAAATAGTTGGCATTGGCCCAACAGAAGAACCGTTTGCCGCTGCCTTTTTACGCTGTTCTTCAAGCTCACGCTGTCTCTTATTCCAAGCTTCTATTTCTCGTTTTATTGCCTTTTCTTGTGCAGCAAGAAGTCCTGCTTGATCTTCAAGCTCATGAAGCTCCTCGTGCATTTTTTCTTCCTGTTCATTTAAATGAGCAAGTAACTTATTCTTCTCAGCCACTTGACCTTCAAGCTTTTTCTTCATTTCTTCCAGCTGTACTTTCTTCTGGCTTAATTCCTCAAGCTGTCTTTGCACTTCAGCTTCTTTGTTATCAAGGGCAGCTTTATCCTCCTGATGAGCTTTAAGCAGGTCCCTATCTGCCTGCATGAAAGTTGTTACAGCACTTACACGATTAATAAAATCGCCAAAGCTTTGTGCACCAAGCAAAACATCCACATAGTTGATGACCCCGCCATTTTCCTGAATAGAGCGTACACGTTCCTTAAGAAGCTCGTCCCGTTTCTGAATCTGCTCCTTTAGGATGGCTATTTCCTCCCGAAGCCTCTTAATTTCTTGTTGAGCCTCTTCAATTTGGACTTCTTTTTCTCGAATTTGATTATTGGTATCCGCAACTGCAAAATCTAATCTTTTAATTTCGGCTGTAGTAGCTGCCTGTTCAGCATTGATTTCATCTACTTTATCTTTAGTTTGATTAATTTCCGATTGAATAGTTGATCGTTTGTTTTGGATATCCTTCTTTTTTTCTTCCAGCTGCTTATTCGCTTGAACTGCGTGTGCTGTATTAGAAACCGGAGGAAATAAGCTGCCAAGCCCAACGATGATTCCAATTCCTAGAATGAGAAATTTCCTTTTCAATTTGTCCGTTTCTCCCTTCTATGTTTTTTACTTGCGTGGCCTGTATGTATATTTATGTAAATCTTTTTATCTTCCAATCTGTATTAATACTAAGTCTGTAAGGAAAATAAATATGTTGAAAATAGGAACAGTTTGTAGAATTCCAAAAAAGAATGGTGGAAGAATTTAGCAATATTGGTCATTTTTTGTCCTATAATCGTACATTTTATATTATAACATTGTCTAATCAAAAGTTAATCCCGAAAATTATTACAAATATATTTCAAGAGAATGGTATCTTTTATGAAAAAATATTCAACCAACAAACAAAAAAAACGCCAAACAAAATTTGGCGGTGGCATCTATTATTTAATAATGTCAAAAAAGTTTTCATACCTTACATCGTTATTCAGCACGGCCTTTCTCTCTTTTTAACCTTTCAAGTTCTTGCTTTAGCTGTAAATTTTCTTGTTGAATGGCTGACAGATGATCTTTTACTTGTAATTCTTTGTCATTCTTAGGAGGCCGAAGGGATACTTTATACCATCTCTTTCCGTCAGGAGCTTCAGTTGGGATACTTTTATTTAAACTAGCCCTTGGATAAATTCTTTTAATGTATTCTGTTTCCTCATCAGATAACCGCAATTCTCTAATTTTGACTCCAGCACCAAAAGATTCTTTCAAAAACTCTCTAAACTTCTCCGCTTCATTCACTTTCAAGATTGATCCCTCCCTTTAAAGATTGACCGAATTCAAATACGCAAATAGATTAAGGCTTGCCCCACTCTATTGGATTCTTGACAATGCCACCGGAATATTCAATCGACTTTTCAACTAGAACATCCATAGCATCGATGCAATATTTCATGACGTCATCACTTAAATGCATACATGATAACTCGGTACAAGCGAGAATAACACAGCAGCAATTTTCTTTATAAACAAGATCCATAATGATTTGTTCAATTGCCGCAGCATCTACCTTCAAATCACTTTTTATATTATATATTGTATTCATCACTTGCTCTTGAGAGACCTCATCAGGGATATGTAATTCCATCTTATAGTTTTTACATCCCTGTCTATAAATCCCGCTGCTCACTGTTCCGTTTGTAGCTAATATCGCAACCTTGCTATGATCTCCATGTTTTCTATGAATTTCTTTACAAGTCTCATCTACCATATTAATAATCTTTATATTGGTCATTTCCTGCATTTGATTATAGAAAAAATGGGATGTGTTACATGGTATAGCGATGTGGTCAACGCCTGCAGCTTCAAGAAGCTTCATATCTTTTGCGACTGCGTTTAAAAATAACTCTTCTTTATTTTCTAAAATCACACTCGTGCGATCAGGTAAGGAAGCATGGTTTAGAATAACCATATTAATGTGTTCCTGATCTGAATTCGCCACTGTATTTTCAATAACCTTCTCAAAAAAAACAGATGTGGCCATTGGCCCCATCCCGCCAATAACGCCTAAGCTTTTCTTTTGCATGTCTCATCCTTCTTAATTTATTGACATTTTTCTATATATTATCAAAAAGATGAAAGCAAAAGAAATATCCCATTGCCTAAATGGAATTTCTTTTGCTCTCACTGTTTAGTTTTCACTTTTGACTACTACAGCCATGGCATGACTGCCAAGCTCCTGGTAGCTTTTAAAAAATGCGTTTATATCATACGTCATTTGTCCGACTAATGGATTCATAACATGTACTTTCTTTTCATCATAGCCATTTAATACGACAGCATGTAAATTAGTTGGAGCAGTAAATTTCTCCCCTGTATCATGAAAATACCAAGAATAATTTAATTTCGGCTTCCCTAGATCTAAAGTTACCCAAACTAATACTGGAATTCCTTTATTAAGCTGTTTAATTATGTCCTCTTTCTTGCTTCCGCTTAAATCAAGGGTCTGAATTTCTTCACCCACAACCTTAGTATACTTCTCCGCCGCTGTAATAATTGGAGGTGCATAGCTGAAAAAGCCGCCAGTCTCGCTTCTAGGGTTTCCGGCATACGCCTTATAAGGATTGGCTCCGTATCGGCGATTTTTCTTCGTGGAAAATGACTGTTTTGGCAAATACTGATCTGCCATCTCCGTTTTTGAAACCTCATAACCAAACGTATTCAGAATAGCCGTTAAAGAAGTAATTTCACAGCCATGCGGGAGTTCAGGTAATTGTTTAACTGTTTGTACAGGGATAAAAACCTCTGTTATTTTCATCTGGCCTTCTTTTGTCCAGTCATACCTTTTTACATAAGTCGGAACATTGATTTTTGTAATGGCCTCAATGCCTGTAAAGTCTATTTCCGAATTAGCACTGCTGTTTACCTTTGATTCGCTATTTACCGTGTTTATTGTCAAATAAACGACAAATACAAGGACTATAAAAATAGTGCTGACTACTATTTTCCTCACTCATATTCATCCCCTATAGTTACTGTCCAGCTTCATCTTCAAGCCCCGATGTACAGGACGTACTAGTGTCGGCATTGCGACAGGACAATGAAGGCTTCGGCAGCGACACATCTCACGACCAAAAGTGAAGCTTTTGGGAGGACATCGCGTTTTTGCCGACCTCGGGGTCATAAATGAAACCTCCTGGAAAGGTACAGTACCCCCTTCCAGGAAGCTCTTCTTATGCTTGCCGCTCCTGGCTAGTCGCTTCCGCTTTTCAATCTCACATTTCTTTAAAGAACTTCTTATACCAAACAAGGAACACATAAACTGTCCAAATGTAGCGGGCATAGTTATGTTTCTTTGAATAATGCTCTTCCAAATATCTCAATAGCTCATCAGTGTTGAAGAACTCTTTCGCCATATCTGATTGGAACATTTCCTTAACGATCTGGTAATACTTCTCTTCTTGCAGCCAAAAACGGATCGGTACAGGGAACCCAACCTTTGGACGATTTGCCCATTCATCAGGAAGCACTTCACTTGAAGCAGCACGCAATGCATATTTTGTATCTTTGCGATTCACGCGTAATGAGCTAGGCAATTTGGATGCCATTGACATGACTTCTTTATCTAGGAATGGAACCCTTAATTCAATGGAATGAGCCATACTCATTTTATCCGCTTTTAAGAGAATATCTCCAGGAAGCCAAAGCTTTAGGTCAAGATACTGCATTTTGGTTACATCATCTTTCCCTTTTACTTGGTCAAATACTTGTTTTGTAATACTTTGTACAGTGGGACCGTTTTTATACTCATCTTTTAACACTTTGAAAGCATCTTCTTCTTCAAAGACTTTAGCCTGTCCAATAAATTTCTCTTCGATCTTTTGGCCGCCTTTAACTAAGAAGGTGGTCATTTTATTTTGCGGAAGGGCACTGCCTACTTTAGATAGCGCACGTCTGATGATGTATGGGACTTTTTCATATTTTTCTTGTTTAGCTGATTTCTGATACCACACATACCCGCCGAAAATCTCGTCTGCACCTTCACCGGACAAAACGACAGTTACATGTTCCCTAGCTAATTTAGATAAAAAGTATAGTGGAACAGATGAAAGGTTCGACTGCGGTTCATCCATATGATATTGAATGGTCGGCAAGGTCTCAAAGCATTCATCAGCATTCATTAGCTTACGGTAGTTTTCAATATCGAGTTTGTCTGATAGTTCTTTAGACAAATTCGTTTCGTTAAAGATTCCTTCATAATCCTTAAATCCAATTGAGAAGGTTTTATTAGGCTTCAGTAAAGCCGTAATATAGCTGGAATCAATTCCGCCTGAAAGGAAGGATCCAACCTTTACATCACTGATTTTGTGATAATCGACTGATTCTCTCATCGTGTTATTTATTTGTTCAATATAATAATCTAAACTATTCTCTTGCTCATCAAAATTTACATTCCAGTACTGCTTAATCTCCATTTTTCCTTGTTTGTAGATCATATAATGACCTGGTTTAAGCTTGTACACACCTTTAAAGAAGGTTTCATCCAGAACTGAATATTGGAAGGTTAAATAAGGCATTAATGCATCCTTATTTAATTCTTTTTTGAAGCTTGAGTTCTTTAAGAATGATTTAATTTCGGAACCAAAGATAAAGGAGTTGTCTGTTGTGTTTTGTGTATAATAAAGAGGTTTAATACCAAAGAAATCACGTGCCAGGAGCATCGTTTCCTTTTTCGTATCCCAAATAGCAAAGGCAAACATTCCTCTTAGCTTCTGCAATAAGTCTACACCATACTCTTCATAACCGTGGATTAATACTTCACTATCTGTATCTGTTTTGAAAATATGGCCTTTTTCTATCAGGTCTTTTTTCAATTCTTGATAGTTATAAATTTCCCCATTAAAAATTAACACACAGCTTTTATCTTCATTAAACATTGGCTGACCGGCTTCTTCAGATAAATCAATAATGCTAAGACGTCTAAAGCCAAAGGCAATATTCTTATCTGTAAAAGATTCTCCGCTGTCAGGTCCTCTATGAATAATGGTATCCATCATGTCATTGATTGTTTGTTTCTTATCTATTTCTGGATTAGCATGAGCAAAACCAACGAAACCGCACATTTTCTATCACCTTTATTTTAGATTGTTAACCTCAAAACGGGGCCCTGGGGCCCCATCCAAGAAATAATTTTACACTATTTCTTACTGACCTGAAACACGCTTGCGAAGAGGCATGAATAATTTTTCTTTTGAAAAATCCTTCTTGATTTTTTCTATTTGATGTAAAGCAATTTCAGCCCCGTGATCCATTCCTTGGCAGCCTGCCAGAAGAATTAAATCTCCTTCTTCTGCTCTTGCCAGTGCCTTTGCGATGGCATCTGGAAGCTCATCACATAGCTGGACTTTTATTTCGGCTTGATCCATTACCATTTCAAACACCTGCTGCTCTTCATCTGTCACCTTATCTTTTGACGTAACATGGGAGATGCTCTTTGTGGCAATCACTTCATTAAAGCCAAGTTTTGGAGCCCAGTTTGCAATCGTCTCTGCGTTTTCTCGATTGACTGTAGGGCCTCTTTCTCCTCTGATGGCATAAACTAAATGGAGCTTCTTATAATCCATAAATTTTAACGTCTCCAGAGTAACGTTGATGTTGCCCGCATTAGCAAAATGATCATCAATAATCTTAAAATCATCTTCAAAAATAAACTCAAAGCGGCGTTCTACTCCGCCAAACGTCTTCAATGTTCTTTGGATGGTTGAAACAGCCACGTTCGACAGAAGTGCTACCGTAATGGCTACCATTGCATTATAGACGGAATGAAGACCAGGAACGGCAAGTTCAATATCAAATTCACCTGGAATATATTCTGTATCATTTACTTTAAATGACTTCATAATTTCTACTGTGAATTTTGCACGACCAGTCGATAAATCTAAATTTTTACAATAAATATGCCCTTCATTGCTCTTCACACCAAATGTGATGACTTGAGCCTTTGTCGCATTGACTAAAGAGGCCGAGTAAGGACAATCCAGATTAAGAACAGCAAAGCTAGTTTCACTGGCATTGCGAATTAAGCTAGATTTTACTTCAAAGTATTTTTCAAATGAACCATGCGAATCAATGTGTTCACGGCTGACATTATTAAGTGTGACAATATCGTAGTCTACTTGTTCAACCCGGTGCATTTCCAAGGCTTGTGATGAAACCTCCATGCTTACATGGGTGACATCACGTTCAGCCATTTCATTTAAATAGTATTGTAAATCTAAAGATTCAGGTGTGGTCAGTTCTGACGGAATCGATGTATCAGCAATTTTAATCGAGACTGTTCCAATCAGCCCTGTTTTGAAGCCTTCATTTTCTAAAATAGCATTTGTCATATAGGAAGTAGTTGTTTTCCCATTTGTAGCAGTGATTCCGATCATATTAAGCTTCTTAGACGGATTGTCATAAAAGTGAGCACCTAATCGAGCTAAGGAAATTCGGCTATCTTCTACAAGATATTGCGGAATAGTAACCTCTTCGTTGAACTCCTCGACAACAGCTGCTACCGCTCCATTTTCTGCTGCTTGTTTCAAATATTTATGCCCGTCCGTTTTATATCCTCGCACACAAACAAAAAGGTGTCCATTCGAAACCTTTTGGGAATGGTAGGAAATTCCGAAAATATTTAAATCCTGATCATTCTTCACATTTTTCACTTCTATTGATTGAAGGAGGTTTTCTAGCTTCATTCGTTTCTACCTCTTTTCTGCGTCCATTTCTCGACTGCTTTGTTTAGGTATTTTCATTATTTTTTCATTAGCTTTCCGGCGATTTTCTTAAAGTAAACGATGCCGGGCTTCGGATCAGACCAATCCCAAATAGCATAAGCCTTTTGCTTCATCAGCGATTTTATCACTTGTCCTTTAGTTAGCTGACCGGTCTTTATATAGCCCTTTATTGCCAATATATCCTCATAGGCATACCAAAATACACGGTGCTTATCCTCTTTTACTGCATAAGGCTCAAGAGGGGACCCCGTTAGCTCACGGTAAGTAATGTAAGGGAAGTTAACCCCTACCTTATAGAGGAGATTGTTTAAATTAGTAATCCGGGCATTGATTTCTATTAAATAAAACTTGCCTGTTTCCGCATCTTTTTTAAATTCAATTTCTGCAAACCCCTTAAATCCAATCGCTTCAAGAAATGGAGCCCCAATATCGTAAAGCTCTGGAACATATTTCTGCTCTGTATACACAGAAGCTCCGAAATTAATTGGATATTGGCGGTGCTTTTGGCATGTCACCCAATGTGTCACTTTTGCATCCTGATCTAAATAAGCATCAAATGTATACATATGATCATCAAAGCCTGGAATAATTCTTTGCACGATAACTTCTAAATTAGCACTCTTTGCTTTTTCGAGAGCAGCTAATAATTCTTCCCGATTAAAAACTTTAAAAAGCTTTCTTCTAAAATGCGCAACAAATGCCGGCGAATCGGTCGGCTTAACGATACACGGATATTTAAGCACCGTTTCCACTTTTTCAATAAAGTTTTCTTCATCTATCCTAACCGTTTCTGGTACAGCCATTCCCTTTTCCACAGCTAAAGCATGCAAAGATTCCTTATTCATTACTTTCGTGTAAAGACCTTTTTCTGTTTGAGGAATAAGATAGTACTCTCTTATCTCATCTAAGTACTCATCAACGATTTCTACATATGAGTCATGACAAGGAATTAGAACTGGCTTTACACTCTGCTTTTTCGCGTATTCAATTAAAAATTGGATAAATCCTTTTGGATCTTTTTTATAATAAGGGGCTATCAGTTTCTCAGAGCAATACTTAGATTCGGCGCCATATCTATCATCCTCGGAATAATCAACGGCAACCGTATGAATGCCATGGACCCCTAAGCAGCGAATTGTACTTAAACCTATATAATAATTACATCCTAAAATAACAGCTTTATTATTCAAACTCTCATCTCCTTGAATACCTTCGTACGATATTCTTCAATATATAGATATTGACATAGAATTAAGTAAACCTGCAAGAGATATTGGATAATTTCGGCCAAATAGCATAGGTAGTTTCTGGCACAAAAAAATGTAAGTGCCATTAGATGAATTATATTAGCTTGTTGAAGGACATTTTAAGCTGGTTTTCCTCTTGAAATGTCCGTCAATACCCGAATAACGGACATTTTGACTCAAGTTTCCTCTTAATTTGTCCGTCATAGCCCCTATGATGGACACTTTACCAGGGATTACCCAATGAAATGTCCATCATAACCCCAGATTTATTCAAAATGAAATAGGCCGCTTCGACTTATTTTCGAAGCGGCCTATTTGCCTATTTGCCAGGGAATCCCCTGACAGTCTTTATTAAATAGTGAAAGTTCTAATCGAGTCCTGAAGCTTTTCTGCCATTTTGGCCAATTCATCTGAGACTGATGCAATCTCTTCCATCGAGGCATTTTGTTCTACCGCGATCGCTGCAATATTTTGTGAATGACTAGCAGATTCCTCAGCAATATTCGTTGTTTCATCTATTTTTAATACCATTGATTCAGCACCTGAGGATATCTCATAGACTGCTTTCGATACCTCATTCATTTGAGAAGATACTTGTTTAATATCTTCAACTATTTTTTGGAAGTATTCACCTGCATGATTAACTAGTTCGATTCCTCCATCTACTGAGGACTTGCCTTCGTTCATCGCTAATACAGATTGATTAATATCTTCTTGAACACCCATAATCAGTTGATTGACAAGCTTTGCTGCTTCCCTTGATTGTTCAGCTAATTTACGAACCTCATCAGCAACTACGGCAAACCCCTTTCCATGTTCGCCCGCTCTTGCCGCTTCAATAGCCGCATTCAATGCAAGTAGGTTTGTCTGCTCGGCAACACTCGTAATCATCGATACTATTTTTCCAATTTCGTTTGATTTTTCTTCTAATGCATTCATTCGATTTGCGGTAGAGTCTGTTTCGCTCTGAATTTGTCTCATTTGATTAATCGTTCTATTAATAATATCATTTCCATTTTCCGCTACAGAAGCAGTTTGCTGTGACATCTCATGAACAACCTCTACATTTTCTGCAATGTGGACAATTTTATTAGAAATGGTTGAAACGACTTGATTCGTTTCCAATGTCTTTTCTTTTTGAGTATCCGAGCCAGTCGCTAATTCCTGGATAGAAACGGCTACCTGCTCAACAGATTGACTCATTTGTTCACTGCTAGCTGATAGTTCTTCCGATGTAGCTGCTACTTGCAAAGACGTATTTGAGACATCCTTGATGATCTCTCTTAAATTGGTCGTCATCTGATTAAAATAGTTTGCTAACTGTCCAATTTCATCTTTATTTTTTATGAATAGCTGATCTGAGCTTAAATCGCCATCTGCTACTTTGGCAATTTGTTCAGTAACTAATTTAATTGGTTTAGAGAGATGCCCTGAAAACCAGATAATCAGAATGCCTCCAATTAAGAGGGAACAACCTAGAACAATTAGGAGCACTGATAACAGCTGGTTTGCTTCACTATTAAAATCCATCAAGTAGGAGCCAGCTACCACTACCCAACCCCAATTAGGATCAATTTCTGTATAACTAATTTTTGGTTCAATGCTTTTTTCATTTCCAGGAACGGCAAAGTCAAAAGTAACGAATCCCCCGCCGCTTTCAGCCTTCTTAATGAGCTCCTGTGTGGAATATGTACCATCTGGCGTCTGAGAATTATAAAGATTTTCCCCTTCCCTCATTGGATGAGCAATGGCTAGTCCTTGTTTATCCAGCACGAAGAAATAGCCGTATTCCCCCATATCCACCTCTGTATCAATGGAGCGCTTACCGTCCTCTTTCATTTCCCCTAGTAATTTAAGCTTTGCTTGTTCCTGGGCTTCCTCAAGAGATAGGCTTCCTTTCTCTACCTCCATATTCAATATATCAATCATTTGAATAGCCATCTCGACATTGTTTTTGAGTCCAGTAGCCCCTAACTCGTCCAAGCTATCTTTTGCAGTAGTATAGCTAACGATCCCAATAATCAATATTGGGAGGGCTAACAATACAGAGGTAATGGCTACGAGCTTAGTTCTAAGATTTAGTTTCATACTTTTTCCCCTCTAATATTTTCTATTTTTGGTCTTTTCTTATATCGGTTGTAAAGCCACAGATTAAATAACAAAAATACCGCACAGTTTTACCTCATCTGATCAAAACCCTTTATTTTTCAGACCTTTACTCTCTTAAAAAATGTATATACTGGTCTATTTCGGAACAATACGTTGTCTTCGCTTTCACTTAATAAATCCTACTGGGAAAGTAATTTGTGGAGTTTAAGCAACTGAAAAAACAAAGTCTAAATTACTAAAATAGTTTTTCTGTACCCTATTCAAAGAAAATCCGCATAAATTAAGATCTTTATGTTTTTTTAATGTAAACCCTTACTATTTTATTCGAATGTAATGCTTGTTAGGCTACGATCAATTAGGAAGAGATATTAATCATATATTTTCGGCTTTAGTTGGTAGTAAGTCAAAAAGACTTAGCCTACAAAAATTGTATAGAGGTGATTACGAGTGCTTCACACAATTATTCAAAAGAATTCGTATCAGGATTCTATTAACTTAATGCTGCTCACGAATGCGGTGGCAACAACAGAGGGAATTAACAAAGTTCAAATCATGATGGCAACCCCTTCTAACAAAGATATTTTTAAGGATGCGGGCTTGTACACAGATGAATTAGGCGCTGCTGAATCAAACGATATGGCTATTGTTATTGATACGGATGATGAAAGCAAGGTTGCTGAAGTTCTTGAGAAAGTAGAAGAATACTTAAAAAATCAAGCAATCAGTGGAAAAAGCCAGCAGTTTGAAACGGTTCGTACTTGGGATAAAGCCATTAAAACAGCCCCTGATGCTAACTTAGCACTTATTTCTGTACCTGGTCAGTATGCGGCAGAAGAAGCGGACAAAGCATTAGATTCTGGTCTTCACGTATTCCTATTCAGTGATAACGTACCTGTAGAAGAAGAAGTTAGACTTAAGCAAAAAGCACATGATAAGGGTCTTATTGTTATGGGTCCTGACTGTGGAACAGGTATTTTAGAAGGAGTTCCACTTGCATTTGCTAACGTTGTAAGCAAAGGACGAATTGGAATTGTTGGCGCATCTGGAACGGGTATTCAAGAGGTATCTACAGTCATTGACCGTCTCGGAGAAGGTGTTAGCCATGCAATCGGAACAGGCGGACGCGACCTTAAGGATTCAATTGGTGCCATTACGATGATGGACGGAATTAAAGCATTAGAAAATCATAAACAAACAGATATTATTGTTGTTATTTCTAAGCCGCCAGCAAAAGAAGTGCGCAATAAGGTAGTTGAATTGCTGCACAGCTTATCTAAACCAGTAGTGACGATTTTTATTGGAGAAAAGCCAGCTAAGCATGAAGGAAATGTTTATCAAGCTTATACTCTTGCAGAAACAGCAAAAATTGCTGTTGACCTTGTTAGAGGAAACCCAATTAAAGAAGATTATAATGCTGGTGACTACACAGTAGCTGATGTTTCCTTAACACCTGCACAAACTTCAATTAAAGGGCTTTTCTCAGGCGGAACTATGGCTTCTGAGGCAGCTGTATTAATTTCAGATGCACTTGGACTTGGCACTGAAATCAAGAATGAAGAAGGCTATGTTTTAAGACAAGATGGCCACGAAGTAGTTGACCTTGGGGATGATAAATATACACAAGGTAAACCGCATCCAATGATCGATCCTGAAACACGCGCTAAATTTATTGAAAAAGCTGCACAGGATGAGAAAACAGCTGTTATCCTGCTAGATTTCGTGCTTGGCTACGGCTCTCATGAGGATATGGCGAGTGCATTACTTCCTTCCATTCAAAAGGCAGTGGCATATGCGAAAGAAAATGGCCGCAACCTGTATGTAGTTGCATCCGTTTGCGGAACGCTAAACGATCCACAGGATTATAACGGCCACAAAATGCGTCTTGCAGATGCTGGAATTATTGTTAAGGATAATAATAATGAAGCAGTCCGTACGGCTCTAAGTATTGTTGGCCTTGAAGTAAATGATGTGAAAAAAGTTCATGAAGAGTCAGCATCCTCTGCAAAGGGCTTTGATTTAACTACTTCAGAGCATATTTCCAAGCTTGTAAATAATAAACCAACGGTTATCAATGTTGGATTAAAGAGCTTTGCAGATGCATTAGTCGCAAATGGCGCGTCTGTCGTTCAATATGACTGGAGACCAATTGCCGGCGGAAATGAAAAAATGAGAAAAATTCTTGCTCTTTTAAAATAATTTATCTTTTGAAAAGGCAGTCATTCTGCCTTTTCAAACTAGCAATTTAGAAAAAATAGATAGATTTTTTCATAAAAATATTGTGAGGGGGATAAACATGCTATACAATTCAATGGACGAAGCAAACAAAGCCGTAATACAAAAAATCTCTGGAGCAGCTCCTTTCCTAGTTGATGTAGTTCCAGCAAAAGAGAAAATTAAAGAATTAAATGAAGGCAAAGTCCTTCTTCATGCTGGACCGCCAATTAAATGGGATGATATGACTGGTCCAATGCAAGGATCTTGTATTGGTGCTGCTTTGTTTGAGGGCTGGGCTAGTTCTGACGTAGAGGCTATTCAAATGCTTGCTAATGGGGAAGTTACATTTATTCCTTGCCATCATGTTAACGCTGTTGGTCCAATGGGCGGTATTACATCTGCAAACATGCCTGTCTTTGTTGTGGAAAACCGTTCAGAAGGAAACGAAGCTTACTGCATTATGAACGAAGGTATTGGAAAGGTTCTTCGTTTCGGTGCTTATTCTGATGAAGTGATCAATCGTTTAAAATGGATGCAAAATGTGTTAGGTCCGACTATTTCTAAAGCATTAAAGCTTACGGAAGATGGTTTAAACCTGAACGTTATGATTGCAAAAGCGATTACAATGGGTGATGAATTCCACCAGCGTAATATTGCTGCGTCCCTTATTTTCCTTAAAGAAATAAGCCCATATATTGTTCAATTAGATATGGATGATAAAGATCTGAAAGATGTTATCCAGTTCTTAGCTGATACTGATCAATTCTTCTTAAATATTGCTATGGCTACTAGCAAAGCTGTAATGGATGGAGCTAGAAAAATCCAAGAAGGTACAGTGGTTACAGCTATGTGCCGTAATGGTAAAGACTTTGGTATCCGTATTAGCGGGATGGGTGATGAATGGTTCACAGCTCCAGTTAACACTCCTCAAGGTCTGTTCTTTACTGGATATTCCCAAGATGATGCTAACCCGGACATCGGTGATAGTGCTATCACTGAAACATTCGGTGTAGGAGGTATGGCTATGATCGCAGCTCCTGGTGTAACTCGTTTCGTTGGAGCTGGTGGTTTTAATGATGCACTTGCTACAAGTAATGAAATGATGGAAATCTGTATAGATCAAAACAGCAACTTCACGATCCCAACTTGGGATTTCCAAGGAGCTTGTCTTGGAATTGACGCTCGTAAAGTTGTAGAAACTGGCATTGAACCAGTAATCAACACAGGGATTGCTCATAAAAAAGCCGGTGTTGGACAAGTTGGTGCTGGAACAGTGCGGGCACCAAAAGAATGTTTCGAAAAAGCGCTTGAAGCCTATGCAATCAAATTAGGTCTTATCTAAGAATAAAAAGGTATGGCTAATAATAAAAAATTGGCTAATAATAAAACCATGAATACAAACAAAATAATTTGGGTGGAGGAATATGAGAAGAATATTCCTCTCTTCCTTGCAAACAATAAGGTTGGGACTGTTCATAGCGTTTTTAATAACGGTATGAACATCCTTATGGGAAATCGTTTGTTTTTTATTGGAACCGTAAAAAACGGCAAGCTTCCGTTCGGTATTCATGTTCATTACGAAGCCGTTCAAGAGGTTTTAGCCACCATCCAGATGCCAGCTCAAGTCATCTGGAACGAAGCTGAAAAACAACTCTCTTTCGAAAACTGCCCAATCTCTGTTAGTTTTCAGCAAGGAAAACCCTACTCAAACATTGTAAAAAGCTCTCAAGGTCATTTCCAAATGTCTGCAGAGGCTTTGCAGGCATTTATTGCCACTTTGACTTCTTCTGTGGAGAACACAGGATTAGAAATTGATATAGCAGAATTTATTATCGATTATCTAAGTGACAGAAAGGACGAGTCCCCTACAGTTAAAGCCATATACCGTCTGATGGAGGCTCTCCACACTGCCAATGAAGCAGAAGCCGAAGCAGCAGTACGCTATTTTTTAGGAAGAGGAAGAGGTCTCACCCCTTCTGGAGATGACCATCTCGTTGGAATACTAGCCATACATGAAGTTTCACATGCCTTTAGCCCTGTCTTCGTGAACTCGCTTCAAACAATCCTTAAGCACGAATCTGTCACAACAGATATCGCAAAGGAATATCTCTTCTATGCGTTAAATGGCCAATTTAGTTCATCAATTGTTCAGATAGTAAACCACCTTTCATCAGATGAGTGGAATGCTGGAATGGTGAATAAAAATCTATTAGAATTAATGACGGTAGGCCACAGCTCTGGAGTAGATACAGCATTCGGGCTATTAATAGGGATTCTATCTATTAAATATTGGAGGAAACAATAATGGGTCAAAAAGTAGTTATTGCATTAGGCGGAAACGCAATTTTACAACCGAAACAGGAAGCAACTTATGAAAATCAATTAGAAAACGTACGTAGAAGCAGTGAAATTATTGCACGTATCGTAAAGAATGGCCATAGCGTCATTATTACACACGGAAATGGTCCACAGGTTGGGAATATTCTTCGCCAAAATGAAGAGGCGAAAGAAGTCGTACCTCCACTGCCATTAGATGTGTGCAGTGCTGAGTCACAAGGATTCATCGGATATATGATGGATCAAACATTGAAAAATGAATTGCGTAAGCTTGACTTAAACAATTCTGTAGTTGGGATCTTAACTCAAACAGAAGTTTCTTTGGATGATCCTGCTTTCCAAAATCCAGATAAGCCAATTGGCGTGTTCTATACAGAAGAAGAAGCAAAACAATTAGCTGAAGAGAAAAATTGGTCAGTTATGGAAGATGCTGGACGCGGCTGGAGACGTGTCGTTCCTTCTCCAATGCCTAAATCTATTCAAGGTTCTGAAATTATTAAGAAATTAACAGATGATCAAGTCATCGTTATTGCTGCAGGCGGCGGCGGTGTTCCTGTAGTAAAAAATGAAGATGGAACTTTCACAGGAGTCGAAGCGGTTATCGATAAGGATCGCAGCGGTTTCAGATTAGCTGAAGAAGTGAAGTCTGATGTTTTCATGATCTTAACAGACGTACAAAATGTATATGTTAACTATGGCAAGCCTGATCAGAAAGCATTAACTAATATTACATTAGAAGAAGCAAAACAATACGTAGAACAAGGACAATTCTCCGCAGGCAGCATGGGTCCAAAAATGGAAGCTGCTATTAAATTTGCTGAACAAGGCGGACGTGCGATAATTTGTTCATTAGACCAAGCAGACCTTGCTATGGAAGGTAAAGCTGGTACACAAGTTTCTAAATAATTGGTTTACAAACATGGTGTCTGTTCATGCTTACGATATAGCATGGGCAGATACCATTTTTACTAATTCTCTTTCGAAAGGAAGGCATACATGAAAAAAGCCCGTTCCTTTAAAAAAGAACTCATTTCTTCCTTCTTAACCATTACTTTTTTCTCGATTGCGATACTTGGAGTTTTTCAAGTTTATCAGTTGTATTCATTAATTAATGAAAATCAAAAAAGTCAGGCACAAACGACTAACTATTTATCAGATTATATACAAAACTATGTATTAGAACATAAAAAAGCCATTCAAACAGAATCACTAACTATCCGAGAAAAATTTATTAATCAAGATGTGGAAGGTATTCAAACTCAGCTCAAAAACATAAAAGAGAACTATCCTGGCTTCGTCAATATGTATGTTGGAAATACTAAGGGACAGTCCATTGTTTTCTATCCAGAGGTATTCACTGATGGGGTAGAGAGAGAGAATCTTAACTTTAGTGACCGATCCTACTATAAGGAATTACTAAAAACTAAGGACACTGTCATCTCTCCAGTCTTTCATGGCAGGGGCGGCACAAACATTCTATTGGTAACGATCGTTTCTCCGATCAAAAATGAAGAAGGCGAAATGATTGGCTATGTGCTTGGTGCTTTAGATTTGAACGAATTAGGTGAACATATACAAAAACGCACCTTTGGAGAAGGCGGCCAAGCAGTTGTGATTGACCAGGATAAAAATGTGATTGTTCATCCAACTATTGATACGAGAAGAGAGCTCGTAAACTTCTCAGGGTCAGTGGTCACACGGTATATCGAAGAACAGCGCAATAATGAAGGCAGTAATTTTTTTGATATCGAAAATCAGCAGGAAGAATTCTATATTACGTATGTGAAGATCCCCCCTCTTAATTGGACTGTTTGGATAGAAAAACCGACTGATGTGATCATGAAAACGTATAAGAATGCCATCATGATGATAGTGGTCTTTCTGCTTATTACAGTCATTCTGATGATTGGTGTCAGCCTGCTCTTAACAAATCGCCTGGAACGAACGATTCATCAATTACTGAATTACATTAAAGATTACACGATAGGCATCAAGAAGAAGCGTGAGTCAACAAAGAAGATTCAAGGTCCGCAGGAAATGGAAGAGTTATTTTACTATTTTAATAACATGATTGAAGAGGTCGAAAAAAATAAAAAAGGATTAATGGAGCTAAATAAAGAGCTTGAAGGCAGAGTCCAGGAAAGGACAGCAGTCCTTGAGCATAAGAACTCAGAATTAAAAGCAGTAAATAAATTAATCACCTCCGTTTCTTCCAATAAAGACTTGGCCCATTTTATTCAGCACTGTTTAAAAGAAATTGAACCATTTATGAACTACTCTATTCATATATACTTTCTAGATTTAGCTGTTACGAACAATTCCATTCATACAAACCAAACTTTACTGCAATATCTCAGTGAAAATATGACTGGAGATCAGCAGTATATGGAACCAATACAAATAGAACAAAAAAACAAAGGGTATTTAATTGTTGACATGACCAGCGATAAAACAATTAAGTCCAGTGATCAAGAATTTCTTCATACATTTGCCAGTTCATTATCCGTTATGCTGCAAAACAAGTTTTTATTTGAAGAAATCCGCAATAAACATGCTGTCCTTGAGGCTGTCTTGGAAAGTATGTCAGAAGGATTAATGCTATTGAATAATCAAAAAGAAGTAGAGTATGTCAATGAATTTTTCTTGAAAGTTGTGGCAAGTGATGAAGATGAAGACGATGACGATGAAATTGACTATGAGTACCGTAACGGATTAGTAAGCTTAGATGATGTATATAAACGCTTTATTACTCTATTTGATGTGGAAAAGGAAGATTTGTCCGCATTCTTCGCGAACGAAAAAGGAGAGCTTAAACTAGAAGAAAAGAAAAAATCAAAGAAGCCAAAATATTATTTACTTCATAGATTTTCCGTTATGCTAGATGAAAACATTATCGGTGAAGGCTTAGTTTTACGAGATATTACACAGGAAGAGGAAATTGATACATTAAAAAACAATTTAATCTCGCTGACTTCTCATGAATTTAAAACACCGATAACAAATATTAAAGGCAGTGTAGAAACGCTTCTTCGTTCTGAGGTTGAATGGGAGCCTGAATTCCAGCAGGAGCTTTTAGAAGGCGTTCACGAGGATATTGAACGAATTTTACATTTAGTTAATGACTGGATGGATATCTCTAAGATTGAATCAGGAACTATGTATGTGGAACGAAACATGATTCGTGCGGACCATGTTATTGAACAATCAATGGAACAAATACCTTTATCACTTAAAGCAGGGGCTAGCTTGAAGTTTCATAACAAACTGCGGGACGGCTTCACCTTCTATGCAGATAAAATGCGCGTTCAGCAAGTACTAGTCAATTTATTTACGAATGCCCTTCGTTACAATGATTCCTTTGAAAAGAAAATCGATATTACTCTAGAGGTTGAAAATAATTATATTAAGATTACAGTTTCTGATAACGGTATTGGTATTTCTGAAGATCATTTAACAAAAATTTTCAATCGTTTCTATCAAGTAGATGTAACAGCAACGCGGCGAACAGGCGGTACGGGCTTAGGTCTTTCTATCTGTTTAGGAATTATGGAGGCTCATAAGGGGAAAATTGAGGTAAAAAGTGAGCTGGATAAAGGAAGTACCTTTATTCTATATTTCCCAATAATGAGAGGAGAAGAATAAAATGAAGGGGCAAAAGATTTGTATTGTAGATGATGAACCAAAAATATTGCGATTTGTTTCAGCTAACTTAAAATCAATTGGTTATGAAGTAACAACGGTCAATTCTGGCGAAGAACTTTTCGATAAATTCGACCTCATTTCACCTGATTTAATACTGCTGGACATTATGATGCCTGGACAGGATGGGTTCTATGTGCTCGACAAGCTTCGCAAATTCTCGGACGTTCCTGTCATAATGCTGACAGCTAGAAGCAATCCACAGGATAAAGTTCATGGCTTGAATGTTGGTGCAGATGACTATTTAACAAAGCCTTTCTCATTAGATGAGCTTTTCGCCAGGGTTAATGCCGTTTTGAGAAGAAGTCATTCAAGCAATGCTGAGCCTGGTTTGGCGAAAACCCCGATTATTCGCACGGGTGATTTAGCCATTGATCTCGGCAGCAAGCGCTGCTGGATTAATGATGAAGAATTTAAACTTACCCAAACTGAGTATTCCGTTATGGAAATATTAGCGCTTAATCTAGACAAAGTTGTCCAGCATGAAACCTTATTGTCAGAAGTTTGGGGACCGCAATACAGAGATGATGTAGAATATTTGCGTGTCTGCATCGCAAGAATTCGCCGTAAGATCAAAGAGCTTTTGCTGACTAAAGAAGAATATATCGTAACGTATCCTGGTCTTGGATATATGCTCCGGAATGTTCCGAAAATTTAATGATTTCTCTACCCGTATTGCTGGTTGCAATATGGGAATTTTTTTTGATTTTAATCTTTTTGTAATGTTAACCTTACCTTTTTTATTCGTCTGCAACGCAAGATGTCTTATAGTGTGAGTGTAATCATTAATACCTTTCCTTACTGCCAGCATATAAAATAATTAAATGGGAGGAAAACAACATGGCAAAGGTTTTGGAGCAACATGAGCAGCCTTCAGCAAAAGGCGGAATTCCGTATTGGGTCAAGATTGTAACCGTATTCTTTTTAGGCTGGGTCGCATTATATGCTACTCGTACAATTCTAAACCCAATCATGGGCGACATTCAAAGTGAGTTTGGTTTAAGTAATTCACAACTTGGTTTAATTATGAGTATCTTCTTCTTAGGCTATGCAGGACTTAATATTCCTTCAGGTATTCTAGGAGATAAAATTGGGAAAAAACGAGTGCTTGTACCAGGGGTTATTCTATTCGGTGTTTTTGCAGCGGTAACTGGTATGATGCCATCATTCTTCCTATTTATGACAACTTGGTTAATGGTAGGTATTTTCCAAGGCTTCTTCTATGGACCTTCTTACGGTCTATCATCTGAAGCGATACCTAAACACCGCATTACATTAGGCAGCGCGATCATTAACAGCGGAATGGCTTTCGGTACGTCAATTGGTTACTATATTTCAAGTTATTCTGTTCATGAATTTGGAATGAGCTGGAGATCACCATTCTTCATCATTGCTATTCCTGTCGTTTTAATTGGATTAGCTATGTGGTGGGTAATTAAAGAAAAGCCAAAATCGAAAGCAGAGAAAGCTGCAGAAAATAATGGCGAAAAGCTTAAACTTGGAGAGTTATTTAAAAACAAAAACTTGATTGCAGCTTATATTACAATTTTCAGTGCTATCTACGCATTCTTCGTAGTTATCACTTGGATTCCTTTCTACTTAGAGCAGGAGCGCGGCATTACAGGCGGAAGTGTTGCCTTCGTATCATCCCTTGTTCCTTGGGCAGCGATTCCAGGCTCCATTCTTTTCAGCTGGATTGCTGACAAAATGGGTAAACGTAAGCCAGTTCTATTAGTCATGATGCCATTATCCATCATTGCACTAGTATCCATTGTTTTCTTCGATAATATGGGAGTATTATATGCGGCTTTAATCGGATATGGTATCTTCGGTAAAATCAGTACAAACCCTGTTTTAGTTGCAGTTATCGCCGATAATGCACCAAAACATGCGTATAGTACATCATTTGGTGTTTATAACTTTATCGGAATGTGCGGATCCATTTTAGCACCTTATATTACAGGATTCCTTACAGACGTTACAGGAAGCTTAAACACAGGATTCTATTTCGCTGGTGCACTTCTACTTGTCGGTACCGTTGCTGTTATGTTCATTGACGAAAACAACCGCCCAAACGTTGAAGGTGCAAAATAGAAATGCGGAGAGTGCCCGCTTATAAAGGGAACGCAGACTAAGAACGCCACGTCCTGTGGCAACGTCTGCATGACCCGCATCCTGCGGGCCTCAAGCATAAGACGAGCAGGCGAGAAGGTTGCAGTTTACCTTCTTGACTGATTGGCTTATGACCTCGAGCCGATGGCACTCGCAGCTAGACAGTTCTCAAACTCGAGAAAACTTATGCTTTATTATCTTTCAAAAAATCCCGAGTCTTTATAGATTCGGGATTTTTATTTCTCTATTTTCTATCTAGCTCGGGTTTATAAAATATTGTTTTACTAGATTTTATTGCATATATTCTATATAAAGCAAATGCAATAAGTGATAAAACAGCCCCAGATATGTATGGAAGCCCTGCTTGTATCGAGAATAGCCAGCCTCCTAATGGCGGTCCAATAATTCTGCCAAGCGAATCAAAGGAAGATAGCAGCCCTGTTGAGCTTCCATGACCTGCCATCGATTTTTTCGTAATTAATGCAGATACACTAGGACGAATCACACCATTGCCAATCCCAAAAATCGTTAAGAACAAAGCGGCAGTTGAAAAGCTATCAACGAGCAAAATACAGGCGAACCCAATGGCTGAAACGATGATTCCCCCCTGTATGACCATTCCCTCTCCAAATCTCTTCGTCAGCCTCCCTATTAGGCCTCCTTGAACAAAGGCACTAGCAAGCCCCATAATCATAAATATATAGCCTAATTGAACGGTCCCTAAGCCAGCTTTTTTTGCCGCAAAATAAGCAAAAGTAGCCTCTAGACCGGATAGTGACAAGGACATAAACAGCTGTAATAGAAATAATATGGATACGGATCCAGTGAATGCACTCCATAAGGATGATTTGTTTTTGGCCTGCTGCTGCCTATTTTCTTCTGTTAATGATTCTTTTAATAGAATCAGTACTAGCAAAAAGGTTAACGCAGACGTTGTCCCTGCTATATAAAACGGCATCGTTAAACTCATTTTTGAAAACATTCCGCCGATAGCTGGGCCGAATATGAAACCGAGCCCAGTAGCAGCACCAATGATGCCCATTCCTTTGCCGCGGTTTTCCTCTGAAGTAATATCTGCTACATACGCCATAACGGTTGGCATATTTGCAGAGGATAATAGCCCCCCTATAATTCTCGCTGCGAACAGCATCCAAAGCTCGGTTGAAACAGCCGTAATGAAAAACGATAATGATAAACCAGCAATACCAATCGCAATCACCGGTTTTCTTCCGATTCGATCAGAAATTCTCCCCCACATCGGTGCAAATAATAGCTGCATTAAAGAATAGACAGCCATTAACCAGCCTAGTTCAGCGGGACTTGCCCCAATTTCCTCTGCATAAAAAGGCAGAACTGGAATAATTATTCCGAAGCCCACCATGACTAGGAACATAACTAGAAATAGTATTGGTAATACCTTTTTAGTTTCCAAATAAATCTTTCCTCTCAATAAAACTTTTGTGTCTTTATTTTTATTTTCTTATACGGTGGTATTATTTTCTATCGTAATACATTGTATACGAGGTTTCAATTTACATGAAAGAAATGATTCGTTTTTATCAAGTATTCAACCCTTTATTCAAGAATAATAAATGTTCAAAAAGTTAAATAAAAATAACCTTAAAAAACGATCTTAATTATTCTCTCTTATTTACCTTTAATACCTATAAAGAAAAGTATTTTAAGATTAATTTTCTGAGAATTTATGGATAATACCCATATTCTAACTATTTTGGAATAAGGAAATTAATCATATGAAATAATATTTTTTGTCGAATTTTGTATCCCTTCCTGATATTTTATGCTATATTTATAAAATATTCACAAATTATCAATAGTCAGAATATGGAGAGTGATTAAAAAATGAAGAAATTTAGTTTACTTAGTTTGTTTGTTATCCTCAGCCTTCTATTAGCTGCTTGCGGCACAGATAAAAATGAAGGAAAGTCAGGAGAAGGTTCATCTAATGATTCTAAAGTATATAAAATTGGCGTAGATACTACCTATCCTCCTTTTGAATTTGAAGAAGGCGGAGAATATAAAGGAATTGATATCGATTTAATTAATGCCATTGCAGAAAACCAAGGCTTTAAAATTGAATTAAACCCAATGGACTTCGGCGGCATTATTCCAGCTATGCAAGCTAACCAGCTTGATGTTGGGATTGCAGGAATGAGTATTACAGAAGAAAGAAAAAAAATTGTAGATTTCTCAGAGCCATACTTTGATGCTGGTATTACACTGGTTGTTCATAAAGATAATAACGATATTACGACAATTGACGACTTAAAGGGAAAAACTGTAGCTGTTAAAAAGGGAACATCAGGCGCTAACTTTGCACAGGCAAATGCTGATAGCAAAGGATTTAAAGTGGTACAGTTCAATGACAGCCCAGCTATGTTCCAAGAAGTAGCTAACGGCAATGCGGATGCTCTTATTGAAGATTACCCCGTTATTGCATACGCCATTGCTCAAAAAGACCTTGGATTAAAAATTGCCGGAGATCGTTTAAATGGAGATCAATACGGTATCGCTGTATTGAAAGGTAAAAATCAAGATCTATTAGAAAAGATCAATAAAGGTCTTGCTGAACTTAAGGAAAATGGAAAATATGATGAAATTTTAAAAACTTATCTTGGTGAGCAATAATCTAAGACACAAACTTAAAGGCGCGCACACAAGCGCGCTTTCTTTTTGAAAGGAGATGACTTCAAGATGGAAACAATTTTATCTGTCCTGCCATATTTATTAAAAGGTCTTCAAGTAACTGCCTATATTTTTATTATTGCCATCATACTCGGATTCCTAATCGGGTTGGTTGTTGCATTATTGAGACTTTCACCCTTAAAAGTTCTGAATTGGATCGCCAAAATTTTTGTTGATGCCATTCGTGGAACTCCATTCATTGTTCAGTTATTCTTTATTTACTTTGGATTAAATTCATTCGGCATTATATCATTGAATAATACGACAGCAGGTATTATTACGGTTGCTATTAATGCGGGTGCCTATTTTTCTGAAATCATCCGTGCGGGAATACAATCTATTGATAAGGGTCAAACCGAAGCGGCAAGATCAATTGGTTTAACAGGCTCTCAGGCTATGCGTTATATTGTACTTCCTCAAGCATTTAGAAGAATGCTTCCTACTATTACGAATCAATCAATTATTAGCTTAAAGGATACCTCCCTCCTTTCTATCATTGGAATTGCAGATTTAACACAGCAAGGCCAAATTCAATCCGCAGCGACTTTCGAGGCATTTAACATTTGGCTTGCTGTTGGTGTCATTTATTTTATTGTCATTTATTTAATTTCCTTGCTTGCTAGCTTCCTGGAAAGGAGATTTGAATTACGATGAGTATTATTCAAGTAAGAAACCTAAAAAAATCATTTGGCCAGTTAGAAGTATTAAAAGATATTAATGCTGAAATTAAAGAAAAAGAAGTAGTATGTGTAATTGGGCCATCTGGATCTGGAAAAAGCACCTTTTTACGGTGTATGAACCGTCTTGAGGATATTACAGGCGGTCAAGTTATTATTAACGGTTATGATATTACAGATGAAAAAATTAATATTAACAAAGTCAGACAAGAAGTTGGAATGGTTTTCCAACAGTTTAATTTATTTCCTCACAAAACAGTCATGGAGAATGTAACACTCGGTCCGATAAAAATCCACGGAACAACTAAGGAAGCTGCCCAAAAAACAGCTCTTGATCTTCTTGATAAGGTCGGGCTTAAGGATAAGGCCAATAGCTATCCAGGGGAATTATCAGGCGGTCAGAAGCAGCGTGTTGCCATCGCTAGAGCTTTAGCCATGAATCCAAAAATTATGCTTTTTGATGAGCCAACATCTGCACTCGATCCTGAAATGGTCGGCGATGTGCTAGAGGTAATGAAGCAGCTTGCCAAAGAGGGAATGACCATGGTAGTTGTCACACATGAAATGGGATTTGCCCGTGAAGTTGGTGACCGGGTCATCTTCATGGACGGCGGTTACATTGTGGAAGAAAACGAACCAAATGAGTTGTTCGGAAACCCTCAGCATGAACGTACGAAAGCATTTTTAAGTAAAGTATTGAAATAACTAATTTTTATTAAATCTACAAAAAAATCACAAGCTGCCTTCCTTTATTTGAGGAGGCAGCTCTTTTTAAATTATTTTTTCGACATCCACTTTCAACATAATTTATTTTCATTTTCATATATATTGTTTGCAAGGCTCCAATGCTTTTTGGTAAAGTTTAGGATGATTAATTACATTCAAGAGGTGCCTTTGTCAATGAATAAGTATTGGCCAACAGAATTGAAAAAAGCTGTGCTCCATCCTTATAGCTTAGTTATGCTCATTCTTTTTATTAAATTAACAGCTTTTCAGATTTTAATTTTTAATAATACATCTATTTTTCATATTTTATTTATCGAATTCCCTATGTGGGCCCTAGGTTTATCTGTACTTATTTTCCTTTCAAAAAAGCGTAAATGGCTTTCGATCTGGCTTTATAGTCTTGGCTTATCTGTCCTATTTATCATTGTTATTTTTTACACAAGATACTTTTCAACGATCCCTTCCTATTATGATGTGAAACAAATCTATCAATCCAATTCGGTCAAAGGGACAGTCGCTCTGCTTGGGACACCCTATGATTTTTTATTTTTCTTAGATGTCTTAATCATTCTTCCGCTTATCTGGTATTTTTCAAAATCAGATGGCAACCAACATTTCAGCGAAGCAAAAAGATGGGCGGTCAGATTTAGCTGTATAGGATTAGCTACTACTGTTCTTGCTTTTTTCTATCCCTTAGTGGATGTATCTTATTTCGCCAAAAAGCACGGATATATTCAATCTCAATTTGTGCAATTATATGAACGCGGATTTGGCACAGCCTTTGCTCAAAATGAGTACTTATCAGATGAGGAATTGGCGGAATTAAAAGGAAATATGTATGTGCCTTTTACCGAGCAGCGGACCTTTGGCATTGCAAAGGATCGGCATGTATTTGTGATTCAGGTAGAATCCTTACAGGAATTTGTTATTAATCAAACAATTAATGGACAGGAAATTACCCCTCATTTAAATGAACTATTGAAGGATAGCGCCTATTTCAATAATGTGTATCAGCAAATTGGCGCCGGCAATACATCAGATGCGGAATGGCTCATGCATACGTCCCTTTATCCCGAGGGAATGGATCCAACTGTGAATGTCATTGATGGCAGCGGGATCCCGTCACTAGTCCGCACCTTGAAAAAGCATGGCTATGGAACGTCTACCTATCATGCAGATGATATTACTTATTGGAGCCGTGATAAATTATATCCTGCGCTTGGATTTGACTATGTATATACAAGCAGCGAAATTCCGAACAAGAAGCTAATTGGATTCGGCCCAGCCGATGAGATCTTATTTAACTTTGTCGTGTCACAATTACCGGAACAGCTGGAAACACATGATAAAATGTATTCGAATATCATTACCTTAACAAGCCACACCCCTTTTGAGATGCCACCCCAAATGGAATATCTTGATTTGCCCGAAGAATTTAAAGGGACATATGTCGGAAACTATTTACAATCGGTTCGCTATACGGATGAACAAATCGGATTGTTTGTCCAACAGCTGAAGGATCTTGGGATTTATGAACATTCCATTTTGTTATTATACGGAGATCATTCAGGATTACACGGAGCACCCGTAACGGAAAAGGATCAGAAATTATTAAAAGAAATACTGGGTCATCGCTATAATCTCCATGACCGCTTTACTGTACCTGTTCTTTTCACCGCGCCGGATATTTTCATGGGAGAAACTTACTCTAGACTTGGCGGCCAAATCGACCTCATGCCAACCCTTCTGAACCTTCTAGGAATTGAGCATGATGTGCAAATGATCGGACATAATCTGTTTCAATATGAAAATAACCTTCTGGGGATGCGTTACTATATGCCCGGGGGATCTTTCATCAGTAATGAAATCCTGTACACTGCACCAAGCGCTAAGGACCCCGCTTCTTTATTTAATCGAAAAACTATGAAGAAATCCAAGAACACAAAAGGCCTCCAAAAAAAAATTGATAACACTTTGCTCATTCTGCAGTATTCAGATTATATAAGGAATAAGCCATTACAATAGTCATTTAACACAAATTAGGGCCAAATCCATTGAGGTTTGGTCCTGATTTCATTATTTTTAAACGGTTTCTTCTTTTTTCTGTGTAAAACTAAATTGTCGTTGGATTCATTGAACAAGCCTTGATATACGGAGTAATCACCAGCGCAGAGAAATGAAGCCAACGACATTTACATTCTAGGTTGAGATCGCAAAATCATGAATGTTTTTTGATAATTTGTTTGCATTTTTCCAAAGATAATAGTTGAAACATTTTACGGCTTTTGCCATACTATATATGAGTATATATTCATATATGAAAATAGGGGGTTTTACTATGGGGCATCATCATGGTCATGCTCATGGACATAACCACTCTCATGGAAACATTGAAAATAAAAAAGCATTATCTATAGCATTTCTCTTAATAGCTTCCTTCATGGTTGTTGAGATAATCGGCGGGATTATGACAAATAGCTTAGCGCTTCTTTCCGATGCAGGTCATATGCTTAGTGATGCAGCTGCATTGGGATTGAGTCTTTTTGCAATCAAACTCGGAGAAAGAAAGGCCTCGGCTTCCAAAACTTTTGGCTACAAGAGATTTGAAATTATTGCTGCTGCTTTAAATGGAATTACACTAATTCTTATTTCGCTTTATATTTTTTACGAAGCCTATCACCGCTTTTTCAATCCGCCTGAGGTTCAAAGTGTCGGAATGCTCATTGTTTCTTCCATTGGATTATTAGTCAATATTCTGGCAGCCTGGATTTTAATGCGTGGGGATAAAGAGGAGAATTTGAATGTCCGAAGTGCTTTTCTTCATGTAATCGGAGATATGCTTGGATCAGTAGGCGCTATCATTGCCGCACTGCTTATGATGTTCTTCGGATGGGGAATAGCCGACCCGGTTGCCAGCGTCATTGTAGCCGGTCTCATCATCGTAAGCGGCTGGAGGGTAACGAAGGAATCCTTGCACATTTTGATGGAAGGCTCTCCCGCTCACATTGAGATTGAGAAGGTCAAGACAGCTCTTCTTAAAATTCCATTCGTTAATACAGTACATGATGTTCATATTTGGTCGATTACATCCGGAATGCCGATGTTAAGCTGTCACCTTGTCATTGAAAATGATGGGATTCATGATGTCATTCTGCACCATGCCCAATCCATTCTCCACGATGACTTCGGGATTGAGCATAGTACTATTCAGGTTGAAAAAATAGAATTCGGCTGCCCGAATCATCATGGAAGCTGTAATTAATGATGGTTCGCATGTTCAATCGTTTGTTTGAGAATATCCATCACATGGTCATCATCACAGGAATAAAAGAGGGACGTTCCTTCTCGTCTAAATTTGACTAAACGTAAATTTTTAAGGAAACGAAGCTGATGCGATACGGTTGATTGGAGCAAAGAAAGACTTTCAGCAATTTCATTCACCGAATGCTCCCCTTCAAATAATAAATGCAGGATCCGAATTCGAGTTGGATCTGATAAGGCTTTAAAAGTTTGGGAAACAATAAAAAGAGTCTCTTCATCAAGCTCCTTTGAGATATAAGGCTGTTTATCCTGTTCCAAAATTATCATCCTTCCTGAGGCTGTTCTATAAGGTGCCTGGCTTCACGATAAACATCATCACGAATCGTGGAGCCAGGCACCTTTGCTTTAGGACAGCCCCTACTCATTAACATATTGAAAATCTGCATTTGGGCTTTGCAATTGAAGTGATTTAGGAATAATTAAATATACAGCTAATACTCCATCTCCAATGACATCATTAATTGGATGTTGGCCGGTAAATTGATTAATCGTAAATTCTTTTCTGGCTACTGAGATATTTATTATTTGATGACTAGGATAGTTTATATTTAGTGTATCATCGTTTAACCTGAAATTAACAGGAGTTATTTTATTCGAAAAATCAAATCCGCCCACAATCATACCATCCGTATAAACACGAGCTTCGATTACCCCATCATCATCGTCTTTTCGCTCCACATAAATACGGTCATCATCCCCTGTTAGTTCGATATTAAGTGAGTTATTTGGATAATCATAATTCATTGCATTAACTAATTGCCTGCCCTCTAATTGATCGACTTTCCCTTCTTGTAAAGAAGTATAGAAAAGATCTCTTGCCCGATGTTCATTCCAATTTTTCTTTTGCCACTAGACTCCTATAGAACCGATAAAAAATAAGGTAGCCGTAACTGACATTTTTATAATGAACAATCCGATGGATGATTCCTGAAGGTAGAATTGAAAAATATTTACTAAAAATGGCTCCCTATTCATGACCCCATCAAGAAACAGCAACCCAATAATCAGGAAAGGTACGAAAACAACAAACAGCTTGCTTACTTGTACAAGCGCCCCAATAAATAGCCAATTGCACTGATACAGAACAAATAGAGAACCGTTGCCCCAACACCAAGAAGAAATTCTGCAGTTGTTATCGGCAGGTAATAAAACTGTTCATCAAAGAAAATATATCTTACAGCTAAAGGGAGGCTTCTAGCTAACATGCCCTTATCGCACCGAGGATGCTTGCTGAGAATAGATAAATGATATTAGCTATTTACCGTGGACCTCCTCTTTTTCCCTCTTCGGTAAAGGAGCAGCACTAACTGTGATCTTTCTAATTACGATCATTGCGATCTTTGGAAAAATATTGCTTCCTACTAACTTTTCTGATAATATAAATTTCTTATCACTCATGCTCCAAAGTACTTCCCCATTGCGGCTGAAAATGAAATGGGAGGAAGATTAATGTCATCTCAACAACACCCCGATTTTCTGGCAGAAATTCAACGATTAGATTTTACGAAAAAGTATATGGATGTCGTCATAAAGACCGCTGAATCAAGTAAAGACCAGTTTCAAGAAAACATGAAGGAGGCTTTCCAAGATGTAGATTGGCTGGAATCGAGCTTAAGCTATTCTTCGCTATTAACGAATGCCAGATTTTTCGAAATGTCTCGTGATGAATTAAAAAGCTTAAAAAACGCTCGAAACAAACCTTATTTTGCCCGAATTGATTTTCAAAGACAGGATCTTAAAGACGAGGAAATTCTCTATATTGGAAAGACTTCCCTATATTCGCGGGAAAATCAGGAACAAATTATTGTGGATTGGAGATCGCCCATCGCCAATCTGTACTATGAAGGAAGACTTGGCGAGGTTCGTTACGACTCCTACGAGGAAAGCTTTAACGGCTATTTATCTTTAAAGCGGCAATTTATGATTGAAGAGGGCGACCTTCATGAAATTCGTGACATTGATTTAACCACGACTGATGAATTGCTCCAAGAATCGCTTTCCAAAAGTGCTAGTAACCGCCTCACAGAAATAATTTCAACAATACAAGAAGAGCAAAATCGAATTATTCGAGCCGACTTAAACAAGCCCATTATTGTTCAAGGCGCAGCGGGCAGCGGAAAAACAACAATAGCTCTACATCGGATCAGTTATTTTATTTATCAGTACAAGGAAAACTTTGCACCAGAACAGCTTATGATTCTGGCACCAAGCCGCCTGTTTATTGATTACATATCTGAAGCACTGCCTGAGCTAGGCGTTGAGAGAGTTCGACAAACCACTTACCATGAATATGTGCAAGTTTGTCTCAGCCATCAACTTAACATCGTTAATGATCATAAATTAGTCAGGCTGCTAGAAGAACCTGAAAGCCGAGATTGCCAAATTTCCGCATGGATTTCATCAGCAAAGGGATCTCCAATCTTTCATGTTATTCTATCTAACTATCTGAAAAGCATTTATAAAACCTTTTTTCCAACAAAAGATTTCATGGTCGATAAATTTCGGCTGTTCAGCTATAAGAAATTCATTCATCTATTTAAAAATGATTATAATTATCTTCCTCTTTTTAAAAGGCTGGATAAACTAAAGGCCGTTCTGCAAAATGACGTAGCGAAAAAAAAGAAAAATATAATTAACAAAATTGAAACCTTTTATGATGAACGAATTGAAAGGGCTCTTTATCGCGGACAAGACGCAGAGAAAAGAAGGCAATATGTTTCAGATGCACTTGATAAAAAGGCACTTCGGCTCGATGAAATCAAAAGGGCCCTTCGAAATGCTGTTCCAGCCTATATGAAACAATTTCCGAAAAAAACGCTCCTACAGTATTATCACGAGCTTTTTGATGATCCCGTTAAGCTTTGCAGGTGGGCTGAAGGAGGGCTAACTGATCAAGAAGCAAAATTGTTATGCGAATATAGCCAGCAACTTTTCGCGAAAAAGAAATATGAAAGAGAAGACCTTTCTCTCTTGCTTTATTTACAGGTGAACCTTTTTGGCATTCCGAAAGAGTTTAAAGCAAAAAATATTGTCATTGATGAAGCACAGGATTACAGCTTCATGGAGCTGCTATCCCTTAAGAAAGCACTTGATACTGATATGTTTACGCTAGTGGGTGATCTTGCACAAGGAATTCATTCCTATAGAGGCTTAACATCGTGGAATGGAGTTTTAGAGGACATTTTCCCGAGAGCGACATATACGGAATTACAAAAGAGCTACCGTACCACCGTTGAGATTATGGAAAAAGCAAACGAGCTACTGAAACTTCTACCCTACTCGTTTCCGAAAGTAGAACCAGTTGTCCGGCATGGGGAGCAGCCAAGATTTATCAAGAGAAAAGAAGGAAAAGAGCTTGTCCGGCAAATCGAAAAACAAGTCTCAAGTCTAAAAGAGGAGAACTATAAAACGTTCGCGGTCATCGGAAAAACCATGAAAGATTGTCAGCTTCTCTATTCTCTTTTCAAGAAACATTCCGATGAACCCGTCACACTGCTCGCAGAACAAGCAAAGATCCCGAAAGATGAAATTGTTATTGTGCCTTCATTTTTGGCAAAGGGATTGGAATTTGATGCTGTCCTGATTATTTCACTTGAGGAATCATTCTGTCGAGACTCTGAACTAGATATTAAGCTTCTATATGTGGCCATGACAAGGCCTCTGCATCGGCTGTATTTTTATGGATTGCGGGATGGAGATTTTATTATTGTATAGAGCTAAAGGACTTCCATGAAGTGGAGGTCCTTTTCTAATTTTGGTGTTTATGTGTTACATCACTTCCGTTATGTGTGAAAAAATGGGGTATATCCTTATGTTTGAGGACATAGAAGCCGCTATTTTGCTTAAATGCAGTGATTTCTTTGTGTTTTTTTGTAAATTACGTACTCTGTGTCCGCTTAGCCTTAAAATTGAGGTCATTTCATAAATATAACGGCTGCTATGTCCTCCTAAGATATAAAAATTACTAAAAAAACTCCATATATCCTTTTTCTTGCCTGTAATACTCTAGTCTATCCTGCAAAGTCCCTGTATGAAATTCAAATTTATGGCCATCTGGATCTGTAAAATAAATTGATTTCCTATCCTTTTCATCTCTTGGACGACTAGGAAGGATATTCACGCTTAGCTCTGTTAATTTTTTGTACATATCTTCGAAGTCTTTTTCATCTATGGAAAAAGCTATATGGGTATAGGATTTGGCTATTTCATTTCGAGGAATCATCTTCTCTTCATTTAACGCAAGCCACATTCCATTTAGATCAAAGTAGGCAGTGCTTCTACCCTTTACTAATAGCCTGGCATCGAAAATGTTTTGATAAAATTGAATAGACATTTCTAAATCTGAAACCGAGAATAAAAAATGATTTAAACCCTTTACCGCCAAGAAATCACCCACTCTTGCAAAAATTATATTAAAGCTGACTACATATTCAGCTATCTGCATGTTTGGTTTGTCATTTTAGTATTTGTCAGCCAATTCTTATGTTTTGTCAGCCAATTTCTCCATTTGTCAGCCAAATAAGATAATTTATCAGCCAATTTCAGTACTTTATCAGCCAATTGCTCAAACTCAATGAAACGCCCCCCCTATCTACCTATTAAATAACCTTTTCCAAAACCCCTTCTTTTCTGGTTCTTGTTTTGGCTCATTTAACTGCGACTCCTCACGATTATCTGCTAAAATTCCTTTTTCCCTCGCTTCCTTCAGCCAGCTTGGAAACTCATTTAATAGTGAATGATAGAGTTGATCATCAGACATTTTATCAATTTCCTCAATATGCAGGAAATTTGCGTTATCCACAATACGGCCTTCCATTGAATCAATTTGCTTTAGAAAGTCAAAATTGCCATTTCCTATCCCTACAAACTGCCAGAATACCGGATGTTTTGCAGAGCTTTCAATAATGGGCTTAATCGTTTTCTTACAGCCGCCATCATTAATAAAGACGATAAAAGCCGGATCCTTGCTCGGTTCTTCATCGATATATTTTTTTATTACATCCTTCATAACAGGAGGTTCATCATTTCGGCCAAATTTATGGATTAAGTCATTATCCATTATAATTCGATTGACATACCCATCAAAATCTCGCTCCGTGACGGGCTTTAATCGAGAAAATTCGTTATCATACACCCAAACATCCAGCATACCGTCATCATCAAACTGTGAGGCAATCGCTAATATTCGTTCAACTACCTTTTGCACAGTGCCATTCTTATACAATGTTCTCATAGAACCGGTGATGTCTAAAACTAGTCCAACCCGTGCAGTAACCGTTGCTAAATTCTTCTTTTCCAACACAATCCTTACACTTTTTTTCTGCAAATCTATTGTAGCCATGCAAATCTCCCCCTTGTTTTTATCAAAATAAATCTCTTATTTCTTAATTAATAATTCCTAATATGATACTATTATAATTAGAAAATTTAAAATTTGGTAACAATATAAGGTATTGATATGGAGACTAATCATAAATGTGGTTAACCTCCCGCCTTTAGGCTAAAATACTCATTAAATCATCATTTCTGGAGGGAAGATTATGTATAAAAACATTTTAAGACACCCCGGTCCTACTCCTATTCCTAAAAAGGTTCAACTAGCTATGGCCGAAGATATTATAAGCCATCGAAGTGAAGAGTTTATTCAGCTTTACCATAAAACAACGAACCGTGTGAAGCCGATTTTCGGTACTGAACAGGATATTCTTTTGCTTCCATCAGGCGGCACAGCAGCTTTAGAGGCGGCAGCTGTTAATACGGTCTCGCCGGGTGAAAACGTAGTGGTTATAACGGTTGGCGCATTTGGAGACTATTTCGTTTCCATTTGTGAAAAGTACGGATTTAATGTACATAAACTTGAAAAAGAATGGGGCCAAGCTTGTACAGAGGAAGATCTAGCAGAATTCCTAAAGCCTTTAAAAGATGTGAAGGCCGTCTTTGCCACATACAACGAAACATCAACAGGTATTCTTAACCCAATTGAAAAGCTTGCGAATGTTGTTCGTACACACTCAGATGCACTATTCATCGTAGATGGGGTCAGCTGTATTGGCGGTGCACCTGCGGAAATGGATAAATGGGGCATCGATATTCTAGTAACAGGATCACAAAAAGCGATGATGCTGCCGCCAGGACTGGCTCTCTTAAGCGTCAGCGATAGAGCCTGGAAAGTAATTGAAAGTAATAAAGCCCCTTCTTATTACTTAAACCTTTTAAGCTATCGCGAATGGGCAGCGAAAGGAATGACTCCTAACACTCCAGCAGTTACGCTTATTTATGGATTAGCCGCTGTTTGTGACCTTATTGACGAAGAAGGAGGATTTGCACAAACCATCGCAAGACATGAGCTAATGAAAAATATGGTTCGTGAATCAATGAGGGCACTTAACATCGAGCTATTAACAGTCGATGAATATGCCTCACCTACCATCACTGCTATTCGCACCCCGGAGGGCATTGAACTGGCACCATTTATGAAACACCTTAAGCAAAAATACTATTTAGATTTTGCCGGAGGACTCGGGCATCTGCAAGGGCAGATCTTCAGGTTCGGTCATATGGGCTATTGCTTCCCAAGTGATGTACTCCAAGCAGTTTCCTTAATGGAGGCCGCATTACAAGATTTCTCTTTCTCCTTTGAATCAGGAGCTGGGGTAAAAGTGGCACAGGAAGTATTTTTAGCAGCTAATCGAAAATAATTAAAATGGAACAAGTCTGTTTCTAAATGAAACAGACTTGTTCCATTTCAATTATACACGGCTCTCTGCCAATGATTTTTCCTGCTCAAGAATATCCATGATTTGATAATTGAATTCTTCCTTGATTTTTAAATACTCTCCCCAATCAACTGTGATTGTAAAAAAGTTTATTAAGATCTCCATTTCCTTAAATTGGTCAAAGGTAACATAGATTGTATCTTGATGAATATCCGAGTTATTTTTTAGGTAGCTTTCAATTTGCTTTACTACAGATTTTAATTTTTCCTGTGAAGTATCCTGTGGCAGCTTTAAATTAAAGGTAATCTGTCTTTCCCCTGCTTTACTCCAATTCATGATAGCCTCATTCGCCAAAGTAGCATTCGGAACAGTAACCAGCGCCTGGGCAAAGGTCCGTACCTTTGTACTTCTGAAGCTTATATCCTCAACAATTCCTTCCACGCTGTTTGTTTTAATCCAATCGCCTATTGAAAAAGGTTTTTCGGTAATAATAATGATCCCGCCGAATAAATTACCGATGGCATCCTTTGCAGCTAAAGCAAAGGCAAGTCCGCCTAATCCTAACCCCGCTACAAAGCCATTCACATCATATTGAAATTCCTGTGCAATTATACTAATACTTATGGCTACAATCACAAATTGTAATGCCTTAGATAAAAACGGAATCAGAATTTCATCAAATTCAATATTATATTTTGAGGCATTTAACTTTTTAAATAGTAATGAAGAGGACGAAGAAAGATTTAGCAAGCCCCAGCTAATAATCAAAATTATCGATGATCTGATAATTTTTAAAAACAACGGATTTGTATGGTTAAATAACGGAAATTGCTGCAGGGAAAAGTAAATTCCAATAATAATAAATAGCCACTGAGCAGGCTTTTCATAAGCTATAAGAATTTTGGATAAAAATTCACCAGGAGCTATTCTCCCTATCCTTACCAATAGTGCAAAAACATATTTTACAAAAATTTTCCTAAAAAGGAGAAATAGCAAAAAAATCCCGATTGATATCCCTATTTCCTTAAGATTTTCATATGAGGTAAAAATCTCCAAAAACATAATTCAGTCAAACCTCCTAACAAAAAATACTTTTATATATTAACAAATACAAGTCTTATTAAGGAAGTGGGAAGAGTCCCAAGTTTATTTTTCCCGATTATTTACCATCAATATTTATAAAGAAAGATCAAAAATATGAAAGGAAGGAGTTTTAAAAAAGGAGGCTATTATATTGAAAAGTAAAAGAACAGGAATACTCCTATCATCTATCCTGATGTTAGGACTGGTTGCATGTAATAATAATGCAAATAATGGAAATGGGGATAAAACCGATAATAACATTTCTAGTATGACTACAACAATGACCAGTGAAAACTACCCTCATACAAGAGCGGTATTGATTCAAGATGCAAAATATCAGTTTATCCCACTAAATCCTGGAGGCGATGTAAATTTTCAAGCAGAACTCCCTCCAATGAATTATGGACAAGCACCAAATCAGCAGCAAGACCAAGCTGGTCAGCCAGAACCAAATTGGGGACAAAGACAAGCTGCCAGGCCGCCAAATTATGGACAAGCACAACCACAGCAAAATCGAGAGTTTGCTAAAGCACCAGCTCTTCAACAAGCACCAACACAGCAACAAAGACAGACTGCTGAAGGGCCAGGTCAACAGCCTGCACCCGCACAGAAAGGACAAGTTCAAACGGGGGCACCACAAAACATTAGTCAGGCTGTACAACAGGTTATTGATTTAACGAATACACAACGTAGACAAAACGGCCTGTCTGATTTAAAAGCGGATACTCAATTAAATGGTGTTGCTCAAAAGAAGTCAGAAGACATGCAGCAAAATAATTACTTCTCACATACAAGTCCCAACTATGGGTCACCTTTCGATATGATGAGAGACTTTGGTGTGACATATACAAGTGCAGGTGAAAACATTGCACAGGGACAACAAACACCTCAGGAAGTCGTTCAAGCATGGATGAATAGTGAGGGTCACAGAAAGAATATTCTAAGTAATAATTTTACCCATATTGGAGTAGGGTATGAGCAAAACGGTAATCACTGGACTCAAATGTTTATTGGCAAGTAACAAAAGGTGGGACAGGTTCTCTGTCCCACTGCCATTTTCATTAAAGACTAGGTTCCTGTCCCTACATCCCCTTTATGAAAGTGCCTTCAATCCCACTACCCCAATAACAATCAAGACCACGCTGAGCAAACGCCCTATGCTTTTTGATTCCCCAAAAAGGAGCATGTTCAGCATTACTGCTCCCGCTGTTCCTATTCCAATCCAAACTGCATAGGCAATACTTACCTGTAAATATGTGAATGATGAATATAAAAAAGCGAATGATGCACCGAAACCGCCAATATATAAAAGGCCATTTCGAAAAGATTTTTGCTGGCTATATAATTTCAAACCGATGACACCAGCAATTTCACTAGAGGCAGCAAATAATACAAATACCCATCCCATTTACATAGCCTCCTTTTTCGCCTTGTTATCAGCCATATTTAAACCAATAACTCCTGCTGCCAATAAAGCAATAAAAAAGATCTTGCCTAAACTAAAGCTACCTCCAAAAAGAAAAACGTCCATTAGGACCGTCCCCACTGTTCCTGCCCCAGCAAAAACAGCATACACGGTGCCGGTAGGCAGTGTTTCGCACGCTTTCGGAAGGAAATGAAAATCGATAAAAATAATACCAATCACAATAACCCAATGCCACCAAGTACTCGCTTCATTAAATCCATATATCCAAATTAATTCAAAAAGACATGTTAACATGACGTAAATCCAACCTTGATTTTTCACAGTCCCTTCACCTCGATGACTGACTTTCATTCATTTTTTATAAGAAGTGTTTCAAACTAATAGAAACACTCACAGAATTTATTCTCGAATACCTAATGCATGTCTCAAAAACTCCAATACTTCCGCTTTTTGTATATCCGCTTGATTGTCCTGACGATGGTCATACAAATAAATTTGCTCCGCCGCAATTTCGATAAGGCCTATTAACAGCTTGGATGTCCGCTCTACCTGAATCGAATCTCGAATAACGCCTGAAGCCTTCGCCTCATTTAAAAATTCACTAATCCAGTAATAGAACGGCTGATAAACCGTTTCCCATTCCTTAATATGTTCGGTAGCTCCTAAACCAGCGTACATAAGAGCTAGAATTTCCCGATAATCTCTCGTCACCTTAAAGATTGCCTCTACTATTTGTGCAAGCTGATCTTGAAATGGTGCATCTGCCTGCACCTCATTTTTCACGGCTGCGATTGATTTCTCCACCATAACCTCGGCTATCGCTGGCATTACAGACAGCTTAGAAGGAAAATACAAATAATATGTACCTTGGGCAATCCCTGCCAACTTCACAATGTCAGATATCTTTGTTTTCTCAATCCCTTTTTCCTTGAAAACTTCCATCGCTGCATGAACAATTTTTTCTCTTTTATTCATTAAATTTACCCCTCTTGTAAAATGACTGACTTTCATTCATTTTATTGGATTCATCTTCCGCTGTCAAACACTCCTTTTGTTTCCGGCTTTTAATGTAGCCAAGAAATCGAACACACTGCTGCCCCTCAAATGAAATCTCCCATTCATTCCCCGTTCATATTCGCTTATTAAAATATGGGCATAGAAAGACGAAAAGGAGTTGTAAATAAATGCTAAAGCCCTTTCGAAGAGTAGTTAAATTTGCGAGCAGTTCAAGGGGAGCAAAATTTGTCATTATGGCCTGGATTTTGGCAGTTGTTTTTTTAAGTATTCTTGCACCATCTGCAAATGATTACAAAGTTAATAGTAAAGAAGGTAGTGTCAAAGGGAACACTCCCTCTGAAATGGCTAATCAAATATTAAAGGAGCAGTTTCCCTCCAATGAAGGATTAGCAGCTCTTCTTGTTTTCCATCGTGATGGTCATTTAACAGAGCAAGACAAAAAAAAATTGACCGAATTTAGTAAATGGCTCTCTTCTAATGAGAAGCCTGAACATATCTTAAGTGCTCTGCCTTTTCATGAGCTGCCCCCATCTGTTCAAAAACAAATGTATTCTGAGGATGAATCGACTCTACTAATCAGCTTTTTATTAGAGCATGATTTGGAATCAGTAGAAGCACTTGCCACAATGGATAAAATCAGAGAAAAAGTAAAAGCCATCGGCATGGATGGAATGAAGTTCGAAATCACAGGTCCAGCTGGAATTGCAGCTGACACAGTCTCTCTTTTCAAAAGTGCTGACATCGTTTTAATGCTGGCGACAATTGGTCTAATTTTTATCCTTTTAATCGCCATTTACCGCTCTCCGGTACTTGCGATTACACCTTTGGTCATCGCTGGTTTGGTCTATGGGGTGGTCAATCGAATATTAGGCTTGGCAGGAAAAAATGATTGGTTTACGATTGATAGCTCTGCCGTTTCCATTATGCTTATTCTGCTATTTGCCGTTCTAACTGATTACAGCCTCTTTGTCTTTTCACGTTACCGGGAGGAATTAAATAAGCAAGAATCAAAGTATGCATCCATGCAAGAAGCGATGCATCACGTGGCTGAGCCGATCGTATTCAGCGGCGGAACCATCCTATTGGCGATGCTTACATTATTTGTCACTTTATTCGAACCATACAATCACTTTGCTCCAGTCTTTTCAGTGGCAGTTGTCGTTATTTTAATGGCAGGCTTAACACTCATCCCAAGCATTTTTGCTTTAATGGGACGAAAAGCGTTTTGGCCGTTTGTACCCAAGATTGAGAATGAAAGCAAAATGAAAAATGGAATTTGGTTAAAGATCAGTAAACAGGTCATGAAAAAGCCTGCATTATTAGGGGGCATTCTACTTATTGTTTTACTGATTGGTGTATTTAATTTTCCATCGATCCAATATTCATTTAATCTATTGAAGTCCTTTCCAGAGGACATGCCCTCCCGCCAAGGCTTTGAGCTTCTAGAGAACAACTATCCTGCAGGGCAATTAGCACCTGTAACGGTTTTATTAACATCGGATAAAGAATTTGAGATAAATGAAAGGTTTTTTCATAAAGTAAATTCACTAACACAGAAATTGGCTGACAGCAATGGCGTTGTTTCCGTAACTCCACTCATTTCTGAGCAAGCGATGAAGGATACCCGGTTGCTGCCGCGAAACTTTTTATCCGAATCCGAAAAAGCCGTTAGACTTCAGCTAATTTTGAACAGCAACCCTTATGAAAAAGAAGCCCTCGATACTATTCAGAAGCTTCGTGATTCGGAAAATAGCTTAATTCAGGGAAGTGGTTTTTCAACGGAAATCATAAAGCTTCACTTCGCGGGGCAAACTGCTCAGCAACTTGACGTTAACCATCTGAATCAGCGGGATATGGTCGTTTTATTTTCCTTAGTGACGGTATTGCTGACTGTAACGCTAGGTTTCCAAACAAAATCAATACTGATGCCCATTCTGATGATGTCAACGATTCTCCTATCCTATTTTTCAACACTGGGCTTCGGCTGGTGGATTTTCAAACACTTGATGGGCTATGACGCGATTAGCTATCGCCTGCCTGTCTACACCTTTGTCTTTATGGTCGCCCTCGGCATTGACTATAACATCATGCTAGTTTCAAGGATTAAAGAGGAAGCCACTAAGCTGTCTTGGAAAGAGGCTGTCGGAAAAGGAGTTGCTGTAACGGGTGGCGTCATTTCATCAGCTGGCTTAATCCTTGCTGCTACATTCGCGGTCTTAATGACACAGCCTTTACAAGAACTTTTTCTATTCGGCTTTACCATGGCGATGGGAATCTTACTAGATACCTTTTTAATAAGAGGAATTTTCCTGCCATCCATTTTGATACTGACAAATGGGAAAGAGAAAGAAAACACGAGATTAAATATTCAACAGGAATTAAAAGTTTAAAACTGCCTGACCCTTTTTTAACAGGGTCGGGAAGCTTCATTTTTCAACTATTATATTTAGACATTAACAAAGATACATTTCACGTGAAATGTACCAGGAACATCTAGTATGTTCGTAACAAACTTATCATATAATATATTAAATAATAGAACCGTAGAATTAACTCTGGAGGGAGTGATGTGTGTGGTCTTTAACACGGGGGAAAGAAAATGTTCGTATGCTGATTATCTTTCATGGGGTGAAGGCGAGAAAATTGAAATTATTGATGGTGAAGTCTATAGAATACCCCCTGCTCATTCCCGCCAGCACCAACAAGTCCTTCGACAACTTTCAATCGAGTTTTCACTTTTCCTCCGTGAAAGGGAAGGGGAAGCTTATTTCGCTCCATTTGACGTTCGCTTGCAATCAGAGAAAAAAGAGGACGATGAAGTATATAACTTCGTGCAGCCAGATTTAACAGTCATTCTTGATCAGAAGAAATTGGATAATAAAGGGTGCAAAGGAACACCTGATTTAACCATCGAAATTCTATCTCCTTCATCTGTTAAATTGGATCGCCTGAAGAAGTATCAGCTATATGAAAAAGCTGGAGTAAAGGAATACTGGATTGTTGATACAATGAATGAATCCATAGAAGTGTACGTACTAGATGATCAGCAATATGTGGTTTTTGGGGTGTTTACGAAAGAAGATACTATTCAAGTTCCGACCTTAAGAGGGCTAGAAATAGATCTAAATCAAATTTTTAGAAGTTAAATGGAACAAGTCTCTGTCCCTCGTTCGCCATTTCCTCCGCATATTTTCAAATATAATTCTAGGCACCTATATCAATTTCCCGCATACAATAAGAAATCTATTATTGGGCAGGATGGTTGAGTCATGAAAACAATTGTCTTTATTGGATGTCAGCAATTTGGAACCAGTAAAGAAGCGCTGGCAGTAGCAAGAGATATGGGATACTGTGTGATTTTATTTACAGAGAAAAAAAAACAAATCAATCCAACTGCATTTCCTGAAGTGAATCATTTTGTTTACTTAAGAGATTTATTTAATTTTAAAAAGGTTCAAGAAGAAATCGAAGCCTTCCAACAGATTGGAAAAGAGATCTGTGCATGTGTTAGCTTTATTGACCCCTACATTTCTTACACAGCTGAACTTGCCAAAAACCTTGGCCTTATTGAACTTTCTATTGATGCTTTATCGATAATGGAAAATAAAATTAACGTAAAGGATACATTAAAAGAACATCCTTCCTCCTCATTTTATGCCGTCTTTCATCCTGATTCCTCCATTCATACTTTCATCGAGGAGCATCAAGCCTTTTTACCATTAATATTAAAATCCCCTACTTCAAATGGTTCGAAAGACGTTTATCTAGCTGAAACTTTGGAAGAACTAGAAAGCGGGTTAAAATGGCTGCAAAAAAAGGAGCTTCCTATACTTGTAGAAGAATATTTACTTGGACCCCAATACCTAATTGAAGTTCTCGTGCACAAAGGAAAAGCAGAAATTGCTGGAATTATTGAACAGGAATTCTCCGAAGAAAATCCCTTTATTATCATTGGTTATAAATTTCCAGCTTTAATAGAGGATGAAATGCATTCAAAATTAATAAATTCTGTAGTGGAAATAATTGACCAGATTGGCCTTAAAGACGGGGCTTGCCATCTGGAAATGAGATATGTACAAGGGCTTTGGAAGCTGGTTGAGATTAATCCAAGAATGTCTGGCGGGACAATGAATCGGATTTTTGAGGAAGGAACAGGAATTAACCTTGTAAAGGAAATATTAAAAATGAATCTAGGAAAGCAGTTCTCCTTAATACCAACTCGACATCAACACGTCTACGCTAAATATTTGACGATCGGTACGAGCGGCAGATTGCTGGAGGTGACTGGTGAAGAACTTGCTTGGCAGTACGAAGGAGTCAAATACGTCTATGTGAAACCCATGATGGGGAAAATAGTAACGGTCCCTTACTCCATGGGTAATCGCTATGCCTGTGTTATCGCCGCCTCGGAGTCCCCTGAATCTGCAAAAGAAACTGCCATAGCTGCTGCACAGGAATTAAAATTTTACCTCGAACCCTTTTAATAAATTAAAAAATAATTGGGTCCATTGGCCAAGTCTATATTTCCCCAAAAGTCCTCACAATCCCTAACTGCTCGCAATAAAATAATATCAAAGGACAGACGGGGGGAGGAAAACTAATTGGGCAACCATGATTTGGAGCACAAACACTGTTTATGTGAAGCACTCATTGAATTAAAAAACTTACAAGATATCTTAACCAATTCCTCGACCAAACACTTCGGGGCACTACTCTCCAAAATTGCTGGCACCGATACAATACCCTTCTTATTAATAAAAAAAGATGGACCACTTTCTCATAGAATTATGGATACCAATGAAATAACCGGAAAACATGAGTGCTTTGAATCTACTTTTTTTAGGCTTGAGTCTATTGATAAAGATACTTGCTGTGCAAGAATTTCAATTCTTCGTCCCATGAATATTAAAGGGGAACTCACAAACTCATTTTGCGATGTAATGAAATTAGCAAAGACATCGAAATGCATCGAGATTGATATTTCCTGTATTTGTGCCATTCAGGTTTTAGATACTGAACTGTTAAAACGGAAAATTGTTGTTGAACCTAAATGGTAAATATTTTTCTTTTATGCCCTCTAATTTACTGAGGGCTTTTTTCAGTAAAAAGCATTAATTCAAAAATGCCTCACACTTCATTGGGTGGAGGCTGAAATAATTTAAGAATCTTGGCGGGGTCTTCTCATTCTTTTGTTATAAGCAATATACCATTGTACCGTGTTGTGCATATCAAGGAAATCCTTATGCTCAAATGCGTCTACCATCGGGGCTGCATTAGCCTCAATCAACCAAACCTGACCCATTTCATCAACGGCCGGATCATATCCCCAAATATGTTGATTTTTAAATTTCCTGGAATAACATTTTGAAGCCGCCAATGATAGGATTTCTAAATCGGCTAATATCTTTTCTAAGTCCAATTTGTTGATATTTGAATGTCGAAGAGCCTCTTCTACCGATACCATCGTTCCCCCATTCAATATATTAGTAGTAAAGTAACCACTTTCAGCAATCTTCCCGTACTTCCCGGTAATAACCCACTCTTGTTCCCCCTTTTTTCTTTGGGCTACATAACGGAAGTCAATAATGTTTCCGTTTACTTTTGCCAAGGGGATATAAGTCTGGACAAGAAACTGTTTTCCTTTCATTCTTTCCTGAAATAGACTTTCAAGCTCGTTTCTACGTACAATGACGTTTTTTGATTTCTGAAGGTAAACCTTGTATAACTGATGATCAATCTTTGAAACCTTTATTATTCCTTTGCCCCCATTACCAAAAACCGGCTTTAAAATTATATCTTCATTCCGATTCATCATGTTCCAAAACGTATCTATTGTATATAAGTGAGTTTCGGGTAAAAACCTTTTTACCTCATTGCATTCCATTAATAATTGATGCTTATACCACTTATTCATTTTTGAGGTTTCTTTCATATCATTCACTCCATTGATGTGTCTTCACGTCTTTTCAATATATGAATTCATCACATATTTGTTTGTTGTAATGCCTAACATTTCCCCTTTCAAAACCTATAACAGCCGTGTTCAACTTTTTTAATTCTAAAAATTCAACGTATGTCCGTTTCAAAAGCTTGACTAAGTGAATGTAATATAAATAGGTTGATAGTAAGAAAAGCGGAAGCGCCTTGCCCAGGGGCGACAAGCATAAGACTAGCCAGTGAGAAGGTTGTACTTTGACCTTCTTGCTGGATTGGCTTATGACCTCCGACGTACAGGACGTACTAGTGCCGATGTTGCCACAGGACGTGGCGTATTTAGTCGGCGAGCCCCTAGGCACTGAAGCTAGACAGTTTGTAAAAGGAGTATATGCTATGACACTTATAGGAATGTTGCACCATCGGAAGGATCCGACAAAGGTTAATAAGACCTATGCATTCGCAGCGGTCGCTAAAGCTGAAGGGGCTGATTTTTTCTACTTCACGCCGAAAGCTGTTGATTTTTCCAATCAGTCAATTAGAGGAAAGGTTTATGAAAATGGCTCATGGGTGGAACGAAGCATGCCCTTCCCAGATGTCATTTACAATGCTGGTGATCCGAATAAATTAGCGAAATCGGAAGACGTTATTCAAAAGTTAAGAAATGAGATTCCCTTTACAACAAACTCAATAGGAAACAAATGGAGTGTATACGAAAGGTTAAAAAAAGGGAAGGAGTTTTCTCACTATTTAATCCCTTCCGAAAGGATTACAGGAGATACTGATAAGTTTTTTCAATTCTTATCTGCCTTTAAAAATATTGTTTTTAAACCATTTGACGGACGGAAAGGAAAAGGCATCTACTTTATTTCTTCAGAAAAGGATAAATATCTAGTGACCCATAATTCATCGACAAAGACGTATTCAAAGAATCAATTAAAGGTATTAATTGAAGAAAGGCTTTCTTCGGGAACTTTTATTATGCAGCCTTATATTAAATCTATTACAAAATCTGGCCAGGTTTATGACTTCAGACTCCACGTTCAGAAAAATGGCGAAGGAGAATGGGTTATTACGGCCATTTACCCACGGATAGCCCCTAGCGGATCCATTATTCCAAATATTAATAATGGAGGGTACACCAATTATCTAGATCCATTCTTAACGCAAGAGTTTAAAGATGAAGCGATGAATGTAAAAAAGACCCTTGAATATTTTACATTATCATTGGCTCAGCATCTTGATGAGCTGCAAATGCAGCTATATGAAGAGGTAATTGATGAAATGGGGATAGATATCGGATTAGATGAAAATCAAAAAATTTGGGTTTATGAAGTAAACTGGCTTCCAGGATGCCCTCCTACATTTTATTTAGAGATGGATGTCGTTATAAATTCTATAAGATATGCTATGTATTTAGCAAAAAATCAACAAGCCGTAAAAGATAAAATCGATCAAGCAAAAAGTAAAATGAAAACAAAGGGCACCATCCCCATTATTGCCATAACAGGAAGTGCCGGGAAAACTACTACAAAATCATTTATTGCTTCCATCCTATCTAAAAAGTGGAATACCTTTGAATCTAAAGACTATTGGAACACCGCAGAACATACAGAAATCCATGCCTCTGAAATCACTCCTTCCCATGAGGCTGTTGTTCTAGAGTACGGGATGGCCTCTCCAGGAACGATTACTAAACACTGCAGCATCATTAAACCAAATATTAGTGTTGTAACGAATGTAGGGCTTGCTCATGTCGGCTATTTCAATGGCGACATCAAGGGAATTGCTAAGGCTAAATCAGAATTAATTCATGGCATGGAACAGAATGGTCTGCTTATCATTAATAAGGATGACCGCAACTCCGAGTTATTGGAAATTGAACAGTTCAAAGGGAAAATTATGACGGTTGGTTTAATTTCAAATGCGGATTATAAAGCGTTCGATGTCAAATACTCCAATAACGGCATGTCCTTCAAAGTAGTTCTCCATGGAAATGAAGAGAAATTTTTCATTCCAATTTACGGTGAACATCATGTATACAATGCTTTAAATGCGATTGCCGTAACAGATCAGTTAGGACTTACCCCAATTGAAATTCGGGCTGGCTTAATATTTAAGAAGCCCCCAAGAAGATTAACCGTTTTTAACAGGAAAAATAATATTACCATCATTGATGATACGGTTCATTCCCATCCTGAAGGGGTAAAAGCTGCTGTAAATGTACTTTCGAATATCGGAAAGCAAAGAAGAATTGCCGTCATAGGAGAAATTAGAGCACTTGGAGAATTAAGAGAAGCAGAATATCGAAAAATTGGAGAATATATTCACGAAAAGAATATTGATCTTTTCATCACTTACGGCAATCAAACAGATGTAATGGGCGACCAAGCAATTAAAAAGGGCTTTTCCTCCACAAATGTATTCCACTTTGAGGATAGAGACAAACTGCATGAATTTTTAAAGGGAGTGATTGTGAATAACGATACAGTATTGGTGAAAGGCGCTAGTCGGGCCAATATGTATGAAACCATTAAATTTCTAAAACAAACATTTAAATAGTGATATATAGAAAATGACTCTGGGTAAGTGATACCAGAGTCATTTTTCTGAAGGTGTGCCTACTTTTCTTTATTGAGGTGAAACTGTATTTCTTTTAGTGCATTTTTGGCATAATTCTTTGCTTCTTCCATACTACTACCCGTTGCAATTACATATGCATACCGATGGCCCATTGATAGAGGCGGAAATAACACAGTTCCTTTTTTAGGCTTTACATAAATCTCAACTACTCCTGGGGATTTTCTTGCCCTCCCCTTCCCTGTCACTCTTTCTAATACACCCTTTTCATAAATGATTTTAAATTGGGTGAACACAAATTTTTTGTACATCGGAATAATGGAGGGTTTTCCACCTAGGTGCAATTTAAGTGTTTCTTCCACTAAACTGTATCCATAGGCAGCTTTAATCATTCGATTCATAGCACCACCAGAGATTCGCGGATTGATTTCGATAAGTTTCCAGCCTGTCTTTGCGTGTCTAAGTTCTAAATGCAGAGCTCCGTTTACAATTCCAAATTGCTCAACAATAGAATAAAGCACCTCTTTAATTCCAGCCATAATATCCTCAGGGACATTTACCATGACACCATAGCCGGTAATAATAAATCTCTTTCCACTCGTAATTTCCTGTTCAATAACGCCGGCAATCATTACCTTTTTGTTGTAAACTACTGCCTCAACCAAGTATTGATCCCCTACAATATATTCTTCTATAATAATTGACTCTTTCGGATCTTTTTCCCGAAGCATTAAAGTATGTGCTAATAATTGATCTTTATTTTCAGCTAATAATACGTCTTTTGAACCTGTCGAGCTGGGTGACTTTACCATTAGAGGGAAGGTAAACATCGGTAGAATTGATTCGAATGAAATCTCTTTGCCTGGTTTAATAACAGTAAATTTAGGTGTATAAGGCTGGTTTTTCAAAAATAATCTAGTTTGCTCCTTATTATTCATTAGCTTTATCGCTTCAGATGAAAATTTATTCTCACAAAATTCATCACAAAGAAGTGAAGCACTACAAACATAGGTATCAATGAAACTAACGATCACCTTAATATCCAACCCATTAGAGCGCAGCAGCTTTATTTCCTCCTTCATGACCTTAAGATTATCCGTATCAATATAAATCATTTTATGGACATCGGGATATTGATCTCTTTGCTGCATTTGCTTAGCGTTTTTAGTAAATAAAACCGTATGGTAACCTAGGTTATTCGCAGCCATGATTGCATCTCTGCTCGAACCCGATTTATTTGTTCCAATAAATAATATCGTTTTCAAAAAGCCCACTCCCTATATATATATCCATTAACTCGTCTCGTTTATATGTTTATGTATCCAACTCATATTTGTATAGTTATCTAAACTATACAAGCAGCCAAATTATTAAAAATAGCTAAATTTTACCTAGTTATCTATACAAGCAGAAAGCCGTACTGATGCATAAAATACGATGAGAAAGGAGTGTAATATCCGAATGAACCCCATATCAGTTAGCGAAATTAGATCCATTATAGGCGGAGAATTAATACATGGGGCTGATGATACAATAGTCCGCTATGGTGCATATCGGCTTAAGCAATTAAAGAAAAAAAACACAATTTTATTTGCAAAATATAAAATTAGGGATTGGGACAATTTACAGGGGTATTTTCCCTTAATTCTTGTAACACACAAGGACTATAGTGGCAGCAGGCTCCCTAACAACTTAACTATCGTAATGGTAGACTCAGTGGATGAGGCATACTGGACGTTTATAAATTATTACCGAAGTCAATTTGATATTCCTATTGTTGCAGTAACAGGAACATGTGGAAAAACAACTACAAAGGAAATGATACGGCATATTCTCTCAAAAAATAAGAACGTTACGGCTACAAAAAAGACAGCTAATTCGCGTACCGCTCATCTCCAATACCTCCTAAGCATTGATAATGATACCGATGCAGCCGTAATCGAAACAGCAGTTGGTTCACCCGGGGATGTATTAAATGCAGGTAATTACTTCAAGCCTACAATTGGAATTATTACGAATATCGGTGCACATCATTTAAGCCAATGCAAAACAGTTGATGCTTACATTCAGGCTAAAGGTGAAATGATAAAAATACTTGATCATAATGGGATTTTGATTATTAATTCAGAAGACAAAAACACTAGTAAAATTGATTTTGCGAATTTTCCTGGAAAGATTATTAAAGTTGGCAAGAGTCCCTCCAGCCAATTTAGAGCAATAGATATTCAATTCCATGAAGAAGGAATGCAGTTTGACCTTATTCATAATAATCTAATCTATCCTGTATTCGTACCAGGATATGGAGAGCACCAAGTATATAATGCTTTAGCAGCGATTGCTGCGGTCTATGAAATGGGGATAGATCTTCAGGAAGCTATTGAACGGTTGAAATCATTCCAAAAATTCGACAGGCAGCTCCAAGTGATTGAAGGAATAAATGGCTCGACTCTTCTGGACGATACATGGAGCATAACTTCCACCTCATTAGAGGCTGCTATAAAAGTATTAACACAGCTTGGAAAAGGCAAGAAAAAAGTCGCAGTAATTGGAAGCATTCTTGGTTTAGGGACTTGGGGTAAATCCATTAATAGGCAGGCAGGAGAAATGATTGCTCAACATGATGTAGATATTCTCATTGTAAAAGGCAATAGCTTAGCACGTATAATGGCAGATCAAGCAGAGAAAAGCAGCACAAATCTGCAGACCTACTCTTATAGCAAAAGCAGTGATGTTTATCGTTTGTTAAAAAAGATTATAGATGAAAACACAATTGTCTTATTGAAAGGAAATATGTATTCTAAGGAAATGATTGAATTGGCGTCAAAGTTACGGATGAAGCAATAGCTCCTTAAACTATCATACTTTTTACCTTTAATGACTTTATTTAGGACAAACACTGTGCCACATTTCTAAGGTCATCAATATATTGAATTATCCTAAACAGAAAGGAGGAAAAAGCAATGGGTGTTATTTGTCCGTGTGGAGTCATCGTTCAAAACCCTCAAGATCCTAATGATGAAGCTGTTTCTACAAGTAATAATGTACAATTTGAAGGCCAAGGAGGCACAATAACAGGAGATTTGTTTTATAGGGCTAATATTTGTGTAACTAGACTTGAAACTTCTACTCTTACTTTGAGGTTTGAAGACACGGAAACTCCAGATGAAAACAACTTTACTTTTACAGCAAATGCATTTACTTCTGTTGTATGTACGCAGCAGGGTCAAAACTGCAGTATTGAAGTAACAGGAACTGGGACGATTAACGGCGGAATGGAGAACTTCTCTTTTGAAGCAGTGTTCAGAGACATGGTTGGGCAAGCACAGGTAGATGATGTTCAAAGTTTTGAAATAACAGGTTTCTTTAATCAAACTGGAGCTGCTCCTATTGATCAAGGATCCATTATCGCACAAGGCTGTCAGGAAGTATAAAAGCCTTGGAACTCTCGGCATTTATGCCGAGAGTTTTTTCTAGCTGTAAATTACCTAAACATCCAAGAAAAAACTCTTTGACTGAATATAATAATGCATGAACATTTTAGGGAGATGGGAACATTGAGGCCCAGCAAAGGTCGAATGAGTCAATTTAAAATATTACATTCAGATGAAAGCTTCTCTAAGCATCTTTTAGAAACTGAATTATTTTCTGAAGCAACATTATTTTCATTTTTAGAGAAGTATAAGTCGGTTGTCATTAAACCTGCTTTTGGCTGGGGCGAAGTCTTTGTTACCTTTAAAAATAATAAGTTTAAGATCTTCTCAGAAGTGAACGAGGATGCATTTATAGATAGAGAAGATCTTTATCAGTATTTAAGAAAAAATAAATTAAAACATAAGAATAATATTATTCAGCCAGCAAGGCCACACTCAGGTTTATTTCAAGGTCCATTCTACTTCTATTTGGTCACCCTTCACCGAAATTCGCCTGCAACAGAGTGGCACTATATGTCTAGTACAGACAAATATGGCTCCCCCATAGGTAAGTATTTCAATTTTGATGATAAAATGGAGAATTTATCTATATTGGCTGCCAAAAAGCTAGGAGACTTTTATCCCGATTGTCATACTGTTGTATTAGAGATTGGATACGAGTTAATGAGAGGTCTCTGGATTCAAGATTCAATTCTGCATTTTCCGAAAAGTAAATGGAACCAGTTCCAGACACTCTCTACAAATCATTCAATCTCTCCATTCGTGCCGAAAACGGACTTACTTACAAAAGTTTCCTTTAACGAATACCTTAATAAATATAATGAAATTATCATTAAGCCTTGTGTTGGCCAACATGGATTAGGAATTGTAAAGATTACTATGACAGATTCTTCTACCTTTGAAATCCATACAGGAAGAATAAAGCAAATTAAATCCAATATGGAAGAAACCTATGATTTTATTCACACTAAATATCTTTCAAAGAATCAATATCTTGTTCAGGAAAGATTGTCATTAGCAGAGATAGATGGCTGTCCGCTAGATGTTAGAGTCATTGTCCAGAAGGTGGAATCATCCTGGATAGTAACCGGAAAAATTGTAAAAGTGGCTGGTAAAGGTTTCTTTGTAACGAATGCCGCTCAGAAGCTATTAAGTCTTGGTGAAAGTCTTCATAACTCAAACTTTTCAGTGACAAATTTGAACCAATTGGAATATGAAGTAGACAGCATCTGTATTTTTGCAAGCGAACAGCTTGAAGTAAACCATCCTGATATTAAGATGATTGGCTTTGACATCGGAATTAGCGAGAAAGGGGACATTTGGATCATTGAAGGAAACTATAAACCTGACCTTTCGATGTTTTCAGGACTAAAGGATAAAGACATCTACACGAATATTAGGAAGGTTATGAAGAGCCAAAGAAAGAATAAAAATGACTCAAATTAATTGTTAAGTTTTTCTAATACACTTACCCAAACGGAATTGCCGCTAAATCCATACAATAAAAGTAAGACCAAATTACCATAAATGAGGTGTATGTATTGAAGGAACGACTTGGTAAATGGAGGCAATATACACTGTTAAGTGAACATCCCTTACTCACTAAATACATTCCTGAAACAAAGCTATATACCACTAAAAACCTAACTGATTTACTAGATCGGTATGAATATGTCTATTTAAAAAATGATAGAGGCGGGCAAGGAAAAGGCATTTTTAAAGTTTATAGAAATAAAAATGGACTTTACTGTTTTAATGGCTATAGTCTTGATGGAAAAAAAATACAAATGGACGTCGTCAACATTAAAGATTTCGAACCCCATCTGCATCCAATTAATAGATTTGGGGGATATATTGTTCAAGAGGGTATCCAAAGCATAACTCCCGATGGGTTTCCTCTATCCATTCGAGTACATGCTCAGATTCTTAGGGGGGAATGGCTGATTGGAGGGATATATGGAAAGATTGCAACGGAAGAAACAACGGAAAATGGAGTGATCAATGCAAACCGGGGAGCTCAAGTTATGACGATTGATACATTGTTATCTGAACATTTAAAGATGAGAAATAAAGAGAAGAATAATATGATTAAGCTCATAATGGAAGCATCTGCAATATCAGCAAAAGTGGCTGCATCAGCAGTACCACAAATAGAGTATGGGATAGACTTTGGCATTAATCAGTTTAGGAAACCAGTAATATTTGAAATAAATACAAGCCCAGGAGTCGGCAATTTTTCTAAGATTGGCAATGGGGAAATGCGAAAACGAATCAAAGCGATCCGGAAAATGCATCTCGAAGATCAAATCGGCAATTAGGCAGATTTTTTTAGGATATAAAAAGAAGCATTCGCAGCTCTTTCGCATACGAATGCCTCTTTTGAATTTTTTCTAAATGGACATGACTTGTCCTAACACAGTTATTCTATTAATATACGCGCTTTGCATACATATAGTGCTTGCTATAATAATCGGACAATAGAACTCTTGAACTAATGCCTTGTGAACTTGGCACTATAATACGGTGTTCACCAGCATAAATAGCAACCCTAGTTGGTGTTGTTGAACCTACTGTACTATTAATAAAAATTAAATCGCCTTTTTTCAAGTTAGAGCGTGATACTGTTTTACCTAATTTTGAAAGCTGAGTTACAGAAGTTTTTCCTAAGTTAACGCCATTTAATTTGTAAATATAGTTTACGTAGCCAGCGCCAGTAAATTTCATAGATTTTTCATCGTTAACTCGGCCCATTGTTACATTATCCATAAGATCATAAGCATCTTCAACAATGTTATCTGCTTTAGTTGGCGGGTTTGATGGCAGTAAAGATGGCAGTACTCTACGTGCAGTCATATAATTATTTCTATAGTAGGAAGTGCTATCTAAATCGGAAATAGTAATGTTTAATTTTGTGTTTGCCATATGAATAATTTTATTATCTCCAATATAGATCCCAGCATGGTTTGGAACGGTTGCTGTAGCTGAACTTCTAAAGAAAACTAAATCGCCTTTTTGAAGTTGACTTCTAGGAACATACGTCCCTTGCTTAATCATATAATCTTCATCACGGCTGCCTAAATGAACACCTTTAGATTGAAATACAAAGTCTATAAACGATGCACATTTAAATTGGTATGGATAAGTATAGCTGTAATTTCCTCCATATGTCGCTTTCCCAATTAAACTCTTAGCAAATTTAATGATTTCATCAGCCTTTGCTTCAACAGCTTTCTGATTACTCGTAGAACTAACTGTTGCTGCAGAAGCTTCTATCGGCTGGAAAGGTGCCGGAGCCTTCATTGCATCTACTGTTCCTGCAGAAGCTTTCAGCGGCTGCATAACGGATGGAAATGCACCTAAAGAACTAACTCCTAGCGCTACTGCAAGTGTTGTTGTAACTATTCGCTTATTCATGTGTTACCTCCTGATGTGTTTTTTTGACTTGTCCTAATTTTAACATGGAACTAAAAGGGGCTTTTGCTCCAAATCCTTCCATTAAGAAATATTACAGACTACAAACCTTGTCCCAATAGGGTTTACCCGAGTTATTTACAGTTTGGTTACAACCATGACAGAAGGGAAAATCTCAGTAAGGATTTCGTCAATTTTTCAAAAAAAGCACCCTATTTCATTCTTGTCTTTATCGACGTGAATGGAATAGGGTGTTTCTATACCCGAACTTATCTAGTTAAATTTAATTTCCAGTCTGATTGGTAAGTGCTGTAACAGCTTCTCTCTCTTGTTCCTCTTCCCATCCCTTGCAGACATCAACCCATTCTTTAGCCGCTGCATATTCAAAAATTTCATCACAGGTCAACTCGATTGCAGAGTTTGTACTGCCGCATGCAGGAAAAAGTGTTTCAAAGCGTTTCATTGAAACATCTAAATAGACGTCTAAATCATTGGCCAAACCAAAAGGGCATACTCCCCCAATGACATGGCCAGTTTGCTCCACCACCTCTTCAGCCGAAAGCATCCGCGCTTTAAAACCAAAGGATTGGCGAAATTTCTTATTATCAATTTTCGCATCGCCTGCTGCAACAATTAGAATAGCATGGTCCCCTTCTCCTCTAAAGGATAAGGTTTTAGCAATTCGTGCAGGAATAACGCCAATAGCTTCAGCTGCTAGGTCGACAGTCGCGCTTGATACGTCAAACTCCATTATATCCTCATCGCGATTCCACTTTTTAAAATGAGCCTTAACACTCTCAAACGACATAGACTTCTTCCTTTCTTTACATTAATTAGGTTGATGATAACACCCTTTATCACTGTAAAGCAAAAGGAATGATTTAATTTTTAGAATTTAAACTCCTTTTTTCTTGTTTAAGGCAGTTAATGCAAGCTTCTGAATGGTCACATCATCCATTGGCGGATTATGCAGACCCGCTCTTACATCCCGGTAATATCTTTGAAGAGGATTTGCGCGCTGTAAGCTTTTCGCCCCTACGATTCTCATGGCCTTGTCGACAATTGAAATCGCAGAATTGGTAATCGTATGTTTCACAGCACCATGTTCATTTGTGATAAATGGCCTTCTAGAATCATCATCATAAGCCTCTGCTACACTGTAGAGAAAATGTCTTGCTTGCATTAGCTCGAGATCGATTTGTCCAATTAAATTCTGAACGTTCGGCAGCTGGCTAATTGGTCCATTTAGACTGTTAGGCGAGTATTCATTAGCAAATTGGATTGCATAATCCCTTGCTGCCTGTGCAATTCCGATGTAGCACGCCGGAATATGAAGGACCCAGCCATTGAGTTGATTTCCTCTTGGCCCATGATTGATCTCAACAAGCTTGGATTCATCTACCGTTACATTTTCAAGGACTAAATCATGGCTCTCTGTTCCTCTCATAGAAATAACATCCCATGTTTCCTCGATGCTTAGCCCTTCTAAATCCCTGTGTAACAAAAAGAACCCGATTGCTTCCTTCTCCTCCATCCAAGCAGAAACAAGAAAATGCGTTAAAACTGGGGACATGGTTGTAAAGTTTTTTCTGCCCGTAATCATCCAATGGCCATCCTTTTTTATCGCATAGGTGCCGGGGCGTCCTCCTCTAGTCGGACTTCCTGTTTGCGCCTCACTCACGGCCCGGTTGACCAATGCTCCTTTCAGCACCTCATCAGCAAAGAAGTCCAATTTTCCGTCATCCCAAAGCTTTTTCTCATAGATTTCACCGACTACTCCCATATGCCAGCCAATGGAGAGGGCTGTTGCCCCATCAAAGCTAGCCAATGTTTCTTGAAGTAAAGTCATATCATAAGTACTTAAGCCACCTCCGCCATAAGCGGCTGGCAATGTGAGTGTTGTATATCCCATTTCTATTAATCTTTGAATGTTATCTTTGGGAAATTTTGATTGTTCATCATATTTAGCAGACTTACTTTTAAATTCAGCTTCTTTTACATGCAGCTTTTGCACCCAGTTTCTTTGAGTATCATTTTTTATAAATAAATCTAACATTTTCTCCACACTTCCTTAACCAGAATGACTTTCGGGCATATATATATTCCTATAATTCCGATTATTCTTATTGGCTTTGATAATAACGAAAATCAATCATAGCGTCAAGAATTTTTATTAAGTTTAATCAACTTATTGTTAATATTTCCTTTGGACCATCTATTAATAAAATTTTTAAAACCCTCTAAATCCTACTTTACAGATATGATTAATGATGTTAATGTATGGTTTATGATATTTGAACATTCTAAATAGTGTTATCTAAGTTATTTTTCCATACAAGGAGGGGGAATATGATTGAACTGAGGAACATCCATAAGCATTTTAAAAAGAATCATGTGTTAAAAGGGATTGACCTTGAAGTGAATAAAGGGGATGTTGTTGCTATTATTGGCCCGAGCGGATCAGGAAAAACCACACTCCTTAGATGTATCAATTACTTGGAGCGGCCAGATGAAGGCCAGATAAACGTTGATGGGTTTACCATTCAAGGCAAGCATCCCTCTAAGCAGGATATTCTCACATTAAGAAGGAAAACCGCCATGGTTTTTCAGCACTATAACTTATTCAAGAATAAAACCGTTCTGGAAAATGTGATGGAAGGGCTCATAGTTGCTAAAAAACTGCCTAAAACAGAAGCAAAGGATATTAGCCTATCTCTCCTTCAGAAGGTAGGGCTGGCTGAAAAAGTAAATGATTATCCTTCACAGCTTTCCGGCGGACAGCAGCAGCGCGTTGGCATCGCACGTGCACTTGCTTTAAACCCATCGGTTATATTATTTGATGAGCCCACTTCCGCTCTCGACCCAGAAATGGTTGGAGAAGTGCTGTCCATTATTAAGCAAATAGCAGGTGAAGGCATTACCATGGTGATCGTGACACATGAAATCGATTTCGCTCGAGAAGTGGCAAATCGAGTTGTCTTTATGGATGAAGGCGTCATTGTGGAGCAAGGACATCCCCAGGATGTTCTCATTCATCCAAAGCACGAGCGGCTGAAGCAGTTTCTTAAACGATTGGTCCGTGAACCAGAATATTTAATTTAAAAATTGGAGGTTCCTATTATGAAAGGTTTATTTAAAATAGCGATTCTGGCATTCGTGCTCATACTTAGCCTCGCAGGCTGCTCGCAAAGTACAGGGTCAGAAAAAGACGATGGAAAAATAGTTGTAAAGGTTGCCTTAAGTGATGAAGTCAATCCTCCATTCTTATACACAGATGAAAACAATGAGCCAATTGGATACGACATGGATTACATGAAGGAAATCGAGAAAAAGCTTCCTGAATATAAATTCGAATATCTTTTTGGAGAGGAAGAAGCCAATCTAGTTGGTGTTGATACAGGCAAATACACATTCGCAATAAATTGGTTCTTTAAAAATCCTGAAAGACAAGAAAAGTTCCTTTTTCCTGAACAAGAATTCGGATATTCACTTACATCACTTGTGACCAAGAAGGATCGCAATGATATTAAAACATTGGATGACATGGTTGGCAAAAAGTTCCCGCCAATGGCCCCAAGCGGCGGATTGCGTACCATTCTTAATTCATACAACGAACAGCACAAAGATAACCCGTTAACACTCGATACCATTGAGCATGCTTCAAATGCTGATAATTTAAAAAGAGTAGCGGAAGGTAAGGCTGATGCTATATTCCTAAATGTAACAACCTTTAATGAAATGCAGAAACAAATGAATCTTGATTTAAAAGTTAGCGGAATCGTTTCGAAAGAACCAATTTGGGTTGTTTTCAATAAAAAGGAAACCGAGCTTGCTCAGAAGATGGATAAAGCGACTGCCGAGCTAATTGAAGATGGCACCCTTTCCAAGCTATCTGAAAAATGGTTCGAGGTCGACTTCTTTAAGGATTTGGATTATATCAATGAAGAAGGCTTTAAATTTGAGTAAATAGTTTCATAGATTGACTCCGATGGCAGTTTCTATAATCATCGGAGTCATTTTTACAGCAGGCGGTGAAATAAAATGATTAGTTCGGGATTCTCTGATTGGCTGGACTTATTAATGAGAGTGTTAAATAAGCTCCCACTTACTTTACTTATGTTGGGTGTTTCTCTTTTCTTTTCTTTAATTATCGGTGTCATTGTCGCCATTATTCGGATTCAAAAAAGACCGATTTCATATGCTATTGCCACGTTCTATTTGTCATTTATGCGCTGTACACCGTTATTAGTACAGCTATTCCTTGTCTATTTTGGACTCCCGCAGCTACTGTTGCTTGTAAATATTGATATTAATGGCTGGGATCGTTTTGTTTTTGTTGTGATTGCCTTTTCATTATATACAGGTGCCTACCTTTCTGAAGTGATTAGATCCGCCTACATGGCAGTCGGAAAGGATCAATTAGAGGCTGCCTACAGTGTTGGAATGAGCTACTCACAGGCGTTGCGGAGAATCATCCTGCCACAAGCATTTTTAGTGGCCTTACCTGATCTAGGAAATAATATAATTGAATTGCTGAAGGATACCTCTCTTGCATTTACGATTGGCATCATTGATATTATGGGGCAGGTTCGGATTATTTTAGGAAATAATTACGGAATTGGCATGTTTGAAGTGTACTTTACCATTTCGTTAGTATATTGGGGCACGTGTATTGTTATTGAAAATTTGATTGCACTTTTAGAAAAGGTATTAAAAAAGGGCCGTGTCAGCATTGCAGATTAATTTTTTAAAGGGTAGTGATCTCTCGTGTCTATTTTCGACTTAGACTTTGCATTAAAGCAATTTCCAGAGGTGTTGAAGGGTGTTCCTTTAACTCTGGTCATCGCGGTTTTTTCAATGATCCTCGGAATCATGTTCGGCCTTTTGATTGCCTTATGCCGAATTTATAAAGTGCCCGTTTTGCATCGGATCGCCATGGTGTACGTCTCCTTTATTAGAGGGGTGCCCATGATTGTGCTTCTATTCGTATTATTCTATGGGATACCCGCTCTGTTTGATCTCCTAAACAAACAGCTAGGCTGGAGTCTAAATGCGGATCAAATATCCCCCATTGTATACGCCTTAATTGCCTATACCTTGAATACAGCTGCTTACCAGTCCGAGATTTTCCGTGCATCCATCAATGCCACCCATGCCGGTCAAATGGAAGCTGCCTATTCAGTAGGTATGACAACAGCTCAAAGCTTGCGAAGAATTATTTTGCCACAAGCATTAGTCCTATCTCTCCCTAATCTAGGCAATACATTTATTGGTCTTATAAAAGCGACATCCCTTGCCTTTGCGGTTAAAGTGATTGAAATCATGGGGATGGCAAAAATTATTGCAAATGATGGCTATAAATATTTGGAAATGTATTTAGTGGCAGCCTTGATATATTGGCTTCTCTGTTTTGTCTTTGAAGTTCTTTTCGCCCTGCTAGAGAAAAAGATGAGGCGGTATGAAGCGAGAATGGATGAGGGGATATCAATTTAAAGAGCGGTGAAGCTGTCGAATAGGTTTGCACTAGTGTCATGTAGCGAAACGGCTGTAAGCCACAAATAAGGATGTTTGAAAAGGAAGCCTAGCCTCCATTTCAATCATCCTTTTCAACTTTCTTCTATTATTAATCTGCTTTTGAAATCTCTCCGAAGCCAAGTCCAAACACATCTCGCACATCATGAATGGCAATAAACGCACTCGGGTCTGCCTCTTTTACGATTTTCTTCAGCTTCACAATCTCTTGGCTGCTTATGACGATATAGAGTATATCCTTTTGCGCTTTTGTGTAATAGCCGCTTCCAGAAAAAACAGTTACACCTCTATGCATCTCCTCATTCACCTGCTGCGCTATTTTGTCAGGCTCTGCTGAAATGATCGTTACAGCTTTTTTCGTGCTAATCCCCTCAATAACGAATTCCATTACCTTTGTTGCAATATAAAGCATCATAATCGTCAGCATCAGCTTTTCAGCGCCAATGATAAAATAGGAAGAAAACGCCACTATTAAATCAAAAAATAACAACCCATAGGCTAAATTCCAGCCAAGATATTTCTGGGTAATTCTTGCTAAGATTGTAGACCCAGCCGTTGTCCCGCCTACACGTATGATTATTCCAATCCCTGCACCAATAATAACAGCTCCAAAAATCGTGGAAACGACAATTTCGTTTGAATTAATCGTCCAGCCCTCTGTCAAATGCAAAAAAAGAGAATTAAAGACAACAGCAATAATGGTATAAATAGTGGTCATTTTACTCAAAAACTTATAACCAACAATTAACAAGATTGAATTTAGGACAAAGTTCACGAGACCCGGCGACCATTGCCAGAGGTAGTAGGCGATAATGGTAATCCCCGTTACCCCGCCCTCTCCCAGCTCATTCGGAATAATAAACACATTAACCCCTACTGCAAATAGGAAAGATCCTATTAAAATATATACAATATCTACAATCCTTTTTTTCATTTATGTACCATCCTTGTACCTGTAGAATCATCCTATTATACTTTGATACCAATGAATATTACAACCTATTATGAGGAAAAAAAATGCCTGACCCCTAATGCGTAAATTCCAACGCTTCGAAGTTCAGGCACCATTTAATGGGATAGCTTATTTTTTGCATGCATATAAGTAACGGCCAATGCCAGCACTAATACAGAACCTTTTACAATATCAAAAGCATAATATGGTAGATTTAAAATGGTCAGTCCGTTTAGCAAAATTCCAATAACGGCTGCCCCGAAAAATGTCCCGATTGCATTTGGTTTACCAGCACCAAGCACGGAATATCCAACAAACACGGCAGCAACAGCCTCCATTAAGAGTGGAGCTCCGGCATCAATTTGTCCAGACCCCACACGTGCTGTAAATAAAATCCCAGCGATTGATGCAAAAATGCCAGAGACGACATAGGACGCAAACTTTACCTTCTTGACGTTTACACCCGATAAAGTGGCAGCCTCCGCATTGCCCCCCGTCATATATAAAACTCGGCCCCATCTCGTATGATTTAACACTAGATATGCAAAGATCACTAATAAAAGCATGATCCACACAGGAACAGGAAGTCCGAGCATTTTCCCTTGTCCGATCCAGAGGAAGGCACTTGAAAATTCACCTATCGCCGTTCCTCCTGAGGTTAAGGGCATATGATTATAAATCGAATAGCCCTCTGTATACGTTCGGTGAAGCCCCGCAACAATATACATCGTGCTTAATGTAGCAAGCAAATCAGGAATCCCAATGACGACAATTAATAACGTATTGAACACCCCAACTAGGACACCTACAAGGATGGGTAAAATCAGCACAAGCCAAAGCGGCATATCATACCAGACCATTAATGAGGCTGTAACAACGGTTGACAATGACATCGTTGATCCAACTGACAAGTCAAAACCGTTAACGACTAAAGTGAATGTTACTCCTAAAGCCAGTACCGTAACGATGGAAATTGAGCGCAGAATGTCGGCAAAATTCCCATATGTGAAAAACGCATCGCTAATCAAACTAAAGTAGAGGATAATAAATATCATTAGGGCAATAGCACCATATTTAAATAGAAACTGAATGCTGTTCTCTTTCATGCTGCTCTTCCTTTCCGCCGCTTGCATACAGCAAAATTTTCTCTTGTGTGGCTTCGTTACGGGAAAACTCCTTCACGATTTTGCCATCGTACATGACAAGAATTCGATCTGATATTCCAAGGATTTCATGAATTTCACTAGAAAAATAAATAACCCCTTTTTGCTTTTCTGAAATTTGCCGGATGAGTTTAAAAATATCAACCTTTGCTCCAATATCGACACCCTTCGTTGGCTCATCGAACAAATAAATGCTTGAATCCAGCGAGGTCCACTTTCCTATCGCCACCTTCTGCTGATTCCCGCCGCTTAAATTTACAAGCGGAGTTTCGGTATTATTTGTCTTTATTTGGAGACTGGCGATGATTTGGTCGGCAAAGGCAGTTTCTGATGGCTTATGCATAAAAAAGCCCCGCGTAAATTTTCGCAGATTTGGAAAGGTGGAATTGATTCTTAGAGATTCATGAACAAATAGGCCTTCTTTCCGTCGTTCTTCTGGAACTAGGGCAATTCCCGCTTTAATGGCATCGGATGGATGGTGAATTTTTTCCTCTTTCTTGTTAAGTGAAATTTTCCCTTGCTTAGCCGGAGTCACCCCAAATAAAGTCTTCGCAAGCTCTGTCTTTCCAGCACCAACTAAACCAACAACTCCAACAATTTCTCCTTCAGAAACCGAGAAAGAAATATCGTGAAGCTTATGGCCATCGGTTAGCTCTGATACTTCTAGTAATGTTGAACCGATGTGCTTCTCTTGCTTTCCAAGTTCACTAGTAAAAGCTGAGCCAAGCATGTCCTCAACAACTTGGTCTTGTGTGGTTAAGGCTGTTTCTGATGTACTCACTGTCTTCCCTTCCCGCATCACTGTTACTCGATCACATATTTCAAATACTTCTGGAAGCCGGTGTGAAATAAATATACAGCCAACACTCTGACTTTTTAATTTTTTCATGACTGAAAACAGCCGCCCCGATTCTTGAAAGGATAGCGGGGCAGTTGGTTCATCGAAAATAATAATTTTTGCCGAGTGAACTAATGCCCGTGCAATTAGCACAATCTGTTTTTCAGCAAGCGTTAGCTCTAAGGCTTGCTTTTGTACGGAAATATGCTCGGACTGGAGCTGTTTTAATGCCTCTTTTGCTCTTTCATTGATCTTTTTCTTAGAAATGAAGAGAGCTTTTTGAGAGGCAAATGTATCAAGCATAATATTTTCAGCAACAGAAAGTTCAGGTACAAGGGCTGTATCGACCTCTTGGTAAACACAATATACTCCCTGTTCCTTCGCTGCTTTTGGTGATTTGAACCGAAGCTCTTTTCCATCAAGGAGAATTTCCCCGCCGTCATGCTCATATACGCCAGACAGAATTTTCATGAGCGTACTTTTCCCTGCCCCATTCGCACCAAGCAGTGCATGGATTTCTCCCTTTTTAAGCTGAAAAGAGGCATCATTCAGTGCCGATACTTTCCCAAATTGTTTTTGTATTTTTTCCATCGCAAGCAGCGTATCCGTCATGAAAATACCTCCTTTCTAAACTGGACATTCGTTGTTTCCACTTTTCTTGTGTTTTCTATAAAAAGTGGAAACTATTTTGCCTTTGTTTCCACTTTTATCGTTATTTCTAGAAAAACGGGAAACTAACGGGAAACTAACGAGACCTTAACGAAACCTTCTTTCCACTTTTCTCGTGTTTCCCTGGAAAAACGGGAAACTATTCAACAATTGGTCTCCCGTTCAATTTCTTTCGTTTCATTTTCTATATACCTTATTTAAGCTGTTCCTCTAATTCCTTTAATGCTTCATTGTAGCCTTGTTCACTTGCTCCCCAGCCTTCGATGTATTCGCTTAGCTCGTTTGTAGTAACTTGTTGATCAGGAAGCTTGTCTTTGTCTACAAATACTGGATTTAGGACAATTTTTTGCTCTGGATTTTCGCCATTAATTTTTTGGTATAAATAACGCACTTGGATGCGACCGATATCCTTAGGATCAACTGCTGCAGAAGCAACCCAAGGGCTATTTTCCTTTTGAATCATCTGTAGATCTTCATCACTCATATCGATGCTGTAAACCTTAATGTCCGTTCTTCCAGCTTGTTCAATGGCACGAACAGCACCTTTAGCAAACTCATCCCAAGCTGCCCAAACAGCTGTGATTTGTCCTTCCTTCGGATATTGCTTCAAGATTGCTTCCATTTGTGCCTGTGTATCTAATGCTGTATTAGCTGTCGCCGCTCCAAATGCAGCAATTTCTTTAATGCCAGGATTGTTTTTCAAAAATGCTTCATAAGCTACTTGTCTTCTTTCCATTGGTGCAAAGCCAGCTACCCAAATTTTTACGATATTAGCTTCACCATTTGCATCTTCGCCTAGTTTATTCAATGTCATTTCGGCCATTTTCTGATCGCCTTGCTCTAACACAGAGACTCCCTCAACCTCAATATCAGCATCAAATACAATGACCGGAATGCCCTTTTCTACAGCTTTTTCAACTCCGTTATTTAAAGCTTCTTTTGTTCCGTGATCGATTAATATCCCATCGAAGCCTTGGTTAATGGCTGCATCCAGGTTAGAGGCCATTTTTGCTAAGTCCCCTTCAGATGTAAAAACATTTACCGTTCCGCCGAATTTTTCTGCCTGCTCTTTAACACCTTCAATATATTGAGCTGAAAATGTCCCTAAGTTTTGCTGCATCACTAATGCAATTTTTTTATTAGCAAGCGGATGGTCTGATTTCTCTGCATTTTTTGGTGCATCCGATTCTTTTTGATCGGAAGCAGCCGTATTGCTTTTTGGCTGACATCCCACTAAAAATGCCGATACTAATAAAATAGCTAAAAGTAATATCGATAGTTGTTTTTTCATTATTTTTCTCCCTCTCTAACTAGCTCGCCTAAAAGGCTTTTGATATTTTCATTGAAGTTTGGATAGATAATCCCTTTTTCCGTAATGATGGCCGTAATATATTCCGCCGGAGTGACGTCAAATGCCGGGTTAAAAACATTTGTATTAAGTGGCGCTACTGGGATTCCGCCAATATGTGTAATTTCCTCCGCTTTTCGCTCTTCAATTGGAATCTCCATTCCACTCGAAATTGAAAGATCAAAGGTTGAGGCTGGAGCTGCTACATAAAATGGGATATTGAAATGTTTAGCTAAAATCGCCAAGCCCAGGGTACCAATTTTATTTGCCGTGTCCCCATTAGCAGCAATTCGGTCAGCCCCGACAATAATTGCTTCTATTCCCTTTGAGTAAATCGTATGGGCGGCCATGCTGTCCGTGATCAAAGTGACATCGACACCTGATTGCTGCAGCTCCCAAACGGTAAGCCTTGAGCCTTGGAATACTGGACGCGTTTCACATGCATACACATGAAACTGTTTTTCTCGTTCAATGCCAAGATGGAAAGGCGCAAGTGCTGTCCCGTATTTAGCCGTAGCAATGGACCCTGCATTGCATATTGTCATCACATTTGTAAATCCTTTTAGCAGTGACAGGGCATGCTCGCCAATTTGTCTGCACGTTTCTTCATCTTCTACATGGATCTTTATGGCTTCTTCAAGAATGACCGTTTTTGCTTCATTAACGCTTTTCGCTTCCTCCGCCACTGCTGCAATTCTTTCAAGCGCCCAGAATAAATTGACTGCTGTTGGCCTGGAACTTGCTAGATAACGAAAATCCTTTTGAAGATGTTCGTGGAATTCCTTTAATTGTATCGTTTCATATTGCTGCGCCGCGATCGCAAGTCCATATGCAGCAGTTATCCCAATTGCAGGCGCTCCACGGACTTTTAATGTGACAATAGCATTGAATATCTCCTCAATCGTATCAAGCTGAAGATACTCAATTTGATGAGGGAGCTTTTGCTGATCAAGAATAATCAGATGTCCATTTTTCCATTCAATTGATGTTGGAACCTTCATGCCTTTCTCTCTCCTAACAGTGAAATAGCTTCTCTTACTGAATTTAACACGTGGCGATTTAAGATTAATGTTTCGCCTAATGCAAGTGCCTGTCTCTTAGCTGCAATTCTTTTCTCATGATCCTCAATACCGTCTAAATCCTTCACATGAGCAAGACCAATCGTTCTTCTAATTAACTCACAGCCAGTAAACCCAAGCGTGTCAGAAAAGATTTTCTGTAAAATGTATTCTTTATAGCCTTCGACCTTTGTATAGACTTCGAGATTTGACTCTTCCCATAATTCAGTAAATACTGAGCAAAAAACGTCCCAGGTATTCTCGATATGCTCAAAAATAACAGATCGATTCGCTTCCTCTCTTGAAATTCCATGAAGAAATAGATTTCCGATAAATAATCCAACATCAAATCCAATCGGGCCATAAAAAGCAAATTCGGGATCAATTACTTTCGTTTCTGTGCTGCTTGCAAATATACTGCCTGTATGTAGATCCCCATGTAATAACGCTTCTGCTTCAGTTAAAAAACTTATCTTTAACTTAGCCGCTTCAAGCTTCAAAAGGCTATTATTCCAAATGGCCTCTACATCCTCACGCAATTCCGGTTCGAAATCATTGGTCTCATGGTCGAAGAATGGATCGGTAAAAATGAGATCTTCTGTAATCTTGCAAAGCTCTGGATTTGAAAATTCGACTGCTAAACGTTTTTTCTCAAATGGATGCAAAGCAAAATCCGATGTTGAAAATAGTGTTCTTGCTAAATATTCACCAATATCGCTTGATAGCTTTGGATAAGATTCCCCTTTAATAAGTCCCTCACGAGCAATCGTTAAGTGCGACAAATCTTCCATAACCGTAATGGCAAGGTCTTCATTTGCATGATAAACCTCCGGAACAAGCTGGGGAACAAACTCACCATGCTTTTTCAGCGCATTCGTTTCGATCGTTGCCCGCTTTAATGTGAGCGGCCAGCTTTCCCCCACTACCTTTGCATAAGGGAGAGCTTGCTTGATAATAACGCCTTTTTCATTTATTGAGTCAGTTATATGGAATACATAATTCAGATTGCCATCACCAATTTCGCGACAGTTCAATACTGAACCTTCAGAAAATAGATTTAGCTCTTTCGCAAGCTTCACCGCTGTCTCATCAGTCAACGGCTCATACTGTTTCTTTTCTAAAATTGTCATCTTTTCTCACCCTATCTATGAAAATAATAAAAAGCCTCTTTCTCATCACGAAAGAGGCTTACGAATACAAATTCTCTGCCTCTCATCTCTCAGAAAGTTTCCTTTCCGTTGGAATTAGCACCGTGCCTTGCGGGAAAATCCCGGCGCTAATAGCGCCCCGTTTCACAACGGTATTACGGTCGGTTGCTGGGCTTCATCGGGCCAAATCCCTCTGCCTGCTCATGATAAGAGTATTTAACATATTCACGTTAGTTTGCTTGAAATGAATGTTAGCACCTGTTTTTGAAAGTGTCAACACTTTTTTCTGAATTGTTTTTTCACTTTACAACACTCCTAATAGAAAAAATAATCACACAAACTGTATTGACAGAATTTTTAAGCGGTGCAATAATAAAAGGCAGTTACTTTTGAATCGTAAATTAATTGAATATATTTTTCTTATTAAGAGCAGGTGGAGGGACGAGCCCTATGAAACCCGGCAACCGATCAAATGATTTGACACGGTGCTAATTCTTGCAGCTTTCATGCTGAGAAATAAGAAGATGTTTGTCTATTGACCTCTTCTTATTTGAAGAGGTTTTATTTATTTTATAGAGAATTTTAATTTTACAAGGAGGATGAACCAACATGAGTGAAATCATCGCTACCTATCAGCTATTTGGCAAGCCAGGATCCTTTGAGAAAAAAGCGGAGGGGATCGCACTTGGCTTAACGATCGGTTCATGGACAGATTTGCCGCTGCTTGAGCAGGAGCAGTTGAAGAAACATAAAGGACGCGTCATCTCTGTCGAGGAATTCTCGGACACGCGCCACCCTGTTAAACAAAATGATATTTTAAGCAAAGTAAAAATTGCTTATCCAAGTGCGAATTTTTCAGCTGATCTACCAGCTATTTTAACAACGGTGTTCGGGAAGCTTTCCTTAGACGGTGAGGTCAAATTACTTGATTTAGAGTTTAGCTCGGAACTATTAAGCAGCTTTCCTGGCCCACGGTTCGGAATTGAAGGCATTCGGAAAACTTTAAATGTTTATGATCGACCACTGACTATGAGCATTTTCAAGGGAGTTATTGGAAGAGACATCGATTATTTGACCGCTCAATTGAGGGAACAGGCTCTTGGCGGAGTGGATCTTGTGAAGGATGATGAAATCCTTTTTGATAATCCGTTAACACCTTTCGAGCAACGTATTTTAAGAAGTAAAGATGTTTTGCGGCAGGTCTATGAGGAAACAGGTCATCGTACTCTTTATGCTGTAAACTTGACAGGCCGGACTTCTGAATTAAGGGTTAAAGCGAAAAGAGCCCGTGAGCTTGGTGCAGATGCCCTTTTATTTAATGTTCATACTTATGGTCTGGATGTTCTGCAGGAAATCGCGGAGGATCAGGAAGTTCAACTCCCGCTTATGGCACATCCAGCTTATAGCGGAGCCTTCACCTCTTCTGCTTTTTACGGGGTAGCAAGTCAGCTTGTACTTGGCAAGCTAACACGATATGCGGGTGCTGACTTTTCCTTATTCCCTTCTCCGTATGGCAGTGTTGCTCTTGAAAAGAGTGCAGCATTAGCAATCGGTGAGAACCTGACTGAAGAATCCGCAGTAAAACGGGCGTTTCCAGTACCATCTGCAGGAATTCATCCTGGGCTAGTGCCTCTGTTAATGGACGACTATGGAAAAGATTGCGTAATCAACGCTGGAGGCGGCGTTCACGGTCACCCTCACGGAGCAGCAGGCGGTGGAAAGGCCTTTAGACAGGCGGTTGACGCTGTTCTAGCAGGTAAAAATTTGGCCAACGCTGCAGAAGAACACCAAGAATTGAAAATAGCCCTAGAGTTATGGGGAGGTTCAAAATGAAGAATCCAGTGATTTTCTGCGACTTTGATGGGACTATTACGAATAAAGATAATATCATCAACATTATGAAAGAATTCGCTCCGCCGGAATGGGACGCCATCAAGGATGATATATTAAGTCAAAAGGTTTCCATTCAGGAAGGGGTCGGCAAGCTGTTCTCGCTTCTTCCCTCTTCTAAAAAAGATGAAATTATCTCATTTGTACTGAAGGATGCAGTGATACGAGAAGGCTTTGCTGAATTCGTTCAGTTTACTAGAGAGGCAAATATTCCGCTTTATATCGTGAGCGGTGGAATTGACTTTTTCGTGTATCCTGTTCTTGAACCCTTCGGACCATTTGAAAAAATTTATTGCAATAAAGCTGATTTTTCAAGTGAGAACATTCAAATTGTCTTTCCTTATGAGTGTGATGATAACTGTTCAAGCAAGGGCTGTGGCTGCTGTAAGCCCTCCATTATTCGTCAGTTAGCTTCGGAGGAAAACACTAGAATCGTTATTGGGGATTCAATTACAGATCTTCAAGCTGCTAAGCTTGCAGATATTGTGATTGCCAGAGATTTCCTCATTGAAAAGTGCAAGGAATTGAATATTCCTTACGAGCCTTTCGAACGTTTCCAAGACTGTATCCATATCATTGAATCTAGATTGGATGTGAAAGTATGAGTACACTCGTATCCAAATGGAATGAATTAGCTGATATTAAGGATGAATTGGCTTCAAGGGACTGGTTTATGGGAACGAGCGGTAATCTGGCCATCAAGGTTCACACTGAACCATTGCAGTTTCTCGTAACAGCAAGCGGAAAAGATAAGAGAAAAAGAACGTTAGAAGATTTTCTGCTAGTCGACCGAGATGGCAAAGCTGTTGAGGAAACTCATCTTAAACCATCTGCTGAAACCTTGCTGCACTGCGCTGTTTTTCAAAAAACTACAGCGGGCTGCAGTCTTCATGTTCATACAGTTGCAAACAATGTCATCTCAGAGCTGTACGGTGAAAAAGGAAAAGTAACCTTTCAATATCAAGAATTAATTAAGGCCTTTGATCTTTGGGAAGAGGATGCTGAGCTAACCATCCCAATTATTCATAATCATGCGCATATCCCTAATTTAGCCGATGAGTTCCAAGAGCATATTCATGCTGATAAAGGAGCCGTCCTTATTAGAAACCATGGCATTACCGTCTGGGGAAAAGATGGCTTTGAAGCTAAGAAACTATTAGAAGCATGCGAATTTTTATTTCAATATCAACTAGCATTGATTAATGCTAAATCAACTATTAAATAGGAGAGGGAGATTCTAATGGCAACAATCACAATTCAAGGCACAGATGAAGTAATTGTAGAGCAAAGCGAGGTTGCAGCATTTTTAGAGGGGCAAGAAGTTATTTATGAGCAATGGGATATTGAAAAACTTCCAGATAACCTTCGTGAAAAATTCAATTTAAGTGCTGAAGAAAAAGCTGAGATTTTAAGTGCTTTTCAAGCTGAAATTGATGATATTTCAGCACGCCGCGGCTACAAAACAGCTGACGTTATTTCTTTATCCGATACAACGCCTAATCTTGACGAGCTATTAAAAAACTTCCAAAAAGAACATCATCACACAGATGACGAAGTTCGCTTTATCGCAAGCGGACACGGGGTATTCGTAATCCAAGGGAAAGATAAGCGCTTTTTTGAAGTGCATTTAAACCCTGGCGATTTAATCTCTGTTCCAGAATATATTCGCCATTATTTCACACTCGCAGACGACCGAAAAGTAGTTGCTGTCCGTATTTTCGTAACAGAAGAAGGCTGGGTACCGGTTTACTAAAGGAAAAGAATTCAACACTATTGTAATTAAATATGGTTAATCGCTTTAGGGGCTGTCCAGAAAGTTATATTTTCAACTTTTGGATACCCCTTTACATTGTTTAAAACCTTGATATCAACTTCTTAATTATTGCATTTTAAGAGATCTGCACTTTTGCGGACGTTCGAGTCTGTTATTAATCACCGAACAACCTTCCAATTATGGTCACAGGAGGCATAAATCGTTTTTCTTTTCAACATAAAGTTAGCGATTAACTCTGTCATATCTGTTTGAATTTCTTTAATGACGGGCTTATCTTTGAACATATTGTAGTTGCCACCCCCGCCGGCTCGATAGTTGTTCATGACGACATCATATTCAACTTTCATCTGGACAGGATCTCCCTTAATACTTAATTTAACGACCCGCTCCCCAATAGGGTTTCTTATATCAAACTCATACTCAATTCCTTCCCACATATCGTAGTTATAGTGTTGGGGCTTCGGTTCAGCAAAGGCAGGATTAACCTGAATCTCACCGTCTTTATCGAGCATAAAATAAGATGCACATATCTCCAAAGCATCCTTCATATCCTGCCCAGTGATTCGAATGACCTTCAACGTGTTCGGATAAATATAATTAGAAACGATGTCCCTCATTGTCACCTGTTCCTGAAAACCACGAGAGCGATTATCAAATAAAGCAGTAGAGGAAATCCTTGCGCCTGATGCATCCATTTGCACATGATTAAAAAATTCAATAAGCGGATGATCTCCTAATCTTACTTCTAATGCATCGGAAATCGTCATATCCCCTATTATTTTGGCAATTGGCTGATCAAGCCAAATTTGAGTGTCCTTCTCATACTTTTCAGTCATTTTCAATATGTGAGGATCAGCTTGAACAGAATGGTCAACCTCTATAAGCTGTGAGGAGCAGCTTTTTAAAGCCCATTTACCTTCAAATTTTTCAAAAACTGCTTTCACTTTACCTAAAGCCTGACCGTTGTAGCCGGGTTGAACGACTGTCACTCCGTTCAAAGTATCCGCAATCATTCGATGCTGGTGACCCGTCAGCAAAATATCGATACCTTCAATTTCATGGCATATAGCATAGGCCTGATTTTCGCCAGTCACGGCTTCTCCCCGCTCCCCGGTCGAGAGATCCCGTTCAAATCCTCCATGATAGGAAACGACAAGCAAATCGTAATCTTCATTCTTTTGAATATAGTCGATCCATCTTTTGGCACAAGCTAACGCATCTTCAAACTGGAGTCCCACAATATGATTTGGGTTTTCCCAATTTGGAATAAAATGTGTAGTAATGCCTAAGACCGCAACGCGCAGCCCATTTTCAAATTCCTTAACAAGATATGGAGGACCAAATGCACTTTCCTTCGTTTCTCCTATTATTATATTGGCTGATAACCATGGGAATTGAGATTCGTTCACAGCTGCCTGTATTAGTTCGGATCCGTAATTAAACTCATGATTTCCAATGACTGCACAATCATAATTCAAATCATTTAGTAGGTTTACAAGCGGATTTTTCTTTTCTGGAAGGAACTTTGCATAATAATATGTTAGAGGAGTCCCTTGAATCACATCGCCATTGTCTATTAGAAGCGAGTATTGATTTTTTTCTCTCTCACTTTTAATAATTGTGGCAATCTTCGCTAGCCCTGCATTCACTTCTTCATTATCCCTATAATTGATCGGAAACACATTCCCGTGCAGATCGCTTGTTTCCATAATAATAAGCTCACAGCGTTCATTTTCCATTGTTTTCACTTCACGTCCCTTCTTATTACTTTCCAATTATAAAGGCAGTTCTTTCATGTAAAGTTATTTTATAACAAACTATACTAAAAATTTACATTAATTAACATCCATTTTACAGAACTATCCATCTTGTTTGCTATAATTCAAATCGTAAAATATTTTTTCCCACTTGGAGGTAACTGAAATGTTTAAGAAATTGGCAACGATTGGCCTGTCTCTTGCTCTAACAACAGGCATCTTGAGTGCATGCGGCTCGAACAAAACATCAGGCGGAGATTACACCCCTGAGAGCTTAACTGTTCAATTTGTACCATCGCAAAACGCAGACACATTAGAAGCAAAGGCTAAACCATTAGAAGGTTTACTGAAGGACAAACTAGGAATTCCTGTAACTGTCAGCGTATCAACTAACTACAACACGATTGTTGAAGCAATGGCATCGAAAAAAGTGGACGTTGGCTTTTTGCCCCCAACGGCATATGTACAAGCCCATGAAAAAGAGGCCGCAAATGTTATTCTGCAAGCTCAACGCTTCGGTGTAAACGATGAAACAGGGGCACCCAATGATAAGTTAGTCGATTTCTACAAATCTATGTTTATAGTGAAAGCAAATTCAGATATTAAAAGTGTGAAAGATTTAAAAGGTAAGAAAATTGCTTTCCAAGACGTTACATCCTCAGCAGGTTATGTTTGGCCTGCAGCTGCCTTAATGGATGAAAAGATTGATCCGCTTACGGATGTTGAAGGGATTACAGTAAAAGGACATGACCAAGCAGTGATTGCGTTACTAAACGGTGATGTTGATGCAGCAGTTATATTCCAAGATGCACGAAATATTGTTAAAGGCGATTATCCAAATGTATTCGAGGAGACAAAAGTTCTTCATTTCACTGAACCAATTCCAAACGATACGATTTCAATCCGCTCCGATATGAGTGAGGAATGGGCGAAGAAAATTCAGGATGCCTTTATAGCAATTGGCGAGGATGAAGAAGGTCATGCCATCATTAAAGATATTTACTCCCATGAGGGCTATACTCCATCTGAAGATAAAGTGTTTGATATTGTTCGCGATTATGCAGAAAGAGTAAAAACCGAATAATTTAGCAAGCCAAAAATGCCAGCCAGTGAAGGGTAATGAACTGGTTTGGCATTTTTTATTAATAACCAAAGGTGGAATATGAGTGATTGAATTTAAGAATGTCTCCAAGACATACCAAAATGGTGTAAAAGGATTAAACAATATTGATTTAAAGATTCATGATGGTGAGTTTGTCGTCATCGTTGGCTTGTCGGGTGCAGGAAAATCAACCCTATTGCGTTCAATCAATCGTTTGATTGATATATCTGAAGGTGAAATTTTTATCAATGGCAAATCGATTACGACGGCAACGGGATCAGATTTACGACGAATCCGCCGTGACATAGGTATGATTTTTCAAAGCTTTAACTTAGTAAAGCGTTCTTCTGTCTTAAGAAATGTACTATCAGGCCGGGTTGGCTATCATTCTACTTTGCGTACCATTTTAGGACTTTTTCCAAAAGCAGATGTGAATCTAGCATTCGATGCTTTAGAAAGGGTAAATATTCTTGAAAAAGCTTACTCCCGTGCAACGGAACTTTCCGGTGGACAGCAGCAGCGCGTTTCGATTGCCCGTGCATTAGCACAGGAAGCAAAAATCATACTAGCAGACGAGCCTGTTGCCTCTCTCGATCCATTAACAACCAAACAAGTTATGGATGACCTAAAAAGAATTAATCAGGAGTTAGGGATTACCACTATTGTGAATCTCCACTTTATTGATCTTGCTCGGGAATATGCAACAAGAATTATTGGATTACGAGCAGGTGAGGTTGTGTTTGACGGGCCTGTTGAGAAAGCAACCGATGAGGCATTCGCGGAAATTTATGGCCGCCCAATTATGAAGGATGAACTATTAGAGGTAGAAGTATGCTGAGTCAGCCGCAAAAGAAGGTTCTACCTGAACCTCCTCGTAAACTAAAAACCTATTTTACCGTTTTTATTATTATTTTGCTGCTTAGCGGCAGTGCGATACAGACAAATTCAACGATAACTGAGCTTATCATCGGTGCTCCTAATATGATGGAGCTGCTGGCACAGATGCTACCTCCAAATTGGTCGTACTTCGGAAAAATTGTCCATCCGATGCTTGAAACGATTCGAATGGCTTTAATCGGGACTACCTTTGGCGCTATTATTGCGATTCCGATTGCGCTATTTTCTGCGAGCAACATTATTCGAAATACGTGGTTTTACTATCCTGTGCGTTTTGTATTGAACTTAATTCGTACGATTCCTGACTTGTTATTAGCAGCTATTTTCGTATCCATTTTCGGATTAGGGCCACTGCCTGGCATTCTAGCATTAACGATTTTCTCGATAGGCTTAGTGGCAAAATTAACATATGAAGCGATTGAAGCCATTGATCCGGGGCCTCTCGAAGCCATGACTTCCGTGGGCGCAAACAAAGTTCAATGGATCTTTTTTGGTGTCCTTCCACAAGTACTTCCCTATTATATCTCCTATGTACTTTATACATTTGAAGTAAATGTTCGGGCGGCTGCTGTTTTAGGGCTTGTCGGTGCCGGAGGAATTGGACTCTATTATGACCGAACACTTGGATTCTTTGAGTATGATAAAACAAGCTCCATTATTATTTTCACATTGGTCGTTGTCTTATTGATCGACTACATCAGTACTAAATTACGGGAGAAATTAATATGAGCCAACCATCAAGAAATATCGTGAAGCCACCGAAAAAGAATATTCGTCTATGGATCATCTATCTCGCTTTAGCTCTTATTTATATTTGGGCTTTTTCTGGGATGCCGTTAACAGGGGTTAAAGAAACAGCTGCTCAAGTATCGAAAGCGATTTTTTCAGGAATATTTAACCCTGATTGGGACTATGTGTATTTACCTAAGGGAGAGGATTTATTACGAGGGCTGCTAGATACACTTGCCATTGCGATTTTAGGAACATTTATTTCAGCTTTCCTCTGCCTTCCATTTGCTTTTTGGGCGGCTGCAAATATGAGCGAGGGTAGAAGTTTTTCCCATACAGGAAAATTCATTCTCAGCTTTGTTCGGACATTTCCGGAAATCGTTATGGCAATTATGTTCATTAAAGCGGTTGGCCCAGGATCCTTCGCTGGTGTGCTGGCATTAGGTTTGCACTCTATCGGGATGCTAGGAAAGCTTTTCTCGGAAGAGATCGAGAATATTGATCCAGGCCCTGCAGAAGCTTTGACAGCTACCGGAGCAAACCGCCTGCAAATTCTCTGGTTCGCCGTCCTCCCGCAAGTGATGCCCGGATTCTTGTCCTATACTTTATACCGGTTTGAAATTAACGTGAGATCTGCTGCCATTCTTGGAATTATTGGAGCAGGTGGAATTGGAACTCCGTTGATTTTTGCGCTTAGCTCACGTGACTGGGACCGCGTGGGGATCATCTTATTAGGTATCATTGTCATGGTCACATGCATTGATCTTTTATCAGGCTATATTCGGAAGAAAATTGTTTAAGCTACCTTCTTCTGAGGGTAGCCATTTTTATTATGATCAAAGCAATCAACGCACCAAAGGAATCAATTCCAACATCCACAATGGAGCCTGTCCGGTCTGGGAGAAAAGCCTGATGAATTTCATCGGATGCTGCATAGATTGTTGTGTATAGCCATGCTTTTATAAATCGATGCTTTTCAAAGCTATTGTAAAACAATATAGCAAGCACCCCAAATGCTGATAAATGTACAAGCTTTCTAAATAGAAGATTAGCCATTCTTGCCTGCTCCTCAGATAGATGGAAAATTTCTGCTATTATCATTAGTGTATTTCCACCAGTCGAAGCAGGAGAAGCCGTCGTTATAAAAATAGCTATACAATACACAATAGCTACTGTAAGCCACACATGTTTTTTCTTCATCATGAGTTCCTTTTAGATAGTTTTTCTATTATTATAGTCATTTTTCGATTCGGTTTTCTATAGAATGCTGATTTTTTATAGTTTGTCAGCGAAATTTGATGGTTTGTCAGCCAACTTCAGTAATTTATCAGCGAGATTTGAATGTTTGTTAGCCAAATCAAGGAGTTTGTCAGCCAATCCCTATTTCCCCGAAAAATAAGGTCCGCACAACCCTTTTTCATGAGTACTCACATAAGTCCATGCAAATTCCTTATCTACCACATAGACATCCTGTTCATTTACAAAGTCAGCGGCAGTCATTCTAGACACGTTCTCAAGTATTAACGCATCTTCAGAATGCTGATAAAAAACATAGCACGCCTTCTTTTGTATTTGATTAAATGCTTCATTCGCCTGTTCCTCTTTCAAGCATTCCTTTGTTTCATAGCTGAATACATGCCACAAAAAGCCACTGCTTTTACTTCTGTCATGTAAATGAATAGATTTCTTCTCTTCCTCACTAAGATGACTCGCAAAGTGATCTTCCCATTGCTTCCGTAAATACGTTCCCCATTTTGGAATCTTCGTTACTTTAACTCTTTTCTTTTGAAGGGTATCAATGAGTTTATTCATCTTCACTTCTCCTTTGAAACACATTTATTTATATTTTATGTTATTTTTTGGAATTAAGATAGTGTGGTTCTATCTAAGTCTAATGGGGCATTAGCAAAATCTCCTAAAAGTTGCATGATACATGGGGAAAAAGAATTAACACAGGCTTCCATCGGAGAATCCGAAAAACGGGTAGCTCAACACTCAAAAATGAGGCAACCCAATAATAGGTGCCTCATTTTTATCTCTTATTTACTTACTAACTGCCACAGTATAGACATTTTGGCTTGACTCGATTATATAATCAGGCTTTGGTTTTCCAGCATTCGCTTTATGTCCGGCAATATGCTCTGGGCTCTTCTCCCAGTTCTTCCAATCCTCTTCAGTTTCCCATCTGACAAGTACTAATACTTCCTCGTCACCACGGCGGACATTTTTGACTAGAACTTGAAGATCAACAAATCCCGGCTGCTTCTCAATGAGTCCCTCACCGTTGAAGCGCTCCACCACTGTAGCAGAAAAGCCTTCCTTCACAACCATTCTTTTAATCTGGTAAAACATTATTCTACACCTACTTTTGCATCTTCAATCATTAGTTTCATAGACTGTAGTCCACCACCAGATAGGTACCATGGACCGCCATTTAGGTAGAATATTTTACCATTATTAAATGCATTTGTTTTTTGCACAAGCTCGTTTTCAATAGCATCCTTTACACTTGCATTGCTGTCAAATGCTGCATCACGGTCGATTACGAACATAATGTCTGGATTTGTTTCAGAAATGTATTCAAACGAAATGCTTTGTCCATGAGTTGATTGTTCAATCTTTTCATCAGCAGGCTCATAGCCAAATACATCATGAAGGATGCCGAAGCGGGAGCTTGGTCCGTAAGCACTTACTTTACCTTCATTGCCCATAATAATTAATGTTCTTGCATCAGAGCTTTCCGTTTTTTCTTTTATTGCAGCAATCGCCTTATTTACTTCTTCCAATTCTGTTTTCATTTGTTCTTCTTTGCCAAATACTTGTGCAATCACTTCCATATTATGTGTGAAGGATTCCATATAATTTGTGTAATCGACTCCTACATAAATTGTTGGTGCAATTTTTTTGAACTCTTCATACATATCAGATTGGCGAGCGGAGATGAAGATCACATCTGGTTTTAATGCATGAATCGCCTCGAAGTCCGGCTCTTTCAAGCTTCCTACATTCGTGTAGTCAGATCCAGCATATTTTTCTAAATATGGCGGAATGGTTGCCTGTGGCAATCCAGTAACTGGAACACCTAGCTCATTTAACGTATCCAAAATACCAAAGTCAAAAACAACAACTTTTTCTGGCGTTTTGTCTAAAACAACCTCTTGCTCATCAAGTTCATGCTTAATTTTTATTTCCACAGTTTCTTCAACTGGCTTGTCGCTTCCAGTATTAGAGTTTTCTTCTTCCTTTGTTGCTTCCTTCGATCCACATGCGGCAAGTACAAGGAAAACTGTTAATATTAAGGTAAATAATGACCATTTTTTCATATCTGATAATCTCCTTTTCTATGAACTAAAATAAACGCAAATTCGGCAATCATTTATTTTTTTAATTGGAATATCCATATCATATATTTCTTTTAATGAATCCGACTGAATGATTTCATTTGTCGGTCCATTTTTTACAACCTTCCCGTCCTTCAAAGCCACAATCCGGTCTGAATAGACAGAGGCGAAATTGATATCGTGCAGGACAATGACAACCGTTTTTCCTAACTCATCCACTAGGCGGCGGAGAATTTTCATAATTTGGACGGAATGCTTCATATCTAAATTATTCAACGGCTCATCGAGCAAAATATAGTCCGTATCCTGTGCAATTACCATGGCGATAAATGCTCGCTGGCGCTGGCCACCAGATAGTTCATCAAGAAAGTCATGCTGCATATCGGTTAATCCCATATATTTAATCGCTTGATCGACCATCTTCTCATCTTCCTCGTTCAGGTGCCCCTTTGAATATGGGAACCTCCCAAACGACACGAGTTCACGAATCGTCAGCCTTACATTCATATAGTTGGATTGTTTTAAAATGGACACACGCTTGGAAAAGTCATTCGATTTCATTTTCTTTACGTGAGAGTTTTCAATCAGCACCTCACCCGTATCCGCTTCGATTAATCGGCTAACCATCGAAAGCAGCGTTGATTTCCCAGCTCCATTTGGACCGATAAAGGAAGTAATTTTTCCTGGATGAATATCGACTGTCACATTTTCAACGACAGGCTTTTTCCCATAAAATTTGGATAAGGCACGGACTTGAATCATTTAGATCGACTCTCCTTTAGCAGTAAATAAATGAAATACACGCCACCGAAAAAATTAATGATGACACTAAGAGTTGTCGAGAACGTAAAGATTCGCTCCACAACCCACTGCCCCCCCACAAGCGCAATGATACTCATGACCATTGCACCACTAATGATTGTGGTATGTCTGTAGGTATTGAAAAACTGATATGATAAATTAGCTACAATCAGACCGAAAAACGTAATCGGGCCAACTAATGCAGTAGCAACAGAAATTAATATAGCTACCAAAACGAGCATTCGTTTCACAATTAGATCGTACGGAACACCAAGGTTTACGGCATGATCACGGCCAAGCGAGATAACATCCAAATAGTTCATTGACCTTACACCTATTACAATTGCGGCGATAATAATGATTAACGCAAGCCATACTAAATCACCATTCACATTATTAAAGCTTGCAAACATCCGATCTTGCACTCTTTGAAACTCATTCGGGTCAATAAGCACCTGCAGGAAAGTAGAAATGCTGGAAAAAAACGTTCCTACAATTATCCCAACAAGCAAAAGGAAGTATATCGGCCGCTTTCCATTTTTAAAAAGCAGTTGATAGAGTAATAAGGCAAATACAATCATAGCTACAACTGATAAAAAGAAATTATACTGCCGATTGGCGACCAATACATGACCGGATCCTAAAAAGAAAATAATAATCGTTTGGATGAGTAAATAGAGGGAATCAAGCCCCATTATACTCGGTGTTAAGATTCGGTTATGCGCAATCGTTTGGAAAACCACTGTTGCATACGCAATGGATATACCTGTTAGAACCATAGCAATGACTTTAATTCCTCTTCGCGGCAATGCATAATCGAAGCTGCCATTTAAACCGTGAAATAAATAAATATTGATAAACAAAATCGCTAGTACAGCGAGAATGATCATTTTTATAGAATTACGCATACGCCTTCCTCCTAAATAGTAAGTAGAGGAAGATTCCGCTGCCAATGACTCCTACCATCAAGCTAATCGAAATCTCATAAGGGTAAATAATAACCCGTCCCAATATATCACACACAAGCAAAAAGGATGAGCCAAGTAATGCGGTATGCGGTAAGGTCTTTTGCAAATGATCCCCTTTAAAAATTGAAACAATGTTTGGGATAATTAAGCCAAGAAATGGAATCATTCCAACTGTTAGAACAACCGTAACGGTTATTAGTGCTACAAGAATAAGTCCAAAATTCACAACTCGTTTATAGGACAAACCTAAGTTTTTCGAAAAATCTTCCCCCATACCTGCGACTGTAAAGCGATTCGCAAATAGATAGGCCACTACTAACAATGGAATCGTTATGTATAAAAGCTCATATCGTCCCTTCATTATCATTGAAAAATCACCCTGGAGCCATGCAGACATATTTTGGATGACATCTGCCCGATAGGCAAAAAAGGTCGTAATCGAAGATAAGATGTTTCCAAACATTAAACCAACAAGCGGAATAAAAATTGCGTCCTTAAATTTAATTCGGTCAAGCAATTGCATAAACAAAAGCGTGCCGGCGAGCGCAAATACAAAGGCAACGACCATTTTTTCAAGAAGAGACGCATTCGCAAATAACAGCATTGACACTAGAATTCCAAGTCTAGTAGCATCGAGTGTACCCGCTGTTGTTGGTGAAACGAATTTATTCCGGCTGAGCTGCTGCATGATTAGCCCTGCAATACTCATCCCTGCTCCTGCAAATAAGATTGCCAATAATCTTGGCAAGCGGCTGATGAGAAAAATTTGAGTTTCATCAGATTGCAGATTCAGCAAATCCTTCGGTGTTATATGGCTCACACCAACGAAAAGGGATAGGATTGATAGAACAATGAGCGAGGCGATAAGGTATCTTTTTTTCATAACTATCTCCAATAAGTAAACATTTTCGTAAGCTTTAATGATACTGAAAATCATTATCACTACAACTCACAATTTTTATTATAACAGTCAGGAAATGATTGTCAATGAATAAATGAAAATAATTATCAATCGCAATTAGTATTTCAATCTGGTATGACACTTACTTTTTAAGATGTTTGTCCAATAAAAGACATGAAACTGACAATCATTTTCTAGGAATAATAGCAAAAAAACAGAAATATGAATTGATATTAAAGGGTAAAACAGATGGAACTTCAATCAGTGGGGTTATCCAGCCCGTTAATCTGATAATCATATCGGTGAAGGGGTAACTGCGTTGGAATTCATTGTGAGAGCTAAGGAAGGGTTAACGCTACAGTCATTATATTACGGATCCAGGCGAGAAAACATGGTCAGTGGCTTTATTCATCTGCAATACGGGGATATTATGACAATTACGAACCAAGGCAAGTTTGTATATGGAACGGGCTGGTTTATCCTTATCACAATTAAGGATTCAATTAAGGATTTTGTCTTCATGCCTGAGCTTGACGAAGCAATCAACACAAATAAGCTGCAAACAGGGATTGACGTAATGTTGGACCACTCTATTTCTACCTTTTATTTAGACAAATCCTTAGTTCATCGAAACAAGGAGCTATTCCTATCACTTTCAACCAAATTGAAAGAATCTTCATTTCTGTTGCATAGAATAACTAATAATTTCCCATCAGGTAAACAATTTTCGTAGCTTACTAAACAATAATTTACAAATACATACAAAAAACCGCTAATCCACAATATATATATGGAAATAGCGGTTTTATTAGGTTAGACCAATTGGTAATTAATGTACAATTAGAAATATTAATCTTTAATCAACACCTTAGGAGGCTGTTGTTCAATACAGATAAAAAGTGGCTCCGCAGGTAGGATTCGAACCTACGACCGTTCGGTTAACAGCCGAATGCTCTACCACTGAGCTACTGCGGAATAGTAAATATATGGGCCTAAATGGACTCGAACCATCGACCTCACGCTTATCAGGCGTGCGCTCTAACCAGCTGAGCTATAGGCCCATTAAAATTATATGGAGCGGGTGAAGGGAATCGAACCCTCATCAACAGCTTGGAAGGCTGTGGTTTTACCACTAAACTACACCCGCATTTTTGATTGATACAAAATTAAATTTAATTTACGCTCATTCATGCCTCTTCCTCTTCTAGCAAATTCAAGGATGTGAATGTGTCGAGGCAACTCGAAGATTATACATGGATGTTTCGCTCGTGGCTGTGGTTTTACCACTAAACTACACCCGCATTTATAAATTTGGAGGCAGCACCCGGATTTGAACCGGGGATAAAGGTTTTGCAGACCTCTGCCTTACCACTTGGCTATGCCGCCATTTCTTAAATTTTGATTGTGGTCAAAATTTGCTTCAAAGTCCTACGGTCTTTGTCGCAAGTTTTTTTAAAAACCATTCATCGATGTAAGGCTTCGGGGCTGTTTTTAAAAAAACTGGCTGGGCTAGCTGGATTCGAACCAACGCATGTCGCAGTCAAAGTGCGATGCCTTACCGCTTGGCTATAGCCCACTGAAGTAACCTCAAGAATTGCTTCTCTGTAAAATAATATGGGGCGGCTGATGGGAATCGAACCCACGAATGTCGGAACCACAATCCGATGCGTTAACCACTTCGCCACAACCGCCATAATTCACATATTTTTATATTTGGCAGGGGTAGTAGGAATCGAACCCACATCAAAGGTTTTGGAGACCTTCGTTTTACCATTAAACTATACCCCTATAAATGGTGGTGGGGGACGGATTCGAACCGCCGAACCCAAAGGGAGCGGATTTACAGTCCGCCGCGTTTAGCCACTTCGCTACCCCACCATATGGAAAAATAGGGATTTTGAAAATTTTATGGTGGCTCAGGACGGAATCGAACCGCCGACACAAGGATTTTCAGTCCTTTGCTCTACCGACTGAGCTACTGAGCCTAATTAATGTAACTTCCTAAAGTTTGTGTGGCTTTGGGAATGTGCTTCAAAGCCCTACGGTCTTTGTCGCAGATTTTAATAGCTTGCCATTCGGTGAAGAAATGCTTCGCAGCTGCAATCTTTTAAAATCCTCTACCGACTGAGCTACTGAGCCTAATATAAATATGGCGGTCCGGACGGGACTCGAACCCGCGACCTCCTGCGTGACAGGCAGGCATTCTAACCAACTGAACTACCGGACCAGATTGCGGGGACAGGATTTGAACCTGCGACCTTCGGGTTATGAGCCCGACGAGCTACCGGACTGCTCCACCCCGCGATAATAATATTAATATGATTTTTTACTATGCTCATATATAGCATAAGGACTGTCCCAATCTCAGAATGCTAAATCAAGCAGCAGCTCGATCGGTACAACTCGCAGTTTATTCAAGGAGTAACGCTCGTTGCTCCACCCCGCGATAATGGTATTTATATAATTTTCACTAAGCATAATATGGAGGAGGAAAGGGGATTCGAACCCCTGCGCGGTTTGACCCGCCTGTCGGTTTTCAAGACCGATCCCTTCAGCCGGACTTGGGTATTCCTCCACATTAAAATCATAAATATGGTAGCGGCGGAGGGGATCGAACCCCCGACCTTACGGGTATGAACCGTACGCTCTAGCCAGCTGAGCTACACCGCCAAATTAAGAAAAGACATTTAGTTTGATATAATAATGGTGGAGCCTAGCGGGATCGAACCGCTGACCTCCTGCGTGCAAGGCAGGCGCTCTCCCAGCTGAGCTAAGGCCCCATACATAAAGGTATAAAGGAACACAATTAGAATTAATTCCTATACTGCAAAAAATATTTTTGGAGCGGAAGACGGGATTCGAACCCGCGACCCCCACCTTGGCAAGGTGGTGTTCTACCACTGAACTACTTCCGCACATCAAAAATGGTGAGGTAAGTACTTTATAAAAAATACCGGATAGAAGTTAACATCTAACCAATTTATTGTAGTCAGTTGTTCAGGTCTACACCGGTAAATGATGGAGGATGACGGGATCGAACCGCCGACCCCCTGCTTGTAAGGCAGGTGCTCTCCCAGCTGAGCTAATCCTCCTCAGCGCAAAAAGTGCAAGTGCATATTAGTTAAACATATATCACTTCTACTATGCTGTAAAATGGTGACCCGTACGGGATTCGAACCCGTGTTACCGCCGTGAAAGGGCGGTGTCTTAACCGCTTGACCAACGGGCCAATTTATTTAAATTGATCATGCATTCATCAAAAATAATAGCCCCTCTTGGGGCTAGCCTAGCGGCGTCCTACTCTCACAAGGGGACAGCCCCTAACTACCATCGGCGCTGAAAAGCTTAACTTCCGTGTTCGGGATGGGAACGGGTGTGACCTTTTCGCTATCGCCACTAGACCTATTTTATTGAGGTTTGTTCCCTCAAAACTAGATAATGCTGAAGAAGTTATTCGAGTAATCATACTAAATGTGGTTAAGTCCTCGACCGATTAGTATTTGTCAGCTCCACGTGTCGCCACGCTTCCACCTCAAACCTATCAACCTGATCATCTTTCAGGGGTCTTACTAGCTTGACGCTATGGGAAATCTCATCTCGAGGGGGGCTTCATGCTTAGATGCTTTCAGCACTTATCCCGTCCGCACATAGCTACCCAGCTATGCCTTTGGCAAGACAACTGGTACACCAGCGGTGCGTCCATCCCGGTCCTCTCGTACTAAGGACAGCTCCTCTCAAATTTCCTGCGCCCACGACGGATAGGGACCGAACTGTCTCACGACGTTCTGAACCCAGCTCGCGTACCGCTTTAATGGGCGAACAGCCCAACCCTTGGGACCGACTACAGCCCCAGGATGCGATGAGCCGACATCGAGGTGCCAAACCTCCCCGTCGATGTGGACTCTTGGGGGAGATAAGCCTGTTATCCCCGGGGTAGCTTTTATCCGTTGAGCGATGGCCCTTCCATGCGGAACCACCGGATCACTAAGCCCGACTTTCGTCCCTGCTCGACTTGTAGGTCTCGCAGTCAAGCTCCCTTATGCCTTTACACTCTTCGAATGATTTCCAACCATTCTGAGGGAACCTTTGGGCGCCTCCGTTACTCTTTAGGAGGCGACCGCCCCAGTCAAACTGCCCACCTGACACTGTCTCCCGCCCCGATCAGGGGCGCGGGTTAGAATTTCAATACAGCCAGGGTAGTATCCCACCAATGCCTCCACCGAAGCTGGCGCTCCGGCTTCCAAGGCTCCTACCTATCCTGTACAAGCTGTACCGAAATTCAATATCAGGCTACAGTAAAGCTCCACGGGGTCTTTCCGTCCTGTCGCGGGTAACCTGCATCTTCACAGGTACTATAATTTCACCGAGTCTCTCGTTGAGACAGTGCCCAGATCGTTACGCCTTTCGTGCGGGTCAGAACTTACCTGACAAGGAATTTCGCTACCTTAGGACCGTTATAGTTACGGCCGCCGTTTACTGGGGCTTCAATTCAGAGCTTCGCTTGCGCTAACCCCTCCTCTTAACCTTCCAGCACCGGGCAGGCGTCAGCCCCTATACTTCGCCTTGCGGCTTCGCAGAGACCTGTGTTTTTGCTAAACAGTCGCCTGGGCCTATTCACTGCGGCTCATCCGGGCTATTCACCCAAATGAGCACCCCTTCTCCCGAAGTTACGGGGTGATTTTGCCGAGTTCCTTAACGAGAGTTCTCTCGCTCACCTTAGGATTCTCTCCTCGCCTACCTGTGTCGGTTTGCGGTACGGGCACCTTTTCCCTCGCTAGAGGCTTTTCTTGGCAGTGTGGATTCAGGAACTTCGGTACTATATTTCCCTCGCTATCACAGCTCAAGCTTAACGCAAGCGGGATTTGCCTCGCTTGCACTCTAACTGCTTAGACGCGCTATTCCAGCAGCGCGCTTACCCTATCCTCCTGCGTCCCCCCATTGCTCAAACGGTAAAGAGGTGGTACAGGAATATCAACCTGTTGTCCATCGCCTACGCTTTTCAGCCTCGGCTTAGGTCCCGACTAACCCTGAGCGGACGAGCCTTCCTCAGGAAACCTTAGGCATTCGGTGGATGGGATTCTCACCCATCTTTCGCTACTCATACCGGCATTCTCACTTCTAAGCGCTCCACCAGTCCTTACGGTCTAGCTTCAACGCCCTTAGAACGCTCTCCTACCACGGACATCGCAGATGTCCATCCACAGCTTCGGTGATACGTTTAGCCCCGGTACATTTTCGGCGCAGAGTCACTCGACCAGTGAGCTATTACGCACTCTTTAAATGGTGGCTGCTTCTAAGCCAACATCCTGGTTGTCTAAGCAACTCCACATCCTTTTCCACTTAACGTATACTTTGGGACCTTAACTGGTGGTCTGGGCTGTTTCCCTCTTGACTACGGATCTTATCACTCGCAGTCTGACTCCCATGGATAAATCTTTGGCATTCGGAGTTTGTCTGAATTCGGTAACCCGATGAGGGCCCCTAGTCCAAACAGTGCTCTACCTCCAAGATTCTAACAACATGAGGCTAGCCCTAAAGCTATTTCGGAGAGAACCAGCTATCTCCAAGTTCGATTGGAATTTCTCCGCTACCCACACCTCATCCCCGCACTTTTCAACGTGCGTGGGTTCGGTCCTCCATCCAGTGTTACCTGGACTTCAACCTGGACATGGGTAGGTCACCTGGTTTCGGGTCTACGACCACATACTCATACGCCCTATTCAGACTCGCTTTCGCTGCGGCTCCGTCTATTCAACTTAACCTTGCATGTAATCGTAACTCGCCGGTTCATTCTACAAAAGGCACGCCATCACCCGTTAAAGGGCTCTGACTACTTGTAGGCACACGGTTTCAGGAACTATTTCACTCCCCTTCCGGGGTGCTTTTCACCTTTCCCTCACGGTACTGGTTCACTATCGGTCACTAGGGAGTATTTAGCCTTGGGAGATGGTCCTCCCTGCTTCCGACGGGATTTCACGTGTCCCGCCGTACTCAGGATCCACTCTGGAGGGAACGAAGTTTCAACTACAGGGCTTTTACCTTCTCTGGCCGGCCTTTCCAGACCTGTTCATTTACCTCGTTCCTTTGTAACTCCGTATAGAGTGTCCTACAACCCCAAGAGGCAAGCCTCTTGGTTTGGGCTAATCCCGTTTCGCTCGCCGCTACTCAGGGAATCGCGTTTGCTTTCTCTTCCTCCGGGTACTTAGATGTTTCAGTTCCCCGGGTCTGCCTTCAATACCCTATGTATTCAGGTAAAGATACTGTTCCATTACGAACAGTGGGTTCCCCCATTCGGAAATCTCCGGATCAAAGCTTACTTACAGCTCCCCGAAGCATATCGGTGTTAGTCCCGTCCTTCATCGGCTCCTAGTGCCAAGGCATTCACCGTGCGCCCTTATTAACTTAACCTTGTTCGGTGAATGATAAGCGGCGCATCTCTGCGTCAGCTCCGTCACTGTGCTCCTCGCGTACCAACTACGTACGCTCCGGTGCTCGTTCTGTCGCTTCCTTGATCTGCTTGCTTCTCATCCTCCTCACAACTCTTCTGAATTGTGATTGGTTTTAAACTCTATATATAATAGAGAGAATAACTAAAATGGCGATTACTCGGTTATTGCTTCTTCATAATCATTATCTAGTTTTCAAGGAACAAAAAACACTAATTTACATAGTGTTTTGAGAGATAATTCCCTCAAAACTGAACGAACAAGTAACGTCTTTTATTGAAGTATCAAGTACTTCAAATCTTCCTTAGAAAGGAGGTGATCCAGCCGCACCTTCCGATACGGCTACCTTGTTACGACTTCACCCCAATCATCTGTCCCACCTTAGGCGGCTGGCTCCTTACGGTTACCCCACCGACTTCGGGTGTTACAAACTCTCGTGGTGTGACGGGCGGTGTGTACAAGGCCCGGGAACGTATTCACCGCGGCATGCTGATCCGCGATTACTAGCGATTCCGGCTTCATGCAGGCGAGTTGCAGCCTGCAATCCGAACTGAGAATGGTTTTATGGGATTGGCTAAACCTCGCGGTCTTGCAGCCCTTTGTACCATCCATTGTAGCACGTGTGTAGCCCAGGTCATAAGGGGCATGATGATTTGACGTCATCCCCACCTTCCTCCGGTTTGTCACCGGCAGTCACCTTAGAGTGCCCAACTGAATGCTGGCAACTAAGATCAAGGGTTGCGCTCGTTGCGGGACTTAACCCAACATCTCACGACACGAGCTGACGACAACCATGCACCACCTGTCACTCTGTCCCCCGAAGGGGAAAGTCCTATCTCTAGGATTGTCAGAGGATGTCAAGACCTGGTAAGGTTCTTCGCGTTGCTTCGAATTAAACCACATGCTCCACCGCTTGTGCGGGCCCCCGTCAATTCCTTTGAGTTTCAGCCTTGCGGCCGTACTCCCCAGGCGGAGTGCTTAATGCGTTTGCTGCAGCACTAAAGGGCGGAAACCCTCTAACACTTAGCACTCATCGTTTACGGCGTGGACTACCAGGGTATCTAATCCTGTTCGCTCCCCACGCTTTCGCGCCTCAGCGTCAGTTACAGACCAGAGAGTCGCCTTCGCCACTGGTGTTCCTCCACATCTCTACGCATTTCACCGCTACACGTGGAATTCCACTCTCCTCTTCTGCACTCAAGTCCCCCAGTTTCCAATGACCCTCCACGGTTGAGCCGTGGGCTTTCACATCAGACTTAAAGGACCGCCTGCGCGCGCTTTACGCCCAATAATTCCGGACAACGCTTGCCACCTACGTATTACCGCGGCTGCTGGCACGTAGTTAGCCGTGGCTTTCTGGTTAGGTACCGTCAAGGTACCGCCCTATTCGAACGGTACTTGTTCTTCCCTAACAACAGAGTTTTACGATCCGAAAACCTTCATCACTCACGCGGCGTTGCTCCGTCAGACTTTCGTCCATTGCGGAAGATTCCCTACTGCTGCCTCCCGTAGGAGTCTGGGCCGTGTCTCAGTCCCAGTGTGGCCGATCACCCTCTCAGGTCGGCTACGCATCGTTGCCTTGGTGAGCCATTACCTCACCAACTAGCTAATGCGCCGCGGGCCCATCTGTAAGTGATAGCCGAAGCCATCTTTCAGCTTTCCTACATGAGTAGAAAAGAATTATCCGGTATTAGCTCCGGTTTCCCGAAGTTATCCCAGTCTTACAGGCAGGTTGCCCACGTGTTACTCACCCGTCCGCCGCTAACTTTTGGGAGCAAGCTCCCAAAAGTTCGCTCGACTTGCATGTATTAGGCACGCCGCCAGCGTTCGTCCTGAGCCAGGATCAAACTCTCCAATAAATTGTGAGTTGATTAGCTCATAAATATCTTTTTTTAGAAAAAGACCAAAAGTTAAACGTTGACGTTTTTGTTCGTTCAGTTTTCAAAGAACTAATGTTGCTGACAAGATAATACTATATCAGATCATCTTTGTGATGTCAAACACTTTTTTGAAATAATTTTTGTATCGTGTTTGCGACAGAATCTTATATTATCATTTTCAGTTGTGATTGTCAACACTTTATATGATATATAGAAATTCTTTTTCATCTCCTCGCCTGTATTTCGTAGCGAGATTTTTATATTACTATTATATTTTCTATATGTCAACAACTATATTAGTATTATTATATAAAGAATAAAAAACAATATCATATATAAGAATTTGAAACGGGCAACCCATTTATAATTGTTTCCTTCGATGTTCATATTGAAAAGCCGCTCTTTATATAAAGAGCGACACATACTTTTTTACACAACATTTTAATATATTTGTATTACTGATCCATTTTTATGGATCACATGCACTTTCTGACTAGATTTCTTCTGATAATCTGAAGCTGTTCCATAGGGCACTTGTAAAACAAGAGGTTTTCCTTGCTCCGTAAATTCCACAGTAAAACTATCAGCAGCTCCAACCACTTCCGCTTTAGAAATTTGAACAGATCCAGGAATATTTAGTTTCTGTCCAATTAGAACCATTTCCTTACTAAGCCCATTTGCACCAGCTAGTTCTTTAGCTGTCATCCCGAAGCGCTTTGCTATTCCCCATAACGTATCTCCTGCTACAACCGTATAGTAACTTTCCACATCGCTATGGGTTTCTAGTGGCAATAAGAGTTTTTCCCCCGCAATTATTTTGTCGGAATTCATATTGTTTTTCTTTTTCAAATCATTAATAGATATTTCATACTGTTTAGCGAGTGAGTATATCGTATCCCCTTTTTGGACCGTATATGAAACAGAACCCTCTTCAGTGTGTTGAATAGGTAAAAGAAGGCGCTGGCCTACTATAATTTTTTCTGACACTAGACCGTTTACTTCCATTAGTTGTTCTACACTTACTTGATACTTTTTAGAAAGGTTATATAGATTATCTTTTGGTTTAACTGTATAAGCTGAGCTATATGCTTCTGCTTTGCCGTTTAATAAGATAATAGCTGTAATAGCTCCAGCAGCAGTAGTAATAGCCACTTTTTTATTACGAGCTTTCATTCTTTGCTTGCGCATTTCAGCAATTCTCTGTTTTCGCTTAGTTGAAATTGTGTTCAATGTTTCTTTTCCCCCATATCTCTCTATGTTAAATACGAATTACTTAATAGTAATTCGTATCACAAGGGGTTCTTATGTCTGTCTTACCAAAACTTTTATTGGAACCCTTTTCTTTCCTATAGGAGATTACTAAGCTCATATTATCGAGTTTTAGAATTCGAATGTGATTACTCGGTTTAATAGCTGAAATTTTCCTCTATTAAATAAATTTAAAGTGGCAAAGTGATGTTCTTCTGAATCATCTTTTGCAGATGCTTAACAGTTGGAGTTAAATTAACAAGGAAATAGGATTCTCTCAGTCTTCTTGCTGGGTCGCTATTTTTCAAGTATCCCGCCCCACCTTGATGAAGCATGCATGCGTGTACGGATTTTAATGTTAGATTCACAGCATCAAGTCTTAGCTGCAGTAACTCATTCCATTTCTCAGAAATATTGGGGCTTTCAGCAATTTGGAATGTTTTCTTAGTCATTTCATTTAAAATAATTTGCAGTTCATCTGTTTGAATATCTAAATACTGATTGCATCCACCCTGCTTGTTGCAAACCTTTTGAATAGATTTAATCGATGCCTCTGTCACTCCTAATCCGAGAGGAATTTGATATAGCACAAAAGCCGGGCGAATATTAAGTATAAATTCATCTGCCCGTTCAGCAATTATCCACTCTTCTTGTATCCTTACATCATTAAATGCACAAGAATAGGTGGCACTTCCGTTTACTCCCATATACTCTCGTTTTTCCTTTAGAGTTAATCCTTCAGCTGAGCACGGGACAAAAGCCATTATTCGTTGGCGTTCATCTACCTCAGCAATAATTCCAAACCAATGGTCTTTTCCTAGGTTAGAAACAGCAGGTAAATTCCCTGAAACTACAAAGCCATCTTGCGACCTCTTTGCCTTTAAATGTAAAGACTCTAGACCCGCATAATATTTCATCGGATTTGATAAGCCAGTGCCGCCTAATAATTCCCCGCTTTCAAGATAAGGAAGAATTTCATGTTTTAGAAATGGATTATCAGTGTTTCGGATATAAGTTAAAGAAGCTAAATGACACCATATATTAAAAGCTGTCGTCATACATACCTTAGCCGTTTCTTTTACCAGATACACTTCTCGCGATAGTCTTTCTCCCTTCGGCAAATCCTTCGAACTAAGCAGCCCCTCTTTGCCAATAGCCTTTAGGAAATCTTCTGGGTAGTGGGCTTCTGAATCTATCTTTCTGACTAGAGGTTTCAGATGTGTCTGCAGCAAACTTTCAAAATTCATATAAGCAGCCATCCCCTTTCTTTAGAAAAATCAAGCAGGAGTTTCACCTTTTTACAATTTAATCTTCTTATTTATTAAGAAAACCTCCATAAAGGAGGTTTTCCTTTCATTTTTATGAAAGCTCAGTTATTGTGTCAATTGGAGCTTTAACCGCTTCACGTGCTTTTTTTACTGTTCCTTCGTCCGGCGCATCATAAAAGCACAGGCATTTCGTCATATCTTCACATACGTAAGTTCTGGAAAAAGAAACTTCTGGAACCTCTGCATAATGAACGGAATTTGTCGTCTTCCTATCTAGATATTGTTCCATAGTCAAATTTTCCGGGAGATTCCACTCGACTAAATAATTTACTTTTTCCTTCTGTTCCTTAACCTTCGCCAAATCTTGGCCGACTAAACGCACTGGCTTAATTAGAGCTACGGAAATTCCTAATTCTCTTAAACTTTCAGTAACCGCATTTCGGTCTTCACCTTCAAAAATGAAGAAGGCTCTAGAAAACTCTTTTGAAACTTGAACTTCAATTAAACTAGTATTTTTCCCACTAACTGATTCCTGTACCTCGGATACCTTAGCCTCAAATGCTTCCTTAGTTCTTACTGCCTCATTCAAAATAGATTCAACAAGATATAGCGCCATGTTTCTCTTCCTCCTCAAGGATATAGTTATTATTATTTAGTTAGATAAACTAACCTGTTAACTTTCTTAATATGCTATTGGTTTGCCCTTCCCCATTGCTTATCTACCCATTTCTCAAATAAGCCAATTGCCTTATCAAGCAAAAGCCCGCAAACCCCAATAAAAATAATACCCGCTAACACTAAATCTAAGTTCATAGAATTTCTTGCATCTACTATTAAGTAGCCTAGCCCTGACTGCGCTCCCACCATTTCCCCAGCAACCAGGAATATCCAGGCAGTTCCTAAAGCAATATGCAAGCCATTTGCAATGAAAGGAAATGCGGCGGGAAGAATAATTTTAACAAGTAAATGCGATTTCCTTATTTCAAAATTCTGAGCAATTTTCAGATAGGTTGGATCTACTTTCCTTACTGCTGAAACAGTTGATAGTAAGACAGGGAAGAATGCAGCAATGAAAATAATGACGATGGCGGGAATATCACCAATCCCAAACCACAAAACGATAAAAGGCGACCAGGCTATTGGTGAAACAGGCCTTAAAACCTGCACTACCGGATCCAAGATATTCCAAAGTGCTAGAACCCTTCCTAAGATGAGCCCCAAAATGACAGCAATAATTACTGCCGCCAAATAACCAATTAAAAACCTCATCATGCTTACTTGCAGGTGGACAAAGAATGAACCGTCCTTTATGAGCGAAACAATTCCATCCCACACTTTAAGCGGCGGAGGCAGAAGGGCTTCATCATAATTCCCGATAGCAATCGTTATTTGCCAGGCAGCGATCAGAAGAACAAAACCAGCTATGACATTTGAGAGTTTTTTTACACTTCCCATTTCATCACTTCGCCTTATCAAATAGTGAATTATCGACAAACTCCTCATAGGAAGGAGGATTTTCTGATAAACCCATTTCCACTAAAGTTTTTGTTAATTCATCGTAGCTGCTTTTATTTACTCTTAAATCATCGTAAGAAATCCATTGAAACGAAAGATCCATTACCTCTTTATCAACCTTCATATATTTAGAAGAAGCTGTCAGTGTATGGTCATCTTTTTTCTCGGCTAATTCACCTGCTTTGACATACTCATTAACAAATTCCTGAGCCACTTCATTTTCCTTTTGAATAAAGTCATTTCTTAAAACGAGTGCGCAATCAATTGAATCCTTCCAAATATCCGTATCCTGATAAAGAACCTTTCCTTTCTTAATAGATACCGAGACTGCTCCAAACGGCTCTGCAACTACATACCCTGAAATTCTTCCCTCAGATAAAGCTGCAGGCATTTCAGCAGGCGGCAGCTCAATAGCCTTCACATCCTCATATTTCAGCCCTGCCTGTTTAAGCATTTGATAGAGCAAAATATTATGAGTAGAAAACTTATGAGGGATCGCAAAGTTTTTCCCCTTTAAATCCTCAACACTGTTAATATCATTAGCTGAAACCAATACATTCCCATCTCTATGGCCAAGTGCCACAGCTTTCAAATCAATCCCTTGCTCCTTTGCCTTCATAGCAAGAGTCACAAGAACAGAAGCACCATCTATTCGGCCTGTATTAAGGGCGTCCATTAACTCCGGCCATGAACCAAACTTAACAAGCTCCAATTTAAAGTTTTTAAACGAATCCTGTTCATTTTCTAAATACAAAGGAACCGCATGAGTAATCGGCAAATAGCCAATTTTCACTACTCGCTTTTCCTCATTTCCGGATTTCCCTGCTGATGATGGGTTAGACCCACAAGCAGCTAAGCTCACCGCAAGTATTGAAATAATCAATAAGGATAAAAGCTTTTTATAACTTTTCATCGTATCCCTCCTCTTTATATAAAAATATTTAAATATTAAACTCAATCGAAGGTGCAGGGCGGTTAAAGTGAAATTGTTCAAATATTGCCTTTCGATATCGCTGGAAGTCCTCATGACTTCGATCTCTAGGCTTTGAAAGAGTAATCGTTAACTCTTTGTCTATTTCACCTGGATTTGCTTTCATCATAATCACCCTATCTGATAAATAGATGGCTTCATCAATATCATGCGTAACAAGAATAACGGTCGTCTTCTCCTGATCTTGAATACGAAGAAGCTCATCCTGCAAATAATAGCGGTTAAATGTATCTAAAGCCGCAAAGGGCTCATCCATTAAAATCAATTCTGGCTGGATAGCAAGAGCTCTTGCTATCGCAACCCTCTGCTGCATCCCCCCGGAAATCTCATGCGGAAATAGATCACCCTTATCCCCTAATCCAACCAAGTTTAAATATGTGCGGGCTCTTTCTTTCCGCTCCTTAACTCCTAATTTCCCCCCTTCTAACCCAAGCTCCACATTTTCCAAAACAGATCTCCATGGTAAAAGTCCATAATTTTGAAAAAGTATAATACATTTTCTATTTGGCTGAGTCACTTGATTACCATCGATAATAACCTTTCCTTCATCGGGCTTTTCAAATCCCCCAATAATATTAAGCAGCGTACTCTTCCCGCATCCGCTCTCTCCCAATATGGAGATCATCTCTCCCCTTTTAATCTCAAAGGCCACATCATTTAATACACGTACAGTTTGCCCCTTATTCCTAAACGCTTTGCTCACATTGTCCACCCTAATAAAAGCCGATTCAACCAAGCCCTCTATCCTCCTTAAGAAGACAAAATCTATAATTCATCTAATTCCTATGAAAATACTATGTTTAATGATTGTAAGTTATTCTATTACACTTTTTTCAAAATGGCAACATGTTTTTTGAAAATATAAAATTTTCTTTAACCTGCTTATTTTAAAGAAAACAAAGGTGAAAATAAAAAATGGCTGCCATTAATGACATAATCATTATTGGCAACCATTTACGATCTTTTATTTAATTAAGAGACTTATTCATCCTGTTTATTATTTTACCTTAAAAGCAATTTGCGCTCTTATCTTAAAGTCCTTCTGCTCTTCCTCATCCGTATTAATATAAAAGTCAGCAAATCCACTGACTAAATAGTCTCCTGCCGGAAATTGATTCTCCATGATCCTTTTCATAAACTGTTTAAGTTCTTTTTCATCTTCTTCTGCATAACCGCCACTCCCATTGTATCGCTCCCTAAGCGGCTCACCTTTCTTCATTATGGTGCTAACTAATGGCTGGTTCATTGCATAGTCAATGGGAATATCACGTGTTTTCTCAATCATCGGGAAATGGAAAACAGATGATGCATGATATATGGTAATTTCCTCTTGATCACCAACATATTCTAATTCAGCGTATAGTTTAACAGGGTTATTCTCCTTATACTCTGCATTTTCAGTCACAATACGATAGATGAAATCCCCTTCAGCTGCCTCAGCACTTGTCGTTACAGCTTCCTTTGGGGGGATGATTTCAACATGTAATGCTTTTGCTTGACTCGGATAGGATTCAGCAATGGCACCCTCAACCCAGACTGCGACTTCTTGATACGGTTGGAATTTATTAATATCCTCTGTAGCTTTTAGCGTAATCCAAACCAAGCCCTTTTCAACATCTTCTACTAAAATTCTACCCACTTCCTTATTAACCTCAAGAATTACTCCTTTTATATCGGATTCACCTTTCACATCATTCTTTTGATTACAACCTACTAAAATAAAAGAGAATAATAATAACCAGGTAAATAATTTTTTCATATGACTTTTATTCCCCCTTCTATCCGAATAGACGATTTTAATAAATAAAGGTTTCATATCGAAATGTATAATTTTGGTGCCAAATCCTTATAATAGCTATGTAAAAATAGGAATAAAGTATTTTTATTTTAGGCTGTCTTACGATTTTTTTACAAATAATAAATTAGCATCTAATTTTATTGTTTCGGCAAAAAACGACATCGATAATAGGAGAAGAACATGGATTTATTTCGCAAAAAATCGATAGGCAATGAAACCTCTAATAACTCACTCAAAAGGGTTCTTGGCGCTGTAGATTTAACCATGCTTGGGGTTGGGGCTATTATTGGAACAGGGGTATTCGTTTTGACAGGAGTTGCAGCAGCAAAATATGCCGGCCCTGCCTTAATCCTCTCCTTTATCATTGCAGGTTTAGCATGTGCATTTGCAGCGTTATGCTATTCAGAGTTTGCCTCGATGATTCCAGCATCGGGCAGTGCTTATACTTATAGTTATGTGGCCTTCGGTGAATTATTTGCTTGGATTTTAGGCTGGGATTTAGTTCTCGAATATGGACTTGCCTCTTCTGCTGTAGCAAGTGGGTGGTCAGGTTATTTCCAAGGATTATTATCAGGATTCGGAATTCATTTGCCAATGGCTTTTACCTATGCTTTTGATTCCACAAAAGGAACAATTATCGATTTACCAGCTGTTATTATCGTCTTTTTAGTTACCTTATTACTTTCTAGAGGAGTAAAAGAATCTGCTAAATTTAATGCCATCATGGTTGTTGTTAAGGTGGCTGTGGTACTTCTATTCATTATCATTGGGGTTTGGTATGTTGAACCAGCTAACTGGACTCCGTTTATGCCGTTTGGATTTTCTGGAGTCGTTACGGGAGCTGCGGTTGTCGTGTTTGCCTACTTTGGCTTTGATGCGGTATCTACTGCTGCTGAAGAAGTCAAAAACCCTCAGCGTAATCTCCCAATAGGAATCATTTCATCATTAGCAGTTTGTACAATTTTATATATCGCTGTCTCTTTAGTTCTGACTGGGATAGTACCGTACGATTTGCTAAATGTGAAAGATCCAGTAGCTTTTGGTTTGCAATTTATTGATCAAGATTGGGCAGCAGGTTTTATTTCTCTTGGAGCCATCGTTGGAATTACAACAGTCCTAATCGTCATGATGTTTGGACAAACACGTCTGTTCTATTCCATTAGCAGAGATGGGCTTCTGCCAAAGGCTTTATCCGCTGTTCATCCAAAAACTAAAATTCCTTTAAAAAGCACATGGGTAACAGGAATACTGGTTGCCTCTCTTGCCGGTCTAGTTCCTCTTGATAAATTAGCTGAGCTGACAAGTATTGGTACATTATTTGCTTTCACAGCTGTTTCTCTTGGGGTTGCTGTACTTCGTAAAACTCGACCAGATCTCAAACGTGGATTTAAAACGCCTTGGGTTCCAGTTATTCCAGCTTTAGCAGTTATCTTCTGTGTCTATTTAATGCTGCAGCTTTCAGCATTTACATGGAAAGGTTTCGCTGTTTGGCTATTTCTCGGTCTTGTCATTTACTTTACGTATGGTTATAGGAAGAGTCACTTAAATCAATAGTCTTATAAATGTTAAATCTATCCATTCAATCAATCATCATTACAATTGTAGAGAGTTCAATTGATATTGATCTAGGGTACCGCTATTATGCGGTAATTTCCGTCACTTAGCAGATTTTCATCCAAATAAAGCCGATTCCCTAATAAAATATTTAGGAATCGGCTTTTTTGATTTGTCCTTTTTCTATACAACTTTACCTTTATTTGGATAATATATAATCATTTTAATACCTACGTTCACGATCTACTAGCCCGTGTAAAGGCTGTCCATTCATGAATCGCTTTAAATTTTCCGCAAAAAAGCTACATACACCATCGATCGTGCTTGGCCCTGACAAATGGGAGGTAACATACACATTCGGCATTGACCAAAAGGCATGGTCATTTGGCAACGGTTCTTTCTCAAACACATCGAGAACTGCTGCACGAAGATGTCCTGTCTTCATAACTGATAACAAATCCCCTTCATCTATTAATGCCCCACGGCCCACATTGACAAGACAAGCATCCGGCTTCATCGCTAATAGAAGTTTTTCGTTGATTATATGATGCGTAGCCTCAGTTAATGGAAGAATTGTGACTAAATAGTCAAGATCTTTAACAAAGTCAGCCCAGCTATTCGAAGTATAGTGGCGATCCACTAATGAAGCTTGCTTTCTGCTAAAGCTTAATCCGTGCACATTCATATCAAAAACTCTTGCTTTACGCACAATTTCAGCTCCTATAGATCCAAGTCCAGCAACGCCTATCGTTTTCCCTGCTAAAGATTCCGAAATGAAAGGATCCCAGTTCCGTTCCATTTGGGATTGACTCATTCGCGAAACATCTTTCACAATATGCAAAAGGTATGTAAATACATATTCAGATATATAGGTTCCAAATTGATCAACAATACGGGTTAATTGAATACTTTCAGGTATTGATTGATCTGCAACAAGATCATCAACCCCTGCACCCATTGATTGAAACCAACGAATATTTGAGGAAATTGGCTGATTTAATATATAAGTTGGAAACTTCCATCCTAAAATGATTTCAGTCTGCGGTAAGTTTTTTTCTGCTTCTTCTAAGGTTGCAGCAGCCTTCACTGAAGTAAATCCAAAATTACGAATGCAGTCAGCATAAGCTTCGGCATCTTTCTTATCAGGTGTAAAAACAAGTATATTTGGCTGAATTGAACTCATCAGAATTCTCCTTTTTTTAAATTATTATGATAGTTATATCGGTTGCCTTTAGAATGAATAATCATGATGATAATCCTTCTAACACCTCCATTGGCACCCAACCAACTAAACCGTTCCTTTTTTTGACTAATGTGTAGCCAGATACTTCAGCATTGAGCACCTTTACAATTTCACCATGTCGGACAGATAAAAATGTAGTGCTTAAATCATTTTTACACCACACACCCTCATCATCTTCAACCAAATACTCATTTTTTACCCATTGCTCAATCCCAAGTTTAATATTCCTGCAAAGGGTAAAGTAGGGTTCTTTGCGAATAATACTCATTTCATAATTGGGATAGGTGACTGTTCCGACACGACCTGTCTGATCTAAGTAGTCTTTTTTAACTTTCCTTTTCTCATGAGGCTCATCAACAAACTCGAACGAAAATTGATTATTCTCGAAAATAAGGGCATTCAGCTGCCCATCCCTTTTAATCCGATTGCCCCCATCAATGGCAATAATTTTTTTCTCCAAATCAATCACAGGATTATTGGAGCTCTCGGAATCAAATCGATAATTAACAACTGGCCAATGTCCGACTATGACGGTTTTCTTAGCCTGATGCCCTCTATCAAAAAAGGAATCGACAGATAGAGCGAAGTTTTCATCTGTTTCTTCCCAATCGGCCCGGTCCTCAATACCAGCGTGTATCATTATGAAGTTCTCTGTTTCAATAGCCACAGGCAATGATTCCAACCAATTTAGTTCTTCTTTAAAATGAGTATCATAATACTGTGCAAGCTGTTGAATCTGACTGAAATGCGTTAAAGACTGTTGACCCTGCTCCAGCATTTCATTTAAGATAGAATTTTTTCTTGCCTTCATATAGTTGAGAATTTTTTCATTCCCCATAAATACATAACGGTGTAAAATATCGCAGTTCCCTTTCGTGACGAAAACATTTGGGGATTGCTCTGTCATCTTCATTACATAGCGAACGATTTCTAAACTGTTTTCTCCTTTTTCACAAAGGTCTCCGATAATAAATAAATAGTCATCTTCATTGTACTTAATCTTTTCCAAGAGTCTTTTAAATAAAGATAGATTTGCATGGATATCTGAAATTATAATACTTCTTCTAGTTGGGTCTAAGTTTAATTTACTAACAATTAACATTCGAGTCTCCTCTTATTTAGTGACTGATTAAATCGGGGTTTAATAAAGAATAAACATATGTATCAAAAGGAACACCATCCTGATACATGTAATTTCTCAATACGCCTTCTTTTTCGAATCTAAGATTTGTTAATAATTTATTAGACGATTGGTTTTCTATAAAAACAACTGCGCCTATTCGTGTAAAATTAAGTTCATTGAACCCAAATGATATGATCTCAGAAACAGCTTCAGCCGCATATCCCATTCGCCAATAATTAGGATGCAATTCATATCCGATCTCCGCTCTCTTATGCTTTGGGGACCATAAATTAAACCCAATTGTACCAATAAGTTCTTTTTGGTCTTTAACTTGGATTCCCCATCTAATTCCGCGTTTTTCATGATAGTTTTTTTCAAATGATCTGATTAACTCTTTTGCCTGCTCAATGCTTGTTAACGGTTCCTGCCCGTAATAACACAGCATATCGCTATTCGTAAAACAATTAAAAATCTCTTGCACATCATCTTCAACAATTTCCCTTAATAGCAGTCTTTCTGTCTCTAATGCCGGAAACATTCTCTCACTCCATTTTTGTATTAGGTTATATATTCTGGAAATCCACTACATTTCCCTTTGTCTTAAGAGTTTATTTACAATCCTTTTATATAGAAGGACCTGAATTTTCCAAAAACCATCATCAATTATCGTACGAATTCTAAAATCATTAGTAAACACAAAAGCAGGAGAATACTCCTGCTTTTGTGTTTATGCTGAACTTAGTGCCAATTGAAGGCCCCGCCATTACTCTACACGAAACTTTGAAACTAAAGCCTGCATTTCTTCGGCTAAATCGGATAGGGATGAAGCTGAAGCAGCGATTTCTTCCATAGAAGCCAGCTGTTCTTCGCTAGCAGCTGCTACGCTTCTAGAATAATCAGAGGAGTTTTGAGCAATCCGACTCATTTCCTCAGCAGAAGCAGTTATTTCCTGACTGCTTGCGGACATTTGCTGCGAAGTCGTTGATACGTCTTGGATTTGATTGGCAACGTGGCGCAGTGAGCTTAATATTTCTTGAAACTTTTGCTCCGTTTCCTTCGCGATGTCTAGTCCAGTATCTACTTCTGCATTCACCACATCCATTGTGTGCACTGATTTTTCCGTCTCAGCTTGAATCTCTTGAATGATGTTCGCTATATGCTGTACGGAGTTGGTTGACTGTTCTGCGAGTAACCTCACTTCACCGGCTACGACAGCAAATCCTCTGCCCTGTTCGCCAGCTCTTGCTGCTTCAATGGCTGCGTTCAATGCTAATAAATTTGTTTGATCGGCAATCCTGCGAATAATTTCTAAAATGTTACCAATTTCTAATGAACGATCATTTAATTTCTTGATGGACGAATTTGACTGTTCGACAGTGGAACGAATCATTTTCATCTGGCTAACTAGATGCTGTAGGGAAACATTTCCTTCCTCAGCTTGGATTGAGGACTTTTCCGCTTCTTGTGAAACTTCTACACAGTTAGCAGCGACACTTTGAAGCCCAATATCCATACCGGACATTTTCCGCACAGTATCCTCTGCCCCAGCTGTCTGCGCTTCAGATCCGCTGGCAACTTCTTGAATAGCACTGACAATTTGCTCTGTAGTTTTGGCGTTCTGCTCTGCGTTAGCTGTTAACTGTTCGGAGGAGGTTGCCACTTGTTGTGACATAAACATGATTTGGGAGATTAACATTTTAATGTTTTGAACCATCTGGTGAAAGCCCTGTACAAGTACACCTATCTCATCCTTATTCTTTACATTTAGAACATCCATAGTGAGATCTCCATCTGCAACCTGCTTTACTTGATTCGCCAATTTCACTAAAGGATTCGAAATCATGCGCGAGAAAAGAATGATAATAATTCCGCCGACCGCCAATGATACAGCTAAAGTAATCGCAAGAACGGTTACAATATCGTTCGCTCTTTGATTAAAATCCTGATAGAAACTATTTGTACAAACAATCCATCCCCAGGTTGGCTCAAGCTCTGCGTAACTAACGTTTAGTGCCATTTCCCCCGGCTTATCCGGCAGCTCCCACATAGTGTCAATATAAATGGATCCTTGAGTTTGAACTGCTTTAATCATTTTTTGAAAAAAGTATTCTCCTTCGCTGTCTTTATAATCCCATGTATTTGTCCCTTCCAAGTATGGGTCGGCAACTTGCATCCCTTTTTCATCGATTATGTAAAAATAGCCATTTTCCCCTAAATTAATATTTTTATTAATAGGACGGGTCCCATCGGCCAGTTTTTCCCCTAAAATGGAGACCTTTACATATTCTTGAGCCTCTTCCAAGCTAATACGACCCATTTTCACTTCTTGGTCCATTGTATTAATTAGCTCAATCGTTTGTTTCACACTGTTTTTTAACATTAACTTTCCTGATTCATTCAGACTATTTAGCGATAACTGGTAGCTTACTAACCCAATAAGAAGACTTGGTACACATAAAAATATGAATGAAACAAATATGAGTTTTTTTCTTAAGTTCATATGATACATAAAACACTCCCCCGAAGAATGCTAGATTATCTAAACTCTAGTAAAAAAGGCAGAAAGCACTTGTCTCCCAAGTGCTTTCTATCTACTTTTCTTAAATTTTAAATACATTTTGAAAATTAAACTAGCAAAATTTCCCAACATACAAAATATTCAACTTCGGATTATATAAACTATGGAAATAGTGTTAAATAGAGTTTTATTAAACAGCTTTCCTTCTTGACATTGAAACAATGCTATATAGGATTGCTGTTACAATAATTGTCGGATAAACAGCACCAGTAGTACTTGTAAAGATTGTTACATCACGAATCGCAAGGAAAAAGACAACACCAATAACCCAGACTGCGATTGCCTTTACATTTACTCCATTCGTGTACCAGTACTTTCCGCCTTCCAATTCCAATTCTTTTACTTCGTATTTCTTTTTCTGAATAAAGAAGTAATCGGCAACTAAAATTCCGAGTAAGGCACTTAAAACCATTCCAATATATTCTAAGAAAATCATAAATGTATCTAAGAAGCTTGCCATATAAAGGGGAACAAGCATTAAAAATCCTGAGATGATTGTAACAAGCCAAATCGAATGCAGCGGCTTTACTTTCTTCGTTACATTCGTAACGGAAACCCCTGCTGCCATTAAATTAACTACATTCGTAGTTATACATGCAACAATAATCATAATCAGCGCAACCCAGCCTAGCCCTAAATTAGTGACAAGCGTACTTGGATCAGAATTGTTCGGATCAAAGGTTCCAGTAGATAATGCAGCTCCAATTGTTGCTACGATACCCACAAAGGCAAACCATATGAGTGAACTGCAGGCCCCAAGAAGCGGCGCAATCGTTGCTGCTTTAGTAGTTCTTGTATACCTTGTGAATTCAGCAATACCAAGAACCCACGCTAAGCTAAAGGCTGCCATTATATCGATCGCAGTGCCGAACGGCATTTTCGATTCAGTAGGGGGTTTCCAACTAATAATGTCGGAAAATGAATGGGCTTTAAATACAATGGCTGTAATCCAAATCCCCAGAATTAGAATTAATGCGACACCAATTCTTTCTACTATTTTAATTGACTTTCTTCCTAAGGAGACAGCAACCAAATTCAAGGCACTCATGAATATTATTCCTAAAATCATTGGCCAGGTACTCCCTGGTTCCCCATATGCAGGCCAGCCTAACAAATCTTTAAAAATAAAACTCATGGATATAACTGCAATAAACGTATTAACAACCGCCCAGCCTAGAAATGTAATCGTATTCAATGCTGTTGGGAGAAAGCTTCCCCTTATTCCGAAGGCTGGCCTAGTCAAAGCCATTGTAGAAGTACCAACCTTGTAGCCCATATAACCAACAAGTGCCAGCACGAGATAGGCAATTGGGTTCGCTACTAATGCCACAATAATGGCCCCAGTAAATGCAGCACCGGCGACCGTTCCCCCTACATACCACGATGCGTTATTTGAATTAGCTCCAATCCAAACAAAAACCATATCCCAAAATCCGATATTTCTTTGACTCATTGGGACTTCTTCTGTTGCGTAATACTCCACAGATATTTCATCTAGATGATCGGCTGCGTTGGTACCAAGCTCTACTTCTTGCCGCAATTCTTCCAAACTTATACACCTGCCTTTTCCTATTTAGTAGTATTTTTATATTATGAAACGCCTATGTTCAGGACTTAACAGCCATTGACGTACTTGATAATTTCCCAAATACTTCTCTGACATTCTCTGGAGTAAATTGTAACTGATCAGGAACTTCAGACTCCCAAACATGATGGCTTTTCCCTAGCAATTTATTTTCTATTTGACTTGTATCATAAACTTTTAAATCATATATCCAATTTGCCAGCATGAGGATTGAAGCCATATGCGCTCCTACTGTTGTAGTCCCACAAATGTCTTTTATGAGATTAACCTGGTAATCACGATAATAGGCATCTAACACTGTTGCCATTACACAACAATCCGTAAGCACACCGCCAATAATCAAATGTTTTATACCCAAGCTTTTGAGCATTAAATCAAGGCTTGATTCATAAAATCCGCTGTATCGGTATTTATCAATAATAATGTCGTTATCTTGCGGCTTTATCTCATCTATAATCTCAATGGTTTCCTTTCCAGAATGATAATAAATTGGTTCACCCTGCTCATTCACAGGTTCTTTATTGGCAAGGCCTATACCATCGGCTCTGCCGATATGTCGAGTGTAAATGATCGGAATCCCCTGCATCCGACATGCGTTGATGAGGGCCCTTGCGTTTTGAACAATGTCATTCATTCCAACAACATCGGACGTTCCGCTTTCTTTCTGAAGATCTATTAGTAAGAGAGCCGTTTTTGTTAAATCCAAAGTGACCCACCCCTTTTATTAATCTATAAAAATCAAATTTACTAAGCTGCCATGTACCATGTAAGACTAAAAGAAAAATAATCCTAAACGACCTTCCACTCTTTAAGTTCAAGGCGGCGAACCTTCTCGATAATATGGGGATCTTTTTCTGCTAACGAAAGCGCCTCTTCAAATGAATCTGCTATATATACAACTAGACCCCCTGATCCATCTGCGAAAGGCCCTCTGCCATAAATCTTTCCTTGTTTATCTAGATCTTCTAAGTACGCGATATGACGCGGGAGAACTTCACTGTTTTTTTCTGGGTCGAGCATGTGTAGCAATGCTGCATAATAAGCCATTTTAGCCCCCCTTAATTACGGTTCCAGACGACTAGCTTTAATTCCGTCATTTCTTCAACCGCGTATTTTAATCCTTCACGGCCAAAACCGCTTTCCTTCACGCCGCCATATGGCATATTGTCTACACGAAATGTCGGAATGTCATTGATCATAACCCCGCCAACATGTAAATGATCGGCTGCATCCAGTGCTGTATGGACATTGTTTGTGTAAATTCCCGCTTGAAGCCCGTACCGTGAATCATTTACTAGCTCAATCGCTTTTTGAACAGATTTCACTTTGTTTACTAAGACGATCGGTGCAAACACTTCTTGGCAAGATACCCTCAATGCTGCATCAGCATCCAATAGAATGGTAGGCAGTAGAACGTTCCCCTCTGCTGTACCGCCTGCTGCCAATTTGGCACCAGCTTTCTGTGCCTCATGAATCCAGCTGAGGCTGCGCTCTACATCAGCAGATGAAATTAACGCGGAGACATCTGTTTTCGAATCAAGCGGATCGCCGACTACTAATCTTTCTGTCGCCTCAACAAACTTTTCGACAAACTCTTCGTATAGCTCCTCCTGAATATATACACGCTGTAAAGAAATACAGACTTGCCCTTGGAACGCAAAGGCACCGGTTACACATCTCGAAACAATTTTATCCAGATCCACACCTTTATCGATAATGACCGCTGCATTGGAGCCAAGCTCTAAGGTTACACGTTTCAATCCTGCCTTATTGCGAATGCCAATTCCTACAGCCGGGCTTCCCGTAAAGGTAATCATGCTTACCCGATCATCGGAAACAATTTTGTCGCCAACAACTTTTCCACTTCCCGAGACAACATTCAGTACACCAGCTGGCAGGCCAGCTTCTTGAAGAAGTTCTGCAATAAAGTAAGTAGATAACGGCGTTTGGGAAGCAGGTTTTAAGACAATCGTATTCCCGCTAGCAATCGCTGGACCTACTTTGTGAGCTACTAGATTCATTGGGAAATTGAACGGGGTAATCGCCCCAATAACGCCAATTGGTTCGCGTACTGTGTAGGCGAGCCTGTTTTCACCGCCACGAGCAGCATCTAACGGAATGGTCTCCCCATGAATACGTTTCGCTTCCTCAGCTGCAAACTTATAGGTTTCAATGGTTCGAGCTACTTCTCCCCTAGCTGTTGTCATAGGTTTGGCTGCTTCTAGAGCAATAATCCTAGCTGCTGCTTCTTTTCGCTCTTCAAGTAATTTGACCAAATTTTCCAAAATCTCGGCCCGCAAATGAGCAGGCATTTGGGCGATCACCTTCCGAGCCTTAAATGCCGCTTCAATTGCTAGATCTGTTTCAGCTTCTGTTGCAATCGGAATTTCGGCTATGATCTCACCTGAGTAAGGGGACCGCAATTGGTTATATTCCTTAGCTTCAATCCATTCCCCATTGATAAGTAAGTGTTTTCTTATCATTTTATCTACGTATGTCATATCTATAACCCCTTCCGTCTTTAAGTGGATTTATCTAAAGGTTCGAAGCCATATTGGAAATTATTTTTTCATCCCTTCTAAAGAAGTACTCACGTAATTTTATTGTTAAGCCGCCATTTCCGAATTTCGGTCGGGAGCCCTCTGTCATTTGCATTCCATTTAAAGAATCAAGAAAGGATAAAATATAATGTCGCCGCTCTAAAATATTGACAACTCCTTGATCATAAAACCAAGCATCAATCGTATTGTATACCCCTCTATTAACCCCGTACTTTTCCTTGCAAAAATGTATAAAAGATAAATCATTTAGATGGATCTTCTCTTCTGGATTTGAATTCATCATACTCCTCCTAACCGGAAAAGGCGTTGCTATTTCGTCAAATCTAGTGAATGCGAATCACTCTGCCATCATTTTAGCTATTAAAATATTTACTTTAATACAACATAGTAGTTAACTATATTGGGGGTTAGGCTTCGGTTCTTTTAATGCTTTTTGCATAAAAACGATTTCCTCACTTAATGAGGAGACACGCTCCAAAACCTCTGAATCAACCAATTCATTTGTGGAGCTGAAATGGTCATTATGTGCATACACATAACCCGGAGCAACAAAGGCACGGAAATAACCGGCAATCGGCTTCAGCTGATTTTCGATTACTAAGTAATGCTGATATGTTCCGCCTGTGGCGGCAAACCCCATGACCTTATTGCGAAAAGCCTTTGGAGGAACTAGGTCAAACAGGTTCTTAAGTGCGCCAGTGATTGAGCCTTGAAAAATAGGTGTGCCTATTACATAAAAATCTGCTGAGGAAACGATATCGATCACTTTTTTCGTATCTCCTGTATACGTTGAAGGATCACGGCCATCACAAAACTGAACATCATACTCTTTTAAATCTAGAAATTCCACTTCAACTTCCGGATGTTTCTGTTTTACCTCTTCTGCTATTTTTTGTACCACCACTTTTGTTTTCGACCCAGTAATTGTTCCAGAGATGGCTAATAATTTCATTATAATTCCCTCCCAAATTGGATGTTCTAATTTTTGTTTTCATACAACTTACTTTCAGTTATTCCTATCTCATAATGAATGGATCGGGAATCGGTTCAGATGAAGTATTGACCCAAACAACTTTGCTTTGTGTGTATTCATGAATTGCTTCATATCCGCTCTCTCTGCCATATCCACTTAGACCTGAACCGCCAATCGGAGCTATCGGCGATATACTTCGATATGTGTTCACCCAAACAATTCCTGCTCGGACTGCTTTTGCTACTCGATGAGCCTTAGCGATATCACTTACCCAGATACCTGCAGCTAAACCGTAGTCGGTGCTATTTGCTAATTGGACAACCTCTGTTTCATCCCTAAATGGAATAACACTTAATACGGGTCCAAATATTTCTTCATTTGTAATCCGTGAATTATGATCATTATGTTCAAAAATTGTAGGCTCAAAAAACCAGCCCTTCTGTAGATGTTCTGGTTTTTTACCGCCGTAAACAAGCTTTCCGCCCTCATCATTTCCAAGCGCAACATATTGTTCTACACGATCCAATTGAGCTTTCGTTGCCAGCGGCCCCATTTCTGTGTCATTATGAAGCGGATTGCCGATTTTGATATTGGACACACGGTCAACCAACTTTTGCATCACCTTATCATAAATATCGACATGCAGTAACGCACGAGAACCCGCAACACAGCTTTGACCAGATGCTCCAAAAATACCTGCGATAATTCCCATAGCCGCATTATCAGCATTTGCATCTTCAAAAACGATGTTTGGCGATTTTCCGCCAAGTTCAAGAGATACCTGTGCAAAATTGTCCGCCGAATTCCTCACAACATGTCGGGCAGATTCCTCACCTCCTGTAAATGCAACGCGTCTAACGAGTGGATGAGAAGTAAGTGAATCTCCAACCGGTATGCCAAATCCAGTTACAACATTGACAACTCCAGGTGGAAAGCCCGCTTCCTCCACAAGCTTCATAAGCTCTAAAAGAGAAGCTGAAGTCATTTCGGAAGGCTTGATCACAATTGTATTTCCAGCCACAAGAGCAGGAGCCAGCTTCAAAGTGGTTAAATAGAGCGGTGAATTCCAAGGTGTAATTGCCGCTACAACTCCAAGCGGCTCTCTAGAAGTAAAGACGAACATATCCTTCTTATCAATTGGCAGCGTCTTTCCGTGGATTTTATCTGCAAGCCCTGCATAATAATAGAAGAATTCTGGCAAATAACTTAACTGTCCCCGCATTTCGCGAATTAATTTTCCATTGTCAAGCGTTTCAAACTCAGCAAGCTCTTCAACTCTTCCAGCAATCAACTCACCAAGCTTGCGGACAAGTCTGCCACGTTCTGTAAACGTCATTCTTGCCCATTCTGAGTGCAAAAACGCATGGTGAGCAGCTTTCACAGCGCGATCTACATCTTCCGCAGTTCCTTTTGCTACAGTACACCATGGTTCTCCAGTAGCTGGATTATAGCTTGGAAAGTATTCTCCGCTTGACGATTCTGTCCATTCTCCATTTATATACATCTTATATTTTTTCAACTCAGTCACATTCATCTCTCCCTTCATTCCCCGATTCCGTATGTTTTCGAATAAACATACGAATCGCTTCATTCACAATTTCCGCCTTTTCTACCGGCAGCATATGCTTCACTTCTGGAACAATAAGCAATTCTGAATGTGCTATTTTCTCATGCATTTGTTTAGCCATTTCAGGGTTTGATCCTATATCATTTTCACCTGTCATAATGAAAGTCGGCAGATTAATTTCATGAAGCTTTAGCCATAATTCCTCATCTGCTGCTGCAAAAAGGCTATATGCCGCTAAATAGGAAGCAGGATCATTTGTCAGGAGCCGTTTACGAATTCTGTTCACTGTATCTTCATGGTTTATTAGATACTCTTGATTAAACCACCGCCCAATTGCAGGCTCGATCGTAACAGCAGGTCCTGTATTCTTTACTTCCGCAACCCTTTTTAAAATTGCCTTCCGCTGTTCTTCCGTCCGGTTCGCAACGGCATTCATGATTGTGAGTGTCTTTAATTTTTCTTTATGTTTCAGTGCAAATGCCTGAGCGACCATGCCGCCCATAGAAAAACCGATGAGATGGGACTTCTCAATGTGCAAGTGATTCATGAGTGCTTCCAGTTGCTCAACAAATTGGGCAAGTGAGTAAGGGCCGGGAGGATGCTCAGATCCTCCATGACCTACCATATCGTATACAATGACTCGGAACTCTTTTGACAGGTCTTTCACTTGCTGATCCCACATTGTATGATCCAAGCCAACACCATGAATCATAATGAGCGGCTCACCATTTCCTTTTTCTTCATAACGAATGGTCGTTTGATCATACATGGCTAAAGGCATTAGACAAGCCCCATTTCAACCATATCTTGATTACGGTCACCTGTTCTCGGATGCGGGCGTCCTCCCGTAGAGGCTCCGATGGCAACGACAATTTCATCGGCTCTTGGTGCATCTGGAATAGAAGCTTCAAACGTAAGGAAATGAGATCTTTTCGACTCATCGTTTTTATGAACCATTGGAATTAATACAGCTGAGCCTGCTCCGCCGCGTTTATTCGTAAAGCTTAAAATGCTTTTTCCCTGTACAGAATCACGGAATTTGTTTCCGAATTTCAATGTGTGAATAAATGCAGATGCGTGTTCCATTTCCCCATCTACCCCAACTACAGCAGCCTTGCCAAATGCTTCAACATCATCAGCAGAATCAATATGTTTAAACAATTCAGCGACTAATATTTCGCCAATTTCCGGTGCGTATTCATTAATTTCAGGCATTAAATCTTGCACAAAACCTCTTCCAGCCCAAGGATTTTTCATGACAAGCATAGCTGCGATCATTTTAACTGGCTTATCTAATTGCTTCCCGCCCTCAACACGTGTTTCTTCAATAGCTGTATAAACTTTTCGAATTTCCAACATTTTATAAAACCCCCGCTTTTATGTTTGTAAATTTAGGCATGACCTCTTCAGTAAACAATTTAAGACTCTTCATCATCTTGTCATGCTGCAATCCGTTATGATTAACCCACAGTAATAATTCTTGTAAATTTAATTCCTCTTTCAGTTCTTGAATTTTCTCAGCTACATATTCAGGAGTTCCGAACAATAAGTTTCTTGGGTGCAGGAAGTCATAGTTCAATTCCTGTCCTGGCTTTACTTGTTCGCCTGGATCCATTAGATTACCTAGCCCTCTCCAATGGCAAATCCAGCGATAATTATTTAATACTGCCTCTGCTGCATCTTGACGTGCTTGCTCCATCGTTTCAGCTACATAAACATCACGAACTAACGAAATGCCTTCACCAAGCGGAACTTCATACCCTCGGGCTTTCGAAGCCTTTTCACGATAAAGTTCAAAGCGCCCCTTCAGCTCTTTAACGGTTGGCATCCAGAAGATCCCTTTAATTTCATTCTCTGCGGCCCATTCAATGGATCTCGGAGAATCAATTACTTGCCATAATGGAGGATGAGGCTTTTGGTACGTGCCAGGCATAATTGAGATTTTTTCTATTTCTCCCTTTTCCATATCCATATATTCTGGTGTTGCCGGACTCATTGGATGGCTCCATTTCAACCCTTTCGGAGGAAATTGATAAATGTCTCCTTCATGTGAAAAGAAACGGTTCGTCCATGCCTTCTTCAAAATTTCTAACGTTTCTTCGAATAACGCCCGGTTTTGCTCCTGGTTCTTTGGATCAGCAAGCGTATTTAAATTCGCTGCTTCTCTTCCATATAATCCGCGGGCTAGACCGACTTCCACACGCCCTTTACTAAGCTGATCAAGCATCGCAATATCCTCGGCTAGTCGAAGCGGATGCCAAAATGTAATAACGTTTGCCGCTTGACCAATGCGAATTCTCTTCGTATGTGCCGCAATATCTGCACCCATTAAAATTGGATTTGAAATCAACTCATTTCCTTCATGGCCAAAGTGGTGCTCTGTATACCAAATGGAATCATATCCATTTTCATCACAATAGATAGCTTGCTCTCTTGCTTCATCAAGAACTTTATGATATTCCTCATGACGTCCTGGTCCTGTTAAATTTGCGAAAATTCCGAATTTCATATATAGCATCCTCCCTATTTGTTTTTTTCGTATAGCTTTTTAGCAATTCCTGCTTTTAACTGCAATCCACTTGCCCTTACATGCTCACGCATGGCTTTCTCTGCTTCCTCTCTGTCACCCCTTAATATAGCCGCTAATACAGCCTGGTGCTCCTGAAGTGATTTTTCCAACCGGTTTGGTACCTCAATGCTGAGATAAACATACCTGCTATATGGAATTTGATTGAGCAGCAAATTTAACGAGTAATCTAGTTTAGAATTGTCTGATCCTTCAAGGATCGCTTTATGGAACAAGTTGTTCGACTCAACATAAAGCTTATGATCAGATGTCTGAACTGCCTTTTCCATTTCAGCAACAGCTTTTTCGACTTCTTTAATCATTTCCTCGTTTCCGCTTTCCGCAAGCAGGCCCGCAGCAAGCCCCTCCAGTACTTCCTTGACAGTAAATAGCTCGGTTAATTCCTTTTCTGTCGGCTTTGAAACACACGTCCCCACTCTTGGAATGATTTCAACTAATCCTTCCCTTTCTAATTGCTTTAACGCTTCTCTGATTGGTGTTCGACTAATTGCATATTGTTCAGATAAAGCAGCTTCTGAGAGCTTTTTTCCCGGTTCATATTCACCAGTGACAATCGCATCTCGAATTGCGTTCGTTACTTGAGCTGTGATACTCGTAGTCAGAATAGACATGATGTGAAATGCCCCTTTCTTTGCCATGTACCATGGTAGATTTTCTTAAAAAAATATACGCTTCTGTTTATTTACCATGTACCATGGCAGTTTTTTAAATAAATTAGGTTTACCATGTACCATGCAAGTTACTAATTTGATTGTAAATGCTTCCAATAAAATCGTCAACATGTTTTTAGAAAATTCTAAAGAGTATTTATACTGGGGATTTCTATAGGGACCAAGTATTGAAAAATCTGGCCCCAATACTTTTACTTTTCATTAGTTAGTTTACATCCAATAAAATTTTTCCCGTACTTTTCCTGCTTTCAATAAGCTTGTGAGCTTGTACTGCTTCTTTCAAAGGAAAACGATGAGCAATTTCAAATTTCAGTTTTCCTTCGCTTATGTATTGAAGAACTTGTTTGGCTGTATCCTGCAGCGATTGGGGTCTAAGCTTTCTCGTTGTACCTAAACTGAACCCGAGTACTGATCTGCAACTTGCGTGCAAATCACTTGTTTTAAATATGCCTGCAGTTCCGCTTGAATTACCAAATTGAACCAACCGGCCAAACGGCGCTAAGCAGAGTAGACTTTTTTCAGTGACCACCCCAGCAACGGAATCTAAAACTATATTAACCCCCTGCCCATCCGTAAACCCATTCACCTGATCGGCAAAATTTTCATTGTCATAACTAATAACATGATCTGCACCTGCTTGAATAGCAACCGTGCCCTTCTTTTCATCTCCCACTGTTCCAATTACTTTGCTTGCACCTAAAAGCTTTGCCATTTGAATAGCCGTAGTTCCTACCCCACCAGCTGCTGAATGAATTAGTACCGTTTCTCCTTGTTCGATCCTTGCTATATCATGAAGCATCTTATGTGAAAGAAAAGAAACAATTGGACAAGCAGCTGCCGTGTCAAAATCAATGTTATCTGGGATTTCATAAGTAAGCATTTCCTCTGAGACTACATATTCCGAATAAGATCCTTCTGATGGAAAAGCAATAACCCGCTGTCCTACCCATAAATTCTGAACCTCTGATCCTGTTTCAACAATGACGCCAGCCGCATCTAGCCCCGGAATAAATGGTGATTTCCAGCTGCCCTTTTTTCCATATCTCGCTTTTACATCCGCATAATTCACACTTGTTTTTACTACTTCTATTAATACTTGAGTTGGCTTAATACGTGGAATATCAGTATCAACATATTTCATTACTTCAGGATTTCCGAATTCAGTTATAATAATGGCTTTCAAATGGATCCCTCCTAATTTTTATTGTTTAAGTTTTGACACAATCAAATCCTGCATAGAATTATTAAAATATTCCATTTAAAAATCTAAACTCCTCTTTTTATTCTTCATTCTTGTATTGACCTCTCCACCACATCTAAGCTATACTTGATTTGTATAAAAATGTAAACTCAAAGGAGTTTGTTTTATGAGTGTGAATGTTCTTAACTAACCGTTATTTTCATACGGCCTTGAAAAATGCAAAAAACCGGTCAAAATACTGGTTTATTTCGTATGTGCTTTTTCGAGGGATGTTAAGAACACGCATCATAGCATAGAAGATTTGGTGAACCCGCTATGGCATGTTTTGTCATAGCTTTTTTGTGTGCAAAAATAGGGAAAACGAGGGTATTTCCCTCCCTATTGTCCTGCGCGCAATTTAAGTTTGCCATTGCATGTTTCCATTTCTTCTTACCGTCATGAGCGATTTTGTTCATGGCGGTTTTTTTATGCAGTTTAAATGGTTCAAATAAAAGATCATAATAGGAGGATTCAAAATGAATCGGCAAACCATTGATGTATTGGGGTATCAAGAAATTCTAAACGAAATCGCAAATTTTGCGAAAACGAATCGTGGGAAGAACACCCTTCAAGCATTACGCCCATTACCAGATAAAAGGCGAATGGAGTTATCTTTAAAGGAGATTGCTGAAGCAGAGGAAATTATCAAAATTAGCAGCAGTGTCCCTATTCACACGCTGGATGAAATGGAGCTTTATTTAACACAGGCACGAAAAGGGATCTATATTCGTGCTAATCAATTTACGTATGTTCTATCGTTCCTGCAGCATTGTTCGAAGCTAAAACAATTCATGAGGGATAAGTATTATGCAGCTCCGAATGTAAGTTTATATGCTGAATCGATTGGTGAGGTGCGGGAGCTTGAGGAGGAAATTAACCGTTGCATCCGTCATGGGCAGGTTGACCAGCATGCTTCAAGCGATTTAGCTTATTTGCGGAGACAGCTTTCAATCCAAACAGATAAGCTAAAGGAAAAAGCCCAGCAGCTCGTAAAATCTAAGAGATATGCAGCATATCTGCAGGATACATTACTCGTTGAACGGAGTGGACGGATTGCCATTTCTGTGAAAAGACAATATCGCTCCAAAATTCAAGGAACCGTTCTCGATTCATCCGCATCAGGGTCAACCTTATATATGGAGCCTTCTGAACTAGGTTCTATTCAAGAAGAGATTGAACTTTTGCGCATGTCTGAAGAGCAGGAAACGGAAAGGATTTTATACGAATTAACGGACAAAGTGCTGCAGCATGACCATACAATTAAAATCGCCATTGAAACGATGCATCATTATGATGTCCTATTTGCAAAGGCAGCCTATAGCCGAAAAACAGGCTGTTCGACTCCTGCATTAAATGAAGATTATGTGATCAACTTAAAAGAAGCTCGGCACCCGATGCTTGGCGATAAGGCTGTTCCACTATCCATTCGATTTGGTGAAGAGCATCGCGCTTTAGTAATAACTGGACCGAATACCGGCGGAAAAACGGTCACTCTAAAAACAGTTGGTCTGCTCACCATGATGGCACAAACGGGTTTGCCTATACCAGCTAATCCCGGGAGCGAGATTGCCATTTTTCAGCATATTTTCGTTGATATTGGAGATGGGCAAAGCATTGAACAGAACTTAAGCACATTCAGTTCAAGGCTTGTAAATATTATTGATATTCTGCGAGTCACAAATGACCGCTCCCTTGTCCTTCTTGATGAATTAGGTTCCGGGACAGACCCAAGCGAAGGCATGGCACTAGCGATTGTAATTCTAGAGCAGCTATACCAAAAGGGTGCTACTTTATTTGCCACTACCCACTACAATGAAATGAAGGAATTTGCGGAGAAAACAAGCGGATTTCTAAATGGGATGATGGAATTTGATATTGATACGTTGCGGCCAACCTATAGGCTTCTTCTTGGCCAAAGCGGAAACAGCCAAGCTTTTGACATCGCTATCAAGCTTGGCATGCATCCAGAATTGATCGAAAAAGCTTATCAAATCACTTATAAAACTAATCGCTCCTATCGTAACGAATTGGATGCAGCTATTTTAAAAGAGCCTGGCTATCAAAAACAAATTGCCATTAATAAATATGCGAGAAGATCTGCTAAAAAGCCATATGTGGATTCAAGCACAGAAAGCTTCTTCCAATTTGAACAGGGAGATAATGTTTTATTAACCGAAACAAACGAAATGGGGATCATTTATAAAGGCCCAGATTCGAAAGGTGATTATGTTGTTCAAATTCATGGTGAAAAACGGACAGTTAATCACAAAAGGCTAAAATTATATATAAAAGGACGGGAATTGTACCCCGAAAACTATGACTTCGATATCATTTTCAAGTCGAAGGAATATCGGAAAATTAATAAGCAGCAAAAGAGAAAGTATGTGGAGGGTGTTTGGTTAGATAGTGAAGATTGATTTTTAAGGTAAGAAGTATGTATGTAAGCTAAAAAAGACGTTCATCAAGTTTGTTTTACTTAATGAACGTCTTTTTCCCTGCAGCTTTATTCCCCTGATTATTTTCGGTAAATAGGAATTTATTGTGTCTACTTTTAGGATCACAACCCCCAAGTGCTCAAAACGCACCCTAGTAATTTTCTAAAAAGTATTCGCCTTTATTAGAAATGGTGGTGCCTGCTCTGCCTTGTCTGACGTTTATGAGTCCCAATTCATTTAGCACATCTATGCGAAGGCGTAATTGCTGATCGGTTAAATGAATGTTTATTTGTTCAAGAAATTGTTTTACTTTTGTTCTGCCGTATGCTTGATGCTGTTCCTTCCCTTTTTTAAAAATAGCTAATATCGCTAAGCTCTCGGTTAGGAAACCGTGCTCTTCAATCTTTTTAATAATAGGCTTAAAATCAATGTCACTTTTTGAATGTTCCTTGTAGCCAGCACGGAAATACAGCGGCAAAGAGGTTAACTCAATTTTAGAGAACTCTAAACATGCACAATAAGAAATAACATTAAATAGTTCCCTAACATTTCCTGGCCAGTTATAAAGTTTAAAAACTTCCAAAACCTCTTCAGAAAAGGTAATATCTTCTCTTTTTAATTGTTTTTTATAGTCAGCTATTAAGATAGGCAAATCCTCTTTTCTTAACGAAAGAGCTGGGACACTTACGATATACGAAGAGATATAAGAATATAAATCAGTCCGGATTTTCTGTTGTTCCATTAATGATAATAAGTTTTCAGTAGTAGAAGTAATAAGCCTTACATTCACTGTGACGGATATTGTACTATTGACTCGTTGAATTTCATTTGATTCTAGTAATGAAAGTAATTTCCCCTGCAGCAATTCAGACAGACACTCAATATTTTTTATAAATAAACTTCCGTCATTGGCTGCTTCAATAATCCCCTGTACAACATGATTTCCCTCTTCTTTGCCAAATAACTCTGCGTCCAATAATTCCTCTGTCTTATCTGAACAGTTGTAAGTCAGAAGTTTACCGTTCCTATATGCCGATTCATTATGAATCATTTCAGCAAACATCTTCCTGCCACTCCCTGTTTCTCCTTCTACGTGGATACAGCGAGTCGTTTTGGCCACCTTTCTAGCAATGTCAATTGTTTCTCTCATGGCGTTATTATTTGTCCTTATTTCTTCAAACAGCCTATGTTGATTCTGATTTTCATAATAAGTAATTGTATTTTTCACTCTTTTCGAAGTCGATACAAGTGATTTTATATATCGATTCATTAGAACTGATGGGTTTATTTCGATATGGAAATATGGAGTGATTTGGTTTATTGTATCAAATGACAAAATACGAGGGCCAATATCAATAATTTCACCTAATGCTGCTGGAACTAAATGTCTCTCTCCAGGGGTTACAACATAATCAATTTTTTCAGGCAAAGGCTGGCCCTGAAGATATGGATAATATGAATGTTCAAATAACACTTGTTTCAATGATTTAACCGTTTCCATCGTCTCGGTATAATGATCATTCACAACAAGAATATTTTGTCCTGGAGGTAAACCTATTAACTCTTTCAAATTAACTATATTTACATCCCTACTTGAAGCAATATAAGTACAATCCTCAGGCAAAAACGGAGCGACTAATCCTTTAAGAGCTTCTGCTGAAAGAAGAACAACATCGTCCGATTGAATAAAGCCAAACTTTAAATCCTTCAGCGTTTGTCCTTTAATTTCTATAAAATCTCCAAGAATATGCTCTAATTGAATTTTTAAACTTATAAGATTTTCATCTTGAATTGCAATAATGATTAATCTCTTTTTCATGTGGTACACGTCCCGCAAATAATATTAGCTAAGAGCCACTCTATCTTAAATGTATTATACAAAACAAAAAGCACAATGTGCACGACCATTCATAAAACAGTTAACACATTGTGCTAAATATTAACTTCTTAATTTAGATAGGGTATCCTCTGCTATTTCTATTGCTTGTTTTAAAGCATAATTTACTTTATTTAACTGTCTCGTTAATTCTGTTTTTAATAAGTAGTATTGAGAGGAATTAATCGGTAAATCTGTAATTTCATTCATTTTTGCTAAGACAGGAATACAAGATGGATTGATTGTTAAATCATGCTCAAAGTTACTTCCGTTTACATAATTTAAAGGGACTAGAACTCTTGATAGCTTCATAATTCCAATATTACATACTGTAATCTTCTCGCTGGATAAATTCTCCGTTTGTCCAATCTTATATAATCGTGTCACTTTTTCCTCTAACCCAGTAATCCTTTCAAGAGAAAGTTCGAAGCTTAGTGCCTTATTTCCTAATTGAGCATAAGTTTCAAGAGTTCCTTTTAACTCTTTCACCGCTTCTCGCTGATCAATGGGTACAATTGGTTCTGTACAAGCTTTATAGACAATGTCTGTATATATTTTGCAATCTCTTGTTAGATTTTTTGGATCAATCTTATCTATGGTATCCTCTGTTGTATGCCACCACCAACCATAACCTCCAGAGTTGGCACCGCCAAATAGACTGGCAAAAGCTTGTGATGCCGGGTCATCGGTTGGCGGCTGCTCGGATAATCCCATTAACAAGGATGGCATCCCTGTTCCCCAAAATGATTGATCGCCTGCACGGCTATATCTTGTGCCATTAAAAAATTGGTCTGCCACTTCCTGAACAGACTTTCGAACAAGTTCCTTCGTCTCTGTCATACAGTTGGCTTCTGTTAAAACGGCTGCTCCTTTTGCCCCAACTGAATCAATATTTATATGAAGGACCCCGTTATCATGCAAATCTTCCCAATGATTATCACAATACCACGTTGATCCTGCATAGCGTCCATGTGAATGTCCAGACCAAAATGCCATTCGCAAAGATCTTCTCAGTTCATTTTTTCTTTTTGCTAAAATTCTTGCTACTTCAAGCATAGTTGCATTGGCAGATCCGTTATCCATTGCTCCGTAATGCCATGAATCAATATGGCCGCTAAATAACACAAATTTTTCGGGCTCGTCCATTCCTTTTATTTCAGCAATTAATGTAGGGATTTTTCTCCATTGTGTATCAACCTTGGTTGATACACGAGCCCTCACTTCCTTATCTCTTGATAACATTTCCTTAATCAGAGTTCCATCATAATAATTGCAAGAGACTATTGGAAGATTTGGTAATAATGAAATGGTTTCTGTTGTAGGGCTTCCCCAAACGGATGAAACTATCATTTCATGTGTATGCTTTGCGTTGATAAATACAGCTGCAGCACCCCCAGCCGCCTGTATTCTCTCTACCGAAGGACCTACTGCCAGACCGTCAATTAAGGCGATTTTCGAGCGTATATCAACGTTTTTTAAGTCCTCAGCAGTTCCTTTTCCTACATAAATAAGTTCAGCAACAACTGCACTATTTGTTGTTGCTCCCATCGAATGAGTAATGGCATTAAACGATTGACCATTTACCTCTAACTCGCCGCTTACCGGTATACTAATATAGCCGTCTGAGAAATGAAGCTTCGTCTCAAAACCGAACTCTTCTAATTGACTCTTTGCATATTGGAAAGCACGCAATTCTTCTTCGGAACCCGAGAATCGAACTTCCCTCGCAATATTTCTTGTATACTCCATTAATTTCTCTTCATTTACTTCTTCTAGTAACTGTTTTCGTAAACCGTCCATTATTTGGCACCTCTTTCAATCTTTTTTCTCTTTTATTATCCAAGTTCTTTAATTAATAGGGCTAACAAGGCACTGCGAACTGGGAGTTGAGATATGATTGCATGCTCATGGTTTGCGTGGGCCCCATCGCCAACTGGACCTAATCCATCAAGTGTAGGGGCATACTGTGATGCAAAGTTTCCATCACTTCCTCCCCCGCTCAATTGTTCCATTAAATCAAAGCTTAAATATTCTTTTGCAATGTTTTTAGCAAGAAGATACAGTTCTTCTACTTCTTGTGATCTTTCAAACGGTGGACGATTGATTCCTCCTTCTACCATAATCTTTGTTCCTTCAATAGTTGATTGCAAATCTTGTATTAAAGGGATAACGCGATCAAATTCCTTATTAGCTGTTACTCTTAAATCGACTTCTGCCATTGCCTCTGCAGCTACAACATTGGATGAGGAACCTCCCTTAATTACACCTACATTCAAGGTTGTTCCTTTACTATAGTCTGATAATGAGTCCAAATAAGTTATTTGGGATGCAAGTTCACTAATGGCACTTATTCCTTTTTCAGGCTCAATTCCAGAGTGGGCCGCTATTCCTTTTACCTTTAAATTGAAAATACCTACCCCTTTCCGGGCAGTCTTAAGGGCTCCCTCTTTAGAAGCAGCTGATTCCAACACAAAAACAGCACTGCTTTTCTTCGCCTCTTCTTCTATCAATTGACGTGACGTTCCACTGCCAATTTCTTCGTCACTCGTAAAAAGAAAAATTATTTTTCTCTTTGGTGAAATATTTAATTCCTTTAATGCATGAAGTGCAAAGATTCCCTGGACAATGCCTCCCTTCATATCAAAGGCACCCGGTCCATAAGCTTTGTCTCCTTCTATCCGAAAAGGAAGAGTCTGTAATATATCTTTTGGCCAAACAGTATCCATGTGAGCCAAAAGGAGAATTTGTCCATCCTCACCTTCTCCCCACTCCCCGCGCAAATGATTTCCAAAGTGATTATTAGGAATAACAGTGATTTTACCGCCTGTATAGGATTCAAATAGATCGGCGATTTTTTCGCCGATTTTATCTACTAACTCTTTATCGTTAGACGGTGATTCCATTTCAACTAATTGTTTTAATTTATCAACCATTTCTGATTGCTTTTCCTGTAAAAAGCTGACGATTTCCTTCATTACTTTACCTGCCTATCTTTTAATTAAAATTTTCCCTTGAATACAATCATATAGAAGCAAATTTATTTTTTTGGCGGTAAAATGTCAGACCCCTCTAACATCAAATATAGTAACGGAACTATATGGAGAGATTGTTAGAGAAGTCTGACACTTTTATCCAGCCCAATTATTTGCTTATTTAGAAATATGCGCAATTAGCTATTATTAATTTTTAAAAAACGGTGCCAATGATTCTTTTGGAACTGGCTTTGTGAACAAACTGCAGACAAACATCAAAATGGTTGAAACAAGCACACCCGGTATTACTTCGTTTAATCCAAATGGTTTCCCTAATATATACCAAATTAATACTGTAACAACACCGCCTATCATTGAAATTAAGGCGGCTGTTCCAGTTGCCCGTTTCCAATTCAAACCTACTACAACAACAGCAAAGAAAAAGCTAGCCACTAGAGAGGCTTGAACTAAAACAATAAACTGAACCATATCAAATGGCTTTATCGCAAAAACAAGTGGAATGATTGATAAAATCACAACAGCAATCTTGTTTACGAACATTTTCTGTTTATCAGTCGCATTTGGCTTTATCATTCCATAAATATCATGTGATACTGCAGAGGAGGAAACAATGATAATTCCTGAGACTGTACTCATAATAGCAGCTAGTATAGCTACCATAAATAAGGCTCCGATAACAGGCGGTAAAATATTAATGGCCATTATAGATGAAGCCGTATCCGCACTATTTAATACAGGATATAGAGACCGTATGGCAAAACCAGCAAGACCTACACCAATTCCAATTACAGCCTGGAAAATAAAGGAGAAACCGATTGCTAAACGTACTGTACGTTTATTTTTCATTGTATACATACGTGCTAGCTCATATGGTGCAATAGCAACTGAAAGACCGAATGCTAAGGCAAAGCCAAGAAGATCTCTAAATCTCCAATGCCAGCCTGTTAAATCTGGCTGTAATTCTGATAAAAAGTTGCCGACATGCGTAAAACCACCCGCTTGTGAATATAAAACAGGAATAGCTACAAAGAAGCATCCTCCCATAATAATTGCCTGAATGAAATCACTATATGTTGTTGCCTTCATACCGCCTTTCATCGTATAAATCGTGGTAATTCCTACCGTAATTGCCGCTCCCCAAATCATTGGAAGACCAAAAAGCATTTGCAATATTATTCCGCCCGCAACATATTGAGCAATTAAATAAACGGAATACGCTACAACAATTAATACAGCTGCAAGAACTTTAGCCGCTTTACTGTTATATCGTTTTTCTACATAGTCAGGAACTGTCACTCCATTAAACTTCTGAAACTTCGGCGCAATCCATATAGCCGACACAAGCCAGCCGGCGAATAAGCCTGGCCAATACCATAAATAACTTGCACCTGTTAAATAAAGAACACCAATTGTACCTACAAATGTTCCCGCACTTAACTGCGTTGCTGCTAAAGCCGCTCCTCCAATAACCGGACCGATGGAACGCCCAGCTACTAAATGCTGCTCACTTGTTTTGTTGCCTTTTCCCGCTATTAACCCAATTGCTAAAATGATAATAAAATAACCAATAATCACATAAAAAAATGCTGGACTAATCTCAAACATTAAATTTCCTCCCTGCCTAACTTATTCATTCCTCATGATCCGCTTTCGTAGCCCATACAAAATAACAAGATATAAAAATAATAAAAAATGCAACAATTCCCCAAAAGCTAAATCCCATTTACGCCATCCTCCTTTTCGCATTGTTCTTTTCAACTCTTGCCCAAACACCAAGAATGATAAAAAATACGATAATGGTTATTGCTGAAATAATATTATACGAATGGAAAATAGTTGGATTAGTACTATAAACATAATTAACATGTGAAGGAAGATTGCTTAATTTATTCTCAACATGATTCTTCGCTTCTTTAACAATAGGAAATGAATTTTTTTGGACAAAAGTACCTTCTGGTGCCTGAAATGAAATTGTTACGTTGTTTTCATTCGATTCGCCTGGTAGTAACGGTACAAATAATGGCAATTTAAAGTCATCAGACTTTGAAACTGTATATTTGATTGTATATTCGAATGAGTCCGTAAAATTATTTGGCACTGGAATAAAAACACGATCAAGCGTTTCCCCCTCTTGAATTTCAGCCTTTAACACCTGATGATCTGCTGAGGTAATTTCTACATTTTCAGGTTTTAAGTCATGAATTTTTGCAAAGCTATGTTCGATTTTTCCGTCTGCAATACTTGACGGATTCAATAGTTTTATATGTTCAACTACAGCAAAATCCCCATCCTGTATTTCAATTTCTACATTTGCTTTCTCTATCGTTGGCTTCACTTCTTCAGCTTGCACAACAGAAAAAGAAAAAGCGAAAAGCACTACAGAACCGATAGCCAATATTAAATTCTTCATCTAATCCCCCTCTATTTTTCAAATTGCTAGAATGGGTCATTTAACAATTAATAACCCATTTATTATTTGAATATTTTAAAAACATATTAAACCATATTTCAACCTATTTCAACCTATTTTTCAAAAAATACTCTGATTTTTTTAAAACTTTGACTAACTTTTCAGGATTAATGCCACTTCTACTGAAACAAAAATAAATTCGTGCATCAAGGTTTATTCAATAATAGGTCGACCGACTATTTCTATTTACACATAAAAAGACGTTCATCAAGTTAGTTTTACTTAATGAACGTCTTTTTGTTTACGGGTTTACTTCTTTACTTATGATCTCTTCGATACAAATCCCTGCTCTTATAGCCTTCACCGAGTATCATTTTCATTTCATCGCGCCGTTTTGCTTTTGTTGCCTCTTGTTTGGCGCTGTACACATAGCGAGCCCAATCTTTTTGGTAACCGTATGTTAATGTCCGATAAAAGGCAAGCAACTCTGGCGTATCCTGCAAGTCTTTCTCCACATCTGGAATCATTTCGATATAATCATCCACACATTGGCTTGGTTTTGTAGAAGTGCTTTCTTTACTTTTAGCATCAATTTTAAGGCCAACAACGGTAAAGACATCATCCAGTCCAACCATCCGGGCAAATTTAAGATTGCTTGCACCGATATAACCATCCTCATCCGCACCTAACCCGCCTAATAAATCATCGCGGTGAATAAAGGTAGGGTATACTTTATTCCCCTTCTTCGGATAAGCCAAAAAGATATATCCATTTTCAGTTAAATCACTGTTCTCAATCACTCGGTCCACAACGCCTTTTAAAGACTCCATATCTAACACGAAGGCAAAAATAAGGTCATACGGACTGTTCGTAAGCTCTGTATCATAATCTTTTAATTCTGTTAGATAATCTGCACCCTCAGGCATTCCCAAAACCGCAGCTTTTTTATATTTGGTTAGATTTAGTTTTTCAACGATTGTTTTAGCCAATTTTGTCCACCTGCCTCTTTTTCTACTTTAACAAATCACATAATCCTGAATCAAATATCTATCATTGCTCCCAAACATACATTAAAATACGGTTCACAATCACTATTATCCCATAAAACCAAGCTAATTGAACCTTTCCTAGATTAATTAGCAGTACGGCAGGCACAAGAAAGATGCATGCTTCTAGCAATAAATGAGAGAGTCCCGAAAGCTGAAAAGTTGCTTTTGGCGATCCAAATAATCCCCACACAACCGCGATCATAAAAGGAATTCCAGCCGCAAGCCCCCACCTCATAATGGCAGTCGTCCCCAATTTGTATCCCCAATATCCATAAACAGTCAGACCAATAAGCTCCAGCAAAAAACGAAGGATGACGTTTACTAGCTTAAGACTCTCTAAAATCATCTTTATTCACCTTCTCATTTTCATAAGAATGAATACCCTTAATGAATGTATCTATGAGAATCGACAAACTTTTATCTGTATTATAGGGCAGTCCAAAGCCACCCATTTGTTCAATGGAGGCAAATCCATGCAAAATGCTTCTGAAGCCCCTGACCATATGAATCGCTTGTTCTTCCTCCAGGTTATACACTTGCAATACTTGGACAGCAAGACGGACAATGGACTCCTGTGCTTCCTGTAATTCCTTATCATCTGTATCAGAAAATCTAAAGGTTGCCTCATAAAGTCCAGGGTGATTTCTAACAAACTGAATATACGCTTCACTTAGGGCTTTAACGGCATCGTCACCTGAGCGTCCAGCAGCAGCTTGCAGCATAGTTTCATATAGCTTTATTGAGCCATGAATGGCTAGCTTTTGCTTCAATTCATTTAATCCATTCAAATGGTTGTATAAGGAAGGCGGACGAATTTGCAGCTCTTCAGCAAGCATACCAAGAGAAAGTTTCTCTAAGCCTTGTTCATCAATTAATTGTGTTGCTTTTAGTAAAATTACAGCTAAATCTATTTTCATACGGCGTGTCATCTTCATTACCCCTATTCTCTTACGCTAATTTCATTCTACTTGTTCAATAGCCCATTTCATCAGCTCCATTGGATGATCAATCATTTTTCCGTGTCCTGCTGCAAGCAAGCTTGGTTGACACGCTATTAATTTTCTCGCACTTTTAAGCGCGGATTCTTTATCCCAAGTGGCTAATGCCGGGAAAGGAAATAATGGCTTCACCGTTCCAGAGACAGCAATCCCACCTCTAGTCTGGAACGCATCTCCAACAATTAAACTTCGATTCCTTTTATCCATAAGGGAGATAGAGCCTGGTGTATGGCCGGGTGAATGAATAACCTCTAATGAACCTATATGTTCTCCTTCATTAAGCAAAATATCTGGGTGGGTTTTAATATTTTTTGGAACCCCACCACGTATCGGGGTGTTTTTTTCACTCGAGAGGATTGTGGTGTCTCCTCTTAATAGGTGTGAATCCCTGGAAGAAATGCTTACCTGTGCTTCTGGCAAATTCTCTTTTAGTATGTCTAATGCGCCTACATGATCGGCATGAGCATGAGTAATAATGATATTTTTGATTGGCTTGCCAATCGTCTTTGCCGCCTGGATGATACTTTTTGCACTGTACGGCATGGCAGCATCGATCAGAGTGAGACTAGTTTCCTCCTCAACTAAATAACAATTTACAGGGAATAATCGTGGCATAAAAGCTAATTGATAAACGGAATGCATTTTTGTTATTTTCATATTCTCGCATCCTCTCATAGGGACTAATTATATTACCATTTTAACTAATCAGATTAGTTAAAGGCAACATTATTGTTAAAAAGCTTTTTGATGAAGACATTTTCGGACCTTACATCCGTTATTCTCATTTAATGACCCTAGTTTAAGGGGATAGCGGACACCAAGGACTCTATTTACGAAAAAACACATTGAAATCGTTGATTTTCCACTGAATAGAGGAATCTGTGTCCGGAAACTTAAGAAAATAACCTGTTTTTTCACAAATAACGGACTTTGTGTCCTCCAAGTCACATGATCCGCTTATTGTTCTGCAACATTAATAATAAAAGACCAAATCATTTGCAATTTGGCCTTCTACATACGTTAGTCTTTACTAAGAAAAACATTCTTTATTATTTTTGAGTTCTTGCCATCTAAGGTTCCATAACCTTCCTTTTCATGATTACTGATAATGGTGGTTGAATCATTGCTATTAAACCAAATTCTATATTCATAAAGTCTTTCAGGCATATTCTTATCAAAAGTGTAAAATAAAGTAGCCAAGACATCTTCATTTCTCGACATTTCCGCTTTTGTGTTGGGCTCCCACTTCACTTCTTTAAAGGAATTCTTTAGTAAATCTATCATCTCTTTATCAGTAATGATAACTTCCTCTTCGTATTTTCCTTCTTCATTCACCTTTTGAGCATCGACTCTTGTTAATTGTTCTTCTTGATTAGAACAACCAGCTAACATTAGGAAAAACAGAAATAATAAACAAACGTATTTTTTCATCCACTTATACCTCCATTTAATTAGACGGATATTTTTATAAAAAGGTTGCTTATCCAAGCCAATTCATAAAAAGTCCCAATCATTCATAAACAGGATTGAAAATATTGGAAATATTCCCTAAAATAGAATCAATAACAAATGAAAGGATAACGTGAAAATGAAAAAACTTTTATCTACTTTACTAGCTTGTAGTCTAATTTTTGGAATTGGAACAAGTTTATCAACAAACGCAGCTTCCTCCGCTAAATCTTACAAAAATTGCACAGAATTAAACAAAGGTTACAAGGGGGGAGTAGCGGAGTCTTCATCAGCAAAAAACAAAGGCGGGAAAACGAAACATAAACCGCATGTATCAAAAGAAGTGTACGATGCAAATAAAAAACTAGATAGAGATAAAGATAAAATCGCCTGTGAAAAGTAAACTAATATGGACATAGGACAGGGCTATTGCCTTGTCCTCTACTACTCAAACATTGCTTACGGCTTAAAAGATTAAACATTTTAGGGGGATAATAATTGGAAAAAAATTATCGGTCAAAGCATGTCTTTTTGGCAATTGGAATATGTATAGCCGTTTCAGCACCATTTCTCCTCATCTTTGCTCCTCAAACAGTCGCTGATATTATTCATAAAAAGGGAATTGCTCAAGTTTTTGTACCAAGTGAAAATTACACTGTTTACGGGGTAGGATTGCTTTTATTAGTGATTGCTGCGATTCTTATTTCCATATTAGATATTCGGAGGCTTTCTATTATTTTGAGCATTGCATGTTTATGTTTAAGTGTTATACCTTTTTGGGCTGCATCCCAATCCTTTAAGTTGGTTTCGGAGGATGGACTCTCATATAGAACTCTCTTTTCTAAGCAAGAACTTTCCTATACTTGGAGCGAAGTGGAAAGAGTCATTTATTATAAAGGCAAGCAAGGGGACTATCCCGAATATGAATTCTTTTTTAAGGACGGAAATCAATTAAAATTCAAGGCAAACGCTTATTTCCATACGGTTGTCCCCCTCGTAACTGAACGTTTAAAAGAAGTGAGTGTAAGAATTGAAAGAGAATGATAGGAAACCTCCGCTAGACTTTCAAGGTCTTTGCAGAGGTTCTATTTATTCCTAAGGATCACATAGAAAACATGATGTTTTTTACAGTTAAAAAACGAACCCAATCTAAAAGAAGGATTCGTTTCTCTTAAACAATCAACTATTAATTTCTCAATTCCATATCTATTAATCCATTAAAAATATTTTCCCCGGATTTAACAAACCTTCCGGATCAAGCATTTTTTTCATCTGCTTCATAATAATAACAGCATTCCCATGCTCGGCTTCTTGGAATTTCATTTTCCCAAGCCCTACACCATGTTCCCCTGTACAGGTCCCGCCAACCTCAATCGCTTTTAAGGCAAGTGCTTCATTCGTGTATTCGGCTTTTTCCTTTTCACCAGGCACCTTAGGATCATAAATAATCATAGTATGGAAATTTCCGTCACCAACATGTCCCAGCACGCCGCCCGTTAGTCCACTTTCATCAATTAACTGTCTAGCATACACGACCAGCTCAGGCAGACGAGAAATCGGGACGCATACATCCGCGCCAGTATTGGCCATTCCCTTAATATGCCGATATGCATAGGCCATTTCATGCCGAGCTTTCCAAAGCTCCGCCCGCTCCTTCGATCCGCTGGCAGCCTCCCAATTTCCACATCCAAGCTCACGCATTAATTGTTCCGTTACTTTCGCCTCTTCTTCCACCGCTCCCTTTGTCCCGGCAAACTCAAAGAATAGAGAATGGTTAACTGGGAATTGATAGCCTCCATATGAATTGACTTGAGAAATACTTTCTGCATCTACTAGCTCCATTCGCATTACAGGAATTCCGCTCAGCAAAACTGTTTTCGCCGCTTTCGCACCTTCTTCAGGTGTGTCAAATGTACAGCGGGCTGCTAATGTATGTTCAGGAATTCCATGGAGCCTTAATGTTATTTCTGTGATAATGCCCAAGGTTCCTTCAGACCCTGCGAAGAGCCCTGTCAAATGATAGCCGGAGGATGACTTTTTCGCATGAGATCCAGTGTGAATGACTGTTCCATCAGCCAATACAACCTCTAAATCTAGCAGCTGATCACGCATCGAGCCGTAACGAACAGCCGTTGTCCCGCTCGCATTATTTGCCACCATTCCGCCTATGGTTGCATCTGCACCTGGGTCAATCGGAAACATTAATCCATGCCGGTTTACTACTTTATTTAATTCCATGCGTGTGATTCCGGGCTGAACAGTAATGAGTAAATCCTCCGGAGAAAAATGAACAACCTGATTCATATTGCTAAAGTTAATAGAAATCCCTTTTTTAATAGGAATCGCCTGACCCTCAAGTCCTGAACCAACTCCATAAGGGGTTACAGGGATTTTATACTCGCGGGCAATTTCCAGAATAGCCTCAATTTCTTCACGGCTCTCTGGAAAACAAACTACATCAGGCTCTACTGCTTTATGAAATGATTCATCATGGCTATGACGGAATAATTCTGTTTCACTTCGGCTAACCTTGTCTTTGCCTAGACATTCGATAAGTTTTTGTACAAACATAGGAAAACCCCCTCATCCATTATATTTTGCTAAACTTTCAAATTTTTCTATTAATCTATTATATGCATATTCCCTACTAAATAATATGTTTTTTTAGATCACTCCTTAGTTGATTCCTTCTAATATTTAAAATTATATAAATATTTCTATTTACAAATACTTTATAATAATTTAATATTCCTGTATACAGTATACTGAATACTAAAAGGAGGAGTGATCTTTGCGAAGAATTATCCATAATGTTTCATTGGCTGACCAAGCCTACAATTTATTAAAGAAGGACATTAGCTCCGCTGTACTTGCACCAGAACAGGAATTACCTGAGGAAAAGCTGGCAGCAGACCTTGGCATTAGCCGCACCCCGCTACGGGAAGCGTTAAAACGGCTAGCTACAGAAGGCCTAATCGTTTTGCAAAAGGGACGTCCTGCCACTGTCGCTACTTTTACAAAGGAAGATTCTTTGGAATATATGGAACTGAGGCAAGTACTGGAAATCCATAACATTGAAAAAATTATGCCCCTATTAGATCAACTTCTTTTCGATGAATTAAAGGAAAATTTAGAACATCAATTGGAGGCTGTTCAACAAAATCATTATCACAATTTCATCGATTTAGACCGTGAATTCCATTTAATTCTTGTTTCTAGAAACGGCAATTCCAAATTCCAGGAAATGATTCATCAAATAAACACAGGCGTCAACCGTGCATTCCTCTTATTATCTAACACACTCCATGTAAGCGCATACGAAGCCTATGAAGAACACGTAACGCTAGTTGAGGCCCTTGAGTCTAAAGACGTTTCACTAGCGAAGGAGAAAATGCTTAAACATCTGCAAAACGTTGAAAAACGATTCTTAAGTTATTTCCATAAGGAGGAAAAATAATGAAAAAACTAATCGCATTATTACTTATCGGCTTGCTCGTCATCACAGGATGTGGACGTCCAAAAGAAAGCACTTCAAGCGGTGATGGTGAAAAGAAGGTTCATACTCTTCGTATTGCTTACTTAGTTTCTGAAGAGCAATCTACACATTTAGCTGCAGTTGATTTTAAAGAAAAGCTTGAGAAAGAATCCGATGGACGTTTAAAGGTTGAACTTTATCCAAATGGGCAGCTTTATGGGTCTGACCGTGAAGCGATCGAAGCTGTACAGCTTGGGAATATTGAAATGACCATTCCTGCCCTAGCCCCTCTTGCTTCATTTAACAAGAAATTTATGGTTTTCGATCTGCCATTCCTTTTCAATAATAACGAAGCTGCTTATAAAGCTCTTGATGGCGAACTTGGACAAGACTTATTAAAAGAACTAGAGAAAAATGACTTGAAAGGTCTTGTTTTTGGTGAAAACGGATTCCGTCATATGTCAAATAACAATGGCCCAATTGAATCTCCAGAAGACCTTAAGGGCATTAAATTCCGTACTTTAGAAAATCCAGTTCATACGGATACATTTTCTTCATTTGGAGCGAACGCTTCCCCATTTGCATTTGGCGAGCTATACACGGCTCTTCAACAAAAAACTTATGATGCAATGGAAGCACCAATCTCCCTTTATTACACAAATAAATTTTACGAAGTCCAAAAATATCTAACAATGAGTGGTCACGTATATGCGGCAACTATTTTACTTGTGAACAACAATTTTTATAACAGCCTTCCTGAGGATCTTCAGCAATTAGTTACAGCAAAAGCTGAGGAATTCCGTGATGAACAGCGTCAGCTTGCACAAAAACAAGATGTTGAGTTTTTAGAAAAGCTGAAGGAAAGTGGAATGGAAATTAATGAATTAAGTACGGAGCAGCGTGAAAAATTCCGCGAAGCTGCAAAAGCAGTGTATGACAAACATGTACCTAGTATTGGTGAGGATTTAGTTAATAAAGCATTAGAAGCAAATAAGTAAAAATTTGAGGAATCAAGATTCTAATCTTGATTCCTCCTTATTAAAGGATGTGTAAAGCATGGCAAAAAAATTTGCTCGATTCGAAGAGGTCATTTTAGTATGGACACTTGTCCTGATGGTGGCGCTCATTTTCGGTCAAGTAGTCGGTCGATATATCTTCCAGTCGGCACCTAGCTGGACGGAGGAACTGGCTCGCTATATTCATATTTTTCAAGTATGGGTCGGTGCAAGCTATGCTGTTAAGCTTCGCCAGCATATACGGGTAGAGGCATTTATTACACGCTTAAAAGGAACACCAAGAAAAATTTTCGAAGGCCTTGGAGTATTAATTTGGTTCTGTATTTCCTTATTCTTGGCTGTATTCGGTACAAAGCTTGTTTTAATTAGTCTCCAGCACGGACAGGTAACACCTGCCTTACAGCTGCCAATTTGGATTCCATTTATGGCTATACCAATTGGGGGCGCTGGAATGGCCATTCGGTTAATTCAGCAATTAATTGAGATTTGGAAAGGCAACTATGAGAAACCGGAAAGTGAGGAGGTTATCGGATGACGGTTGCATTATTATTCGGAACACTATTTATTTGTTTGTTCATCGGGGTGCCAATCGCCATTTCGTTAGGTGTATCAGCCCTCGTTGCCATATACTTTGGCTCAACCTTGCCACTTGATATTATTACTCAAAAGGCATTCACATCACTCGATTCATTCCCGCTCCTAGCTATCCCCTTTTTCATGCTCGCTGGTATTCTAATGGGGAAAGGCGGAGTCTCGAAACGCCTTCTTGACCTGGCAACAACTATGGTTGGCTGGATGACCGGCGGTTTATCAATGGTTACGATAGTTGCATGTATGTTCTTTGCAGCGATTTCAGGTTCAGGTCCAGCAACCGTGGCAGCAATCGGCGGATTTATGATACCTGCCATGGTTGCCAGAAAATATGATGGCGGGTTTGCTGCCGCCGTTTCAGCATCCGCAGGTTCAATCGGCGTTATTATTCCACCAAGTATCCCATTTGTCCTTTACGGTGTTATTGGAAGTGTATCTGTCGGAAGCCTATTCCTAGCCGGAATTATTCCCGGTCTTCTTATTGGGACTGGTTTAATGATTACATCCTATATTATTTCGAAAAAACAAGGCTATAAGCCTGAAGTGGTACAGAAATTTGATTTCAAAAGCGTACTGAAAGCTACCAATGATGCAAAGTGGGCGCTTTTAATCCCTGTCATCATTTTGGGAGGTATTTACGGAGGAATCTTCTCTCCAACAGAAGCTGCTGTTGTGGCTGTAGTTTATGCACTTATCATCGGAATGTTTGTTTATAAAGAATTGGATTGGAAAAGTGTTTTCGAAAGCTTCCGTGAGGCCGTTGTTATTAATGCAACAACAATGATTATCATAGGTTTATCTGTCTCATTTGCCTATTTTATGACACTCGAACAAATTCCGAATGATATTTCTACCTTTTTAACAGAGTTATCAACTAATCCATATATTATTTTAATCGCCATCAACATTTTGCTATTAATAGTCGGAATGTTTATTGATACGATCTCAGCATTAGTTGTCTTAACTCCTATCTTATTGCCTATTGTTATAGCAGTAGGGGTAGACCCTATTCATTTTGGCGTTATTCTTGTTGCGAACCTAGCTATCGGCTTCATCACGCCACCACTTGGCGTCAATCTTTTCGTTGCTTCAAGTGTTGGGAAAGTTAAGTTCGAACGCATTGTCAAAGCCATTATTCCATTCATGGTTTCGATGATTATTTGCCTATTGGTCATTACCTTTATTCCAGCACTGTCATTATGGCTGCCAGGTTTATTTAAATAAAATAAACTTGCTTTATAAAGAAAAATTTCATCTACTAAATAGATTTGATAGATTACTCCAAGAAAGGTGAAGAGCATGTCACTATCAATAAATCATAAGGCAAAAGAATTGGAGGCCCCGGGAATCCGAAAATTTGCTAATCAACTTGTAAACTTTCCAGACGCTGTTAATTTAACGATAGGTCAGCCGGACTTTCCGACCCCAGAAGCTATAAAAAATGCAGGCATACGTGCCATTGAAAACAATCAGACAGCCTATTCACATAATGCTGGTTTACTAGAGTTAAGGCAGGCTACCGCTTCTTTTTTCGAAGATATTTATGGCTTTTCATACGACCCTGAATCAGAGATAATCGTAACAAATGGGGCAAGTGAAGGAATTGATTCTGTTTTTCGAACAATCCTTGAAGAGGGCGATGAAGTGATCATTCCTGCCCCTATTTATTCGGGGTATGAGCCGATTATTGAATTATGCGGGGCAAAAGTGGTTTACTTAGATACGTCAGATACTGGCTTTCTTCCATCACCGGAACGTTTGAAAGCAATGATTACGCCGAAAACAAAGGCCATTCTATTGAATTATCCTTCGAATCCTATAGGAATTACATTAGAACCTAACTTAATGGATACTCTTGCAGGGGTATTAGAAAACGAAGAGATTTATATTTTGTCAGATGAAATTTACAGCGAAAATACTTTTGGTGGCAAGCATCACTCTTTCGCATCTTATCCGCAGCTGCGTGATCGTATGTTTCTTATTCACGGATTATCAAAATCTCATTCTATGACAGGATGGCGAATTGGCTTTGTTTTAGGACCCGAAAAATTAATGCAGCATGTTTTAAACGTCCATTTGTATAACTCAATTTGCGCGTCATTGCCAAGCCAATATGCAGGAATCGAAGCATTGACAGCTTGCCGGGATGTGCCTGCAAAAATGAATATTGAATATATTAAGCGCCGGGACTTTGTCTACGATCGCCTTACAAATATGGGACTTGATGTCGTCAAGCCAAATGGAGCATTCTATATTTTCCCTTCCATTAAAGCATTTGGGATGCCGTCTTACGAATTCGCAACGAGACTTCTTTACGAAGGTGGAGTAGCAGTCGTTCCTGGCAGCACGTTTACTGAACATGGAGAAGGCTATATTCGTATCTCCTATGCTTATGCGATGCCGATGCTGGAAAAAGGAATGGATAGGCTAGAGCAGTTTATTGTAACATTAAGAAAGCAAAATGAGAAAAAGGTTAGTATTTAGGACTTACACTAGCAAGTATTAAAAACTGATGGAAAATCCTAAATCTTCCATTGGAAAAGGAGCTATTGAAATGAGTAATGTAAAATGGGGCACACCAGAATCATTACGCGCTTTACTTTGCGAGCTTGTAAGCTGGCAGAGCAGAACCCTTACAGAAGGAGAGTGCGAATTCGCTTATCTTGTAAAAGCGAAGTTAATGGAGCTAGATTACTTCAAAAAGAACCCGACCCACACAGCTCTGCATGACTCTGGATTAGGACGCAATGTTGTTACCGCTTTATATAAAAACCCGGATGTGACTGAAACGATTGTCCTTATTAGTCATTTTGATACGGTTCACACAGAAGAATACGGGGATCTCGAGCCGCTGGCGTTCCAACCAGAAGAACTGACGAAAATATTAATGACTCGTTTAGACGAGCTTCCAGAAGACGCACGGATTGACCTTGAGTCTGGCCAATACTTATTCGGTCGCGGCACGATGGACATGAAAATGGGTCTAGCCCTTCAAATGGCTATGATTGAAAAAGCGAGTATAGAGAACTGGCCAATCAATTTATTACTCGTTACTGTACCAGATGAAGAAGTGAACTCAGCTGGTATGCGTGCTGCAGTTCCAGAGTTAGTACGTTTACGCGATGAGCACCAATTGACATATAAATTATTCTTAAATAGCGAACCATCATTCTCCCAGTCGCCAGGAGATCCCAACTATTATATTTATTCTGGAACGATCGGGAAAATCATGCCTGCTGTTTTATTCTATGGAAAAGAAACACATGTCGGAGAGCCGATGAGCGGTATGACTGCTAACTTTATGGCATCCTTTTTAACGCAGCAAATGGAATGGAATCCAATATTCCGTGAGTCTGATCTTGGCGAAAACACACCATTACCTGTTTCACTTCAGCAAAAAGACTTAAAAATGGAATACTCGACCCAAACGCCATATCGGGCGGCAGCTCTATATAACGTCTTCCTGATGAAACGGAGCGCTGCTGAAGTAATGGATATTTTCACCGAAGTAGCCAATAAAGCGGCTGAAGCTTGTAATACTGCCTATTTAAAAATTTGTGAACACGAAGGTGTTAAGCCGGTCGGAAAAGTGAAAGTCTTACGCTATGAAGATCTTCTCCAGTATGCTGAGAAAAAATTAGGTGCTGAAGCTGTTGCAAAAATTAAATCTAACGCTTTATCAAATACAAATTGGGATGACCGCGAGAAGTCGATCCGTATCGTGGATTCCCTCATGATCCAGTGTCAAGAACTTGGACCGACAATGGTTCTGCTTTATGCACCTCCATACTACCCGGCGGTCAACACATCTAATGATCCGCTCGTTATCGAATCGGTTGAATTAATGAAAAAAATCGGTATCGAGAAATTTAATTTAGAAGTGAATCAAATTCATTACTTTAATGGTATTTGTGACCTTAGCTACGTTTCTTATCAGGATGATGCTGATGGCTGGACCGCCTTTGAACGAAATACACCAGTATGGGGAGACACATACAGCATTCCATTTACTGAAATGCAGCAGTTACAAGCTCCAGTACTAAACGTGGGGCCTTTCGGAAAAGACGCTCACAAACGCACCGAGCGCCTTCATATCGAAAGTGCCTTTGTCCAGCTGCCATTCATGTTAGAAACACTCATCCACAGCTTGGTGGCAGACACGAAAGAAAGACAAATTAGTTAGTGACGGATTTTCTCCCGGAATGCGAGAAAAGCAGCCTTCAAACCTCCGAGCAAGGACAAGGACATTCCTTCTCAAGACGAGGAGTTACTATAAAAAAAGCAGGAGAACCAATTCTGGAACTCCTGCTTTTTTTTATGCTTTTTATAAATCCTCTACCACAATATAAGTAGCTTTAACCGGTCCGTGGACACCAACGACAAGTCTCGATTCTATATCTGCGGAGTTACTTGGTCCTGTAATAAAATTTATACAAGAAGCGACATGCTCACCGCTTTTTACTTTTTCCCTCATGATTCTCGCTGCCTGAGTCATTCTTGGCACGATCGTACTTTTAGGAATAAGGATAACGGATGATGCAGGCAGGAAGCTAACAGTTCTTCCTCTATTATTGTTGCTGAAAAGAACCGCTGTCCCAGATTCAGCAAGGGTAATATCACTTATCGTGATGCCCACATTTGCTTTTTCTGCAAGCTCAATATTTTCTTCTCCTCTTGACGGATCCCATTCATGAAATTCAATGTTTTCTTCTGGCCATTTTTGATTAAACAAAGACGTTAGTCCAAAGTCCTCAAAACGGGAGTCTTTCCATGACAAAACCGGTCCTCCGCCGTAGTTGGATACAATCTTTTTCACTGTTTCATTTAATCCGTTTTTGTTTGTTACAACGAGATCCGTGTGTATTTTCGTGCATTGAATTTTAAGAATTTCGAGTAATTCATTCGAATCTGCATCCTTTAATACTGCATCCTGAGGTTGATACTTCCATCGCGGTCTTTCCACTTTAACATTGAACTGATCTCGCCCTAAGCGCCCCGCGATATCGCTAAGAAACAAATCTCTATTCTGTATAGCACCCTTCATTAATTGTTCCCTCCTTTGGACCGCTCTTTAAACCAATCACGAAAACGTTCTTTATTCGGTGCAGGAAATTCCCGGATTTCAGTCCATGCCTTTAACGGACCAGGCCCATTCGAGATTTTATCTCCAACAGTGAAGGGATTCATTGCAGATGGTGCCATTTTGGAGCCTAATTTATAAAGTGCAGGAGAAGCAGCGCCGAGCCCAAATGCCTTCATAGCGAGCTTTTCTGAAATTGGCGCCTTGCCTTCCTTTTCCACAATCACTTGTCTATGCTTATGAAGCAATTCGTGTAAAGGGATTTTTACCGGACAGGCTTCCGTACATGCCCCGCACAATGTTGACGCATAAGGAAGCTCTTTGTAATCATCATAGCCCCCTAACAGTGGAGATAAGACCGCCCCGATTGGCCCTGAGTAAATCGAACCGTAAGAATGTCCACCAACATGACGGTAAACAGGACAAACATTCACACAGGCAGCACAGCGAATACATTGGAGAATGGACTGAAAATCTCCTCCTAGGATTCCTGATCTTCCATTATCAACAATGACTAAGTGGAAATCTTCCGGCCCATCCACATCCCCTTCATCTCTTGGACCAGTTAGGACAGTCACATAGCTTGAAAGCTTTTGACCGACCGCAGCTCTTGTTAATAGACTAACAAGGACGTCCAATTCTTCATATGTCGGAACGAGCCTTTCCATCCCCATCACCGTTATTTGTGTTTTCGGCAATGCTGTTACTAAATCGGCATTCCCTTCATTTGTCACTAAGCAGATGGAACCCGTTTCAGCAACGGCAAAATTGCAGCCTGTAATTCCGACATCTGCTGTTAAATACTCCTGGCGAAGGGTTTCCCTGGCATGCCAGGCTAGCTCTTCAGGCTTTTCAGATTTTTTATAGTTTATTTTTTTCGCAAATACGTCTCTCACTTGCTCTTTATTTTTATGCATGGCTGGACCAACAATATGGGAAGGCGGATCATGATCATCCAACTGAAGAATGTATTCTCCTAAATCCGTTTCAATGACCTCACAGCCTGCATTTTCTAAACAGGCATTCAAATTAATTTCTTCTGTCACCATCGATTTAGATTTGACAACTTTTTTGGCGTTTTTCTTTTCAATAACTCCTCGTATATATTCATTCGCTTCATCGGCTGTTTTGGCAAAAAACACATGCCCGCCTCTATTAGATACAGTTTCACTTAATTGATATAAATAGGAATCCAAATTTTCAAGTACATGCTGTCGGATTTCCTCTCCATGAGAACGCCATTCTTCCCAGTTTCCAAGCTCCTCTGCCGCAATCAGTTTCCTTGCCCTTAAATTATCCTGTGCACTGGCAACCGCTCCTCTCATAAAGGCATTCTGAATACCGGCGTCCACCCGGTTATTAAAATCATCCGTTCCAATTTTCATTGGCATTCTTATTTCCCCCTTCGAAAAACACAAATTCTGTGAAATGTTACTAACGGTTATTTAATACTTCCGCAATATGCAAGACTTTAATCGGTTTGCCTTTCCGTTCGATTCTTCCGCCAATGTTCATCAGGCAGCCCCCATCCGCTCCAATTAAATATTCTGCTTTCGTCTCCTCTACATGCTGGACCTTTTCGTCCACCATTTGCTCTGATATTTGCGACATTTTTACCGAGAATGTTCCTCCAAAGCCGCAGCAATTATGTTTTCCTGGAAGCTCTGTAAATTCCAGCCCTTTAACATGGCTTAATAGCTTCATCGGTGCTTCTTTTACTCCTAGCAATCTTGTCATATGGCATGAGGTATGGAATGTTGCTCTTCCATCTAGACGTGCTCCTACATCTTCTATTTGTAAAACCTCAACAATAAATTGTGTTAATTCGTATGTCTTTTCAGCAAGCGCTTTTGCCCTTGGCTCCCAAACAGGATCTCCCTTAAATATTTTCGGATACTCGTGAAACATATAGGCACATGAACCTGAAGGAGATACGACATATTCAGCGTGCTGAAAGGTGTTAATCATTCTTTTCATCGCTTCCTTCGATTCCTTAACATACCCGCTATTATAAGCTGGCTGCCCGCAGCAAACCTGTGAATCGGGAAAATCAATTTCACACCCTAAATGCTCTAATAGTTCCACCGTTGCCTTCCCAACATTACTTTGAAACATATCAACTAAACATGTAGCAAAAAGAGATACTTTCATATTTTCATCCTCTTCTCTAAATAATATTGCCTAGCTATAAGCATCTTACTGATCAACAGGTCATCTGATGACCTGTTATATAAAAAATCCCTTATTACTTTTATTAAAAGTACTTTTTTAGGATGGCTTCAACATGATCTAAATGCTTAAGCATTGCTCTTACTGCATAGTTTTCGTCACTTTCAAGAATTGCTTTATAAATTTCCAGATGCTCTTCATATATTTCTTCACTCGAGGCTTGCTTGGAAAATTCCGATATTTTATGCGTTTCCTTCATTGCTTCTTGTGTTAACTCTGAAATATGGTTTAATAGACTAGCAAGTAATACATTCTGTGAAGCCTCTGCTATAGCTAAATGGAATTTAAAATCTGCCTTCTCAATTAACCCTTCATTCTTATATGCGTTTTTCAAATCATCAAGGGCCTCTTTCATAGCATGTAAATTTCCCTCTGTCCTGTTTTTGGCTGCAATTGCCACAGCTCCAGTCTCGATGATTTTTCTTACCTCAAGCAAGTTCTTAATATCTTCCTTATTCATTAAAATGACTGTTGAAAGGGGAAGATGGATTTGCTCTGAATCAAACGCCTTCACATACGTACCTTCTCCCTGCTTCATTTCAAGCAACCCCATTGCACGCAAGGCAGATAAGGCCTCTCTGATGGCGGAACGCCCCACTTGAAAATTCTCCGCTAGCTGCTGCACAGAATCCAATTTATCACCTGGCATTAATTGTCCAGACTGAATCATTCCATAAATGGCTTCAGTAACTTCTTCATATATTTTTTTGGGTTTTATTTGTTTATATTTCAATTGATATTCACTAATCCTTTATCCTATTGTTTGAATCATTATAACACGGGAGATTCCCGTGTGGTGGAATATTCACACTACTTTTTTAAGAAGATGGGAAATGGGGACAGAGCTTGTTTCTCGTGAGTTAAAAGGAACCGCTGAAAGAAATACCATCTAAATGAGATCAATCTTTGATTTATGACAAAAAGGACAGTCCTTTTGCTTTCAATATAATAGAAAGCAAGAGAACCGTCCCCTGTTATTTATATTTTTTTCAGATCAATTTCAAGCTGTTTTTTACAAAGCCCTGCTTTATTCAAAATAAGCCCACTTGTATTGAACATCACCAAGTCCAGATACATGAACACCTTGTAAGTTCTCAACTTTTACCCAGTTTAGTGTGTAGAAGTAAATTGGAGCGACTGCCATTTCATCCATAAAGACTGCTTCAGCATCCTTTAATAATTGTTGACGCTTCGCTGCATCGCCTTCAACAGCAGATTTAGCAAGTAAGTCCTGGAATTCTTTGTTTTCCCAGCCAGTATTGTTGTTACCACCATCAGCATCACGGTACATTTCTAAGAAATTGATTGCATCATTAAAGTCACCTAACCAGCCTAAACGACCAACATCGTAATCAAGTGAATGCAATTTATCCAAGTATACTGCCCACTCCGCATTATCAAGCGTAACTTCAACTCCTAGGTTTTGTTTCCACATATCTTGGATCGCCTGTGCAATCTTTTGATGTGCTTCAGACGTATTGTAGGAAAGCGTTACAGCAGGGAATTCAGATACATCTTTATAACCAAGTTCTTCTAAGCCTTTTTGTAAAAATTCTTTTGCTTTTTCAACATCATTGTCTGGGAAGTAACCCTTTTCATTTTCAGGGAACATAGATGGAGGTACAATCGCCATCGCTGGGAGCTGTTCACCTTGAGTAATGTTGTCAATGATTTCTTGACGGTTGATTGCATGAGCAAAAGCTTTACGGATGTTTACGTTATTAAAAGGTTCAATTGTTGTATTGAACTTGTAATTGTAAATACCAGCAATAGCTTGAGTAGTTAAACGCCCTTGATCTTTAAGAGCCTGCATAGCATCTGTTGGCAGATTACCTGTAGGCGATCCTGCCCAGTCAAGCTCCCCATTATCAAACATAGATAATTCCGTATTAGGATCATTAACCATGATCATTTCGATTCTTTCTAATTTTCCAGCACCGGCATCCCAATAATTCTCATTCTTTTCTAGGACAATTTTATCACTATGAGCCCATTCCGTCATAACAAAAGGTCCGTTAGATGTGTAGTTTTCACCAGCATCGTTAGCCCAATTTGGATTAGCTTCAGCTACTTTGCTGTTAATTGGAAAATAAGTATAAAACGCTGTTAGTTCTGTAAAATATGGAGTCGGGTTTTCTAATGTGACTTCAAGCGTTTTCTCATCTAAAGCTTTAACACCAACTTCATCTAGTGATCCGCCAGCAGTATTTGCAGCTTCTGCACCATTAATATAATAAAGCTGGTATGCATACTCAGATTGATTATTCGGGTCTAAAGCCCATTTCCAAGCATATTCAAAATCATTTGCTGTTACAGGATCACCATTTGTCCATTGTGCATCACGAATAGTAAAAGTATAAACCTTTTGGTCTTCTGAAACCTCAATTTTTTCTGCTGCCGCTTCTACAGGCTTACCTTCTTGATCAATACGTGTTAAACCTTCGAATGTTTGAAGCAATACTGCACCAGAAGTCGTATCCTTCGCTAAACCTGGATGTAAAGAAGGTGGTTCCGTATTAATATTTATTCGTAAATTCTGTGGCACTTCAGCCTTTTCTTCTTGCTTTTCTCCACCATTTTCGTTGTTTTTTGGTGTTTCAGTGGTGGTTGTTTTCTTGGCACCGCCGCAAGCCGCTAAGAACATACTGAGAACTAGCAGCATGCTAATAAAGATAAAATTCTTCTTACTCACTATATGACCCCCCTTATGAATGTTGCACCATCGGTTTTCTATTACCCCATTCTTTTTATAAAATAAACTAGCAACTAAGATGTATAGATAAAATCGTCAATTGTTTTGCTTCTCTTCTTACTTGGGGGTAATTTATAAAAAAGTCCGAGTGTTAAGATAATTATAAATTTTATAGAATAATAGGGCAAGTTATATTTTTCTGTACAATCCTCCTCTTTATTTTTGGCAATCGAAAAAGCAAGCTAGTGAATTAACAATGTGAATTAGACTTTACTATTTTAATCACTTATAATATTTGAATATTATTTCAAAAAACTAAAAAACAGGGTGTATAAAAATGAATAAATATTCGGTGGTTTTCAAAGGGACTGCTTTTTCCAGCGAGTCGCCTAAAGAAGTTAAAATTTTAAGAGACTATCTTTTCTATATTAATTCGGATGGAATGATTGAAAAAATGGTTTCCCCGGATGATGGAGATTATCAATCCTTACTAGATGAGTATCAAGGCAAGGAAAACTTCCATAGCTTAGCTGATGGTCAGTATTTTTTGCCTGGTTTTGTCGATTTACATGTTCACGCACCGCAATGGGCGCAGTCTGGTACAGCATTAGATATTCCGCTCTACGATTGGCTTAATACCTATACCTTCCCGATTGAGTCCAAGTTTGCTGATCTAGATTTTGCAAACGAGGTCTATCAGGAGGTCGTCAGCACTTTGCTGGCAAATGGCACAACAACGGCGCTTTATTTTGCCACAGTTCATAAACAAGCTAGTTTAGAATTAGCAAAAATATGTGCTGAAAAGGGACAACGCGGTTTAGTCGGAAAGGTTGTAATGGATGATCCCGAGCAGAACCCTGAATATTATCGGGATGCAGATGCGAAGACAGCCTTAGCGGATACGGAGGAATTTATTTTAGCCGTCAAGGAATTAGCAAAATCAACGAAACAGGGTGTTTATCCAGTTGTAACACCGCGTTTTATTCCTAGTTGCACGGATGAGGCATTGAAGGGTTTAGGAGAATTAGCAGTAAAATATGATACTTATGTTCAGTCCCACTGCAGCGAAAGTGATTGGGAGCATGGGTATGTGAAAGAACGATTTAATAAGAACGATGCGTTTGCTTTACACGATTTTGGTCTGCTTCGTGAAAAATCCGTTATGGCGCATTGTAATTTCTTAGATGATGACGATGCCGAGTTATTTGCTAAAACAGGCACAGCTATTGGCCATTGTCCAATCTCAAATGCTTATTTCGCCAACAGCGTTATTCCAATCGCCCACCTCCATTCCAAAGGAGTAGAAATTGGCCTCGGATCTGATATTTCAGGAGGGTTCTCACCAAGCCTTTTTGATAATGTCAGACAAGCTGTTATGTCTTCTAGAATGCTAGAGGATGGCGTTAATCCGAATGTACCTGCTGAAGAGCGCGGGAAACCTAATTCTCGGATTACAATTAATGAAGCTTTCTATCTTGCAACAGCCGGCGGAGGGGAAAGCTTAAGCCTGCCAATCGGCCGCCTAGCTGAAAATTTCGCTTGGGATGTACAAATTATTGATACGAAAATAGGCACAGCTAAAATACCGTTATTTGATGAAAATGAAGAATTAATCGACATCTTCCAGAAAATTATGTATCTTGCACGCCCCGAAAACATTCGTGAAGTGTGGGTTCAAGGGGAAAAAGTTCATTCGCGCGGCGAATAACGTAAATTGACTAGTAATGTGCGTAAATCCGGATTATCGTGCAAATAATCGCATGTAAAATTAGTGAGCGAAATAATATATCTCAAATATATTCGATTTGTTTGCGAAACTTACTAGTTTGTTTGCGAAACTCTGGTTTGTTTGCGAAACTCACCGAGTTGTTGGCGAAACTCACCAGTTTGTTTGCGAAACTCACCGAGTTGTTTGCGAAACTCACCGAGTTGTTTGCGAAACTAAAAATGACCTCTTAGAAAGTCTATTTTCTAGAGGTCATTTTTATTTATAAATAATATTTATTATTAAACTTCATGCCCATCTGATGTTTCTCCCAAAAGCATATCTACTTGCTCTAGCCAACACTCACTTTTTTATGCAATGACTTAGCTTGCATTTGATACATTTGGTCATAGATGCCGCCTTGTGCCAGCAGTTCATCGTGGGTGCCTTGTTCTTTAATTACGCCTCGTTCTAACACAAGAATCCGATCAGCATTTTTAATCGTTGAAAGTCTATGAGCAATGATAAACGTTGTCCGTCCTTTTTTCAGAACATCCATTGCATGCTGGATAATTTCCTCCGTCTCTGTATCGATATTGGATGTGGCTTCATCCAATATTAAAATCGCGGGGTCAAATGCGAGTGCCCGTGCAAAGGAAATGAGCTGGCGCTGTCCAGATGAAAGGGTGCTGCCTTTTTCAATCACTGGCTCATCAATCCCTTTTTCCAGATGCCCTAATACTCGTTCGGCACCTACTGCTTTCAAGGCTTCTTCTACTTGTTCCCGCGTGATTTTTGGATCATTTAAGCTAACGTTTGAGGCAATCGTTCCTGTAAATAAATACGGATCCTGTAAAACAATGCCCATATGCTCGCGGATCGTCTGTCTTGGCATGGATGTTATGTCAACACCATCAATATAGATCTTCCCTTTTGACGGATCATAGAAACGGAACAGCAAGTTCATAATAGAGCTTTTTCCGGAGCCTGTATGGCCAACAAGTGCCACTGTTTCTCCGCGCTTCGCTTCAAAGGATAACTCCCTCAGTACGTAATCATTATCTTTATAGGCAAAAGATACATCTTCGAATACGACATGCCCATCGTATCTTGGCATTGTTTCCTGTGATACTTTTTCACCTTTGATATCTAATACCTCAAACACACGATTTCCCGCAACAAGCGAGCGTTCAAGCTGCGAAAACTGATTTACAACATTCGTAATAGGATTAAACAATCTTGTTAAATAATCAACGAATGCATATAAAGTTCCCGCAGACACCATTTCAGCGGCCGTAATGGAACGGGTGCCAAAATATACGATAAAAATGGTAAACATGATAAGCCGTATGACATTTACTAAGTTAAAGGAAGTTGCTGAATCCAAAAACAATAATTTTCTCTGATAGGCATAATGCTCTTCATTCATATCATCGAATTCCTTCGTCATCTGCTGCTCACGACGAAAGGCTTGAATAATCGTCATTCCTTGAATAGATTCATTAATCATCGCATTAATGTCGGCAATTTTCGTCCGAATCACACCATTGTACCGCTTCGCATATTTTCGATATACAATCATCCACAGATAAATAAATGGAATCATAATTAAAGCAATCATCGCCAGTTTCCAATTCAAAATAAACAGCGCAATATAGACACCTGCGATCGAGATGAAGCTGGTCGCGAAATTTGAAAGTACTTGCACATATAAATTTCTTACAGCTTCTGTATCATTTGTGACACGTGCGACAATTTTCCCAGCTGGCAGGTTGTCAAAATACTGTATTGGCAATGTTTGTATATGCCCAAACACATCCTTGCGCAATTTTTGAACAACTCGATTTGCGCCCATTTGCAAATAAATATACATAAAATAGCGTAATATCGCTGTTGCGATCGCTAAACTAAGATATAAACAGAGCAGCCAAGCAATCGGCTTTATTTCAATGATCCCCATTGTCATATGCTCATCGATAATTTTCTTAGCGATAAACGGGCCTGCAAGATCAGTAAAGACCGCAGCCGATAAGAAAAATAGCCCAATAAAAATGGTCCGCTTAAAATGCATCGCATACTTCGTTAATCGTTTACTCGTACTCATGCCCCGCCTCCTTCTAGCTGTTGACGGTCAAACTGTTCCTTATACCAGCCTTTTTGTCCGAGAAGCTCTTCATGTGTTCCCTGCTCAATAATTTGCCCATCTTCTAGAACAATAATCTGATCTGCATGCTGCACGCTAGACAGACGATGTGTTGTAATAATGGTAGTCTTGTCATTTCTTTCATTTTGAATGTTTCTAATAATACTAGCCTCTGTTTTGGCATCGACTGCTGACAGAGAATCGTCAAGGATTAAGATCTCAGGGTCTTTAATGAGCGCGCGTGCAATCGACACACGCTGCTTTTGCCCGCCTGATAATGAAACCCCTTTTTCGCCAACCAATGTTTCAAGTCCACTTGGCAGATTCTCTAAGTCCTTTTTAAAGTACGCAAGGTGAATGGCTTTTTCCAAATCAGCCTCTGTTGCATCCTCTTTCCCAAATAAAATATTTTCCCGAATCGTCCGTGAAAATAATACATGATCCTGCGGGACGTACCCAATCCAATCAAGAATCTGATCTTTAGTTTGGGAGGCGATGTCGATTCCGCCAATTTGTAATTGCCCTTCATTAAGTGGATATTCACGCAGTAATTGTCTGAGGAAAGTTGTTTTTCCCGCACCTGTTTTCCCAACAATTCCAAGTGTTTCTCCCTTTTTGAGTGACAAGGATATTTTCTTTAAGTTTTTCACCTGACTCGTTGGATATTGAAACATAAGGTCATCAAATCCAATGGCACTCGGAGCCGCAACAGCAACCGGGTCCTTCGTGTCTTGAACATCCGCTTCATAGTTAAGCGTTTCCTGCACACGATCAAGTGAAGCATTCCCCTGCTGCATCACATTAATTAGCTCGCCAATCGCGAAAATCGGCCAAACCGCAAGACCTAAATAAACGTTAAAAGTGACGAGCTGACCGACCGTCATTTCACCATTTGATACGAGAACAGCACCGTAGCCGAGTGCTACAACATAGCTAATACCTGTTCCTATTTTCGTGATCGGACCAAATAATGCGTTTATTTTCGCTGTATGCATATTTTTTTCGTATACTTCTTCACTCTTGACGGCAAAGTCCACTTCATCTTTTTTCTCCTGCACGTAAGCACGAATGACACGCACTCCGGCAACAGATTCTAGAACACTATCATTCAGTTCCCCAAATGCATCCTGTGCTTTCATATATCGTTCATGAACAAGCTTCCCAAAATACTGAATGAGAACCGCCATAATTGGCACAGGCAACATGGCAAAGAGCGTTAATTTCCATGAAATCATAAAACCCATTGCCAAAATAATCGCACCTAAATATAAAGTAGAATCAATGAGTGTCATAATCCCGAAGCCCGCTGTTAGTGCAACAGAATTTAAATCATTTGTTGCACGCGCCATCAAGTCGCCTGTACGATTTTTTTCATAAAAGGTTGGCGTCATTTTGAGAAATTGAAGCATTAACTTACGGCGCATGATCCTTTCGAGATTAATCGCCCCTTCAAATAAGCGGTACTGCCAAACGAAGTTCAAGAAATAGCCACCAATAATAATCGCAATGAATATGAGAATATATTGGCCTAATAGCGCTTTTGTCATGACACCAGCAGTCAAAATATCAATAATGGAGCCAAGTAAATACGGAGGCACCACCTCAAGTACACTAGCAATAATTAAAAAGAAAACGGCAACTGTATATTGTCTCCAATACTGACCGAAAAACCGATTCAACTTCCCTAAAACATCAAACATCGATCAAACCCTCTTTCTCTTTCAGGTTACGAACATAGCTACCCACTATCTAGAGATTCCTTTCTGAAAATCAGTCTTCTTTGCCAGTTTCGCATTGTCAACGACTCCTCACTCTTATATTAACTAAAAAATTCCAATAAAAAAGATGCATACCCTAAAAAGAGCATGCATCTCCAAAAAGGTATAGAAATTCCCCCATACCCTTCTATGCTTCTGGAATTCACAATTACACAGAGATTAGGCATGGACAATGTATGAAATTTTTCATCTTGAAGTTCATTTTCACCATTCTCATTGTCCTTACCTCCCTCTATAAATGTTGATATATCAATGGTTTAACCCATTGTTGAGGTGTCAAAAAAATATTTTTCGACACGATTCCTAACAATATTTTTATATTATGTGAAACTATTCCAACATATGGGTACGCTTCGCGGTCACTACTGGATAATAATAGAAAGTAGTGATAGGAAATTATGAGATGCACAATGGATCTCTGCGTAGCTTATGATGACGTACCCTCCCATGTCTCTGGGCATCAGTGTGCCTACATTCCTTCGTTCGGTCTAGTCATAAGGCAGAGGCTAGCGAAGCTCCTTTAGGGACTCTCGGTCGAATGGTGAAAATATTGCCAGCTTCTCCGTGTCATCCTTTTGTCTAGGTATAAGGGGACGTAGAGCTTTACGCAGCCTCTACGAGACTAGGAATATCCCTCATCATTCGCTGTTCGTCAAACGCTTTGTGCTTAGTGCTTATCCCATGTAGTACTTTTAATAGCTTACCGCATAGAACTACGATGGATTGCTTCTTGCGTAAGGGATTAACCTTACGGTTTGTATAATACTCGTGTAACTTTTTAAAGGCTTCGTTGTGGAGAATCATCGGCATCATCACTCGGAACAGGAGGGCACGTAGTTTTCTTCTGCCTCGTTTGGAGATGCGCTTTTGTCCTTTGTGCAAGCCAGAGGAGTTTTCACGTAACGTTAATCCCGCGAGTTTGATTAGTTGGCGTGGATCTTCGTAGTGAGAAAAGCTTCCGATTTCAGCTAATAAATCGACAATTGTTGTATCTCCAAGCCCTGGAACCGTTGATAACCATTCATATTCTACAGTCGTTTTTACAAGATTAACTAAGTGTTGAGAAATGCTTTCGATATCTTTTTCGAGCTGATGGTAACGGCGGACAAGTGTGGCTATTTCAATACGGGCCATCTTATGTCCTTCAGTTACACCAATAGACCTCTCGGCGACTTCAATGATTCTCGTTGCTTTCGGTCTTTGAGGGGATTTTAACCCATCGACCTTCCGATAAAGCGCTAAAATTTCTTCAGGCTGTTTCTGGTGAAGATCACTTGGAAATGGAGTACATTCAAGTACGGCCATAGCCATTTTTCCGAATGATGGGAAAACCTGAGTGAATTCAGGAAAATAGCGATCTAACCAGCGAATGATCATGTTTTTTACAGACCCTAGTTCTTCTGTCAATTTGCTTCTTAACGTTGACCCGACGCGAAGTTCAGCTTCCATACCTTTCAAGATACGGGGATAGCTGAACCGTCCGTCTTTTAAAAGACGAGCAATCACAAGTGCATCTTTGCGGTCATGCTTCGTTGGCAAATTATCATCCAACTCTTTCGACCGTCTAACATGCATAGGATTAACCATGACTAGGGGGATGCCCCGTTCCTCAAGGAAATAGGCGATATTGAGCCAATAATGGCCAGTCGGTTCAATCCCGATAATGACTTCTGTTTTTCCGTTTTCTCTCATTGCAGCGAGAATACGTTGATAGAAAAGCTCGAATCCATCTCCAGATTGAGAAACAGAGAATGATTTTTGGAGCACTCGTCCACGGTCATCTACAAAACAAGCGAAGTGTGTCCGCTTGGCAATGTCGATTCCCACAACTAGTGTTTTTTCGGTGACTTGATTTATTTTCTGATTTTGTTTAAAATCCATTTTGGAGTCCTCCTTGGTTAACTAAGTTAGGGGTCAATTCGCCACACGATTTGACACCCCGTATCATACCAAGAGGGCTCTTTTTTTTTCAAGTCCCCGAAAATACTTCTAACAGGAATGCTCCTTTGCTAAATTGTTTAGTGTTCTTGAAGATTACCATCTTTTTCATATAATTGTCAACTGTCAGACAAGGTAATTTTTGTTATTTTCTAATCATAAGAAAATGAACAAAGGTTTATTTCACCAACGCCCGTTTTTTACGGAACACTGGCTTAACCTCGGCAAATAAAATAGCAAGCATGATTAACACAGCACCGATAATCATACGGCCAGTCAGCACTTCATGTAAAAAAATAACCGATAATACCATTCCGAAAAAGGATTCGGTTGATAGAATGATAGCTGCCTTAGTCGCCGTTGTATATTGATGTGCGATATTTTGAAAAAGATAAGCAATCGTTGTTGAGAATACGGCTAGATACACAATTGAATAGATAGCTTCGTTTTCAAACGTTGTCGGAATATCTCCTTGAATTAACACCGCAGCAACACTTAGTAAAGATGCTGTTATGAACTGGACTATCGTTAGTGATATGGCATCTTCCTTTTGGACAAAAAGATTCGTATAAAAAATATCAAAGGCAAAAGCAACTGCACATGCGAGAGATAATGCATCACCAATATTGATAGTCATCGTACCTTGCAATGACAAGAATCCAATACCCACGATGGCTATACAGGAGCCAATCATTTCATAACGGTCAATTCTGCGCTTATATAAGAGATAAGCAATAATAGGTACAACGACAACATTAACAGCTGTTAAAAAGGCATTTTTGGATGGGGTTGTATACTCCAAACCAACCGTTTGCAAGGCAAAGCCGATAAATAAAAAAGTTCCTAAAAGGGCGCCTTTCCATAGGATAGACTTTGTAAACCCTTTGAATTTATATCCAAATAAGAGCATAAGTATGAGGGTCGCAATAACAAATCTTCCAGCCATAACCTGATAAGCGGTTAAATATTCTAATGCTATGGCTGTGACAACAAAGCCACTTCCCCAAACAATGGCTGTTATAAGCAGCATACCGTCCCCAATATAACGTTTCATCTTTTTTTCTCCTCCTGACTAAAACAATAATATCACGAGAAGAAAAATATGCATTGATTATTTTTTAAACTTTCCAGCTCACTCTATACAGATTACCAATACACCAGTTGAGATAAGGATTTTATTTTATGCATTATGGAGGGCTTTATTTTACCTGAATACTTTACTAGGAACATCAAATACATTCCACAAAAATATAACAAACAGAAGAGAGAATACCCATGCAAGTAATGGACGTGTATAGTGTGTTTTTAGTATCAAAAACATGACAAAATTAAATAGGGTTGACCAATATAAGTTCCATCCATTGTAATAATTTATCAAGTTAAGCTTAAAATCAATGAATTCATTTAGTGTGTAAATGAGAACCCAGCTAATCACATAGAGTAATTGACGCAACTTTTTTTTATTTGGAAAATTATATAGATAAATAATGGCGGTGGCAGGGTATTTTATGAGAATGATGGATAGGGATATATGGGCACTGGTTAACCCGACATTGGCATCCAAACCTTGGGGACTAAATTTCCACATTGGGTAAAGATCCGATAATAAATAGAGATAGACCAAGTCCCACAAGGCAAAAAATAATATGGTGGGGTAATACTTCTTCCAGTATTTCAAATCCCCCCATTTAACCAATGCAAAAATCCACACTAATCCATAAAATGCATTCAACCTTTACACACCCTTGATTGGACTTTCCATTACTTTTCCTAATAATATGGACATTGTTACTGTTTTTATCCTCCCAAAATTTTTTCAAACAGGTAGTTTCCAACCATTGGATATATGCATGATACTTTGGTAATGCACGATACTTGGATTGTTTGCACGATAATTTGGATATATCCACGGAACCGATGCAGGTTCTTATTATCCCCGAATCCAAGGCACCTATAATATTGACTCACCGTTGTATTATAAGGAGAATTATTAATAATAGAGTTTAAAATTGGAGGGAATCATCGTATGAATTTATCAAAAGCCTTCCCTATATTGGAAACGGAGCGGTTAATCCTGAGAGAGGTTGTTCCTGGAGACGCAGCATGTTTATTAACCTATCTATCAGATATAGAGGTCATGAAATACTTTGGAATGGAGCCCTTTCAAAGTGAAGATGACGCAATCGAAGAAATCCAATGGTATAAAGAGATTTTTGAAGAAAACACAGGAATACGCTGGGGAATTACATTAAAGGAAAAAGATGAAGTGATAGGGAGCTGCGGCTTTCTTAACATGTCCATAAAGCATTCGAGAGCTGAAATTGGTGCTGAGCTCTCAAAGGATTATTGGAGAAAAGGGATAATGTCCGAGGCTTTAGCTGCTATTATCGCCTATGGCTTTAGCCATCTTAATTTAATGAGAATCCAGGCTTTGATCGAACCGCCAAATATCCCATCTATTAAATTATTTGAAAGTAGTGGGTTTCAGCGTGAAGGCCTTTTAAGAAAATATGAAAATACTTGTGGTAAATTTGATGATTTGTACATGTATTCGTTGTTAAGAACTGATTAGCATTAGGGATAATCAGTTCTATTCCTCAATCTTCTTAAAAAGCCAAAGTGGAAATAGAGCAATGACTCAATTTCCACTTATTCCGTAGCACGATCATCTTTTATTTCCTGAAGCCCTTTTTTCCAACAGCTTGTTATGAAGTTTTGAAAAAATAAGTAATGCAAGTATAGAACCAAGAAATGTTAACGACATATCCCACAGTGCATCCCAAATATCTCCCTGCATTCCCAAAAATTCTTTGGTTTCATTTCCGCCTCTTTTTATTTTGGTGGATAACCATTCGATAATTTCATATAAGGCCCCTATTGCAAGTGAGAAACTTAATGTAATGGCCACTAACCACGGCCCTCTCGTTAATGGAGTCTTTCTTATTAAAACTTCTCTGATCACAATAGCAAATAAACCCTTTAGGAAGTGTCCGAACCGGTCATAGTGGTTCCGATTTAGATCAAAATGATCCTTTATCCAATTAAAAAGGGGGACCTCTGAGTATGTATAATGACCGCCAATAAACGTCAAAACCGAAAGTATGGAAATAATGATATAAGATAGTGTGGTGAAACGAAACTTATTATAGACTGCAATTACGATGATTAATACCACAAGTGCGGGTAAAACTTCCATTATCCATATCAAATATCCAGCTGGCCGGATAACTGACCATATAAAAACAGCAGTAACAAGCAGCAGCAATACTATATGAATGATTGTACTTTTATCTCTTGCCACTTTTACCCCCCTTACTATTACAAGATCCTTTACCGCCAACTGCTTATGATAGTATTTACTCTTTTTGCCATTAGTATTAATAACTTATCGATATTAATTTCAAATAAAGGCGACAAGTTGCCTGAGTGCAGACCTATTTTACTTAAAAAAATCTAGCCACAGTTGGCTAGATTCCTGAATGATAAAAGAGTTATTTGAGAGGCTGATAAAAAAGCTAAAGCTTGCTAAACAATAATGTGGGAGGTGATCTCCCACAGAATCTATTTCAATCTAATAGACATAACACATCAGTATCACTCACTTAAACAATTATAAAGCCTTTAGCATGCCGCCATCTATGACAAGTGATTGCCCTGTAAGGTATGTGTTAGCCCCTGATGCGAGGAAAACAACGACTTTTGCGAATTCTTCTGGCTCCCCATAGCGGCCCATCGGAATTAAACCTTTGAATTTAGAAACGACTTCATCGACAGGTATGCTCATTCTCTCTGCACTAATCAGATCAAGTTCAGCCACACGATCAGTTGCAATTCGTCCAGGCCCAACCGTATTTAATAGGATATTGAATGGTGCCATTTCGCGTGCCAATGATTTAGTCAATCCAACCATCCCAGATCGGAATGTGTTTGAAAGGATAAGGTTGTCTATCACTTCTTTTGTTGAAGATGAAGAGATATTTATGATTCGCCCAAAACCATTCTCTTTCATATATGGAATCACTTCACGTGTCGTCCTTATGTAGCTAAGAAGATTCTTTTCGAACGCAGCAAACCAGTCCTCGTCTGTAACTGCATCAAATCCTCCCGCAACCGGTCCACCCGTATTATTGATAAGTACATCCACGCCTCCAAGCAAACTTTTACAAGCAGCAACCAAATTGGAGATATCCTCTGCCGAAGACATATCACAAACTTTGAAATAAACCTCACTGTTGCCGGATAGCTGTTTGATCTCTTCGGCAGCTTTCTTTAATGATTCTTCATTCCGACTAGACAATAAAACCTTAGCGCCTTCTTTGGCAAACTCCAGCGCTGTTGCCTTCCCGAGTCCTTTACTCGATGCCGTCACTAAAACCGCCTTATCTTTAAGGAATAAATTCATTCTTATCAACATCCTTTCAATTTATGAGACAGATCCCCAAAGGGAATTTCATGAATTAAACAATAGCACTTTTAATATACCTGCCCTTGTTGGTAATTGTCACGCTATTGGGTGATGCATTATCCTTCATACACCGATGACGGACATTTCGCCTCTCGATTGCACTAAATTTGTCCTTCATAACACCGATAACGGACATTTCGCCTCTCGATTGCACTTAATTTGTCCTTCATAACATCGATGACGGACATTTCGCCTCCCGATTGCACTTGATTTGTCCTTCATAACATCGATGACGGACATCTCGCCTCTCGATTGAACTTAATTTGTCCTTCATAACACCGATGACGGACATTTTGCAGCAGGATTTCACAAGAAGTGTCCGTCATCTCGCCTTTATTACTCATAGTAGGTCCACTGATGAGTCCCTATCTTATTAAAATTTTTTAATAACACCCTTCTAATTGTCTTTTTATCTATTACTCCCCCACACCAATCATAAATAATATTAGTAGTTATTTTTTCCCCAGGAAAAAGAAGCATATATTCCCTCACACTCCGCAAAACAGCAACTGTTACCAGTTCTTCCTGCTCACAATCACCGCACACACAGTAATGTCCATGAACAGAAATCGAAAATGAACTACAGGCTTGGCAAGTAATTCCCTTACTTAATTGCCCGTACTCATAGGCTGGCAACAAAGTATAAGGATTTTCTTCACTATGCAGAGAAATAAGCTGATCAGCCAGCTTCTTGTGTTTACCAGTTAGTTTAGATGGCGTCATATCTAATTTTTTTAAATAGCTCTTTACCTGTGTTGGGAAAATAAACGGCTTGTCGAGAGGAGCATGGTATAGAGTGAACTCTGGATTGATAAAAACTACATTGGCTTCAATAGGGAGGGGAGTACCTATATGCTGGAGCAACTGGCGGAGTAGGGATTCACTTCGGTATATTTGATGAAGGGGATTATTATATTCAGTTCTTGGCACTTTGTATAATCTGTCAGATTCGCAAAAATAATCACCTTCAAAATTTTTCACTTCATAAAAGCAGATTTTTTCTGAAAAAATAATCATAGAATCGATTTGAAACATGGTGTTGTTAAACCTGAATAGCAAGTCATTTAAAATATAACAATCACGTTGAAGTTCTTCAGTCATTGCATCGAACATCAACTCCCCTTCATAACCTTTTTTAAGACTGAAATAGTGTTGGCTGTCTTTTTCAGTCAAAGTCATTCGTGTGTTTAACAATCTGAGAATAATTAATTTATCGGGTTCAGTTCTGGATTTATAAGCCACATTCAAAGCCATCCTTTCTTACTATTTTAGACTCCTATTCTATTTTAATATAAATCTCAGCATAACTGTCCCAATATAATGAATATTTAATAACTTATTTCAAAAAAAATTGTTCACTCATTTTTGGATGGCCTTTTTTCAAGGTCCAAAAGCTGTGTTTTCATTTCCAAACCACCGCGATAGCCGGTTAACGATCCATTCTTTCCTACTACTCGATGACACGGCACGGTTATTAATACCGGATTAGCTCCAATTGCTGTCCCTACAGCGCGAACAGCTGCTGGTTTATTAATATAATTTGCAATATCAGAATAGGATTTTGTCTGTCCATACGGAATCTCACAAAGTGCGTTCCAGACTGCAAGCTGGAATGCTGTCCCGCTGTAATCAAATGGAACAGTAAAGGTTTTCCTTTCACCTTCTAGATACTGGGTGATTTCAACCGCATACGGCTCAAGCATTTTATCGTCCTCAACAAGAGGACTCCCGGGAAAGCGTTTCTTCGCCCATTCGGACAATTCCTTGAATGATACGTTCTGGGAGCCTACATAGCAAAGCCCTTTCGAAGTAGAAGCAAGATAAAAATTCCATTCCCTATTCTTTAACAAGGACCAATAAATAGTTTGTTTATTATTTGATTCCATTTTTAATTTCCCCCCGATAGTGTGCTGGTGTACTGGCTATGTATTACTTTAATAATAATAATAATATATCGCAATAAATCCCCATAATTTTTCAACCCATAAACTGCAAATGCCTTTAATCATAGTGAACTTTTAATTAAACAACCAATTGGTAATTAATTCATATCTGATTTAGTAATGGACACTAATCTTATACCAACCTAAATGGAGGAAAAGTTATGAAAAATAACGAGAAAAACTTTGAAAGTGATATGACATTAACCTACAGGCAAGGTCATCCAATCACTGATAATGTATATACTTTATATTACCATAATTATACATATATTATCTTCCACCAAATCCAAAAAGGAGGATCATCTGTTATTAGAGAGACCCCCAAAGTCATCTACAAGGCGTAAACCTTAAAGGAAAAAAGAGTCCGCCTAAGTTTATCTAAATCGACTTAGGCGGACCTGTAACTAATTCGAATTAAAGTTGATAGTAATCTATATTCATCCTTTGAAAGAATATTAAGTAAATCAACTTAATCTTTATTCTTATACTCTAGTAGCAACAGATAGATTCGATAAAATGTCTTTTAAGTGTTGATCTTCTTCAGGTGATAAATTTAGACGCGGGAAGCGAGCTGGGCCGCCTGCTTGACCTGTAAGCTCCATTGCTCTCTTAACGATTTGCACATATTTTCCTGATCCTTCAAGGAAAGAACAAAGAGGTAAAATACGATCGTTGATTGCCCATGCCTCTTCTAGCTCACCATTCTGGAAATGATTGAACATGTCAGTAACAAGCTTCGGCACGATGTTACCAGCAACTGAAATCCAACCTGTAGCACCAACCAAATACGACTCCATGACAAGCTCTTCTGCACCGCAGAACACTTCAAAATTACCTTTTCCTTTTCTTGCAAGGTCTCTTACTTTGGCAATTTCTCCGCTAGATTCTTTTATGTGCGTAACCTTTTCACAGTCATGTCCAATTCGCAGCATTAACTCTGTGCTCAAATCCACTCCGGATGTGAACGGGTTGTTATAAAGCATGATTGGAATATTGACATTATTAGAGATTTCTTTATAGTGGAAGTAAATTTCATTTTCCTTTGGCTTCATATAGTAAGGGTTAATAATTAATGCACAATCAGCCCCATATGCTTCCGCCTGTTTTGTATATTCAATCGTTTCCTTCGTTGTTTCTGCAGCTGTACCGACAATGACTGGGATTCGCCCGTTTACTTCTTTTATAACCGTTTCGACCATTTGGAATTTTTCCTCTTTTGTTAGGCTGACAAACTCGCCTGTACTTCCGTTGATAACGATTCCTGCGACTCCTTGGCCTAGAAAGTAGTTTACGTTATTTTTTACACCGCCCCAGTCAACTTCCTGAGCCTCTGTCATTGGGGTAATTAAAACTGGGTATGCTCCTCTAATTGTGGTCATGTTCTTTTCCTCTCCTAAAATCAAGTAATATCTAACTATTAACAACTCTGATAAAAGACTGTATTACTTCCCTCTTGGCTTTCACGATTTGCCCAATTTTGAAATTCCAGTCAATAAGTATATTCGTAATTAATTTGATTCTCATAGAATAATAATATTATATTTTTCACTGGAGTAATTTCGGTAACCATAATGCTAGTGCTGGGAAAAGAATAAAGATGATAGCAGCTAATAGCTGTATTAAGATAAATGGTATGGTCGATTTATATATCCTTTCGATTGGAACATCTTTAGGCACAGCACTTTTTAAATAAAATATTGCGAATCCAAACGGTGGTGTCAGAAAAGCCATCTGCAATATAAGCATAAAGACGATTCCCCACCATAATGGATCAAAACCATAACTAGCTATTAATGGAGATATAATTGGAGCAGCAAGCATGATTAAGGCTACTGTTTCTAAAAACATTCCTAAAAAGATAATAAATAAAACTGATAATATTAGGACTCCCCACTTACCACCTGGTGCTGCGTTAGCAATATCAGCTACCATTCGATTTCCACCAATTCCGGAGAAAACTGAACTGAAGCAGGAGGCACCTATCAAAATCCATCCAACCATCGTAGACATTTTGATGGTTTCCTTTAAGGAACTTAATAAACTTTTGATATTGATTCTTTTCGTTAACGAGCAAAGAACTAATGTTCCCATTACTCCAACAGCTCCACCTTCTGTAGGAGTAGCAGCACCTGAAAAAATTGCCCCCAAAACAATAATAATGAGTAACATTGGAAGAAAAACAGCTTTTAATGAGGAAATTTTTTCTTCCCATGTCGCTCTATTTTCTTTAGCTAGTGCAGGTGCAATATCTTTATTTATCAATGTTCTGATGAAGATATAAATAATAAATAATATTGTCAAAAAGATACCCGCACTTAAGCCCCCGGCAAATAGCTGAGAAACGGAAACTCCTGTAATAGCACCATAAACGATCATATTTAAGCTAGGAGGTATAAGCTGCCCTAGTGTTCCTGACGCCATTATTGAGCCTAAGCTAAGATTCTCTTGATACTTATATTTCTTCATCAATGGAAAGGCGATTAATCCTAATCCAATAACCCCTGCTGCTACTACACCTGAAACTGCACCTAATATTGCTCCAACAACAATAGTTGCAATTATTAGCCCTCCCCGTAGCCCTCCAGACCATTTGTAAAAGGTTTCATAAAGATCAGCAATTATATTGGATTTTTCCAAAAGAACTGACATAAAAATGAACAACGGTATGGCAATAAGTGTAAAGTTATTCATGACTCCCCAGGCAGCACTGGCTAATAGACTTGTGCTATCAAACCCCCAAAGAAAAAAGGCAAAAACAATGCCTGTAAAACTTAAAGAAAAAGCGATAGGAACTCCTAGAAAAAGCATGAGAAATAGAGTAACAAACATTAATATTGGTGTAAAATCAAGCATTGTTTTTACGCTCCTTTCCCATGAAGTTATTAATTGAGATGATAAGCTCATTTAAGGCCTGCAATAAAATTAATGCTGCTGACAATGGTATGAACCATTTAAACCACCAAATTGGGGGATTAAATGTACTCTGATGTGTAGAATGTTCGTTTATTAAAGTAGAGTCCCATGCCATGTTATATCCGTGCCATGTTAAAGTTAAACAAACGATAATAATAATTATAGTGGAGAATATTTCCAAAAATTGTTTCCCTTTTAATGAAAGCATCCTAGGAAACACATCAACTGTAACATGCACTTTTAACCTAAGACCTTCTGCTCCAGCTACCATAAAGAATATTCCGTATAAAAATATTGGGACTTCAAATCCCCATACTGGCGCTTTTGCAAAAAAATACCTCATGATAACCGTATAAACTACCACTAATGCGAGAGGAATTATTAAAAAGCTTACAGCCCATGACGACCATGAAGTTATTCTGGTAATTATCTTTTGAAGACTCCTCATAAAAAGATCACCATATTTCTAAAAGATTTTAGAAGATTTATATTGATGGAATAAAAAACTAAACTGCTTACTAATCTACTTAGAATATCCTAATTTTTTCGCTTCTTCGACATATCCAAGATCGTTTAAAACTTCCGCATAGGCCTCAATATATTTCTCAGTTTCTGAACTTTGTTCCTTATATTCAAGTAGTAATTCAAATGCCACTTCTCTCATTTTCTCAATATCTTTTTCTGGTAAATCAATAATTTCTACTCCTTTGTCCAACCATTCTTGTTTGGCCTTAAGGTTTTCTACAGAATAGGACATTGCGGATAAATATCTTGCCTTGTCTCTAGCAGTAAGAACAATAGCTTTCAAATCGTCAGGAAGTTCTGCCCAAGCTTTTGGATTAACAATTAACTCCTTGTCACTACTTGGTCCGACATGAAGCGCTGGATTTATAACGTACTTTGTTACTTCATGTAAACCCATTTCTTTATTTACAAGAAAGTCATTATATTCCGCTGCATCTATTGTCCCTAACTGTAATCCTGTATAAATTTCAGGTGGAGACAGAGAAATGGATGAGGCTCCTAATTTTCCATAAAATAAATTTGCAATACCAGCAGCTCTTATATTTTTTCCCTTAAAATCTTCAATTGATCGTATAGGAACTGAAGATATTAATATTTCCTCCGGTGCCAAGTCGAATGAACCTAAGTTTTTAATTCCATGTTTTTCATAAACTTCACTTAAAAGAGGTTCTAACTTTTCCGAACGATAATAATGTTGACTAAATCCTTTAATTGGATCACCAGGTATAGTTCCACCACCTAGGCCAAATACAGGATCCTTACCCGACCAAAAACCAGTATAAATAGCAGCCATTTCTACAACACCATTTTTAACATTATCAAATGTATCTGTTGTTGGAAAAAGGGTGTCAGCTCCATATGGCTCAATGATCAATCTGCCGCCAGAAGCTTCTTTTACTGCTTCAATAAATGGAACAACTGTCCCTTCATATCTTGAAGTTCCAGGAATTTGATGTGTGACCATTCTCCATTTATATACTTTTCCTGAAACTTGTGAACCATCCTGAGCAGTCGTTTCCGATTTACAGGCCGCTAAAATAGAGATAACCATTATTAACAAAACACTTACCATTAATTGTTTTCTGATTTTTCTGAACATAATTGCCATTTCACTCCCTATTTTTAAATTTAATCAAAGTTCTTATTGATTTCTTTTTGTTTTGACAGAAAGAATATTCCCCTCAGAACTAGTAAATGATCAATAATTGAAGCTACACTTCAATTATTAGTAAAAAAAAGACCCTTTCTTTATACGGCTTTGTTCCTAAAACCAATCAATTATTGAAGTCTTACTTCAATTTTTAAACAAATAATATGAACATGATTTTGCCACTAAACAAGAAATACCCCCTTTTGAAGTGCTACTTCAATTTTTATTGTTTTAAAAAATGCAATAGCACATGGAATTAAGTAGTATTGAATTTATAATGCTAATTTTAATTATAAATTATAGTTGAAATGTGTCAACAAATAATTCAGATTATTCAATAAATTATATTAGGACTCCTTTCTAATTAAATCACTTTATTCATTCTAAGGTAAACCTCATTTATTCCTAGATTCTTCTTAAATAACAGGGGAGGTTATCAATAATAGTTTTACTATCTGTTCCGTATCGTTATACCAAATATGGGGGGTTGTAGATTCGATATGTATGCTGTCCCCAGGACGTAAACTATACTCTTTATTGTCCAATATAACTGAAAGAGTCCCTTCAAGAATATAAATAAACTCCTGACCATTATGTGTGTATGGACTTATATTTTTATCACCTGGATAAAGTGTAGCTAAAATGGGTTCAAAAATAGGGTTTGTAATACCTGATAAATTTGTAAATGTAAAATTCACTTCATCAGAACGATGTTCTTTATGGTCTTCCTTTTTTATGATTCCGGATTTAGGATCGCAATCTGTTTGAAAAAAATCACTAAGATTAACACCCAGTGCTTCAGAAATTTTTCTTATTGATGACAAAGTAGCTGAGCTCTTAGAACGTTCAACCTGTGACAAAAAACTAATAGATAAACCTGTCTTTTCAGAAACCTGTTTTAATGTCATTTTATTGTTTTTTCTAATTGATTTAACTCGATTTCCAAGCTTTTTATTATCCATATTCAGTACCTCTTTTTCAATTAAAATAGAAAAAAAATCATTTTTAAATTTAAAAGATTAATTTTTCAAGTATTAAAACCAGCTGTTTGAAGCCAAATTATGTGTGGCTTTTATAAGTAGATGATAGTTTTGAAACGTTTCTCCTTCAATTAAATTTCAACAATAATATCAAATAATACAATTAAGGGAATAGTTTTGTTCCAATTCTGATAGTAAATCATGTTGTCTGTAAGTCTTTATACTTTTTAATCTCGTAGGTTTTCATAATGAGGATGCACCTTGAATCTATTACCATTACCATAGTCAACCCCAAAATCCGAACTACGACCTTGCTAATTCTCACTCTTCAATTTCAGAATCTTTTTCCTTTGGACATAAGAACACCTGTTTAGACAATTTTATCCAAATGGGTGTAAGGGTGCAACTTTATTGCAAACTGAAATACGATAATTAGCTAGATATTGCTGTAAAAGATTTTTTCAAATGATTATGGACTAACCATCCAAATCCCTCTTGACGAAAAGGGTATAATTGGACCCCAATATCAAGCATTTACAGTTCAGCTCCTGTTTTCACTCGAAATGTCCTTAAGCACACCAATAATAGACACTTTGAACCTTTTCTGAAAAATGACAGATGTAACTTCCTCATGTGACATTACCTGATTTATAATTTGACTAAAGCCGCTACAAAAGAACATAGTCAATTTGGGATTGAGGAGGGAATTTCAATGGTTAAGCTAATGAATACTATTAAACAGGAATTTCAATATGTTACTATTCTCTTACTATTGCTTGTTCTCATCCTTTCCACACTCAGCATCCTCCCTGCAAAAGCAAATGGCTCCGATGGGTTTAGTGACTATGTAGAGATACCCCACTCCTCCATCCAATACCATTTGGAACCGCTTAGTGAACAGGGTCATGCTTCACAGCCAACCACGATACCTACAGATTCTGCTTGGACCCCATATGCTCACCAAAAGAATAGTGGCAATGCCTTAATATGGCTCCGTCTCTCTATATCCGACCTTCAAGATGAACTGCAAATCCAGCATTCACTTGAGAAAAATAGTGAGAGGCTGCAGCTATTCTTCTATCCTAGTCCTTTCTACTATGAGGTATACCAAAACAATCAGCTAATCCATCAATTTGGAGATCTAAGCGATAGGGATCCCCGAAAGGGGGTACCACGTTGGGATAGTTTTAACCTTAATAACTCTTCAGATGATGTATATATTCGCCTTCAGGGGAAAATTCCTTATCACCATACCCTAGGCTCTGAAGCTCAAGTAATAGACTATCTATTAAAGATGGATGCTATAAATATAGTTAGTATCATCGGCTTTTTTGTCACGGGTGTTTTTGCGCTATTCCTATATTTATACAATCGAAAACAACGCCTGCTATTATTTTATGCTTTATTTATCATTGTTCATTTCTCGATATGGCCGTATGTTACCTATTCGCTTTCTAGGCAGCTGTTCTTTCCTATACCAGCTGTCACTCAGTTCTATTTAATAGCAATAGGTCAATTCATCGCTATCTTACTCTTATTGCTGCTTTTCCGTGAAATCATATATCACGTATACAGGAAATCGGTGCTTTGGTCTACTTATCTTTTTACAGCGGTAGGAATCACTGGCATTGCTGCCACAGCTATTCATGCAAAAATTGTCGCCCTTCTATTTCCCGTGCTTAGCATTCTTATTGCGCTCAATGTACTGCTCATTCTAGTCGTTTCAATACTCTCAATAAAAAAGCAAAAAAATCCGGAGTTAATACTCTTTTCCTCTGGACTCATCCTTTTTATTTTTTTAGAAATTGCTCTTAATCTAGCTCTAGCAGCTAATTTGATGGACATAATGAATATGGTCAAAATCGTTCGTCCTTTTGCCATTGTTTTACCAGGCACGCTTATCATCATAAGAAGATACCGGCAAGCAGATACTCATGCAAAGGAGTATGCTGCCAGCTTACAATTATTATCCAAACAGCTAGAAGAGGATAACCGTCTTTTAGAACAACGAGTCTTAGAAAGAACGAGAGAGCTTGAAAAGACTCACAAACAGCTGGTGGAGAGCATTCAAGAGGGTACGGCAGCGGCTGTAGAAATTGCTGCACTTGAAGAGAGAAATCTCATTGCACAAGAAATTCACGATATCGTTGGACACACATTAACGACAACCATCGTACAGATTGAAGCCGGTAAAAGGCTAATCGCTAAACAACCCGAACAGGCCATCGAACGAATGGAAATCTCTCAGCAGCTTATTCGCAAAGGGTTAGATGAAATCCGAACATCGGTCCGCCTGTTGAAAGATGCCGATTGGAATTACGACTTACCTGCAGCCTTACTCCATATAATAGAAGAAACAATAAAATATGCTGGAGTTCAAATTGAAAGCTCGATCTCTAAGCTTCCTCCACTTTCAATCATTCAAAAAAATATGATCTTTATGGCATTGAAAGAAGGCCTAACAAATGGAATTAAGCACGGGGGCTGTCAGGCATTCTTCTTTACTTTGAAACAGGAGGACGATTTGATTCTATTTCAACTAAAAAATAATGGTGAACCCACTCACAAGAAGGATTTCGGCTTTGGATTAACAACGATGCAAAAACGTGTAGAGAGTCAGCAAGGAATCCTTCATATTCACTCCGAAGAAGCATGGAATTATGTGTTGGATATCCGCTTTCCCGTATCCTAATTGTGAAACTAAAAACAGAAGACATCCGCCTCTCCTTAAACTGGAGCTGGCCCGATGTCTTTTTCTATGTATTTGCTTTATCTTCACCTAAGAGGTCGTTTAATAATAAGATCGCCTTGCTTCGATTATTAGTTCCTAGCTTGGAATAAATGACGCTAATATAGTTCCGAACTGTTCCCTCGCTCATAAACAAGCGAGCCGCTATCTCTTTATTCGTGAAGCCCTTAACGATTAAGTTCGCCATTTTCTTCTCACGCTCTGTTAATTCTTCAATCAAATGTTCAGGTTTCCGGTGATGAGCGAAAGGTGTATCGGTTATCTCAGATGCTTTTAAGAGTCGTGAAGCCAATTTTGCCGCAATCGGTGCTGGAAGTATGAATTGCCCTGTCGCAGCACTTCGTATACTGGAAATCAAAGTATCCGCATGGAGGTCCTTCAGCAGGTAACCACAAGCACCATGGGCTAGTCCTTCCACAATGTAGTTATCCTCCGCAAAGGTAGATAGAATCAATACCTTTGTGTTAGGAAACTGCTCTTTCATGTGGCGAGTACTCTCAATCCCATTCATGACTGGCATCTCGACATCCATTAAGACCACATCGGGATCATGCTTAAGCACAATCTCCAGAGCCTTCTGGCCATTATCAGCCACCCCTACTACCTCCATATCATCTTCTAAATTAAGAATAGTTTGCAGGCCCTCCCGAAATAATGTTTGATCATCGGCAATCACAATTCGCAGCTTCTTAATAACGCTCACCTCTCATCCGAACCTGACAGTAATTTCCTTTAACCATATTTTATCATAATCCATATACAGTAATGGCTAATAATAACATCTTATGAAAAGCGGTTCATTCAATGACAATTATATGACACTTGTAACTTATGTTAATGACAGATATTCAGCTATGATAAATGAGGAAAAGCACTCGAAATGCTTAAGCCTAGGAGGAATACAATATGAAATGGCTAGTACTTATTCATGTTTTATCCGCTATCATCGGAGTGGGACCCACTTATTTTGGGCATATCTTCCTTAGAAAGAAGCAATCCATTGGTGAGCTCAAGCAGTCTCTTATGCTATCAAAAAAGCTTGAATATTTCCCTAAGATTGGCGGAACGATTGCCGTGCTAACTGGAATTGCCCTTGTCGTTTTATCGAGTCTGTCCTTTACTGAATTATGGATTTTGGCCTCCATCCTCTTGTATATAGGAGTCCAAATTGTTGTTGTTGGATTCATAGCTCCTGTCACAAAACAACTATCTGCCTGGCTGCAAGATCCTACATTACCCGATCATGAACCTCTTCCTGAGCCTCAGTCTGCTTATCTTGGGAAAGCAAATCGTTTATACTATGTCGCCTCAGGACTGGGCACGCTGCTATTTATTTTGATGATATTAAAGCCCGTTTTTTAAATTATTCTTTAAAAGTTTAGCATAGGAAGAATAATAATCTTATTTTTCCCCTGCCCTCATTGTATAAAACCGCTAAAGAATGCTTATCAAACTAGACAATTCCCTATGCTAGCCCTAGCGTAGTTATCGAACTAAAATCGTATGGCCTATATTATAGAGCAGTTACAGCTGTCTAATTGAATTTAAGGAGTGAATAGGGGGAAAAGCATGAAAGGCGAATTAGATAAAGAGTGGAAGGCACTAATTCTTGAAGCTAAGAAGATCGGTATTACAATAGAAGAGGTTCGTCATTATCTACAACAAATAAAAAAGACTACGAAAACAGGAAAGTAGGAATTTTCTTTAATGCTGTGAAGGAAATTCTCTTTTTTTTTGCCCATGATCTGCAAAAAAATCTAGCCATGGTCTTTATTCGTTGCAATTGGTTCCCGCTCCAGCAGAATTTTACACAAGAGGGGAACCAAATGCTCTGTTAAGATCTAATGATTTGTGAGTAATAGGTGAGAACAACAGAATTATGCGCTTTTCAATTCAGACCTTTTGGAAGTAGCAGGTCTAGTCAAAGAAAATACTGCACACAGTAAAGCAATGATAACAATAACGCTTCCAACCCAAGCCATACTGGAGATCGAACCAGTTTGTTCTAAAGCAATGCCACCTATAGCAGAACCAAGTGAAATTCCCACTTGTATGGCTGAATTATTAAAGCTTTGTTGAATATCAGATGTATTAGGATCGACTCCAATCAAATAACTTTGTTGCGGTGGTGCAAGGCTCCAGCTCAATGCAGCCCAAATCATCATCATTGGTATGAATACTACAAGGGAAAAAGTCGTAAATGGAAGCAAAAATAGGATCACAGCAAATGAACTGATGAAAATGATAATGCTTTTCTCAGCGCCAATCCGATCAGAAAGTGTTCCACCCAATGCTCCCCCACTTACTGCCGCTAGTCCAAAAATAAAATAGCATACACTGATCCAATTTGAGTTGAGATGGAGATTCGTTTCCAAAAATGGTGTGAAATAAGCATACAGTGTATAGTGTCCTGCCAGCATAAATAAAGTAGCAAGATGGGCACTTCCTATCTTTGGGCTGCCAACCGCTTTTATTTGTTCTGATAGGGGAATTGTCTTTTCACCACCAGGTATCTGCTCTAAAAACAGGGAAATGAGTATAATCGATCCGATGGATAAGATCGCTATACCTAGAAATATGATTCGCCATCCAAATGTGTTGGAAATTAAAATACCCAAAGGGACACCTAAAACAAGGGATGAGCTGATTCCCATATAAATAAGCCCCAACGCCTTTGCCTGATGGGATGGTTTGACAACTTTCGCAGCAATGGTCAATGAAAGTACGACAACTAATGCTGTACTCATAGCGGTCAATACTCTGGAAATCATCATTAAGGTGAAGTTTGGACTGAAATACGTGATGACATTGCCAATAAAAAAAATAAATAATGAAATAAGATATAATTTTTTTCGTTCAACTTTCCTGGTTAAAACAAGTAAAACAGGGCCTGCAATTGCATATATAAGTGCAAACACTGTTATCAACTGTCCTGCAGTACTAAGTGAAATATTAAAATCATCCGCGATGGCAGGTAAGATGCCGCCCACAATTAATTCAACTAATCCAACGGCAACTGTCGAGAGTGCCAATATAAAAACTTTCAAATTCATTATGAAATCACTATTCCTTTCTAATTCTTTTATAAAAGTGTTAAACTATCATCTAAAAGTGCTTTTTTTTCAGAAAAAAAAAAATCCTGACTACAAAAATGATCAATTCATTTTTGTAGTCAGGATTTTTCGGTTCCTGGTAGAGACCCTCAAGCCATATTCTAGAGGTTATACATCGTTATTGGTTATATTGTGATGAATCTGATAGTAAATTTTACTCCTTTTTATTGCATTTTTCAAATGTAAAATTCCCCATCGGGATTTTTTTACTAATACGACTGTATTAATTATATATATTTAACTTGATCTGTAAATAAAATAACACCCTTAAAGTGGGTGCTATTTTATTGAATATCCTTATTGGTTTGCTTTTTTAACCCATTCTGCAACTGTAACAGTACGTTTTGCTTGATGCTTTACAGCCCCTTGAACGTCTTCAATCATTTTACCATCTTGACTGACAGTTACACTTGTTCCATATGGATTTCCGCCTGCACCAAAGATCACTGGATCTGTGTAACCAGGAGTGGCAATAATCGCACCCCAGTGCATCATAGAAGTATATAATGATAACAGTGTAGCTTCCTGACCACCGTGTGGATTCTGTGCAGAGGTCATCGCACTTACTACTTTATTCACTGTTTTACCAGTAGCCCATAGTCCGCCTTGAGTATCAAGGAATTGCTTCATTTGTGATGGCATGTTGCCAAAACGAGTTGGAACACTGAAGATGATTGCGTCCGCCCATTCAATGTCAGCCGATGTAGCTACTGGAACGTCTTTTGTTGCATCGACAGTTGCTTTCCAAGCTTCATTTCCCGCAATAACAGATTCTGGAGCTAATTCTTGAACCTTTAATACTTTCACTTCAGCACCAGCTTCTTTAGCTCCTTCTTCAGCCCATTTTGCTAATTGATAGTTTGTTCCACCCATGCTATAAAAAACTACTGCTAATTTAACGTTTGACATACTTTTCGTCTCCTTTGATCTTCCAAATAATTTATCTAAAAAGCCCATCTATGATACCTTCCTTCTAACTTATTTTAATAATCCTTATAAGAACCACCCCCATTGAAAATGAGTGATTTTCAATGCTCTGCTTTCCATTATTCCCTGTTTTCAGGATTTTATTATATATTAAACTCATAATTCTCAGTTTAAATATAATGGGATGATTTATTGAATTTCTATGCTTCCTTGCTTCTAAATAGCAATTGACCAAGTGAAAACCACTTACTTCCATTCAATACCATGTGAATTGCAATGATTAAAAGTACAAGATCGTAAACATATCCATTTAGGAATCCTGCTGGCAATTTCACAGTAACTATTGCGCCAATCATGATCATACCAAATAGCATTGAAACGATCCTTGTTCCTAAGCCTAGAATAATTGCAATACCACCCGCTAATTCAATAATACTTACTGGATAAGCAAGGGATCCTGGAATTCCTATACTTTCAAACCAGCCTGCTGTATTCCCTATACCGCCTTGGAACTTAGCAGCTCCATTTGCTAAAAAGACAAGTCCTAACACAATTCGAAGTAAAAAAGTTCCAATTTCATTTTTGTTTTTCATAAGATGTCTCCTCCGAAATTTAATTCCTAGTTCGTATATTATCATTTAATATATTTTGACTTCAAGATATATGCTCACTTTTGTAAAATGGTATTTTCATACTTTCCAGATGGAATTATGATTTTATCTAGATGAAAACTGTTTTCATATTGACAATGAACGGAGGAAACGCAATACCGTATAGTTCCTCCGTATTCCAGCCAAGCATGTTTTGAAAGGCTGGATTTGCGTCAATTACTGAGCCATCATAATCAAGGGCAAAAATAGCATCTGTTGAATTACTCCAAATGAGATCCAATATATTTTCAGTAGCTAAAGGTTGATATACCGAGTTCATCATGACCACCTAATGCATTGGTTAATATTCAAAAAATATCAATTAGCCTTCCTATTTCGTCAGACCATTAACCGATATTATAAAGTCAGATACCACTTGCCAGCTGCTTTAACTTCCTCAGCTGTCAATTGATGACCTCTATTTTCCCAATGAAGTTCAACTTTTGCATTCGCCTTTTCTAATAGTGATTGCAGTTCTTGAGATTCTGCTGGTGAACAAATAGGATCGTTTGTCCCAGCTGCAATAAACACAGATTTTCCGGATAAATCAGGAAGCTCTACCCCTCTTCTAGGCACCATAGGGTGATGAAGAATAGCAGCCTTCAGCGAATGTTGATAGTGAAATAATAAACTTGCAGCAATATTCGCTCCATTTGAGTAACCAATTGCAATAATATTATCTCGGTCAAAGCCATATTTTTCTGCCGCTTCATCAAGAAACTCATTTAATTCTTTTGTTCGGAAAATAAGATCTTCTTCATCAAAAACCCCTTCAGCTAATCTTCTGAAAAATCGAGGCATTCCATTTTCCAAAACATTCCCTCTCACACTTAATACAGAAGCTTCATCATCAATCATTCCGGCGATAGGCAATAAATCTAATTCATTTCCTCCCGTTCCATGAAGCATTAATAAAGTCGGTTTATTGGAATCTTTTCCTTTGTTAAAAATATGTTTCATTAGTAATCCTCCTACTATTTAGGTCTTTCTATTTCAAAAACTTCTCCGATTTTCGCATAATAATTACCTGCCAATCGACTAACAGCTGCCAATCCCTCAAAATCGATTCTTCCATTTTCATATATATCATTTTCTATATGAAACTGAACCACTTTTCCGATGATAAAATCACAGCTGGGTACTTCTTGGTTTCCCAATTCTAAGGATTGTTCCAGTATACATTCCATTCGAATTTTTGCCTGTTTAACACCTGGAACAGAGATTTTCATGCTTTCGATTGGTGTAAGTTCTGCTAACTCTACTTCACTCTCCTGAGGAGGCAGACTGGCAGCCGTTTTATTTACCTTTTCTACATTCTGTTCATCAACAATATGAACGACAAATTCCTTTTTCTCAAGAATGTTTTTGGCAGTATCCTTCTGTCTCCCTGCGGAACGTTGTATCGATAAAGAAATCATTGGGGGATTCGAAGATACAATATTAAAATAACTAAAAGGAGCCCCATTTAAAACGCCATCTTCGGACAAAGTTGTAACAAATGCTATCGGCCTTGGAATAATGCTTCCAATTAGAAGTTTATAATTATCCCGTTCCGTATTTGTATGAGGATCAATGGAAAGCATAGGAATCATTCCTTTGCAAAATTAATTTAATTCTCTCACCTTAATTGGTATTAAACTGAGTTCAAGCTTAGCTCTATATTGTTCATACTGTGCAGGCAGCATTAACTGCTCTCCCATCGTTTCTTGAGATTCATCATGAGCGAACCCCGGAGGATCTGTGGCAATTTCAAATAAGATTTCTCCGTATTCTCTAAAGTAAATGGCATTAAAATAATTTCTATCCTGAACAGGTGTTACACCATAGCCATTTGCTGCCACGTATTTCTGCCATTCCAATTGATCTTGATCGTCAATCGCTCTCCATGCGATGTGATGCACGGTTCCAACACCCATTTGCCCTCTTCCAGACGGAGTTGCTTTCAGGTCAATAATATTTCCAATATCAGCTAGAGAACGGAAGCGGATAAAGTCTCCTTCTTTCCCAATAAGCTCAAGCCCCATTACTTTTTCTAACAGTTCTGCTGTTTTGTCTGGCTGAGCGGATAATAATGTTGCACCGCCGAAGCCTTTGATCGCTACTTCTGGAGTTACCCCTCCAAAGGTCCAAGTATTGACTTCTCCTTCTTCCCGCTCCACAATTTCCAAGTGTAACCCATGCGGATCATCGAACGCCAGATACTGTTCACCGAACCGCTCTGCCTTAGTAAAAGAAATATTAAACTTCCCTAATCTCTCTTCCCAGAAGCTCATGGCCCCTTTAGGAACAACATAAGAAGTTACGCCTACCTGACCATCGCCAATCCTTCCTTGATACGCATTAGCCCATGGAAAAAAAGTAATAATTGTTCCTGGCTTCCCGCCTTCATCGCCAAAATATAGATGGTACGTGCCTGGATCATCAAAATTAACCGTTTGTTTCACTAAACGCAGGCCCAAAACTCCAGCATAGAAATCTATATTCTCTTGGGGATGACCTACGATTGCCGTAATATGATGAATACCCATTGTTTTTTTATCCATTCTATTTCACTCCTATTTATCAAACTAGATATAAGTTACAAATTCACTAACTGGCTTACGATACCCTCGTGGTTTTCGGCTTTCTACTTTCTCTTTCCCAAGTGAAATCATTAACACTGCTTCGTATTGGTCACCTATATTTAATAGATTCTTGACCGCTTCAGGATTAAATCCTATCATCGGACAAGTATCCCATCCTTTCTCCTTGGCAGCCATCATAAAGAGCATAGCTGATAAAGAAGCATTTCTAATCGCTTCATCCTTTTGGAATTCCTTACCCCTTGTTTCATAGGTAGAAACCGTATCATTGACCATATGATCATATTCTTGCTTATTTACTATGCCTAACATTTTTAATCCTGCATAAATTTCAGGTGCCTGCTGATATGCCTGTTTATCACCAAGAACAAGAATAACCGCAGATGCACTCGATACTTTATATTGCCCATTTGCAGCCTTTCTTAAATTCTCCTTCATTGCTTGGTCTATGACAGTTACATATTTTGTATGTTGTAGATTAAAAGCCGATGGTGCAAGTTTGACTAACTCAAATATTTCATTTAATTCTTCTTTTTTTATTAATTGATCAGGAAGAAAATTATTTGCAGATCTCCGTTCTTTTACTAGCTGTATAAAATCTGCCATTCATGCACATCTCCTTCAATTGAAGTATCTCAATTTCGAAGTATATTTTTAAAAAAATTTAGCTTATACCCTATCTCTTACCTTTTTCAATAGGTGCACCAATGTCTCTGCCTCATCAGAATTTAGTGAATCAAACAGACCATCAACTAACTCATGATATTTCGGCATGATTTCCTTCATCAATACATTTCCATCATCAGTTAACATCACATGTATCGCTCGGCGGTCATCTGGACAGGCGGATCGATTCAATAAACCTTTTTGCTCTAACTTGTCTAAACAATAGGTCATCGAGCTACTTGAGATTAAAATGCGCTTTCCAATTTGTTGAATGGTTTGTTTCCCTTTTTGGTAAAGCACCTCTAAAACGGAAAATTCCGTTATACTTAATTTGTTTTTTGTCATTTCTTCTTTTATTCGCTCATGAATTTCTTTAGATGTTTGCATTAATATCAGAAAGGGTAAATTCGTGCATTTTCTCTCCATATTATTTCACCCCCTAATAATCTTGAATTAAATTATCTTTAATTCGAGATAATAATAATACTTATTTTTACTTTTGTCAATAACCCTTTTAACTTTTAGTTGTTTCAATGAATGCTATTTATGAAAACTCTCAAAGTTATATTTTACTCATACTATTTATCTGCCTTTTTTCCAAATTTACGACCCTTCAAAAAACTGCTACAATTATAAATAGATTAAATATTTGGATAAAAGAGGAGGGCGGGTACGGCTATGTTTGAATTGCTAGTGACGATGGTGGAGCGGCTTGGAATACTTGTCACGATTGCGTTTGTGTTAACGAGATTTCATTTTTTCCGCAGTATGATTTACCAGAATCAATTAAATCGAAAACAGCAAATAATTGCAATTTTGTTTTTTGGCTTTTTCGGGATCATTGGGACGTATTCTGGGTTATCGCTTAGTACAGATAGTCTGCAGTTTAACCGCTGGACCTCGGACCTTACCGATGACGAAGCGATTGCCAATTCTCGTGTTATTGGAGTCGTCTTAGCCGGCCTGCTAGGCGGTTACCGAGTCGGAATCGGCGCCGGATTGGTTGCCGGCATCCACCGTTTTTCGTTAGGGGGATTTACCGCCCTTTCCTGTGGCTTAGCGACAATCATTTCAGGAATCCTTGCAGGGTTGTTTTACCGGAAAAATAAACATGTGAAATTGAGCTCAGCTTTTTTCATCGGTGCTCTTGCTGAATCCCTGCAAATGCTGATTATTTTGCTGCTCGCCCGCCCGTTTGATAAAGCCTGGACTCTTGTTGAAATCATTGGCTTGCCGATGATACTAGCAAACGGACTCGGCTGCGCTTTATTCCTCCTCATCATTAAAAGTGTCATCAATGAAAAGGAAAAAGCAGAGGCCATACAGGCGCAAAAAACACTGAGAATTATGAAAAAAACTTTGGCCCACCTAAGAAACGGGTTACATCGTGAATCAGCAAAAGCCGTCTGTCAAATCATCCATAAAGAAATTAATGCAAGTGCAGTTGCTATGACCAACTCATCGGAAATCTTAGCCCATGTCGGTCTTTGTGATGATCATCACCGCCCAGATAGCCCTATCCAAACACAAATCACTTGGGCCGTCATTAAAAAAGGCGAAATGATTACCGCGGATCACGAGACAATTCGTTGCCGTGTAAAGGGCTGCAAGCTAGGTGCGGCAGTAATTGCTCCCTTAAAACAACGGGGGAAAACAATTGGAACACTTAAATTTTACTTTCGGTCGGAAAAAGAAATCAATCCGGTCATTATGGAGCTAATTTCCGGTCTCAGCGCCCTCCTCAGCAATCAGCTGGAATTGGCAGATTCGGACAAAGCTTATCAGCTAGCAAAAGAAGCAGAAATCAAGGCGCTGCAGGCACAAATAAGCCCTCATTTTCTTTTTAATACACTAAATACGATTCTCTCACTCATTCGGATTAATCCAGCCAAGGCTCGGAAGTTGCTTGTCTATCTGTCCCATTTTTTACGGCAAAATCTATCCGTTACAACTCAAGCCTTAACGACACTTGAGCAGGAGCTAAAACAGGTTAAGGCCTATCTCGCAATTGAAGAAGCTAGATTTATAGATAAACTTACAATTATCTATGAAATTGAGGAAAAGGTATTATTACAGAATATCCCTCCCCTCACTCTGCAGCCGATTGTTGAAAATGCCATTAAACATGGCATGAAGGATAAAGAACGTGACTGTATGATAAAAATGACGATTTTCACCCATAATCAAGCTACCCATGTAAAAATAACAGATAATGGGCATGGAATGAGCGCCGATCGGTCTGATCAAATCTGCAAAGCACCAATAACTTCTGAGATTGGGAGTGGCCTGGCCCTTTATAATGTAAATCGCAGACTGACTAATATTTTTGGAGATCACGCTGCTCTTAAAATTAATAGTGAACTAGAAAAAGGGACGGAAATTTCTTTTTCCATTCCATTTGCGGAGGTGAAACACCAGTGGAACAATCCATCAGAGCCCTCATTGTCGATGATGAACCATACAGCCGGGATGAATTGAGGCATTTATTAGAGGGTTTCTCTTCAATTCACATCGCAGGTGAAGCAGAATCTGGAGAATCAGGTGTGATGAAGACCATTCAGCTGCAGCCCGATGTCGTATTCCTTGATGTGGAGATGCCAAAAATGAACGGAATGATGGCCGCCAAGGCGCTAATGGAGCTGAAAAAGGCACCTTTAGTTGTGTTTGCAACGGCCTATCCACAATTTGCCGCTGAAGCTTTCCGGTACGACGCGGTTGACTATTTACTGAAGCCCTATGATGAGGATCAATTACAGGAGACAATCGAGCGAATTGAACGGAAACTTAGTGCTCATAAGGAAAAGGACATTGGAAAATCAACGGGAAAACTTGCGATCGAGGCAGACGGTGAAATCCATTATCTTGAGCCAAAGGAACTTCTCTATATCGTTAGAGATGAAAAGCTGACAAAACTTATTACAAGAAATGGCGAGTTTGAAACAAAAACACCCTTGAAAGACTTGGAGAGCAGGCTTCTTGGTTATGGCTTTTTCCGAATTCACAAAAGTTTTCTTGTAAACTTAGAGCATGTCACCCGGCTCTCACCCTGGTTTAATGGAGCCTATCAATTACAAATAGAAGGAAGAAAGGAGATGTTATCGGTCAGTAGAAATTATATCAAAGCATTAAGGACTAAATTAGAGATCTAATCTTATACTTAGCTTATTAGATTCACCACTATTCACAATATTTTGTATTTTAGTCCTTTTATAAAACATCATAGCCCTAAATTTCTACCTGTTAATCTCAAATCCCCCTTCTCACCTCCTTTCTTTTTTATACTAGACTATGTAACCGCATTCATCTTTTATAAAGGGGGAAGAGGATTTGTATACATTTTTAGCGTGCGTTGCTTTACTGATCATTGGTTATTTCACATATGGCAAATTCGTAGAAAAGGTCTTCGGGGTGAAAGAAGAAAGAGCGACTCCTGCCTATGTTAATAATGATGGAATTGACTATGTGCCAATGAGTACACCGAAGAACTCATTAATTCAGCTATTAAATATCGCTGGAACAGGACCTGTCTTTGGTCCCATCATGGGAGCACTTTACGGCCCAGTAGCATTTATCTGGATTGTTGTCGGCTGTATTTTTGCCGGTGCTGTGCACGACTATTTAACGGGGATGATTTCCATCCGTAATAAAGGGGCTCATTTACCTGAACTGGCAAGCAAATTTTTAGGGAAAGTTATGCGCCACGTGGTAAATGCCTTCGCTGTTCTACTGTTATTATTAGTTGGGACTGTGTTTGTTTCTACACCAGCTGCCCTGCTTAATGTTTTGATGGACGGAAAAGTAGCTCTTGGCTTAATTATTGCTGCTATCTTTATTTATTACATTTTAGCAACACTTCTTCCAGTTGATAAAATCATTGGACGTTTTTATCCATATTTCGGTGCATTGCTTGTCATCAGTGCTCTTGGAGTTGGGATCGGATTAATCGTAACAGGTGCACCAATTCCAGAACTTTCATTCCAAAATTTCCATCCTGCTAACGCGCCAATTTTTCCATTACTTTTCTTTACGATTACATGTGGTGCGCTTTCAGGATTCCATGCGACACAAACACCAATTATTTCTCGCACGACACAAAAAGAAAAACAGGGACGCAAAATTTTCTATGGCATGATGATTGCAGAAGGAATCATTGCGATGATTTGGGCTGCAGCTGCCATGAGCCTATTCGACGGTTATACTGGATTAAGCGACCTGCTTGCTGCCGGTGGACCAGGTGCAATTGTTAGTGAAGTTTCTATGACAATGATGGGTGCAATTGGCGGAACGCTTGCTGTTCTTGGGGTTGTTGTCCTGCCAATTACTTCTGGAGATACTGCTTTCCGTAGCGCTCGAATGATCATTGCTGAATACTTAAACATTGCGCAAAGAAAATTATCAAGCCGTCTTTGGATTGCTATTCCGTTATTTGCAATTTCCGTTGTGTTAACTCAAATTGACTTCAACCTTTTATGGAGATATTTCAGCTGGGCTAACCAAGCGACGGCGGTCATTGCCCTTTTCGTTGGTGCCATGTATTTATATATTGCCAGAAAAAATTACTGGATTTCGTTGATACCTGGTTCATTCATGTTAGTAATGGTAATCACTTACATCTTAAATGCACAAATTGGGTTCGGCCTGCCTATGAACATTGCCTGGATTGGCGGGATCATCGGCGCTGCCATCTTAATTACCCTGTTCTTCCGTGCTGCTGCCAAGGCTCGCGCCAACAACCTCCCTCTCGAGGAAGATGTCTCTGACTGGAATCAGGTGGCCTAAGTGGGCTGCTGCAGTCCGGAATATCGTAAGGTTGTCAATGAACAGGAAGCAAAAGTTAACCAAAAAGAAAAAGATTCTGTCACCCTCTTGGCAAAAATCATAATTGTTCTCATAACAGTTGGAGCGATTGCTTCCTTAGCTTTTCTTCTATAATAAAAAGTGCACGCCTCAGAAGCGTGCACTTGTTGTGTGTAAAAAAAGTAAGATTATTTTAATTTAACATCCTTAAAGTAAGGAGTACCACTGAAGTTAACGAATAATCCAGAGGCAACACCGTTTGATCCAAAGACAAAATCAGGATGTTGTAAATAAACCATTGGAGCTTCTTCGATAAGAATTTCAGAAACTTCTTTGTAAGATGCATTACGCTCATTTTGATCAGGACTCATACGAGCCTTGTCTAATAATTCGTCAACTTTAGCATTTGTATAGAATGAACGGTTACCAGCTGAACCATGCATAGAAGAATGGAATAATGCGTATAAACCGTAGTCAGCATCACCAGTTACAGTTGTCCACCCAAGGACAAATAACTCATGCTCACCAGCACCCGTTTTTTCAATGAAAGTACCCCACTCGATTGTTTCGATTGATACTTCAATTCCAAGAGGAGCTAGTTGAGCTTGAACTAATTCAGCGATGTCAGCACGTTCTTTGCTTCCTTCATTTACAAAAATCGTCGTTTTGAAACCATCAGCAAATCCAGCTTCAGCAAGTAATTTCTTCGCACCTTCTACATCATATGGCAGAGGAGTTAACTCTTGAGAGTTACCTACTACTGTCGGAGCTAATGGCCCAACAGCCGCAACACCTTGTCCCTCTAAAATACCGTCAACGATCTCATCTTTGTTAATTGCCATTGCGATTGCTTGGCGAACTTTCAAATTATCATATGGCGCTTTATTCATATTGAAACCAACATAGTCCATACGAGTTCCACGAACACGGTTAATTTCGATTTGATCCATTGCTTCGACACGAGCAACATCAGAAGATCCTAGTAACATTGCATTCGCTTCACCAGTTTCTAGCATAGCAACACGTGTTGCCTGCTCTGGAACAACTTTAAACGTAACTGTATCAAGAGTTGCTTTCTCTCCCCAGTAATCTTCAAATCTTTCAAATTTAAGCTCAGCACCACGGTTCCAAGTTGCGAATTTAAATGCTCCCGTACCTACAGGGTTTTCGTCAACCTTTTTACCACCATCGTTTTCTTCTTTAATTGCAGAAGGAGCGATGATTGAAGCAGCATTATGTGCTAAGTGAGCAGGAAGTGGAGCAAAAGGGTTCTGCGTTTTGATATGTACAGTATGATCGTCAACAATCTTTACTTCTTCGATCATATTAAGAACAACTGCACGTGGTGAAGCAAATTCAGGGTCGATTAAACGATCAAGCGACATTTTGACTGCTTCAGCTGTGAAATCAGTTCCATCATGGAATTTAACCCCTTCACGAAGCTTAAACTCCCAAGTAGTATCATCAATTGTTTTGAATTCTGTTGCTAGTAATGGAACAACAGATCCGTCTTCAGCATAATCAGTTAAACGCTCAAAAATTTGTGACGTTGCATCAGTAGTTGCAGTGTCATTTACACCGTGTGGATCAAGAGTTGGAGCATCTGCCCCAGTTACAAATACGAAATCTCCGCCGCCCTTAGCGCCAGAACTGCCTTTCTTATCTTCTCCTGATGAAGTATTATTTCCGCCACAAGCACTTAGGACAAGTACGAGTGCTAATACTAGCATTAGAAATAAATTTTTCTTACTCTTCAATGAAATTACCTCCTTAAATTTTACAGCATAATTGTTATACTAATCTAAAAATTAATTTCACACAAGAATTATTTTAGAAAAATATAAAAAACTTGTTAATAGTTTAATAAAAATGTAATATACATCATAAAAAAACTAATGATCTCCAATATTAAAAGCAATTATGTTAGAGTAATACAATGTCGAATTCGAGAAAACTAGCGGGCGGAGGGTGAAGGACGACCTAAAATATTAAAATATTGTAATATCAGAATAGCATCGTTATGATTAAAACTATGTTTTATTTGCCAGAAAAATTATTCGAGTCAAGTAGAGAAAGGATGAAAGGGTATGGATCATCAACCAGAAATTCAATCTTCGACAGCCATTCCTGTCAAAGAGCATAATGCAAAAGCAGCTCGATGGGGAGCCTTTTATAAAAAGATTTCAAAAAATAAAGCCGCCATGACAGGGGCATTTATTGTCATTATTTTTGCTATTTTAGCAATCCTTGCTCCAGTTATCGCACCATATGATCCCAGTCATATAGAAATGAGCAAGAAACTTCAAACTCCTTCATCTGAACATTGGCTAGGTACAGATGATAAGGGCCGCGACATTTTAAGCAGGCTGCTCTACGGTTCAAGAATCTCATTAACTGTAGGGATTTTATCAACGGTACTTGGTGCAGTTGTTGGAATTGTTTTAGGAATAGTATCAGGATATTACGGTAGATGGATAGACTCCGTTATTATGAGAATTTGTGATGTATTACTTGCTTTTCCAGGTATTCTTCTAGCCTTAGCGATTGTGAGTATACTAGGAGCCAGTACGACGAATGTTATAATTGCCGTTGCCTTTTTTGCTATACCAACATTCGCCCGTATTGTTCGCGGGTCTACTTTAAGTGTGAAGAAATTAGAATACATAGATGCGATCCGGGCTATGGGGTCAAGTGATTTTAGAATAATCTTTAAGCATATTCTTCCCAATATTCTTTCACCGATCATCGTTCAATCTACACTTTACATTGCATCAGCTATTATTACCGCGAGTGCACTTTCATTCCTTGGAATGGGTACACAGCCGCCAACTCCGGAATGGGGTACGATGCTGGCACAAGGACGATCTTATGTGGCTCAAGCACCACATTTAACCTTGTTCCCCGGTTTTGTCATTTTACTCGTTGTAGTTGGATTTAACTTATTTGGTGATGGATTGCGTGATGCATTAGATCCAAAAGCGAAGAAATAAAATTGGGAAGGTGAGCTACATGTTTTTATACATTATTCGCAGAATTTTTCAAACGATTCCCGTTATGATCGGGGTTACACTAGCGGTATTTTTAATGATGCATTTAATTCCCGGAGACCCTGCACAGATTATGGCTGGGGAAAACGCCAATCCAGAACAGGTAGAGCAAATGAGGGAAAATTTAGGGCTTAATGATCCGCTTCATGAGCAATACATTCGATATATAACGAATGCAGTTCAAGGGGACTTAGGAAATTCCATTCGGACAAAACGTCCTGTCACAGATGAAATTTTTGAGTCACGCTTTTGGATTACCGTTCAACTGGCTGTAATTGGAACGGCTTTGGCTGTCATTACCGGATTAATCGCAGGTATTATTTCTGCAACAAAAAAATATTCTTTTGCAGATGTATCGCTAATGCTTGCGGCTTTATTCGGTCTTTCAATGCCAAACTTCTGGCTCGGAATTATGTTAATTTATTTCTTCTCTGTCAACTTAGGCTGGCTGCCAGTCGTTGGATGGGGATCTTGGGAACACATGATTCTTCCAGCTATTACTTTAGGTACTGGGGGAGCTGCCATTATTGCTCGTATGACTCGTTCAAGCATGCTAGAAGTAATTGACCAAGATTATATCCGTACTGCTTATGCTAAAGGTGTCAGTGATAAACTAGTTATTTATAAACACGCGTTGCGAAATGCGTTAATCCCGGTAGTAACTGTAGTTGGACTCCAATTCGGCGGTTTATTAGGTGGCGCTGTAGTTACCGAAACGGTATTTGCTATTAATGGGTTAGGCCGATTGATTATTGACTCCATTCGGGCTCATGATTTCCCTATGGTACAAGGGACCATTCTGATTTGTGCTGTTCTTTTTGTTTTTGTAAATACCCTCGTAGATATTACTTACCGTTTAATTAACAAACGGATTGACTTGAATTAAGGCTGGTGAAAAAGAGATGACACAATCAAAAACGGAAAAAATCCTTGAGGTTAAAAATTTGCGAACTTCCTTTTTTACAGACGAGGGGGAAGTAAAAGCGGTTGATGGAGTTGATTTCTCCATAGAAAAAGGGAAAACGCTTGGAATCGTCGGAGAATCAGGTTCTGGAAAAAGTATTACTTCCCTATCCATTCTTCGTCTTCTGAAGGAGCCTGTTGGAAAAGTAGTTGGAGGAGAAGTTATTTTTAAAGGTGAAAATCTGCTAAAGAAATCAAAAAAGCAGATGATGAGCATTCGGGGAAATAATATTTCAATGATTTTCCAAGAGCCAATGACATCATTGAACCCTACATTAACTTGTGGTGAACAAATTGCCGAATCGATACGAATTCACCAAAAATTAAATCGAAAAGATGCATGGAATAAAGCAATTGAAATGTTGAGCTTAGTAGGTATCCCTTCGCCGGAGAAGAGGGCAAAGCAGTACCCGTTTGAATTATCGGGCGGGATGCGTCAGCGTGTGATGATTGCGATTGCATTAGCATGTAATCCTGAATTACTCATTGCTGATGAACCTACAACTGCTTTAGACGTTACGATTCAGGCACAAATTCTTGAATTAATAAAAAAATTACAAGAAGAACTTGGCACTTCTTTAATGATGATTACCCACGACCTTGGCGTTGTTGCTGAAATGTGTGACAAGGTTGCTGTCATGTATTGCGGGAAAGTAGTTGAATACGCGGATGTAAAAACGTTATTTACCAATCCGAAGCATCCTTATACAATCGGTCTTTTAAACTCCGTACCGAAACATGATGAAGATGTTGATGGTGACTTGTCGGTGATCAATGGCTCTGTTCCAAGCCCATTCAACTTACCGAAAGGCTGTAGATTTGCTCCAAGATGTCCGCATGCGAAAGAGATTTGCCATTCTGAGTTACCTGAGCTAAAAGATTTGCAAAATGGTGATAAAGTTCGTTGCTGGATTCATACAGAAAAATGGCAAGAGGAGGTTGCGGTTGGTCATGAGTAAACAAGCATTGTTAGAAGTAAAACACCTAAAGCAATACTTCCCGATTAAAGGCGGACTTCTTGGAAGAACAGTGAATCATGTTAAAGCAGTAGATGACATAAGTTTTTATGTGAATGAAGGAGAAACAGTAAGTATTGTCGGTGAGTCCGGCTGTGGGAAATCTACGACAGGCCGAGCGATTTTGCGTCTAGATAATCCTTACTCCGGCGAAATTAATTTCCAAGGTGAAGATTTACTTAGCTTAAGTAAATCTGAAATGAGAAAGAAGCGTAAAGATTTGCAGATTATTTTCCAAGATCCTTATGCCTCTCTGAATCCGCGTCAAACAGTAAGTCAAATATTAGAGGAAGCACTTGAAATTCAAAATGTTGTTCCTCGTAAAGACAGACGCCAAAAAATTGTTGAACTGCTTGAGACTGTTGGCATTGGTGCACATCAGGTTGATCGCTATCCTCACGAATTTAGCGGTGGGCAACGTCAGCGCATTGGGATTGCCCGTGCATTATCTGTTGATCCAAAACTGATTATTTGCGATGAAGCTGTTTCAGCACTTGATGTATCCATTCAAGCTCAAGTATTGAATTTATTAAAGCATCTGCAACAGAAATTCAAGTTAACCTATCTCTTTATTTCACATGATCTTGGAGTTGTACGCCATATATCTGATCGGATTATTGTTATGTACCTTGGTAAAATTGTCGAAATCGCAGATAAACATTCTCTATTTGAAAACCCGCAGCACCCATACACAAGGGCTTTATTATCTGCCATACCAAGTACAAACATTTCAGAGAAAAAAGAGCGGATCGTATTAAAAGGAGATGTGCCTTCTCCAATAGACCCGCCATCTGGCTGTCGTTTTCATACACGTTGTCCATTCGCATTTGACCGCTGTGCAAAGGAAGAGCCGAAGCTACACTCAATCCCTGGGAAAGCCCATCAGGTAGCTTGTCACTTAGCCGAAGACGGTCCAGTTGATTTCTCTAACATGCAATCCAACTATTAATGATGGGAAGCTATCCAGAATAAAGCCTTTTGAGACAAAAAAGCACAACAGTGCCTGTCTCTCCTTGAAAAGTCGAAGCTACTGCGCCGTTTCGACAAAACTCGAGGAGAGGCAGGCATATTTTTATTGGCACTTTATATGTTGTTAGGGGTTTGCTGCGATTTCTACAAAATACTTATATTAGACTGTTCCGGATCCATTTTTAGAAAAATCTAGGTTCTTGATTTGAATTGTTCCACTTTTCTCCTACCCACAAACTCATAACAATTCCCGGGCTAATAATCGATAAACATTCAAACGTTTCTCTTGGGAATGAGGAATACTAACGATCATCGCTTCATCAAATTCGTATTGCTCCTGTTCTTTTTGTAGCAAAGTTGCTATTTCTTTCGCATCCCCAACTAAATGTATTTTGCGATTTTCTTTAATAATCATGCGATCCATTTCCGTCAATGGATAATCTCGGGCTTCCTCAGGTGATAAAACTGCCTCGAATCTGCCTCTCATAAACAGTAATCGCCAAATATCTTGTGGCTTTGCTTCATATTCAGCTTCTTCTTTTGTTTCGGCTGTTGTTATCATATAGGAAACATTGATTTGCGGTTTCTCCATAAAAGCTGAAGGCTGAAAGTTCCTTTTGTATGCAGCTAAAATCTCTTTAGTCATTTCACCATTGAAAAACTGTGCAAAAGAATAGCCTACCCCTCTCCGTCCAGCTTGAACAGCGCTATTGCCAGTCGACCCCAACAGCCAAGCCTCTGGCAAAACGACTTGGGATGGTGTGGCAATTGTATGCTTATATAAGTCATCTTCGGGTACCTCATCATTGATTAACTGCAATGCCGTATCAAATTTTTCATACATATTATGCAGCAGCGGCTGACGTCCCTCAGATAAAGCATAGATGGAACGCTGGTCGCCACCCGGAGCTCGGCCAACACCAAAATCAATCCTGCCTGGCGAAAATGCGCTTAACGTTTTAAATACTTCAGCTAATTTTAATGGAGAATAATGCATCATCATCACTCCCCCAGTGCCTATTCGAATATTTCTCGTTTTTGCAGCCAAATGAGCTGCGGTTACTTCAGGAGCTGAACTTGCAAAATCGTTTGTTCCATGATGTTCTGCCATCCACATTCGATAATAGCCTAACTCATCTCCCAAAACAGCCAACTCTTCCGCCTTTTTTAAAGCACCCGTTGCCGTATTCCCTCTTGTAATGGGAGCTTGGTCCAATATACTTAATCTCATTTTTTAACATCCTTCCAATCAGCTTATTCTATCGGTAAATCGAGTTTTTTAGTCTGTGCTTAAATCTAATTCAATGCATCTGAGATCAGATGTTCACGCGACACTAGAACAAATGGATATTTAAATTGATATGAAGTTGTCTAACCTGTCCGTTTTCTCAAACGATAAAAATATTTCATTTTGATCAAGCTCTTACTAATTGTTTTTCCGTGAATTTCATAAAACCATTTTTTCTTTTATCCATTCTTGCAGTTCATGCACTTTGGGTTGAAATCCATCCTTAATTTCCTCAAATAAGGATGCAATTGTTTCTCGTTTCAGCACAGATTTCCAAGAAGACTCTGCTTCTTCCATCAAGTCTGTTAACATACAGCAGCTATTCTCTTCTTCTAATTCAAGCATGTCATTCAAAACACCACTGGAAGAATAAAGAGATTGCTGACCTTCTATAGCTAGGTAAATATCGTATATCCGAATGTCTTCAGGTTTTTTCCGTAATTTAAACCCACCTTTTACCCCTGGCACAGAAGTAATCAAATCCGCACTGACTAACTTCCTTAACAATTTTTGGAAATATGTTGGTGAAGCTCCCAATTGTTGACTTATCGCTTCCCCAGGTAATACCGCTTTATCCGGTAACATGTTAAGAATAAAAATGGCATACACTGACTGTTCTACTCCAGTTTTCATCTGCATTCAAATCACCGCCTATTTCTAAAATAATTTTTCTTATAAATATTTACACTAAATACAATAACTCGGATAATCATTATCCACTTTATTGTATGAAATCATTATCAAAAAGTAAACTTTTCTACCTCTATACTTCTCTTCAGCCCTACAAGATCATTAGTATAAAAGATCTTGATATTGCTTTTACGAAGTTCGTTTATTGCCACATTGGCAAGAGGAGGTAAATTTTTCTATTTTTTATGTAACAAAAACTTGACTTGATGTATAGTTTATATTACATTATGTTTATCAAACTTAACATGATGTAAAAATAACTACACAAGGAGGTTGAATATGACCTATCAAGAGAAGAAAAGTATCTTGTCGTTGATCAGTACTATTCTCATTTTTGGATTTTATTGTTTGTACATGTACCCGCAATATCCCGGCGGGGAGATGGAGTCGGCAGAGTCCTTTCGTTATTGGGGTTCCTTCGTCCTCATCTTGACTTTGGTTTCAATCATCGCACACATCATTATCAGCATTATTTTTAATATCGTCTTTAGAATTACAACCAGAGAAAAGGAACCAAATTTTGCGGATGAATTGGATAAATTAATTGACTTGAAAGCGTTCCGGAATGCGTTTTTTGTTTTTATCATCGGCTTTCTTCTTGCAATGGGATCCCTGATCATCTACCAGCCTTTACATGTAATGTTCATTATCCTGATCACTTCGGGATTCATTTCCGATTTAACCGGATCTGCTACGAGACTATATCACTATCGGAGAGGAGTCTAATATGAGCAAGAAGAATCTTGTCGGCAATCACATCCGAAAATTACGCTTCAATCATGATGAAATGACACAGCAGCAATTGGCAGACAAGGTTGGCGTTACACGACAGACAATCGTGGCTCTCGAAAAGGGAAACTACTCCCCATCTCTAGAATTGGCTTTTCGCATTGCCCACGCCTTTAACTTACCGCTAGAAGAAGTATTCTTTTATGGGGACAACTCAAAGCTGTAAGAATGATTATTGTTTTTGCTTTACTGTTTGTAAATTTATTAAAAGAAGGGGATAAATATATGAATTCAAACAAAAAAGCAGCCAAAATTGTGGGGACACTGTTTATTCTTGCAGCTGTTTCGGCGGTTGCAGGTCTTTTATTATACGACCCTATCCTAAACGGTCCTGATTACTTAGTGAATGGTTCTGAACATGCCAATCAAATCGTACTGGGGGCACTTATGGAACTCATTCTTGTCGTTTCAGCGGTTGGTACTGCAACAATCATGTTTCCGATTTTACGAAAATATAATGAAACGATCGCACTATGGCATGTTTGTTTCAGATTTCTAGAAGCGATTATTATTACTATTGGTGTAATCAGCGTATTGTCCCTTTTGACATTAAGCCGAGAATTTGTCGCATTAGGATCCCCAGATACCGCATCTTATCAAACCTCCGGAATAGTACTGCATGCAATCCATGACTGGACTTTTTTGCTTGGCCCCAATTTCATGCTAGGAATTAATACAATGATGTACAGTTATATATTTTATAAAACCAGGCTCGTACCAAGATTTATAGCCATTTTAGGTATGACAGGGGCAACTCTAATTTTTATTTGTGCCTTGTTCGTCATGTTCGGCGTATTTCCTCAACTTTCTGTTTGGGGTGGTATTCTGGCTATACCGGTAGCAGCGAATGAAATGATTTTAGCAGTTTGGCTCATAGTAAAAGGATTCAATCAGTCTGCACTTGCCTCTTTGTTTGCAAAAAAGTAAAAGATTTGCAGGAAAGCTTGCATAGTGATTTATTAAAAATTGATCTGTTTAAGATTAACTGAATCTTTAGAAATAAAGAGGAGAAAACCACGAAATACTTACAATTATACAAGTAAGAGAAGGTAAATTGGAGAATATGTTAGGATTGGGCGTACAAAGGGGAAGGTTGTTTTGGAAATCAAAACGGGCTGATTGGAATTCCAGATTATTAAAAAAGTGCATACTGCTTATTAAGGGAATTGGAATATCACGATATCAAATGGATCTGCTAAAAACAGACCCATTTTTTTATCTATTACTAAAAATATCTAACTCAGATAATATAATTTAAATTTATAGAGTAATATAGTATTTTCTATACATGAACATACTCTTTAATTTGATGACCAAAACTTCCTTCAAAAAGGGAGTCTTTCGTTTCACGCCTTGGAGATGGATTTTCCCTTTGTTGCAGTATTTCTGGAAGATCCTCCTTTTCACCTTGGTATCCAATCGCTACTAATGCATTTATTGCATATTTTTCCGGAATATCGAGAACCTTGCGGGCTGCTTCAAAGTCAAACCCAGTCATTGGATGAGTAATAAGCCCTTTTTTAGTGGCTTCTAGTGAAAGAAAACCCCATGCGGCTCCACTATCAAAGGCGTGGGACTTATTAAGCCCTTTTTCATTATTCATCTCTGAAATTATTAACGCGAGAACAGGGGCTTTCCGACACCAAGCAAGATTTCCCTCAAAAATAAAAGAATAGAATTTTTCACGATCGTCTTGTGTTCTGGCTAAAATAAATCTCCAAGGCTGGATATTTAAAGCAGATGGAGCCCAACGAGCTGCTTCAAAGAGACTAAATAAAACTTCATCAGAAACTTCTTTTTCCATAAAAGATCGAGGAGACCATCGATCTAAAAACACTTGATCAATTAGGTAAGCAGTTGTCCGAGAATGACTCATAATCTATTACCTCCATTAATAATAACTCTAAATAAAAATTAGTTTCCTAGCTAATGATAAATGAAAAATTAACCAAATTCAAATGCTTAACTTTTTTGTTTTGTTACTTTTTATGTAGCTTTTCGTTCAAAGTTTTGATTCCATAGCGAGCCAATAAATTAGTAAGTGGAAAAAATGCTTTCCCTCTCTTTCCTAATCCTGCTTGTATCGGATAAATGCCAAACAGGATAAGTTGAAAATTTCGCTAAGAGGTTGCTATGGTACACCTATCAAGGTCTTCCTAAATTACGAAATTTAATTTATTAAATAGTTGCATTTTGCAAATTAATTTATATAATTAAATATAAGGAGTGAAGAAAATGGAAAATACTCGAAGTTTATTCCAGGTTATAACCCGACGCTTTGGTCATTTGAACAAAAATTGCTGCAGTGCTGGTGGTTTTGATATTTCGCTCATTCAAAGTCATATTCTTTATGAGATTGACAATCAACACGAACCATCGATGCAACAAATAGCAGATACATTGGGCACAGACATCACAACTTTTAGCCGCCAGGTGCAATCATTAGTGAAAATGAAATTAGTGAAAAAAACACCGGATATAAATGATAAACGAATTAGCATTCTTTCATTAACAACAGAGGGTAAATATGTTGCAACAACAATCGATCAAAAAGTGAATGAGTATTTAAATGAAGTATTTTCTCATATGAATGAATTTGAAAAAGAAACTGTTATTCGTTCGATAAAGTTGTTAAATGATGCAATGGCAAAATCCAGCATGTGTTGCAAGCCTTTTTGGGGGTAATTCCCTCTCATCAATACTTGTAAATTGCAAGTAAATAACATGCATAATCTTACAATTTTTTATAGATCGATATAGAAAATCAGAGTGTTAGGTTTTTTGTTCTAAAAACATAACAAATACTTGCAAAATGCAAATAATAAAGGAGTTTTTAAGATGGTTGAAAAAATCATTCAAGATTTTATATCGATTGCATTGGAACTAACAATCCTTTTTGTAGCAATTTCTTTTCTAGTTAGTCTACTTCAGGGGGTAATCCCTTACGAAAAACTTAACAAATATTTATCAGGAAAAAACACGTTTATCGGAGTTTCCGCAGCCATTTCATTCGCGTTTATCACTCCTTTTTGTTCTTGCTCTACTATTCCAGTAATAGTGAACTTGTTGAATAAGAAGGTTCGTTTTGGCGTAGTGATGGTATTTTTATTTGCCTCCCCTGTTTTAGACCCAACGATCATCACGCTTATGGCAACTCTACTAGGGGTTAAGGTTGCAATTATTTATACTCTCGTTACTTCAGCCTTATCCATCTTTATCGGTTTAACATTAGAAAAACTTGGTTTTGAAACAGCTGTTAAAAAAGTAACCATGACGGGTTTTAACGAGAAGAGTGTTAAGTTCAGTTTCAGGGGTGCATTAAGAGAGACTTTGAGCCTCATGAAAAATGTTTATCCCTATCTTTTATTAGGGGCTGGGATCGGATCAGTCATACATGGAGCAGTTCCGACAGAATGGATTACTACTTATCTCGGAGCCGATATGTGGTGGTTAGTTCCGGTTGCTGCAATCATTGGAATTCCACTGTATATACGAATATCAACGATGATTCCCTTATCTCAAATACTTATTGCAAAAGGAATGGCCTTCCCGCCAGTTATGGCATTAATGATTGGTTCAACTGGCGCTAGCTTGCCAGAAGTAGCACTGTTAAATTCAATCTTTCAAAAACGTCTTGTTTCGGCATTTGTTGTGTCTGTTGTTCTTATGGCTTCTATATCAGGATTTCTCTTTTACTTAATTTAAAGGAGGTGAGGATAATGGTATGGTTTAAAAAGAGCAAAGATAAGTCTTGCTGTAATGTAAAGATAGAAGAAGTCAAAGAAGAAGGTAGCTCTTGTTGCGCTGTGAAAATTGAAGAAATTGAAGAAGTCAAAAAAAATAAATAAGAAGAGGTAGATTGTTTCTAGTTAAAATAAATATTGTATATTATCCCATTACCCTGTGCCCTAAGTACAGGGTTTGTTTTTTTTACTCACATTAGAGGATAAAACTATACACAATTGGCTAGTTATAAAAATATTTACAAAAAATTCACATGAAACACTTGAACCGACCAAATAAGCAATTTATTATATAAGTAAATTATTATATATTGATATATCTATTAAGGGAGGTTATGCGGGTGTTGAATGAACCTTGTTTAAATTATGGATTGGGGCTTCGAAAAATTCGTGAAAGGTTAGGAATTACACAATCGCAATTAGCCAAAGCAACCGAAACTACTGAAAATACAATTATTAATCTTGAACTTAGTAAAATGCATCCTACAGACCATTTTATTGAGAAAATTGGTACTTCATTTTATGTTAATCCATTTGAACTAAAGAAAAGTATTGGGTGTGATCAAGAATTAGAGACATGTAACACAACTTTGTAGCTTTTTAGAGAGTAAGTTAAAAATATTTATAAAAATCATACCCTGCTTAATTTTTGTTGCTGTTGTTCTGGTTATTTCAATATACCTTTTAAGAAGAAATGAGAAAGGTCCCTCTTTCCTATCTCAATATATGAATAAGTTAATGAATAAATTTAAAAACTAAAAATAATTTCTTATTGATTATATAAGCAAATTATTATATATTGATACACGGATGAAATTAGGAGGTGCTTTCATGCAAGTATCAACGATTGAAATAGAAAAAGCTGCAACTGTCTTAAAATTGTTGGGTGATAAAACACGCCTAACAATGATAAAAATTTTAGACTCTCACGATTGTTGTGTTTGTGAGTTTGTTGAAATATTTAAGGCAAGTCAGCCTTCTATTAGTCAACACGTTCGTAAGCTGAAAGATGCTGGAATCGTTGGAGAAACAAGACGCGGTCAGTGGAATATTTATTCTTTAAATAAAGATAGCGAGTATTATCCATTGATTAAAAAAATGCTCGAGCATCTTCCAAGTCAGGATTTTAAATTACAAGAACTAGAAGAACAGGGATTACGCATTTCGTGTGAGTAATAGGAGGTTAAGTTTTGACATCAGTTATATTAGCATCAGTGATTTTCTTAATAACACTTATTTTAGTCATATGGCAGCCTAAAGGTTTATCAATCGGCTGGTCAGCGTGTGGTGGCGCTATCCTGGCATTAATTGTTGGAGTGGTTGATTTTAAAGATGTAATCGATGTAACCTCCATCGTTTGGAATGCGACATTGGCATTTGTCGCAATCATCATTATTTCTCTTATATTAGATGAAATTGGTTTCTTTGAGTGGTCCGCTCTTCATATGGCTAGGGCTGCAAAAGGAAATGGTATTCTAATGTTTATTTATGTGTCCGTACTTGGAGCTTTAGTAGCAGCGTTTTTTGCGAATGATGGTGCCGCGCTTATTTTGACTCCTATCGTATTGGCAATGGTTCGAAATCTTAAGTTTAATGAAAAAATGGTTTTTCCATTCATCATCGCAAGTGGATTTATTGCGGACACAACATCTCTTCCTCTAGTCGTAAGTAACTTAGTTAATATTGTGTCTGCAGACTTCTTTGGTATTGGATTCGCAGAATTTGCTTCGAGGATGATTATCCCCAACTTCTTTTCTTTAGCTGCAAGTATTTTTGTTTTATATTTATACTTTCGGAAAAGCATACCGAAAAATTATGATATAGCCCAATTAAAGAAGCCTGTAGAAGCTATTCGTGACATGAAAATGTTTCGATTATCTTGGGGTGTTTTAGCGATACTGCTCGTAGGGTATTTTGCAAGTGAATTTACAGGCATTCCTGTCTCAATAATCGCTAGTATTGCAGCTATCTTTTTCCTTTTCATGGCTAGAAGAAGCCATGCTGTTAACACTCGCACCGTTATTAAGGGTGCGCCTTGGGCCATCGTCTTTTTCTCTATTGGCATGTATGTTGTCGTTTACGGATTAAGAAATGTAGGCTTAACGAATATTTTATCTGATCTTATTCAAGTGACTGCCGATCAAGGTCTGTTTGCAGCTACTGTTGGAATGGGATTCATAGCAGCTATTCTTTCATCGATTATGAATAACATGCCTACCGTCATGATTGATGCATTAGCTATTGCAGATACAAATACAAGTGGTGTCATACGAGAAGCGCTTATATATGCAAATGTGATTGGATCAGATTTAGGTCCGAAAATCACGCCAATTGGTTCTCTGGCCACCTTATTATGGCTGCATGTCTTATCTCAAAAAGGGGTTAAGATTTCATGGGGTACTTACTTTAAAACAGGTATTGTTTTAACCATCCCAACCCTATTTATTACATTAGTTGGCTTATATATATGGCTGTTAATCATTCACTAATTATAAAAGGAGAAATACAGTATGCCTAAAAAAACAATTTACTTCTTATGTACAGGAAATTCTTGCAGAAGCCAAATGGCAGAAGGATGGGCAAAGAACTATCTAGGTAATGAGTGGAATGTGTACAGTGCTGGGATTGAAGCACATGGTCTAAATCCAAATGCTGTAAAGGCAATGAAAGAAGCAGGAGTGGATATTTCTAATCAATCTTCAGATATTATTAATCCTAAAATCTTAAATAATGCTGACTTAGTTGTAACATTATGCGGAGATGCTGCTGATAAATGTCCTATGACACCACCTCATGTTAAACGTGAACACTGGGGCTTTGATGACCCAGCAAAAGCTGAAGGAACAGAAGAAGAAAAATGGGCTTTCTTCCAACGTGTTCGTGATGAAGTGGGCGAGAGAATCAAACGTTTTGCTGAAACGGGTAAGTAATAGCCAAAAAACCAAGAGCTCTCTCTTGGTTTTTGGCTTTTTTTATAACCAAGCCTTTTTTAAAAGCTTCACGCCTAATTGAATTTCTTTACAAGTAAGATTACTAAAACCAAGTTTTATAATGGGTTCATCAGAATGGTTATTAATGAAGTAGATCGAAGTAGGGTATACTTTCACACCATTAAAGGCTGCACGCTCAATTAACCTGCCTTCTGAACGTTTTTGATGTATCTTAACTAATAGGTACAAACCAGACTGCTCTCCAATTATGGAAATATGTTGTTTGAATTGCTTTTTTAATTCTGAAACGATGCACTCCATTTTTCGCTTATAAACAATAATGAATATCCATACCCATCAAAAATAGTGATAAAAAGGAGAAGGCTATTATGTATATTCCAAAATACTTTCAAGTCACAAATATCAGTGAAATTATAGAATTTATTGAGGGAAACTCATTTGCAACATTGGTCACAACAAAAAAAGGGAAACCCATTGCTTCCCACCTTCCATTAGGGCTTCATAAACATGGAGAGGAATATTATTTAACTGGACATATGGCATATGGGAATCCTCAATGGAGAACATTTGAAACATGTGAAGAGGTTCTAGTCATATTTCAAGGACCACATGGTTATATTTCTTCTTCATGGTACGAACATGAAAATGTACCTACATGGAATTACCAAGCAGTACATGTATATGGCCAAGCAAGTATATTAGGTGAAGAGGAATTGAAACTAGATCTTACAAAGTTACTAGAGAAGTATGAAAAACAACGTGAAAACCCAGTATTATGGGTTAAGTTATCGCCTCAGCTATTAGAAAGTCAACTAAAAGGGATTGTCGGTTTTAAAATAAAAGTGCAAGAAGTTCAAGCTGCTTATAAATTAAGTCAGAATCGAAATAAAGAGGATTATCATAACATCGTTGAAAAATTACAAGAAGAAGACAATTTAAATTCTCAACAATTGGCAGAAGTGATGAAAGAGAGATTAAAAAATAGTAAATAATTATGCCACTCTGTAAAAAGACACTAGTAGTTGAACAAAATATTTAATTCCATTATCAAGCGCTTTTCTGTAATTTACAGAAAAGCGCCCCATTTGTTGAATAAATCCTTTATTGAAGAATAGCACCCGTAGCTTAAGAATAATTCTTCACAAGCTGGATATTTTTTATCCTAACTCACCTTGATTTTTGCCCTAATTTTTAACTCTTCAATATTTTTCAGCATATTATGTTGGGTAATTATCTAATAAAGGAGTGAAAATAGATGGCATTCTTTCCACCTCAAGGTACAATGAGACAACAACCTCAATCCCCTCCACCCGCATACGTTCCACCAAAACCGTTTCCTTCACACTATTTAGTCGATTGTTTAAATAATTACACTTATGTTTGGTTAGTGAATGGGGAGGGATTCTGGTTTTACCCAACGTATCTTCAATATGGTGAAGTTGCAGGATATAGGTGGAACGGTACATTCTGGACGTTCTATGGCTTTGATGAAAGATTCATTGAAACGGCTGCCTGCTATCCAATCCCTACTTTATACTGATATAAATAGCTCCAAGCTCCTTGTGGAATTAAAACCACAGGGCTTTTTTTCCATATATGGCTGCCTCAACAAAAAAGGAGTTCATTTTATCTTTTCTATTATTCCTATATCTGAATCGCACCCTGTTACTTGAATAAGAAGATATTCTTGACGTGGAGCTAATTTAAACTGCCCCGTTAATTTAAGCAATCTTTTACAAACAAACATACTATCATTAAATAAGTATTCAATTTTTCTTGAGATTCTTTCTCCATTTAATGGCCCTAAAACGGAAAAAAGCGATCTTCTTTATTGAAGAATCGCGCCCGATTGTTTCTGTAAAGTCACCCGTTTATTCATTCATTTAATTTGCCTTGAGTTCTAGGTGTTTATTCACCAACGGTACCGTCTCCATCACGATCATCCATAAATTTATAGAGCCAATGGTCCGAGGTGATAGGCATACTGTAACCCGCTGCTTTTGCTTCTTTAATTGTTACTTGACCATTTCCATCTGTATCAACGCTAGAAATATCTTCAGCACCATTCGAAGCATTGGACTTATTAGAACTTGATTTAGTTGATTTACTTTCTGTTAAGCCTAGAGATTTATTTATTTCATCAGGGTTGCCGTTATCAAACTCATCCACAATCTTATTCCCTTTTAAAGTGTAAGTGTACTTATAATGAGAAGGAATCTGTGTTTCCGTATTAGGATATGTGATAATAGCTTCAAAATTAGTAACCCCGCCAGCTTTACGAATGGCATCCTCCATATATGCTTGATCACCATGTCGGTTGAGCGTACTATTTTGTGGAGTAATATTATAAGCATTCGATACCCCTCCGAGAGAATCCGCAATGATATGTCCTTCATCTAAATCTGCTCTTTCGACACCAGGAACTTTTGCTTCATCAGAGTAGTATCTGCCAGACGATGTTACAGGTTCGGTACGGTCATCTTGTAGAATGATTTCGTCAGCAATGACACGGACTAGTTGCCCAAATTCATTCGTGAAGGCCCAATACTTTCGGTCCCCATAACCAATGTCAACAACGACGTTAGGTTCACGATGTCCAGACAAATCACCACCATCAACTTCAATAAGTTTGTATCCCGAGAACAGGTCATTATTTTGTTCGGTTGGCGTTTCTTCCACTACTGGTTCATCTACAACCGTTGTGATCGTCTCTTCTTTTGCGCTATTATTTGAATTTGTTTCAACTGTGGTTACATCTTGTGAATCTGTTTCTTTATCTGTAACGGATGCATCTTCTACGTTAGAACAACCAACTATAAAGATGGCAGTTAGAAGTAAGATTAAATAGTTTATTTTCTTTTTCATTTTAGGACTCTTTATAGTATTTTTTACTGAACATTCTAGAGAGCTTTGAATAAAACATAAATTAACATTGTTAACCTACTTGTAATAGCATATTACAAAATTAATTTTATTACAGTAGATACTTAGTTCGAAGTATGTAGTATTAAATTCCAATAAAGATTAGTAGAGTCCATTGCATTGAAAAAGGCACAATTCCAATTCAAGAATTGCGCCCGATTATGAAATAAGGATTAGCTTCTATTGGCTTGTTTAGTTGAATAATGGTACTTTTTCCACACCCATCTTTTCTAAGCAATTCCTAAGAATCTTGTTATCTACTCCATTTACTAACCAATATTTTTCTTTATAAAATAACTCTAATAAATTATGCTTGGTCAAAAATTTCCAACGCCTTTTCTATATTAGTTAAATTATCATAGGTTATTTCATCCCATCTAATAGTCATTACTTTACCGCCTTATTTAATAAGATTTTTGCAATTGTACCATAAATATGAATATTTATTGCTATTCTTCCTCCATTAAACGGCCCTTTTCATAAACAAAGACGCTTTCCTTATTTCAGTAAAGCGGCCGATAATGGAATAACTACAACATAATGTGATTTGAAACATGTCAATAGTATTATATACGTTTTGACATGTGTTGCTTTTTCTCTTAATCAACCTTTTCGGGGGGATGTGCAAAAATACCCAAAATACATTTTTGTCAAGTTCAAGGGAAAACATTTGCACTCATATTGCGTTCTTCTGCAGCAATATTTCTAATATTTAATACACTGAATAATTCAAAAGTGATCGTGTAAATATGAGTACCGGCATCTGGAGTATCAACAAATGTCAGGTTTGGAACAAGCGTCTCAACATTGGTAAAATCAAAACTGGTTCCCAGACGCTGTAATACATTTCTTACAACCGTTACCGGCGGCAATCCATTCGTTTGACGTTTTAATTGATAACTGAGACCCCAGAAGAAATTCGCATTCACCTCGAAAACAGTAAAGAGCTCAATCATAGCATCGAATTTAATTTTTTGACCAGCGGTCGTGGTGATAGGGTCTAATGTAAGTAATGTCAGGTCATTATTAAGCTCTAAAATAATTGAATCTGTGGCCCTTACAAAAGATAAAGTAGGTATTTGACGGATTCCCATAATCTGTGCACCCTTTCCTTTCGAAAATCTGGAAGCTTGTTTCTTAGTAACAGTAAATTCCAAATCATGCCGTAGGGTAACGGCAAAAATGAAAATGTGCCTTTGACATAGTATGGTGGAAGACCCTTAGGGGTAGACCCAACAACTAAACAACAAAGCGTACTTTTGGTGAAAAAATGGAAAATAGAGGATTTTCAAGGGGTTAGGTAGTGTCCTTGTCTGCATAAAACCCTGCTGTTTTTTCTAACCCCGTTGTTGTTCCTTTCAATCGGGAATTAAAAAATCCCCCCTAACTCAAGAAGATGTAAGAGAGGCAGAGGAAAGGTTGAAACGCTTTGCTCCATATATCGCCAAGGTTTTCCCTGAAACAAAAGGAATGAATGGTATCATAGAATCTCCTTTAGTGAAAGTTCCTGCCATGAAACAATCCTTAGAACAGAATTATCAACAACCTATATTAGAGGAATTATTACTAAAATGTGATAGTCACCTTCCTATCTCAGGATCTATTAAAGCAAGAGGCGGGATTTATGAAATTCTCAAACATGCAGAAGAATTAGCTTTTCAACATCAATTGTTAACGATTCATGATGATTATTCGATTTTAGATAGTGATAGGCTTCGAACCTTCTTCTCACAATATTCAATCGCAGTAGGCTCGACTGGAAATTTAGGACTTAGTATTGGCATCATCAGTGCAAAGTTGGGTTTTAATGTTTCTGTTCATATGTCAGCTGAGGCAAAACAATGGAAAAAAGACTTGCTTAGAAGCAAAAATGTCAAAATTATTGAATATGAAGCTGATTATAGTAAAGCAGTAGAGGAAGGTCGAAACCAAGCAGATAGTGACCCAACATGTTATTTTGTGGATGATGAAAATTCTCACGACCTATTTTTAGGATATGCAGTGGCTACATCCTTTTGGTTTGAAATTATTGTATCAAGACCATGTTCACTGTTTCTTTGCAGAACCTACCCACTCACCATGTATGTTACTCGGTTTAATGACTGGACTTAATGATAAAGTTTCTGTACAAGATGTTGGTATAGATAATGTAACAGACGCGGATGGACTTGCTGTAGGAAGGCCATCTGGGTTTGTGGGTAAAACTATGGAACCTTTTTTAAGTGGTAATTATACAGTTAGCGATGAACAGTTGTATAAGTTGCTAAAAGAACTAGTCGATACAGAGGGGATTCATTTAGAACCTTCTGCACTAGCAGGCATGATAGGACCAAGTAAATTATATAAAGAGGGAATCGATTATTTACGGAAGCATAGTTTAACGGAAAAGATGAGTAAGGGAACACATATTATTTTGGGGGACTGGTGGAAGCATGGTTCCTGAAGAAATGATGACACAATATTATCAAAAAGGTTTGAAATTAACGTTAGAGTAACATTAACACGAGGGAGTTTAACCTGAAATATCTTTTCTTGTTAAACTAACCTCCCGTTAGTATAAGAACAACCCCTCACAAACTCTTCTAAAATTTAATTTAAAAATAAAGTTTTCTTTGAAGGATGTTGTTCCACAATCTGGCCCGATTGCGAAACAAGCAGGGATGGAGAGCACCGATTTAGCGACAACTTTACTTTTTTTATATACCATCTCTCGTCTCTGGTCAATCCTGAAGGGATGGAATACTTTTAGCGCACTAAAAAAGCCATGACTTTACATCATGACTTTGGCTAACCTTACTTTTCAATTGTTTCTATAAGTTCTTTTAATTCGGGATTAAAGCCTTTAATTGCTTTATCTCCAACTACGGTAACAGGTACACCCATAAAGCCAAATTTTTCGACTTCCTGTTGATATTCCACACTTGACATTACGTCTCTTACTTCAAATGAAATTTTTTCCTCTTCTAGCATTTGTTTAACGTAGTTGCATTCTACGCAACCAGGCGCGGAATAAACGATGACTTGTTTGCTCATGCGTTCAGAGCCTCCTTGATCGAATCTCTTGTAATTTTCCAATGAGAAGTATTCCAAGAAACTTTTCCATTATCAAATAGCAAGATTTGTGGAGATTCATGTTTAATTTCAAATTCTTCAGTAATATGATTTGATACAGGTCGATCTTCTATTACCAAGACCATTGCGGCAGAAGTAGTTTCATTTTCATTAACAAATGATTGAAATTCTTCATTCGCTTTGGCACTGATTGGGCAAGTTGTACTATGTTTTAATAACAAATGTTTCCCAGGTTGTTGAACAAATTCATTTAATTCTTCAATACTTTTAAGTTGTTTTATTGACATCATCCGCACCATCCTGTTTTTCAATATAATATTTTCGTTCATAAATTTATCATAATTGAAGATACTTTACTAATAATGTGACTCGTCCACATAGGAACAACCCTATTAACAAAAACGTATGTCTATTGTAAAACACTGCTATTAAAGGATTATGGGTTGATGACAAAATTATAATTACAAGAAACTTCCATTTGAATTCTTTCTTTAAGGCTTTTTTCTAAGAGATTGAAAACACCTTCTTCACTAACCTGATCCGTTAGTTTAAGTAAAACATTTCACAAACAATATAAAGATTAAAAAATAAAAAAAGTCCTTTAAGGAAACCTTAAAGGACTCAAGTAAAAAACATTAATTTTCAGTAAAGAACTTTTTTATCGAGCAAAGAACTTTTTTTCTATGAGACAACAGCTGTTCTCAGACAACAAAGTCGTGACCTAAATTTCCTTGAAACATTGATTAATGATGCAAAATAAATTAATATTAAACAACTCAAATATGACCCATAATTTGTTCCCTTGTACATTTATAGACAAACTAAGTGTGACCTATTAGCTTCGAAAACTACAAGGTCGCCATTAAATTAATAAATCATAAGTTTGAAATCAGGAAACTTTGGAAGATATATAACGGATGGTGATTCTTCAATAATGAAGGATCGCTTTTTTTATTAAACATCGGAGCGGATTAGTTTAGAAATAAGTTTTACCTTTGTTCAACAAACGGGCCAGATTGTTGAATAACAATTTTTATGCAAAGTAGATATTGTGAGGGTTTACACTTAAACTATTTGACAACGGAAAATGCAGATTTACAACGATAAGCAATGCTGAATTTAGGAGTTGTTGTCATTTCAGTTCCTTCTGAGAAATAAGGAATCAATAGTCGAATAAGTAGTTTTATAAGCCATTTAACCTACCTTCAACATGCTGGAACAATCTGATAAGAGGTTGTTCCTTTTTATTTATACTCTAGATTACAGATGCTCATAAAAAATCTTTTATTTCTTCAAACCGGATGAAGGTTAGCTTCGTCTAAACTATGTGAGAGGGTGACACTATGAATGGACTAAAACAATTGGCGGTGACAGACGAAAGTATGCTGGACGAGAGAGAGCAGATAATTGATCAATTAATGCATGAATATAGCGATGATATCCTGCATCTCGTTTATACATATGTTAAAAACCGAGCTACAGCAGAAGATTTAACGCAAGAGATATTTATAAAGTGCTATGAAAAGTTAAATCAGTTTAATCAGCAGGCAACAATAAAGACTTGGGTATATCGTATTGCTAGTAATCATTGTAAGGATTATTTAAGAAGCTGGCATTATCGAAAAATAACGCTTAGCGATAAAATTTTGGATTATATCCCTTCAAAATCAAAACAGGTTGAAGAGGAAATTATCAAAAATAGTGAAGAAGATATTTTAACTAATGCTGTCATGAATTTACCTCTAAAGTACAGAGAAGTCGTATTTCTGCATTATTATGAAGAACTGTCTTTAAGAGAAATAAGCAAGATTACTACAGTAAATATAAATACATTAAAAACGAGATTAAAGCGTGCGAAAGAATTACTAAAAGACAAGATGATAGAGGAGGTTTAGGAGATGAATGATCCATTTATGAACCTAAAGAGTTCGATGAAAAAATCAATTTTTAAGGATCTTTCTTTTTCAAATGAAAGAAAAAGTGCCGTGAAAGAAGCCATTCGTACGAATCAACAATCACAATTTGATAATTGGAATAGCGAAACCATTATAGCTATATTAGAATCTGTTCAGCATGAATCAAAGGATGGCTACAATATTTCCATCCAACTTTTTCAAAAAAACGAACGTACTTTCCAAAAAAATGAAGGGCAGCTTTATACACTTCTACATCTATTAGAAAATAAAGAAATTCTTACTTCTAATTGGATTAATAAAAGGAAATATTACTCCTTAAATTCCGAAGGAAAAAAATACTTAGCTACTTATAAAGAAGATATCTCAAAACAAGAGATATCCCTTAAACACTTAATAAAGGAGGCATCCTTATGAGTTCTCCCAAATTTGAAGAATTTTTAAGTAAAGTTACTTCCAAAGTGAAATCTAAGGAAGCACACACCATGATAAAAAAAGAGCTTACTCATCATCTGCAAGAGTTAAGTCAATCTTACAAAAAAAGAGGATTTTCTGAGGAGGATTCAGATGAAAAGGCCATTCAAGAAATGGGAAATCCTTTTTCCATCGGAGAGAAATTAAATCCCCTTCATAAGCCAAAAATCGATTGGGTTCTTATTGTTTTATTTGTTATTTTTGCTAGTATTAGTTTTCTTCCGTTAGTTGGTGGAATTCCCGAAGTTTCCTTATCAAGCACCTATTTTATGGAGCGACAGGCTATCTGGTACTCCCTAGCTGTTCCTGTAATTATTGTGTTCTTTTTCTTTGATTACCAAAAAATAATGAACTGGTGGATGAACTTTTATGCTATCGGCTTGTTGATCCATTTATATCTCCATTTATTTGGATATATGGTCAACGGAGCAAAAAAGTGGGTTTCACTTTCAGGCCTCGCGGTCGATGGCACTATAATGAGCTTATTTTTCTTTTTTCTTGCTTGGGCGGGAATTTTTAACAAAATGAATGAGTTTCGTAGTTGGAAAAAACAAGGTTTTCTTCTTGTTTTATTTTGGATTCCCATCTTGCTCTACATGATGGTGCCAGACTTTATGGTTGGTATCATTTACTTCTTCTGTTTACTAGGAATGTTTACTTTTGCCCGAGTTCATAAGAAATTAACTATCAAACTAGTCGTAACTAATCTAATGGCTGGTGCCATCTTCGTAATTATGATCATCATGACCTCACGCCAAAGTTATTTGTTTACTAGATTACTTGCTTTTATAAACCCAGATGCCGACCCAAATGGAACAGGGTATATGTATATGGCGGTTAGGAGTGTCCTTGCAGAAGCGGGATGGTTCGGTAACGGACTTTATAATGATTTGAATTGTTAAATTAGAATAAAGTTTGTAGAAGCGAGGAATCACGTTCACCCCTTGCCAAATCTGACTTCAATGGGATTATCCAGATTATTCCTTAAGAATAAAGTTTGCTCAAGGATTTGCCCGTTTTCTGCCGAAAATGAACTCGAAAAATAAAAATGATAAGAATAAAGTTTGCTTAAACATAGTGGAGAGATCACCATACTAGAGGAGTGACCAAAACCCAATTAGGGCACCTAACGGTGCCCCCTGTACCATAACCGATTCTTTCCTTCTAATGAGGTGCCTATGCAATTGTATTTTTTATATTTGTTGGAATTGCCGAAATTGGTGGAGGGGGATCTAATTTGGCTATTGTTTAAGAAAAGAAAGCCACTTATTGGGGTGTTTTCGGAGGAGTAGCCTTGGCGTAATAATGTGGTAATTACTACATTTCGAACATTTCCATACAGAGTATATGCTGCTATGGAGGAGTCCTTCCGTATATGAAGATGGGGTACACCTGATTTATACGATTGGATAGGTGCTGGTATCTGTTTAGCGGGTGTTTCAGTAATGATATTCGCACCTCGCCAATAAATGAGGTATCGAAGATACCTTTCATCCATCTGCATCATACCTAGCACCTTACGGTTTCTCATATACCACCGTCAATCCCATACTTTCCACGTTACCCATACATAATTATTTATTTTTATTTTTCATTATTTCTTTATGGGCGAGTGCTTATGTCTGAAGCATGGTATACCTTCATGGACGTGGACTTCCCTTGGAAGATGAAGCACTCTACTATACCTTGCGGTTTCCCCTGTACCACCGCCATTCCCCATACTTACCTCCTGACCCCATACCTAATTATTTATATATATTTATTTATAAGGGCGAGGACCTTGCTTGGGGCGTATTACACGTTGCTGGACGTGGGCTTCCCATGAAAAATGAGCACTCTACTATACTTTACGGTTTCCCCTGTACCACCGTCATTCCCCATACTTACCAATTCACCTATGCCTAATTATTTATATATATTTATTTTTAAGGGCGAGAACCTTGCTTGGGGCGTGTTACACGTTGCTGGACGTGGGCTTTCCTTTATTGGTTTGAAACCGTGCTTCTTATTCAGAGTTTTAGGAAATGTCCCTTGTGCTGTACTTATGCAGGAATTACCCCCCGTTAGGGGCATCTTGATCCTCACGAAAAAACTTTGGTAGCCCACAATAAACATAAAAAAGCCCCGTGAATATACCCATACTCTGGATACACCCACGAGACTTTATGCAAACTTTTTTATTCTTAAGCAGACTTTTTTCTCATACGCCAAACTTTATTTTAGTTTGACATGAATTTTCAATTGTTACCAGTGTTAAATTAGAATAAAGTTTGTAGAAGCGAGGAATCACGTTCACCCCTTGCCAAATCTGACTTCAATGGGATTATCCAGATTATTCCTTAAGAATAAAGTTTGCTCAAGGATTTGCCCGTTTTCTGCCGAAAATGAACTCGAAAAATAAAAATGATAAGAATAAAGTTTGCTTAAACATAGTGGAGAGATCACCATACTAGAGGAGTGACCAAAACCCAATTAGGGCACCTAACGGTGCCCCCTGTACCATAACCGATTCTTTCCTTCTAATGAGGTGCCTATGCAATTGTATTTTTTATATTTGTTGGAATTGCCGAAATTGGTGGAGGGGGATCTAATTTGGCTATTGTTTAAGAAAAGAAAGCCACTTATTGGGGTGTTTTCGGAGGAGTAGCCTTGGCGTAATAATGTGGTAATTACTACATTTCGAACATTTCCATACAGAGTATATGCTGCTATGGAGGAGTCCTTCCGTATATGAAGATGGGGTACACCTGATTTATACGATTGGATAGGTGCTGGTATCTGTTTAGCGGGTGTTTCAGTAATGATATTCGCACCTCGCCAATAAATGAGGTATCGAAGATACCTTTCATCCATCTGCATCATACCTAGCACCTTACGGTTTCTCATATACCACCGTCAATCCCATACTTTCCACGTTACCCATACATAATTATTTATTTTTATTTTTCATTATTTCTTTATGGGCGAGTGCTTATGTCTGAAGCATGGTATACCTTCATGGACGTGGACTTCCCTTGGAAGATGAAGCACTCTACTATACCTTGCGGTTTCCCCTGTACCACCGCCATTCCCCATACTTACCTCCTGACCCCATACCTAATTATTTATATATATTTATTTATAAGGGCGAGGACCTTGCTTGGGGCGTATTACACGTTGCTGGACGTGGGCTTCCCATGAAAAATGAGCACTCTACTATACTTTACGGTTTCCCCTGTACCACCGTCATTCCCCATACTTACCAATTCACCTATGCCTAATTATTTATATATATTTATTTTTAAGGGCGAGAACCTTGCTTGGGGCGTGTTACACGTTGCTGGACGTGGGCTTTCCTTTATTGGTTTGAAACCGTGCTTCTTATTCAGAGTTTTAGGAAATGTCCCTTGTGCTGTACTTATGCAGGAATTACCCCCCGTTAGGGGCATCTTGATCCTCACGAAAAAACTTTGGTAGCCCACAATAAACATAAAAAAGCCCCGTGAATATACCCATACTCTGGATACACCCACGAGACTTTATGCAAACTTTTTTATTCTTAAGCAGACTTTTTTCTCATACGCCAAACTTTATTTTAGTTTGACATAGATACAAACATACAAACAAATATTTGTTTCTAAAAATCCTGTAATGAGGTTGTAAAATATTCCACCGATTTTGTTATTTTAGATATAGACATAGTATTTGAAATTTTATATAAAACTAGAATTAGGAAATATGGAACTAACGAAAACAGGTTATATTGACAAAAAAATAAATCTAAAACCTTAATTTAAAGGAAACAATAAATAACAAAGAATAAGTATAGAGGATGGAATAAATGAGTATTTTTTCACTAATCAAACCATTAAGGAAGTATGAGGACTTTTTTTATAGAGCCTATACATATGAGAGTTTATTTTTAAGAAAAAAGGCAATCCAGATTATGAATTCAGCCCTTAAACAAACAAATTTCAGTAAAGAAGAAAAATCAAGTGGTTTAATTTATTTGGGAATGTTATATACAAAAACAAAGGAATATAAATTAGCATCTGACTGCTACAATCAAGGGCTTGAAATAATGATAAATGAGAGTTTTAAATACAGTAATAATTTTAAACAAGCCATAGAAGCATTTATTAAAAATGAAGATTTTGAAAGGGCGAAGTTTTGGTTGAATAATCTAATTCAACGGCAAAGTTTTGATAAAAAATTTAAGAAACTTGCTATATTTGAAAAGAAAGTATATTAAAATCCTTGTTCAACAAACAGAAGCGATTATGAAACAAGAAGCAGTTGCTCTTTTTGCAAACTAAGTCAGAAGAGTTAAATGCGTGAAAAAAGCAGGAATTCGGGGAGGAATTAATATGTTAATGTTTACGGAAAATGTAGAGGGCAAACGATATAAACAATTAATTGACATTTTATCAAAACATTGCAATCGTTTTGCTTTTGTTGAGAATAGACAAATGATGGAGATTGAAGAAGTGCGTCTTGCCTATATTGATAATTTGATCACCGATATTGAAGGATATTTACTCGAAAGGAAAATTCAACGAGAATGGGAAACAACAAAACTTGCTGGGGGTACAGCATACGTCTTTTATTTTCATTTAAATAATACTACAAGTAAGTTTTTAAAAGAACGTTGCAATTCTCTTTTTGATTGGATTAGCCCTGAACTACCAGAAGACTTAATGTTTTATCACAATGAAAAATGTATATTAGCCGTATGTTCACACGAAGAATTTTTTATGGTTGAAGAAACTATATGGGATTACTTTTTATTGAAGTAACGGAGCAGTTAGTGGCAGATGTCTATATTTTTATTAATTGTTATAAATGGACAAAAAGGGAGGGGGCAATAATTTTAAAATACATCTTTTTTATGCTTTTATATTTAGTTGCTGAATATTTTTCAAATGAACCAATGGTAAAAAGCATGATTCTTATGGTATTTTCTTTGTTTTTATTTTTTGAAGCGTATAAAGAATTTAAGGATAATAATGGCTACCTCAAATTGAGTATATTTTTATTTATATTAGGCTTGATCAGTATTTCTTATTCTATTTTCAATTCACTAAAATATTTGTTCTAAAATTAATTATGGGTGTTAATCGATTAAGAAAGGCCGTCAAATTAGACTTGCCTTTTTTCAACTAACTTGCAGAATAGTGTAACCCTTGGGCAAAATATGATATTTGATACAAATTTAATGATTTATTTGGGTGGAGTATATGAATAGTGAACAAAAAGAAAAGTGGAAAAAGGTTCATTCAAAAGGGAAGATTAGATTTATTCTCTTACGTTGTATGCTTGGTTGGGGACTTCCTGTGGGTTTAATTTACTCACTTTGGACGCATTGGTCTGAGAATATTATGATTAAAACTCAGAGCGTTATAATTTTTATGATTTGTGGACTTATTGGAGGCTTACTATATTGGATGGCGATGGAACAAAAGTATAGAAAGAGTTAGCATTAAAAATATGGTGTAATAAAGCCTTTTGAATAAAGGACTGATAATTATTGGATTGGCTAAGAGTAGTTTTAGGTTTAATTTCTATAATCTTATTAATGATACTGTTCATACAAACATTTAGATTCAAGAAAGAATTTAAAGAGGCGATAAATGACGATAGAAGTATATCAAATATCTTTGTAAATAAATGGGATAAAAAATTATCAAAAGGACTTATTTTGGGGGTTGTTGCAGTTATTTTCGGTGTTATAGCCATATTTTTATCTTATTGATATCGCATTATTAAAGTAATGGCGGCAGTATAGTTCAGTAGGGATAGCAGCAGGTTATTAATAGTTGCAAATATTTAAAGAAGAAATAAATGGTGGGTTTAAACCTTTACCGATTTATAAAAAGGCTTATTGATTAAAGGATGTGTGGCTATGGTAATTTCCGATAAATTAGTTTATCCAGCATTCATCCAACAGGACGATGAAGGAATATTTTGTGTTTATTTCCCCACTTTGTTTCCTGAATCAGGGTGGGACTTCCCCTTATCAAGAGGAGAAACAAAACGTGAAGCGATAACAAATGCAAAAATGGATTTGGCATACTCTTTGGCGGGGATCTTATATGATAATGAAGAATTACCTGAACCAATCACTATTCAAAGAAACCACCTTTCCCAAGGGATGGAATTAATCGAGGTAGAGACATCCTTTGACCCGTATGCCGAAGAAATAGAGGAACATTTAAAAGGACGCCATTGGCATATTTGCTATTACGTCGAAAAAAATGATGATTTTATAGAAGCCATTGGGTATAAAAATGATCAAGGAACGTGGGACATTTTTTTTGAGTATTGTTCTAAAGATGAAATTGAAATTTTTGATTCCTTCTACAAGAAAAATCCTGATTATCCTTACCTTTTTACAGTCAAATTACGAACTGAAGCGGAGGAGAAATTTAATCAATTCGTTGAAGATGTAATTCTAAAACGTCGTGGTTATAAAGGATACAAAGATTGATTCGAATATTGAGTATTTTCTTCAATAAGGAGTGCATCACTGGAACAACAGTAATGCTTTTTTCATCTTAAAGTAAGGGGCAGAATAGTGGATTTAAAAAAGTGACAAACTTACTGATATAGAACCTTTTAAAAAAAGGAGTAAGAAAACTGAACGATTATGAAGATAGTGGTTATTGGGATTATTTTGGTTGTTTTCGGATGTAGTATTTTAGGGTGGTTAATCAAAGAAGCCTACAAGAATTATAAGGATGAAAATACAAAGACTAAAATTTTCTATCTCACTTGGGCAATATTAGGTGTTTTATTGGATACCAGTGGATTAATCATTATTTTTGGTTTGATTTTATTAGGAGTCCTTTTAATAGTTTTTCACCAATTCTTCAATTAGCGGGGCTTTAGTTGAGGAAGAAGAGGAAGCACATAATAATATCGGTGGTGTTGTAATGATTACGGTTAAGAATGCTGAAAGTTACCTTAAAAATATGATTGGTGAAGATACCGATGATATAAAAAGGGTTTGGGAAACATTTAAGGTATTTTGTAAGAAACCAGTTGTGGGAGAAGAAGATATAGAAATCCTATTCCAATGTGGTGTTTATAATTTTACTGGAGAAGAACTATTTCTCTTTGATTTTGTACGTCAGTTTACTGTGTATGAAGAAGATGAATACTCACGAATGGAACAACTCCACTGTAAATTTTTATTTAAACCCACAGATGAATTGAGTAAGTTAGAAACAGGAGAATGGTCAATGGATTATGATTATATAGATGATTTTTTTAATCATATAGAAAACCTTCAGGAGTTTAAAATTCCTTTAAATTTAAAGCCGATAAAATCAGAAATATTTCAGGAAGAAGTTTAAACTTTATTGTACTGTCTGAGCATGATCGTTCAATTAGAGCAATCGCTTCTTGTGTTAATGGGTCAGGATGCTAGAAATATATTTCGAATTTTCGGGATGGTACTATGACAAAAAGGTTTAATACGACTTTAATGATGATTATCATAATATTAATTGGATTTATGGCTGGTAAGTATCTATTGGATTTTTTATTTGAGGATATGTGTGGAAATGATATTAAACAAAAGTTCCCTTCTCCCAATGGCGAAAATGTGGCTTATATTTTCGAAAGAAGTTGTGGTGCAACAACAGGTTTTTCACCACAATTATCTATTTTAGATAAAGATGAAGATTTTAAAAATGAATCTGGAAATACATTTAGGTCAGATAAAGATTTTTCTATTAAATGGATTGATGAAAATACCCTAAAGGTTATTTATGATAACTCCTCTGAATCTTCCGAAATGAATAGGAAGGTAAATGGGGTTAGGATTGAATATGTAGGTAAATAAAAGCCTTTTACCTCCATTCATTAACGAGACTTTAGTTGAGCAATAAGACATATCCAATATACAGCAAAAAGATTAGGAAATTTTAAACTCCTAATTGAATAAACTTTCTATTAAAATAATTAAGCCTACTAGCAAGAGCAGGATAAGTATATTATCCTGCTCTTGAAATAGAAGTTTGAACATACTTTAGTACTTCAAAAAGATTCTGCTTCTTTCCCGTGTCAATCCTCTCTTTAGCAAAAACTATATTAAATTTCAATAAAGTAAATAGATGAACAAAGGAATATAATTGTTCAAATTGAGTAAAGTCCGAAATGCTATTTACTACAATAACATCTACATTTTTTTCGATTAGGAATTTCCTGAGTTCTAAGGTAAGTCCAAAATTTCTCTGTACATTCTTAAAATCCTCATCATTGACATCAGCAATCTCAAAGATTCCTATTGCAAAATTATCAATTAAATTGGTAACATCTTGAAGATTGCCATTTACATTCATTACTAAAGCATTTTTATAAGGCAGTTTTTTAAATGCCATAAAATCTCCTCCCTATATTAGAAAATTGATATAGAAAAAGCACATAAATGTAAGAACATACTTACCCATTTTTACCTGTCCTTTAAATTCTAAAATTACTAATCTTCCCAATACCGTTCTTCTGTTGGCCGTATCGACTTATCATAAATATTTAATGCTGTCTTAAGGCTAACCCAATACTCTGGATTCCTAAAAGAAGGACAGTGATCAATAATTTGTTGATATAGATGTTCTAACTCAAAATCTTCCATTGCAGCATTAACCGATTCCTTCAATTCGAGTTCTTCCTCAAATTTATTAATGATGGAAAAATCATCAAATTCATAATCACTACTTAAATCTTCAATAAATGAACCGATTATTATTCTGTATAAATGAACTTCAAAGTCCATATAATCCCTCCTTGTCCCTTTTAAATTCATGAAGACCCACTCAAACATTTTTGTGTGGGAGGCTGACTTCTATTTTTAGAAACCTGTGGAAATGTGTAAACATCTCCTCTAATGTGTTTGATTTTACCTGTAGATTTAAATCTTAACTGTTGTAACTTCAATAAGGTATGGACACTTAATCTCTCTTATTAAATCTTTCATTTTTTTTATGTTATCTGCCTTTGTTAGATACATAGCCATAGTAATGTTATCTAATATATTCCTCATTTCTTTGGGATCGTCTTCTTTCTGATGATACAATTCAACATTGTAATTCTTCCCAAAAATCTCTAAACAGCAAATTGTTGAAATGTTGGTTTTCTTCTTCATTAAAACTCCTCCTAATAATTGACTTTGTAAAGCATGCATATCTCTAACTACTCGATTATTAAATGCTATAAACAATCAGTTTTACCACTCTTCGTAATTTCCTTCTATTAGAAGGCCAAATGGCAAAATATATCGTGCTTTCACCTCAATACACTCTGGATGGGCAATATAACCTTTTTCCAATACATATTTAACAGGAACAGGCAACATATAATCCGAAATATCACCTTTTCTTGCATCATCTATATGTTGTGACAATACACACATAATTGAATGACCGCAGTCTGGCAGCCATACATAATAATAGTCGAGTTCTTTAGGTAGTTTTGAATGATAATATCGTAATTTTCCAATCATAAAAAATCCCTTCTTTCGTCATAATTTTCTCTTTACTTCCTTTTACAAACAGTTAAAATTAGTTGCTGGCTAATAATTCCCAAGCGTTAATTTAAATCTCTATGGAAGGCAAACCATTTAATGCTCCTCAAGAATACGAATTTCTTTAACAATTTTGTGCTCAATGTTTCCTAGATAATCTTGTTGTTGTTGAGACATTTCAGTCCAAAATCTATCATATAAAGAACGAATGATACGTAGTTCCTCTTCCAAGTCTTGTAATCTTTTATACCTTGAATTATTCATTCCCTGCCACCCCTATTCATGCCTTCATTGTTATAAGGTCCCATATACGATTAGTTGATTTATACTTATTCATAGTTTCTTGTACCATCTGATTAAATTCATCAATTGACCACAACAGGTCTTCTCCTTCAAGATATTTACAAGCAATTTCCCTTATTTCATTTGGAATCACTAAAATATCAAATGGTTTGTTTTTCTCATCAACTAAAAAGTACTGCAATCGTTCTTGATTAATTAAATAGAACAATTCATTCACCTGTAATGTCTTATCAAACCAAGAGTGGTAAATCTTATTTTTCATCCCACTAAACCTTGTCATAAAGATTAATCCATTTGCTTTTTCATTTCCTTGTACAGTTGCTCTTACATTTGCATAATGTGATTTCATTAATTTTTCCAATTTATAGTTAAAATCTTTAATGATAAATACTGTCTCTATGGTATTCAATTTTTGATTTTTAATTGCAACGACATTCATAAAACCCGGTTTCATAATTCTACTGGCATCTTCCATTTTCAACATAAAATCTCCCCCTAATGATTTTATTCACCCAAAAAGAAACTAAAATAATATGAAATAGACTAAAAGTGGACATCTGGTTCAAACTGTAGATTTATGATATCACTGTTGTTTATTATTTGTAAATACCCAAAGGTAAACTTTTTTAAAAAGCAGAACAAACAGATGGACATTTGGTTCAATAAGTAATATTATTTATTTAAATCATATTTCGGGGTGAAACGTTATGAGTGATGAAAAAGTAATGATTGGGGATCGCCTACAGATTCTGTTAGACAAGAACAATATGGATATTTCAAAAGGATCTTTAATGGATAAACACGGTTTTAACAAATCAAATTTACACAAATACATTACGAATGTTAGAAGACCTGCTTTAGAAGATATCATCAAACTAGCAAATATTTTTAATACATCTGTAGACTTTTTGGTTGGAAACAGGGAATATATATTAGATACTTGGGCTCCAGATTATTTAGAGGAATTTGCAAATTTTTCAGCGGAAAAAATTAAAGAACATTTCTTAGAAAAGCAAGGGGTTAAATTACCTGAAAATGATTCGAACTACATTTTTTTATTTGCATTAACCCATCTATTGTTATCTGAAGGAAAATCTTTTGAAGATTTTACGGAGGAGGAAAAAGAAGTTCAAAAGGAATTAATTGATTATATAATCTCAATTTTTTATGGAACTATTAGGATGGCTCAACAAAAACATTTCCATATTGATGAACTAAAGGGTATGTTAGGTAGTATTTTTAATAACATTGATGATGGCTATAGTTTCAAGGACGCTTCAATAATAAATGAACTAGAAAAACGAGAAGATAAAACTGATGAGGAAAAAATTGAAATATTAAAATCATATATTCATGTAAATATGAAGAATAGTCAAAAGGCATTAGAATTACTTCAGGAACTTAGCGAAAGAAAATAATATTGTTTTCCGTAAGGCTAAACATCATAGCAGCCTTATTTTTTTAAACAAAAAGACCAAACAGTAATAATAATCTGTTTGGTCTTTTAAGACATCCAAGAAAAGGATTTACACAAGAAAAACACTCAAGGTATTAAGGAGTACCATCAGGAATCTAAGGGGAAGTTTCCTGATACCTTTATCTTCTCTATCCAATATTGAAACCCTTGTTTCTCTTAAAATTTTTGAAAAAAGTATCATTAATTATTAGTGTTTTGCATCAGTAAACACTATATTCCGTCCACTTAGCATTTCAGATAAAATATAATACCAGCCTCCTGCGTTATTCTTTTCTGGCCTTGGATTATGAGGCAAGGAAATATGATTATTGAAAAAAGTAGTAAAAAAGAAAATAAAAAGAGTGGCAGAACCACTCCATTATCACTAATCTTCTCTATGTTCTTCTTCTATTGGGGTATCGACTTATCATAAAAGTTCAATGCTGTCTCAAGGCTATCTCAATAATTTTTTTGATATTAATGTTCCAATTCAAGGTCTTCAATTGCAACATTAACTGACTCCTTTACTCCGTGTTCTTTTTCAAATTCATCAATAGGACTATCCAAATAACCCCATACCATAAAATGAACCGTTTAAACAATTCCATGCTTAAAATTATACTTACTGCAAATCTGCTTAAACTTCTGATAGTACTCTAATTTTAGTTTATTGTTCCTACTATATAGCACTACTCGAATTACTGCTTTTCTATCAATATTTAGTAAAAATAGTTCTAGAATTTCTAAATCAGCCACTAAACTAAGTGACCGTTTATTTTTTGGGAGTCCAACATCTACCGGCAAGTCAATCTCACTATAATAATCAATTTTTAAATAAATTTTAAAGTATCCAAACACATTAGATCCTACCCTTCATTTTTGTGAAAGCGATCATCTTGCCACCAAAAAGTTTACTGTTATTTAAGGATACTTTTAAACAGTTATCCATTAAACTAAACTCATATACTCATAAATATTGAGAAAATGAAATATAAAATATCCCAGCAGGAACGATAAAGGAATACTTAGCAATAGAAGTTTTGCCTGCAATATAGCCGCCATTTCTTTTCCTTGTTTCAAGATTGACGGTGCAAACTTAACAAAAATTATCATTATGAACCATAAAAGACCTACTACACAAAAATAACTAGATACTAAGTCTAAATAATACATTTTATCTTCTCCATTCAGACAAAAAATGACGTTTGTTTGATAACTTTATAAGAATATTCTAACGCGTCCTAATATTTTTGTCCGCAAACGAAAAAAGGTGTGGCTCCTAGGTGAACATAAAAAAATAGGGAAATTATCTCCCTATTTGATCAGATGAATACTGGTTATTAAAATTCTGTTTTCTTCAAAGCCATCTGAAGTTCCTTTATTGACGGCGTAACATATATACGTGTGGTATCCATTGAGGAATGCCCGGCTAATTCTGCAATACTTTGAAGACCAACCCCACTATTTGCAAGTTGCTTACAATATGTATGTCTCAATGAATGTGGTGTTATCTCTATTCCAAGTTGGGTGCTATATTTTTTTAAGATATGCTGGGCGGCTCTGGTACTTAATTGATTGCTTTTGCTGCTAATCAAAATGTAATCTGAATCTTTGTCCCTATTTTCAAGCCACATTTGAATATGTGCTTTGGTTTTTTCTGTTAAGGGAACGATTCTGTGCTTATTCCCTTTGCCGGTTACATTTACTATGCTATTGCGAAAAGAAATTGAGGTCTTGGTTAAAGAACACGCCTCATCGATCCTTAAACCGAGATTAACTAGAAGAATAATAAGTGTTTCATGTAATAATCCCTTTTGGAGATTTTTGTGCTTCGTCATTTCAACTGCATGTAATAATCGCCCTACCTCTTGTCTCGTTAACCAACGAATGGTATTCTGTTTTTGGACCTTTTTGACTTCAATTTCATCACCTAAGTTTACAGGTGAAAATTTGGATATAAACAAATAATCAGCCCACTTTTTAACTGCTACCAGTCGGCGGTTAATAGTCGCTGGTGATAAAGAAGGGATTGCTTTAATTTCACGCTCGAAATCTTTTATATCAGTTTTCGTTATTTCCTGAACCATGATTGGATTAGAGTGTATATTATTATACAACCAACTTTCAAAGAAGCGTAAATCTTGACCATAACTTTTAATGGTATTGATACTTCTGTTTTTTTCAAATAAATAGTTTTTAAATCCCTCGAATGCTTGAGAAAAAGTGACTGAAATGATTTCCATAGGACAACGCCTCCTACACAATGTTATACGACAAAAATTGAATTATGATTATTTATGTTATGCGACGAAAAAATATAGCCTAAGCAATAGGTTCTGTCGCATAAGACATATTATCTGACAAACTTGTTATTGGTCGTATTATAGCGCGTTTTAAACTCATTGCCAGCACCATTTCATTTTTGAAGGATCTCAAATAATACTGCGTATTGTTTATTGTCGAATGTAGTTTAGTTGTTTCTCAGTAACCTTATATTCGTCACACCCGTAACCGAAATTCAAATATAAATTGTATGTACCATCACTGTTGAGGCTGGCACTTTTATTTTGTGCTTGCAGATACATACTCCTAACAACCTCTAAGTCATTACTATTCAATAGTTCCATTTTTTTGTCTCCTCCTTATTACCCTATTTATAGTTATTAAAATGTAAATCTACTTCCTCTTTAAGTCCATATTTCTTAACTAACCTATTATATTTTAATTCGGCCAATTGTAACTCTTGCTCTTCTGTAATTATGTTCTTCAAATTTTCATATTGAAGCCTATAAAGGGCAGTTATGACCACCTCTTTCAATTTATCCTGTAATTCTTCTCGTAACTCTTCTTCTCTACTTTCATAAGGATTTTCTCGGTCTAACTCCGAATATCTTTTTGATAGCCACCTCTGCGCATCATCAATCATTTCTTCAACCTTTTCAAATAGAATTTCAATCGCTTCAGTTGTATTTTCTGCTAAAAAGTCGTCAGTGTACGTTTGGCCATCAGTTCGATCAATAAGATAACTTCCCTTTTCACCCTTATAACAACCAACGAAATTAAATTGATCTCCTACACCTATATTAAATAAGTTTTCCATTTCTTCTTTTATTAATTTTTCCATTCCTCATCCTCTCCTTTCATTTTGCCAATTTGATTGGCTTACAATTGTTATAACATATTAGGCAAAAGACGAGATCGGTATGTTAAAAGATAATTGTGGCGAGTTTATTCAGTAAAAATAAAATGAATATTAATGGAAAAGACCAAACAAAATTAATGTCTGGTCTTTAGTCAATTTTAAAGGAAGAGCAAAGTATAATTTTTATCACATACTCAAAATATTAGAATTAAGGGGAATTCTAATATTATTCTAGTTCCACTTATCGGGTTTATTTCCTTTATTTTTAATGTCATTTTGTTAAGAATTTTTGGATCATGATACAAACCTCAATACTGATAAAATTCTTACTTATTTGTCCAATTAAGATTTCTAACTGGGTTTAAAATATTACCCCAATCATAAGGTTGACTATATTTAACACTGCCGCATTTTAAACACTCTACATCACAAAGACGCTTATAGTTAATTTTATCTTTCAGATCTTTTGGATACTCTTCTATTCGTATTACATTTAGAACTCCACCACATTCACAAATCATATGCTATCTCCTATACCATTATTAATATCTGTATAGCCTTTTTTTAACAATATCTACTCCTACCTATTATATAACCTGCAGAAGATATGACAACTCTACCGCAACATCAGAATGGATATCTTGTTTAATAATTGACAGTTCTAAATTATAGTGTTGACAAAGCCGAAAGACATTTTGCAATTGTTTAATATTATTAAATTCCTCATAATCATAAAAAATGACCCTGCAATATTTCTCATGATTTTCTTTGATAAATTCTGCTATCAATTTTGTTTCCTTTAAAAAAATCACATCTATTTCTTTATTAACTCTTGCTGCAAAGTTTCTCAAACTTTCTTTATAACTCTCAAGGTCATTTATGTCAGTAATAATTCCAAGATATCTTTTCACTTCTTCACCTCTGTATTTGATGATGAAGATTATACCGCGCATCTAATCATCTTCAAGTAATAAGGTAAATTTCCCTTAAAAAAATAACAGGAAATTAGTCCTGCAATAACGGAGAGATTATTCACTAATGGGGCGGTTAGGTTCAATAAAAAAATAATTTTAAAACACTCTTTACCCCGTACTATGGTACAGGGTTTATAATTTATAGGGGGGGATTCAGTTGAGATATAAAATTAGTGAACTTGCTGAAAAATGTAGTATAAATAAAGAAACAATTAGATACTACGAAAAGATAGGGTTACTTTCTGAACCATCCCGAACAGACTCAGGCTATAGGGTTTATTCAGATGATACTGTTAATCGCATAAATTTTATCAAACGAATGCAAGATTTAGGATTTTCTTTAGCAGAAATTAATAAATTACTTGGAGTTGTTGATAAAGATAGTGAAAGATGTAGGGATATGTATGACTTTGTAAACCGAAAAATTGATGAAGTACAAGACAAAATTAGAAATTTAAAACGAATTGAACACATGCTAATGAAATTAAAAGAATGTTGTCCTGATGAAAAATCTCTACGTGAATGTCCTATTATTGAAACCGTAATGAATGATAAATAAAGGTGGGAGAACGATGGATTGTTGTAGTAGTAAGGTTAATGAAGTGAAAATAGAAAATGATGGTGTTTGTCCAACTTGTAATAATAAAGCAAAAAACGTAAAGTTGATTACACTAAAGTCATTACTTAAACCGACTGCATTAGAAACTTTAAATGCGAATGTAAATCACTATTTCTGTTCAAGTAAAGAGTGTGATGTAGTTTATTTTGATGCCGATAATAGGAAGTATCTTACATCTGACATAAAGGTAGCAACACATCAAAAAGATGACCATGTTACAACACCTATTTGCTATTGCTTTGACTGGACAAAAGAGAAGATTAAGAAGCATGTTAAACAAGAACTTTCCCTTAATCCAATTGAACATATTCGAGAAAACATAAAGGAAAACCGATGTGGTTGCGAAGTTAACAATCCACAGGGAAGTTGCTGTTTGGGTAATGTTACAAAGTATATAAATAGCATTAAAAGTTAATTATGCTCTTCAACTAACGAAGGCTTAACACAATAAGGAATAAAATAAAACAGCCTAAAATATGTAGGTTTTTATGCACTACTTGCGTATTTTAGGCCTTCTTATATTCATAAAGATACTACCATTAACGGCATTTTCCAATTACCAAATACACCCTATTTCAAAGGGTTAAACCAAGAATAATACTTCCAACAAGAAGAAAAAGCACACAATAATTATAAATATACTTTGAGATAATTAAATTTTTTATATTATCTTTCAATGCCCTTTCAACTAAAGCATTTATACAAAGTAAAAAAAGCCCCCCAAAAATTATTACATATAGTGTTACTATAGAACCTGTCCCTAAATGCTCTATCCATTCTGTGAATTGTTCCCAATCAGTCATGAGTACTCTCCTTTCAGTATTTCTTTTTTGATGTATCTATTAAACTTTTAGGAGCATAAACCTTTAAAAAATTGCCCATGTCTGATCCGAAAATTCACATGATTAGTCAAACGGCTTATCCTTAAAATCAGTCAAAAAGTACTGAATATTGCCATAAACTTTCAAAATAAATAAATGTTATTGAAAATCTAATTTATTCGTTTTCTTTCTTTTTTCTAGACAATAAACAATTACATTAATCACTATCTATGGATTTTTTTCGGAAGGTGAATTTATTATTTTCATTAATAAAATTTTCCTAAAAGTAAGGCATGGAAATCACAAAAAACTACTATATTCGGTCTTATTTTTCAAAAATGAAAAGACCAAATAGCAAATATCACTATCTAGTCTTATGTGCATAATTATTATTCCAAACGAAAAGGGCGTATGCACAAGAAAGGAATCTAAGACATTTCAAGGAATACTAACCATCAGGAATCTATGAGAAATCTTTAGTCCTGACACTAGGCTAGTTCAATAACAAGTAGCAATTTCCTTTTTAATTAATGACATTTTGAAATAACTTATTTACATTGTTATTATCGCACATAAAAAATTCTGAATCGTTATTAACTAATATTAATTATTACTAATCAATACCTATAATTTAAAATAAAGTCTCTTAATTCCATTCTCATCTATAAAGATTTTGTTAGATCTTTCTTCCCTAATTTGTCTTTCCTTTACTTCCCTTCTAATTATATTTAGGGGTATAAACCAACTAATTGCCCCGCAACTATAAACCATTGCAGTAACTTCTGCGTAGGTCAAGTCTTTAGTAATCAGGTAAACTAGGAAACCTGCGAACAAACCTGTAAAGTTAAAAGCAATAAGTGCAATACCATTCCAGAATGTCTCATTCTTGATTTGAAAGTACTGTACTACTTTATCAAATAGGTTTAAATAGAAACGGTGAAAAAGCACACCACTACAAATGAAAACCCCAGCAAATAAACCAAAATAGTCTTTAGGACTAAATTTTAAGATAAAATAATTGATTGGGTAAAACAAAACTGAATAAATAATACAAAATATGATTGCCCAAATAAAAAATGTAACAACAAAACGGATATTTGAATTAATCTCCTTCATGGTATTCCCTCGTTTCGGTGAAAGTATTAATTACTAGATTCCAACAGAATGCTCCCATGAAGAAAAAGAAAGGCATGAAGAAAGCAGAAAACACGTTGTTTCCTTGAAAGAATAGTATCAGTCCAGATATTATTGAAACAAATAATACTAAAGTAAGCATAACCCACGAAAAAACAGTTGGCATTTTTTTATTATATTCATTCTCATAGACAGCGTATTGATACGTTGGAATATACATACGCTTATATATAAATCCCCCTGCCTGCATGGTTAGATATGCAACAATGATAAAAGACATAAAACTGTGATCCCAGAATTGTAAGGTCAAAGGAGTAAACAATAAGATTAAAAGCATTCTACACAAGGCATTATATAAGTGAGTATTCACTCTTTTCTTCTTGTTAGGTATTAGCAAATCTATATTAAACCCCTCCACTCTATTAAAAATTATGGATATTCTATTATTATACGTTGATCGAGAGTTACAGTCAGGGCCAAATCAACGGCAAATAAAGTACCTATTCGACATATTTTGACAATAGAAAAAAGGAGCGGGATCTATTGCTCCTTCTTCTTCAATACCATTGCTGGGAGATTTGGTATTATCTTGGCAATGTGAAAACTAATTAACCATATAAAGCCAGCAATAACTGTGTACCATGTATAATTTAACGTATCTACTAGTCCGTACTGCAGTACAAACCAATTTCCTAGTAACACTATGGAACAGTTAATCAAAAAAACGGAGAGTAGAAAAAGATTTCGGACGAATATTGCAAGGAAATCCTTATCCTTGATTGTTTCATGTAATCCGAAATATATCTCACTAAAACAAACCGTACCAATTATAGAAAAGATCAAGGCAGTCATGTATGTGTATTCGTCAACTTGGAACGATATAGGAACCGTTGAGATTAAAAAAATTATTGTTACTACAAAGAAAAATAAATATGTGAATGATTTATGTATTTCATGTTTATACATCATGCTCAACTCCTTTTATTGATAGTATTTACAAAAATGAAAAAGAGCAAACGCTATGTTTACTCTTCAATATGCAATACTACTGGAGCCGTTAATTTATAGATCTCTTACCTCCCCTTCTTTGACAAAATAACAATGTATGATCCCCAATGCATCACGTACATGCTCGTTAGTTCTTAGAACACCGTAAATTTTATGAATAGCCGGTTTTATTTCTTTCTTACTGGCTCCTCCGTTACCTGTGACAGCCTTCTTAATGGAAGCCGGAGCATATGTCTTTATTGCTATCCCTTTATTTGCTGCAATGAGAAAGATTATTCCTATAACCCAATTTACTTCCTTACTTCCACCAGTATAATTATTTTCACATAAAATCAGTTGTACATAGTGATCGTCAATTATTTTTTCAAGTTCCATATATACAAAATGAATCCTTTTGTGAATGGGTGTATCAGCATTGGTTTTTATTGTATGAAGAATGACAATTTTTTGTTCGAGGGTTGTTATAGCAACGCCAGTAGAAGATAGTGAGGCATCTATTCCCATGATTGTTGGTTCATTTTTCAATTGCATATGCACACCTCCCTACTTTGCATCAACGTATTACAATCAATATTTACGCTAATACAGGCTTTGTCATTGGTGAGCACTCTTTTGTCCTTCAATTAATTTTATCTATTTAACATTTTCTTTTTGTTTTTTCAATGAATTATAGATAAATCCTAGTTCTTTGAAATTGCAAAAGTACCTTTCATGAATTTCATTTTGATACTTAAAAATGATTTCAACTGGAAAATTCTCAACACTGGGATTTAATTTAACACTCATAATTAGTTCTTCGTCCAATCCGTCTAGGATTATATCATTCAATACACTAATAAAAAAATCAGTTTGAATCGCCTTAAAATCTCTCTTAGTCAAAGTAAAACAATTCTTTTCACCTTCACGATCGATTATTTCCACGTAAACAAATTTATTTAAGTTATGAAATAAGACACTTGCTGCATCATTAAATAACTCATTTATTCTAATTAACTCATGAACGCTAAATTCATATTTGCCCATTTATCTCCTCTCCTTTCTTCATGATCCCCTATTTCAAGGGAATGCTCTATTTGTAACTTCTTTTTTAGAAAGGAAAAACCTTTATTATTAATGAAACCCATATAGATATTGTTGTAGATTTTTGTAAATAAAAAAATAGCAAGGATAGTATCCTTGCCGTTTCTAATCATTCATCGCTATCCTTCTCATGGAGCGGCTCTTCATCCGGATCTTCTAATTCCTCACATAACATGATTATTTTAAAGAGTTCGTCATTGTCTAAAATATATTCAGCCAGTATAGGTACAATCACCTTCATTAGACTTATGAAGGATGAATAGAAATTTTGAAAACAAAGGATATTAAATTCACCTACATGGGCTGTGTTTTTATCTACGAAACACTTTTGACTTTTCGTAATGTATAAAAAGTAAATAAACTTGCTTTCCGAATGATTTACCCATTCGAAGCGGGGATGCTTTGCAATGACAATAGTATAATCATTGTGAATCGCCTTAACGTAATCCAATTTCTTTTGTCTTTCCTTGCTAACCATATGAGTGTACACACCTTTCTAGTGAAAATATTTTACACATATTACTTTATACACACATATGATCTATCCTTGTTTTCAATCTGTTTAATTCCAAAATAAAAATATTCCTTAAAAAGCCATACTAGTATAGATAGACGTAATTAAAAATTATAGTACAGAAGTACTTAATTATTGTATTTAAAATGTTTTTATATGCTTAGAATATCTTGATTAAATAGGCATTTCACATTTTCACAAAACTCGTGTTTCTGGCATTTAAATGATGTAGGTTTTGGCAGTATGTTTATAAATCATTTTGTATCATTTCTCAATGGAAAACTGTATAAACGCTTATGTTTATACACAATTGGTAGTGCTTATTGTATTAACGGGCAGTTTAGTTTAAGAGTGGGGTTTACCTTGTGAACAACGATTTGCCCATTTAAAGGAATAAGATTTTCAAAAAGGTCTGGATATTAATGCTTATGTTGCTGTGTTATAATCAATTAAACTTTTAAAAAAATGATAGGTGTTTATTCTGATCCTAACTATTAACAACTTGTTTATTAGCAGAAATTACAGAAGGAACACTTCGTTTTAATTCAAACGAATCTTTAGATTATAAATTTTTTCATAAATACGCTTTACCATCAAACATATTAACTATGCATCCCAATTTTATTAATGATATATTTTCTAATGAAGATGCTTCTTTTATTCGATGAATGACTACCTTTGAAAGGAAAGTGTTCAGTTTGACTTTACAGCAATTAAAGTATGTATTAGAAGTAGCAAGTAAGGGGTCCATGAATGAAGCAGCAAAAAGTTTATTCATCTCCCAGCCAAGATTATCGAATGCGATTAAGGAATTAGAAGAGGAAATTAAAATCACTATATTCATTAGAACAAATAGAGGAGTTACTATTACTAATAAAGGGTCTGAGTTTCTAGGTTATGCCAGACAGGTATTACAACAGTTTAATATGCTTGAAGAAAAATATTTAAGTGAAGAGCCGACTAAGCAAAATTTTTGTATTTCAACCCAGCATTATACTTTTGCAGCCAATGCATTTGTGGAACTTGTAAAAGAATTTGGGGCTGCTGAATATGAGTTTACACTTCGAGAATCGAAAACTTATGAAATCATTGAAGATGTGAAAAATTTACGAAGTGAGTTAGGTATTATCTATTTAAGTAACTATAATGAATCAGTAATATTAAAACTGTTAAGAGAAAGTAACATAACCTTTTCAGAACTATTTACTGCAAAACCCCATGTGTTTATTAGTAAAAGACATCCGTTGTCCGACAAAGAATCTATTAATTTGGATGAATTAGATGACTACCCATGCCTTTCTTTTGAGCAAGGAGAATACAATTCTTTTTACTTTTCAGAAGAAATTTTAAGTACAAGAAGTGTAAAGAAAAGTATCAAAGTGAGTGACAGAGCAGCAATTGTTAATTTCATGATTGGTCTCGACGGTTATACCATTTCTTCGGGAGTTTTTCCTAAATATCTTCATGGGGATGATATTATTGCTGTACCTCTTAATGTAGATGAAGTCATACGTGTAGGAATAATAAAGCATAGTGATGTCACATTAACTAGACTTGGTGAAATATATGTAGATGCCTTAAAAAAGGTTGCACAGGAATTATAATTGAAAATCGACTTAATAGGCAGCCTGATATAACCTTTTGTTATATCAGGCTATGTTGATTTAACATTACAGTATACCTAGGAAACTCCCTTATAATGAATGAAGAGATTTGTAAAATTGGAGAGTGAATTTTGATATGGGAGTTCAAGTGTTATTTTCATTTGTGATCTACGCACTAATTAATGCTTTTACACCGGGACCCGGTAATATTCTAGCATTAAATACGATGACAAATTATGGGTGGAAAAAGGGAAAACCATTATACTTCGGTATCTTTGCCGGTTACTTTTTTGTACAAGCATTATGTGCTTTCTTTATTTTTGGATTAGACAACTTAATAAATCCAATCATGAATGTCCTTACATATGCGGGAACTATTTATATTGTGTGGCTCGCCTATCAGGTTGCAATTAGTAAGCCAGACAATAAAACTTCTGACAAACAACCCTCTTTTTGGACCGGCTTTGTCTTACAAATTGTGAATGTAAAGATATTTTTATTTGGAATTACCGCACTAACAGGATATATTACACCTTATTACTCATCACTGGGGACGCTTTTATTTTTTGAAATGATTATTGCCACAGTAGGTACGATTGCTACCCTGACTTGGATATTTTTTGGAGGATTATTACAAAAGACATATATCAAACATTATCAAATAGTAAATATTATATTGGCGTTATTACTTTTGCAATGTGCAGTTTCACTTTTACTACAGTAAAAAAATTAGAGTTTGAAATATCCTAAAGAAATAAACAACTTTCATATTGTGAAGAATTGTACTTAAAGTAACGGGGGCATTAATACAACAAGGAATAAAATTTTCGAGCCTATAGTATGCAAGAATTTATGCATTTCTTATATATTCAGGCTCTTTTTACATTCATAAAACATACTGCCATAAACAGCATTTTTTGATTGCCGAATACAACTCGCCACAATTATGTTCTAACATATTAATCTGGTCTTTTTGCTCTTATGATATAACAATATTAAGCCGTGAACATTGTAATAAGGGGGAATATTAAAATAGAAGATTTGATTAAAAAATAGAAAGGACGTGATTTTTTGGATGAATTAAATGCAGTTTTGAACAAATTAAAGGAGTTATTCATTACAGTAAGATACAAGTACATCAAACAAAATAACGATGGTAATGGTTATCAAACTTTTAATGCGTATGAAAACAAAAGTCATAAACGTCTGCACGATGGATTTTTAGTGTCGCACTTAATGAGAGAAAATACATACGGTATCTTTTGCAGAAAAACACACACTAAATTTTTGACATTTGATGTAGATATCCCCGATAAAGCAGAGGCTAGAAGGGTGGTTTTGGCTCTCTATGAATCTTTAAATGGCTTAGGTATCCAAACCGATAAAATTTTCACAAGTTGGAGCGGTACGAAGGGATATCATGTAGATATTTACTTTTCAAAGGAGATTCCATACAAATCAATGGAAAAACTCTATAATGCAGCGGTCAAATCAACACTTAATCTCCTAGATGGAATTATTAACGGTCAAATTGAAAAAAGGCCTTCACCTACTCAAGGCTTAAAACTCCCTTTGAGCATCAATTTTAAAAATAAGAATCCGCTTGATAATATTTGCTGGTATGTTGACGTCCAAAATGGCTTTAAGCCTATTCGATCCTTAGATTTTATTTTAACAATAGAGCCTATAAATGCTGAGATTATAAAGGATTTAATCAATGATTTACCAGAAGTAACAAAAAGTATATTGGAGAATGTAAAACCAATTAAAAATGAAACTAGTCAAGACCTATCTCATCTAGACTTGGCTGCAGAAACCCCAAATTCATTAGCAGCGTTATATAAGAATGGACTGAAAAAACCAAATTCCAGAAATGCTTCTCTTTGTAAACTAGCAATCTATTTTAATACCTTAAAGATTTCAAAACAAGAATGTGAGCAAAGACTTAAAGAATGGATGGAAAAACAAGATCCTAAATTTTATAAAACCCCTCTTAAAACTTGCTTTCAAGAAATTACACGAATTGTTAATCTTGTTTATAAAAAGAACATAGTGCTGGCTGAAGGAAAAACAGAAATTATAGTATCTAGAAGTGAAATGTTGACTATTTATCAATATCCCAAAAAGTTGCACTATACAATCAACGCGTTACTAATTCATTCCAAACGCTTCGGAGGGGAGAATAGCCAATTCTATATGACATATGAACAAATAGCAACTGCTGCACGATGCTCTAAGAACAAAGCAATAGATCATATTAAAGAACTTGAACAGTTAGGTTTAATAAAGGTAACAAGGAACCCCATCGCTGGCCAACCAGAAAATCAGCCGAATACATATGAATTAAGTCTTAATTGGTTAGCAGCGGAACCAGAAATTACAGTTACAGTGTCAGTTGATAAGGTGGATTCCTATCGTGATATTAGAACAACTCTAATAATTAAAACATTCCCTAACAACGAATGGTGGAATATTAATGAGATACTTTATAAAGCAAAATTGCAACAAGCAATTAAAATACAATAAATTAAGTACTTCTATACTGTTTTTTTCAATTTTATCTAATCATATTAAAATGGACGAATTTTAAAGAGTGAGAATTTCTCACTCTTTTCTTGAATCACAAATTAAACAAAGTTACATCGGTTTCCTAATATTCCAACACAGAAAGTTTATCCCCAATAAATAGACTTATCAATTTGGCGAAATAAGAAACTTAACAAAGAAAGAATATCTAGAGCATCCTTGACATCAATCGGCCATTCTAAGGCAAGTTCATGCCCTTTAGGATTACGAATTGCCCTCATAACGCCCATACAAAGGTGCATAATACCCTCTTGCTCATTACGATCCGTTTCAGTTACTTGTTTATTTAGTTTTAAACTACCTTTCATTGATAATGCTGCACTCATTAAATCTGATCCATGTTTATCTAATTTCGCCTTATCTGCTACATACTTATCAAATGCCTTGCAGCATTCAAAGACTGCGTGAAAATATCTACCTTCAGCAAAGAGTTCCCTTCCATGCTTACGAATCTCCTCATGGTAATTCCTTGAATCAAATGCTTTTACTTCTTGTGAATTTCGATTTAATCTAGTGTCTTTTTTTCCTGTATAAACAATTTGACCAGTCTCTAAACTTATTTTTAGACCATAAAACTTTATTATCTCGTTTACTTGTCCCACAATTTCTTCATGGTAATCGCCATTATTTATGTATTCTTGGGGATTACATAGTAATTGAATAATTTTTATAATATGATATTGACCTGAAGGTATGCTTTGGATATCTTGTAAAACTTCGTAAACAAATCTCCACTTGGTTGTTCCGTCATGCTGATATTTTGTAAATCCTGCTTTATGGAAAAAATTCGTTATCCCAGAACCGGTATACCTATCACCGATTATTTTTGAGAGTTGTTCTAAAGCAGATAACTCAAATGATTCAATTGTAATAGTTCCAGATTTAGTCATTTCGATCCCCTTAAATATTTAGTATAATTGAAACTCTCTTGACTTTAGCCCCGTTTCTAGCAATGTTGAAAAATACATTTTACTTTAAATCACCTAAATACTTATTAAATATTTCCATGAAAGGATTATATCCAGTTACAATAGTGATTATTGAACTGATTAAGCCAACTACAATAATAATGAAAGTTATAAACTTTATTATGATATTATTAGTGAACCGATAATAAGTAGCATACTTAATTAATCCACTCCAATATAAAAGGAGAATTGGTATTTGCACAAAAAATTGAACACCCTCTCTTAACCAAATAAAAGGGTTCTTTAACTGTGCCTTAAAATCTTCCAGTCTATTTTCTAACCTTCCTATATACCTTAATAGCACATCATCAATCATTGTGAGGTAGTTTTGAACTATATATTCTGAAGGCTGTTATAGCCTCTCATTGGATCTCTTGCCTCATCTCTTAATGTAGGAAGTGCATTTACGATAATCTGATATGTGTTATATTGAATGTTTGAATACGGGGGAATAAACCCTCTTGCAATTCCTAATTCCCCAACCTTGGCTTGCATTTTTGGCCCTCTCATTGTTAGCCATTCATAGGCCTCGTAATTCTCCTTTCCTTTGAAAATACTATTACCATATTCACGAAACTTGTTTAGATACTCATACGCTTCATCTAAATTTTTTGATTCAGTACGACCAGCGCGAATAATCAAAGAAACACCTATTATCAATAATGCTAGAAGCACAAGAACATAGTTAATCAAATATTTCACCTCTTAAAAAACTATTAGTTAGCAATCTCAATCTTTAACTCTACAAATTTTACATCTTGAACTATTTCTTGAATTTGGCTCTTGTTGCCAACTACATCCGTTTGAACACCGCCACCAAATGAGTTGCCTTGCGTATGCCCCAACCTCTTCAGGAATAACAGTGTTTTTTTCAAAATCCCATTGGGCTAATAAATAGGGCTTTTTGGTTATAATACTTTTTTCAATTGAAACCTTATGAGGTTTGAACCGCCCGATTTCTTCATAACATATTCCACAACCTCGTCCCCCACTGCGTTCATATACGTATGCCTGATAGGTATGTCCTCGATCACATTTCCAAGTAGCGTAGTAATGAGAACCCGTAGATACTTCGTCTGGCTTCTTATCATTCTTAGTTTGGTGCCATTCTTTGGCTAAATCTGGCCGCATTGTTGCTAATGAATTTGTGTTATTAACCCTTTTTCCCGCACAATATGGGCAATTTTCTCTTCCACCAGTACGTTCATTCACAATTTTATCGTATGAGGAATTGCAGTTTGGACATATCCAATAAACTTTTTTATTAGAACGGCCATGTATTTTATCGGGGGTAATAATACCATTCTTTTGATAGTGCCATTCTTTTGCAATGCTTGGATATAACTTTAATAAACTATTATCTTGTGTAACCTCTAAGCCTTCACAAAACCTGCAACCGTGACCTTTTGTACGACTAATAATTTTCGTATCATACTCATGACCTTTATCACATTTCCACCAGACAGAATAGTTTGATTTTGCTTTGAAATGTTGTGGTAGAAAAGGTTGATTTTTTTCAAAGTGCCACTCTTTTTCTAATTCCGGGTACATTTCTAGAAGATTATTCTCTTGGACAACAGGAAGTAATTGTCCAAGAATTGGGATTGTGTCTTTAATGATATTTACTTCTTCTTTGAATTTAAATATTAACTGCTGCGCAGATTTGTCAATATTATGGATATTACATAATAATAATAAGACGTCCTTAATACATTTATTTACTGAAGGTTCTCCATTTCTGTGGTATAAGTAAACTTGCAGTTTTGAATGAATAATCCCTAAATCCTGCAATTTACCTTCTCTAATTCGAATGACATAATATCCTTGTTCTAAGAGGAGTCTCGTCTTTTCACGATCCCTATCCAACTGTTTTCTATGATAAAAGTAACCATCATATTCAATTACGGTATGGATAGATGGAATGAAAATATCTACTCCCTTAAAACGATCATGTTCGATTTCAAAATCTAGTATTGCACCGGAAAATATTTGTTTTATGTAATAAAGAAGCGCGAGTTCTGGAAACGAATGGTTCCATCTTTTATTACAATTAGGACATCCTGTTTTATGAAGGGTTCTGTTAGCCACTCGTACTTTCCAATCAAATTTACAAATAGTACACTTCCAATATGCCTCATAGTCAGACCCATATGAAACGTCAAAAGGAGATTTTTCTCCATTTTTAGTGGGGTGCCATTCACTTATTAATGATGGAAAATACTCACCTAATGATTTCAATTTTTGTCCTCCTAGAATACAAAATACTACCTTTAAATAATAACAAAAAGAGACCTCGAAAGGTCTCAAGATTTGTACTTCTCCTCTGCAAACTGTATAAACTTTTCAACCGTCCATAAGCGATCACGGTATTGTTCTGGATAAAGAGTATGATACGGTTTAGGAACAACTAAGGTGACCTTTTCATCTTCCATTTCATTTAATTGGTTTGGGGATATTCCTTGTTGAAGGGTTAATAAATGCTTACGTTCTATCCTATTCGCTTCGTTTAGAATCTGCCTCCATCTATCCTTACAAGTAGTTTTAGAACCTAAGAAGATTAAATCACTTGCTGGATAAGACATATCTGCATAGGCAGCATTAGAGGGAAGTAAGAAATCTGGTTTCTTGTTTCCTTCAGATCTACCGGGATGAGAGAATGGTAGATTAAAAGAAGAAAATAAGTAATCTACATGGTGTTCCAAACTCTTTCCTGCTCTACTCTTTCTACGGTTTAGAATAGTATTAGCAACTTCAACTAAAAACTCTACTTCCCCGAATGGCTCCGTTAAATACTCTTGATATAGATGCCTTTCAAGTGCCTTGAATGTGCTGTATTCTGTTTTCACCCATTCAAGTATAATCAGATCAGGAGTAAATGGTTTCCGTTTATAAACCTCATGGTGTATCTGTCTTGTAATATCGGCCATGTCAGCAGTTGCAGGGAAATCATCAAACTGTGATACTGCATATTCTATTTCCTCTTCCAACCTCCTAGACAGGTCAATATCTGAAACTCTACCACCGTCATAGATAGCATTGTTGCCCATTAAGTTTAATGAAAAGTGATCAGTAAAGTCTTCAATCTCTTCTTCTGTATCTAGTATGTAAACCTTGAAATCCTCTTCACTTATTGGTAGAAATACAATAAGGTTTCCTACTTGTTGGTCTTTGTCCCATGGTGAATTTGTCCAAAAACGAGTTATTCGGTATTCATTCCTTGTCCCTCTACCATAGTAAATAACACGGCTCTCAAAAGGATAAAATCCATCTATATGTATTTTTACATATTTATCCTTGTTTTCCCCTTTTACTCCTTGCGTTTCAAAAAAGATATTCCAAGCAGGTTTTGCAATATGTAATCCTTCTTGATGTGCATTGGTAAGACCAACATCGTTAGCAGTAACATACTTACAATAAAAGCGGCCAATCTTTCTGGCCGCCTCCAACAAACTAGTTAACTTTTCCGACTGTTGCATACTCCAATTGACCCTCTTCCACTGGTAGTATTTCGTCCCGTTCTATTGCCTGTACCATTTTTTCAGCAATTAAACGAACAACGGGAACTGCTACAGAATTTCCAAACTGTTTATAGGCAGCAGTATTCGATACTACAATCTTAAACGTTTCTGGAAAACCCTGCAAGCGGGCACATTCAGTTGGAGTTAATTTACGAGGATTCTTTCCTTCACCTTGAGGAATTAGAATCTCACTTCCATCTTTGTAATATCTAGCACTAAGAGTTCTTGAATATGAATCTAAGTCTGCAAGCCCATAACCAAAACCATTACCTTTTTTAGCGTGTTTCTCTTTGTAGGCTTGTAGGTACTCCCAGAGTTTATCAGATAATGTATATTTATCATCAACATTATCGTCTAGGATAGTTCTTAATGCTGGACCCTCTTTAGGAATTTTGGGAAAATCAAATTTCAATCTTTTCTTAAATCCTACAATATAGATCCGTTCCCTGTTTTGAGGAACAAGACCCTTAGCGTTTAGAACTTCATCGTAAACTGTATAGCCTAACTCTTCTTCTAATACTTTTTTTATTACCTTAAATGTTTTACCTTTATCGTGACTTCTTAAGTTCTTAACATTTTCAAGAAGAAATGCCTGTGGTTGCTTTTCCTTAATAATTCGTGCTATATCAAAAAATAAAGTCCCTTGTGTTTCATCAAGGAATCCATGTTCTCTACCTAATGATTTTTTCTTAGAAACACCAGCAATACTGAACGGTTGACATGGGAATCCTGCAAGCAATATATCATGATCTGGGACTTCTTTTTCATCTACTGATCGAATATCACCTACTGGTTTATGTCCGAAGTTTGCTTCATATGTTTCTTGAGCCTTCATATCCCATTCACAAGAGAATACACATTCTCCATATTCTTCAAACGCCAGACGAATACCACCAATTCCTGCGAACAAGTCAATAAATTTATATAACATATTTATAGTCTCCCTTCAACTTGTTCTAGTAAGCCAATTATAACAAAAAATCTTTAACTTGAGTCGAATTATGTGATATCATATATAAGTTACTTTTTAACAATACCCTAATGGAAAGGGTGAAACAAGTGGCAAATGTAGCAATTTATTATCAAAAAAACAAAGAAGAAAGTACAGAACAGGCAGTACTCCATGTCAATGAATTAATTCAACAATTAGAAACCCACCATGTAATTAAAGGAGTATTTCTAGATACCTTCAATCAAAGCATTGAATTAATGGAATTACTTAACTCCCCTCTTTCAGAATTAGACTACATATATTTAAACAAACCTTTAGAAAATGAATTTGATAATGAGTTAATCAATCAATTAACGAGAACTGAACAATTCGAAATAAGGTATTTTAATCGAGTATAGCAATGCTATACTCATTTTCTGTACCTTAACTAATTATGGTAATAAAATTTAAATGCTTCATAATTTAATTCTTTTCGTAAATATTTGAACCTAGTCAATTATTCCATTGACCAAGTTCAAATATTATTTACCAGCCTTTTTGGCGGCTGCTTCAATCCATTTACCTAGATTATCTCGTCCATTATCACTTACCCAATCATATGTAGGATAAATTTCTGAGAAATAAACTTTTTTTCCATCCCGTTCATAATACCAATTATCAAAAGGGTTCTTCCCCTTCGTGTCCGTACTGCCATTAGCATCTTTAACACGATGTATATAAACACCTAATAGTCCATTACCTCTTTTTGCACTTTGTTCAATCTCATAACCTACATACTTTCTTTCAGATGTTTCACTCCCTATAAGTACAACAGTTGTACTAGTACCTTCTAATTGTTTATCAATCCAATTTTTAATTGCCTGATCACCTTTTCTTTTAACCTCTTCCCAATCTGCTTTATCAATAAATCCTGCTTTATCTCCTTTAAATTGCCCACTATTTCTTACTTGACCTGCTCTCCAAGAATCCCTTTCAAAATGAAAACTGAAAAATGTTTTTCTAGCCATTATTCTCCTCCTCTAAATTCAATAACTATATCTGTTACTATATTAATTAGTTGATTAAAATCAATACCGTCTTCACCTAGTTTAATAAACTTATCTTTTAAATATGGATAATCAGGGTAATATCTATCAAAATCGTTTATTACCTGTTCCCATAACTTTCGACTTGCATATCCAGTAACGCCTATTGGTATCACCTTTACATTTTTATCTACCGCAATATCAAATTCTCTAATAACACCATTTGCTTCTACAACTTCAGTCTCTTCTTCTGTGTCTTGCTTTTTAATAATTTTGTTTCCAAACATAAATATGGCTATCCCACATTCACTTAGGAGTTGTTGTCGGTATTTCTCCCATAATTGGCTTATATCCTTACCGTTTGTTGCATATTGAGGGAACGGTCTCATTATTAAGTGTTCATTAATATTTCGTGTTCCTAATTCCTCCATTCCTTCTAATACACCATTTATTACGGCGCTCCCCACACCCAAACCAAATCCAGTGGCAACTTTAAATTCTTTTTGGTTCAAAGTTTTACTTAGTTTATGAATAAAATCTTGTGCTCTTATTCCTGAAACTGTATAGTCACTAAATTCATCTGCACTTCCAGATATGAGTACATTATTTCTATTAAATCTTTCAGTGATAACCTCCAATATTGTAGTAATGTCCTCATACCTCTTTACCATAAGGGGTTTAATGGAATATCGTTCTAAATCAACACATTTTAAATCTTGTTTAATTTTATCGTATTGAAACTGCTCTTTCCCCTTCTGATTATCTGGGTAATCCTCTTCAAGCACCTCTTTTATAAAATAATAATGGGTTCGAGTATGGTCATCTAATAATATTTTAATTCGGCTTAAGATATGTTCTAGGTTCGGGTCTTCAAAACTAAAGCCTATAAACAAAAAGGTCTTAGAAACTAGATCACCCTTTAAAGCAATTGTGAACATTTGGTTATTTTTCTCATATAACTCATAGTCATTTTTAATCAAAATTGCCTCATCTGCTACTTCCACATCACCATGCATTTTGTATACAACAGCATCTCTTTTACTTTTAATCACAGCCAAATCATTAACTCGTTTTTTTACATCAGGTTTCTTTCCTGCTTGGATTAAGGCTTGTTCAATTAGTTTATCGTAATTAGTTGTCCAAAATGTTCGTATAGGCAATTCTGCAATGATTTCATGATTGCGGTTTATTCTTCCTGTTTGACTAAAGTGATTATTTATTAATTCCGTTAAAGGTGTTTTGGTTTTGGAATCATTATAGATATATTGTGCCAATGATACTAAGTCACTTTCTTTTTCCACATCTAGTCCTAGTCTTGACGCAGGACGCCTTAATAGTTCCTTCCAATTAACAACTCCAGAAGGTATAGATAAACCTGCACCTGCAAAAACTGCAGCATTTCCTTCTTTTAATGCAATAACATATTCATCTATAAAATTATTGATTTCCCTACTTAGTTCCAAAATAGTTCCCCCTTTTTATTCCGAGACCCATTCTCTAAAACTTTTAATTGTTCCATTTAAATATTTAATATACACAAATCCATGGTTATCAATAACATAGTTATATAATCCTAAATATTCTTGCCCTTCAAAGGAATCTTTCTGATATGATGAATTATTTATTGGTAGTATTGCTACTTTTCCTTTATAACCATCATAATATCCTAATTCCCATGGCATCCACTTCGAATCAGAAGAATTATCAGAAGTAGCAAAGAATAAACTTCTACAAGTTCTCATTCGGTTTCTTATCTGATTTGCTGTTTGTGCATTTACATTCCCCCTGCTTAATTGCTTGTCTTCTATCCAATCAACATATACCTCATATCCCCTTTCCTCTAAAGTATTTTTTAATCCTAAAATCACCTCTGCATCTTGGTAACTATGAGAAAGAAAAATATCGTATGTTTTAAATGGACTGTAGGCTTTGTAACTTTCGTTTAATATAGTTGAAGCCGATTTAGTGTAGTAACTTTTCTGTATTACAGAATTTGCCTTATTAATTAAGTCTCTTCTTGAAAATAAAGCCACTCTAATCTCCCCTAATATAAAAAATTTGTAAAATTCTGTAGTTAAATTGTACCATAAAATATATAATAGTATACAATAAATACGAACATATTTTCGTAAAAATTAGTTAGGTGGTTGCTTATGAATATATTTGAGCAAATATTTAGTAGAAGTAAAATTGCACCATTAAAAAGGAAAAGTGATATTGAATTTGAGAGAAAATACCAATCCGAAATGATAACATCTAAAGGCTTTGAATTAATGTCAACAATCCAAAAGGAAGGTGCCAATTTAATTCTATATAGACACTTTTATGACGAAACACCCAAAGAGGAAGAAACAACCATTTTTCTTGGGGTTAGAGTCATAACGAAGAAGGGAATCCTGTACCCAGATCCGGTTTTAAAAGCATTTTTCAATGATGACTTTACTAGTATTTCTTTAGCCGACATTGAAATTGAAGAATATCTATCTAATCACGGTTACGGAAGCATATTACTTAGTAGCCTTATTGAGATTGCAAAGCAAAGGAATATAAATAGTATCACTGGCTGGATATCCAGTGTTGATAGTGGTCATATAGATAGATTGGTTCACTTTTATAAGAAACACAATTTCGATGTGATTTTAGATAAAAATAGTAATGGAAGCCTAAAAATTGGTGATTTAAAATGGAAAAATATATAAATAAAGGAGGTCTATAAATGGGAAAAAAGTTAAGTAGTTATTCATTTGAGTACCTTTTGGAATCCATCCTTAAAGATGAAATATCTATTTCAGTAAATAAATTAAACAAGAGTGAACAATATCCAATAAAAAAATATCTAACTATCAAAGAAGTATCCTCATTAACTGGTATTGGTTCTTCCGTAATTCGACAATTGACACTATCAAGAGCAATGCCTCATCGAAAAGTTAAATCTCGGATAATACTAGATGAGAATGAAATTATAGAAACAATTGAGAGTTATAAAAAGTTTGGTTGGACTGATCCAGATAAAAATTGGGATGTGAAAACAGTTCAATCTGAAATCGACAACTTTCAAAAGACAAAGGAGGAACCTACGATGATTGATGAAATACTTCGAAAGATAATCAGGGAAGAATTAGCCAGTTTTTCAAATGAAATAAAAAACTATGCAAAGAAAGATAAGGAAAGTTACTACGGAAGAACTGTTTTGACTATAAAAGAAGCAGCAAATCATTTTCGGACAAGTCCTTCTACAATTTATAGTTTAATCAAAGAAGATGGTATGCCTCACTTTAAAATTTATAGTAGGCACTATATTGTCCTTGAAGAGGCTGAGGCATTTTTATGGAGGGAGACTGCTAGATCTTATGCAGTTGAGGGAAATATATATTGGCAACGGATATTACAGAGGCTTGATTGGGAGGAAAAAGAAAGGAACGTGGCATATGAGAAGGCATTAAAAAGGTTAGAAGATAGTACTTTTTGATTTATAATCCTAGGGGGAAATTTCAAATTGTTTTTTGCATTAATCTTATACAAACATATAGGGAAACCATTAACTTGGATTTAAGAGCCATTTTCCCCTTCATTTTTCAGTGATAAAAGTTCATTGTAATAGACAAATAGTTTAAAAGCAAGGTGGGAAATCCTATCCCACCCCGCCCCTTCTTCCTTACTGTATTATATATTTTCTGATAAAATATAGGATACAATAATAATTAATACGTTTACAAATAATTGTTTTCAATAATTAATTTTAATGCCTCTTCTTGTAGTTCATACTGGAATGTTTCCCTTATTCCAGCCTTTCGGTAAACTCTCCATAAGGACAAATCATGTCCGTCTTCCTTTAACTCCTGTACTGCCCATTGTAACCTTCTAATTTGAAAGTCCTTAATACTCTCAGTTTTGTCATTCAAATACCCTTTTGTCATTGGAAGTTTATCAAGGTGTTTTTCCAATAATGGTCTAATTCCAATTCTACTGCCTACTGAACTTATTGTAATACGTTTGGGCTTCTCGACAGATAACAAATCATTGACTGCAACTCTTACATTTTCGTAAATTTCCTCATCCCGATACTTCCAGTCAACCCTATGATTATCATTGGCGGTTGATTTTAAATTAGGGGAGTTTCGATTCAACCAGTCCCTATCATTACGATATAACCATGTGAACACACTATTGTTAAGTTGGCGTAATTCTGTTTTACTGCTGCTGGGATATTGTTTTTTTAATTTAAGCCATTCTCTTCTGTATCCTTCTCTCTTCTTGGAAGGAGAATCCTGCTTAATGGAATTTTTACTTCTATCCTCTTCCTCACTTCTTTTTATCCAATATGTTTGTAAACCTAATTTCTTAGCATATTTTTTGACTGTGGCTGGATCTACCTTCAATTGCCTTGCCGTTTCCCTTAAACTTAGTCTTTGTCTAGTAAGTTGTTTTAATTTGGCTTCCCATACTGGGCCAAACTGCTTAATCTTAGTTATTTTGTATCTGTCTTTCTCTTCTTTATCAGGACCTGTTCTGAGGTAAATAAAGCCACAATCGCACCTAAATAACCCAATGGGACTTTTACTATCCGTACCATGCTTTAATTCTATGTCGGTAACAACGGGGCTCAAATAATGACTAGCAACAGGGTTCAAACATGGCCAAGGTTTCTCTCCAAACGGTTTATATTCGATTTCTTTACTAAAAAAATCCGAAATGGAAATTCCGAGGAACTGTATAAATAATAGGTGTCTTAAGGGATGGGTAGTTCTACGGTTTCTACGAAGCATATCATTTAGCCAATTGTTATTATTATTAATATCTGACTGCATTTTTTCCAGTAATCCATGTCCATAAAAATCCAAAAAGGACTCTAGCAACTCTTTTTTTCTTACCCTACCGTTTACATTTGCAAAACTAAGTTCTTTTAACCTACTTAAATACTGCTCTTTAAACCAGTCCAACGACTTATTTTCTACCTTATTACTTAACAGGAATTTAATATCTTCTGTAATTTTGATTGCCTTTTCCATAATCATATCAGTGTAAATTGATTCCGAAGCACTTTTTTTGCAGGTTTCAGGAGCGGCTAATCTATAATCATGCTTGTTATAACCTCTAACAGTTACTTGGCTATCATACAGTGGAATGTTATGATCTGGACAAACAAGAACTCCCGGTATTTGATGAATCCTATGCCAATACATTTCCCCAAGATTATCCATCTCTTCTTCAGCACATTGGGGGCAAAATTTAAAGTACTGATTAAACTTAACTGAACTTGCCATCAAACCAATCCTATTATAAATGCTGCCCCCATTATCCCCAATCATAGATTCTTTAACTTTAGCAGCATGGTCAGGAGGCAGGAAAGCAGCATAAAATGGATACAGTGTATGATTTGCAATTAGGTATTCGGGTGTATAATGATGCCCGACAGGAAGGTTTTCCATAATACGATAGATATGAGAAGGCAAGTCCATTATTGCTGTAATACTGTCCGTTCCATATATATCCTTTTGTGTTGCTTTGATACTGACGTTTCCACTACGTACGTGGTATCTCGCCAAAACACTGTATAAAAGTTCGTCATTATACGGGACAGGAAAGAAGGTCATCATTTCCCATCACCCTGTCCAACCAAAATCGTTTTCATGACTTTTAATAAAGCCACCATTACTAAGAATTTCATACGCTGTCTTGTTCTCTTTTCGTCCCTCAATAACTAAATTTCTTATATCATTCACTACCGAAGATTCTTCCTTCTTTGACCTTTTCTTTCGTTTATATGCAACAGATATTCCCTGAATGGCTCTCACAACCAATTCGTTTATATCCAAATTTCCCTCTTTTTCAGTAATTTCCTCTACAACCTTTTGAACCTCGTTTGGTTCAAAATCCAATTCTATAAGTTTCAAAATTGCCTTTTCTTTTATGGATATACTCATTTCTTGTTCTTTTTTCTTTTGCGTTCTTTTTATTGCCTCTATCTTCATTTGCAAATCAATAGAAGCCCTTTCTCTATCCATAAATCCTAAAAAATCTACATCTACTGTACTGATATCCTCAAACTTTGCAATCTTACTAATGTTACCCGACTTCAAAGCCTGAATCATTGGTTTAACAAGTTGTAAATGCTTATTAGCCACCTGACTAATGGTTTCTGGTGTTATTTCTTCCCTCCCTGTCATAATGGCATCAATTTGACCCATAGCGTAAAGTTTTACCGCAATATCAATAATACCTTGGCTTTCCTCATACAAGGTATTTTTAAAATCACCTGTTAAAGGAATCTGTTTCTTGGTCCATTGATAACCCCAAAGCGCATTAATCAATAACTCCCAGTTTTGGTTGTTTTTTAATCTATCCCAAATCATATCTCCTTGACCACTTCCCCGCCTTGCCTGTCTAAATTCACTTTGCAAAATAGACAATCCAGCGGGAGTTCCTACTAAAATAACTGGAACACCAATTGTATTAACTAGTGTTACAAAAAAGTTCAGCATCTTTTGATCCCCACCACTTTTTGCTTTACTTAAATGCTGAATCTCGTCTATAACTAAAACACCCAGCCCTGTGTTTCTCGCTATTTGAGACATAATCACCAACATATCATTTATCGTTTTTCTACCTAGCCCAAATTTTTTGTGATATTCTGTTCCCAATAAATCGTCGACCTTTCGAAAAAATTCCAAGGCTAGTCCTCTCAAGGAAGAATCAAAAGGACAATCGAGTTTAAGCCATGAAAGTTGATACATACTGAAATTTATTCCGTTATAGTCTTTGTGAACGATAACTTGAGGGTATAAGGACAAAATCCTATTTATAGCAGTTGTTTTTCCCATACCACTCACACCGATTATCGTAAAACCTGCTGCAGTTGTTCTAAAAACACTATTATTGCTTAGTTCACTTTGCAATCCTTTGATATTTCGATGTCCTTCCTGCAAGCCCTGTGCATACCCGGCTCGAAAAGGATTTCTTGCCAAATACCCCTGACGAATTACTCTGGAGATTCTACTTTCTAAGTCCAAGTGTATCCATAACGGCTGAAAGCATTGGAATAATCTTTGTACTAAATGAATGCGATAATGTTTATCTAGCATTCTTTCTTTTGGATTGTATTCGGCATATATAGCCATTTTTTCAATGGCTTCCTCTGTAGAGAGTATAGAAGGAAGTGCTTCAATGAAAGGATTCCCACTATATTCCTTGATAACCTGTTCCCCGTATTCAGCAACAATAGCATCACTGCCATTTTGAATAATAATCTTATTCATCTTTCTTTTTTAAAGCCTCCTTCTGCTTTCTCAACAACAAATCAAACCCTGAATCTCCCATAAATTCATCACTTTCTGATTGATTAAAAGGAACAATCTTAGAGTTTTCAATATTAACTTTATTTAATTCAAAAGCCTCTTCATCACGTTGTATCATTTTTTCAACAGCACGGTTTGCTCGAATGCTCCCTATTTTGCTCCTTTTACTAATTACATCCGTTTGTTTTTGGGATGTTTCCAGTTTAGCCTGTTTTACGATCTCTTCGATTTCAGTGTTTAAATCAACTTTTGATTGTAATGTTTTCTCCTTGTGTTGCTTTTCTTTCATTTTCTCGTATTCTAGCAAGTAATTAATTTCTTCAACCACCTTGCCCTTATATCGTTGCTGGTGTTCCAATAAAAAGCATTTATCAAAACTCAAACCATTTTCATCCCGTAAATATAAATAATCCATATTTCTTGGATCATAACTTATTTCAATTTTCCAAGTGCCCCGGTTCCGTGCCTTTTCAAACCATCTTTCTTTTAAAGACTGTTTTGAACCATAGAGTAATCCTTTATACGCAATCCCCTTTGCAGTTACGGTAGCCTTGCCCATTGGCATGAGATTGAGTTTTACAACATCTTCTGAAACATGACGTAACTTTCCAGATTTGTTGTTTATCCCCCATTCCCAGAGTTGTATTGGAATAGACTCTATTCCGTCCTCCACCATCATTTCTTCACGCTGATAGTTTGTAAGATAATGTTGATTATTATGATATAAAACACATTTGATAATCACTTGAGTAAACTGGTAAATATCCAACTGTGCCTCCAAACGGTAATCACGATCACCACGTTCTTTAACAGGCTTTACCGAACCCGGTAGAAAAGCCTTCGTTCTTGTATTGGTAACTCGAAAATGTTGTTCAATTATTCCTTTTAAGTCAGCCCTGTATGAAGGTGTATTTAAAATTTTTATTCCGAAGTTATTAATTAGGGGATCAACTTTATTTCCCTCTAATTCCCCTCGGTCAGCCAAAATAGATTCTGGAAGGTGTGCAACTGGCCACTCATGTTTTTCAATCTCAATTCCGAAGTCCCGACAAAAACTAACTTTATCAGAAGCAGCATTAGCCAAAGCCATCATTGCACCAGCCCAAGATGGACCTTCTAATCCAATATAAAGACCGACTATCATTCTGCTATAAACATCCATTACGGAATAAATTACAGGTCGTCCAATTATCCAATCACGATTAAATCTTGATAACAAGTACAAATCGCCTACTGTTGCATCAATCTGATAAACTGCACCGGGACCTAATGCTTCTGATGTTGACTCGCCTATAATTGCTCTATGATTTTGGTCATAATTTTTCCGACCTTTTCTTTGGCTAATTTCTTTTTTGATATCTCTTTCCTTTTCAAACCAATACCTAAATTGATTTAGTGATGGTAACTCTCCGTAGGATTTTATTACGGGTATTTCCACATCTCCTTTCACTTTACTATCCATACTAAAATACTCCCTTAACATTAGTTCGTAGGTAAGAGTAAGTGATTTTTCGGTAGAGGAGTAATAATGCTTGTTTATAGCAGACCTAAACATTTTTTTGATATTTTCATCAATATTTATTCCTTCACCTGTTACCTGTCCATGCTTTCTAGGCCGTCCTCTTTTTACCTCACTGGCCTTTTTTTCCTTTCCTTTACCTCCACACAGATAATAGTCAGGTAAAAGAGCATTTTTTGTCTTACCGCGTTGCCAATACTTCTTTAAATAGCGGATAACAGTACTTTCATGAATATTGTGGGCTTCACTCTTTTTTAGAATTAATTTTCTTCTTTCTGCAGAGTGGTAGACAAATGGCTCCAACTCCACAATATCCTTTATGATTTCCCAAGTACTGTCACGTAAGGACAGATGTTTTTTAGGAATATCATGTTCATTTATCAACCGACTGAATGGGTCCTTTTCAACAAGAATTATGCTACCCTTGTTAAGCCCCTCTTCCACTTCTGAAATATTCCTTTCATAGGGCAAAGAGGTGGTATGAATATTAAAAAAATACCCATAATCATGTTCTTTATTAAGCCATAATACCCTTTCTACTACTTTCTCGTTTTCTGAATCAGTGAAGGAAATAAGATTATTAACTACAAGCATTTTCTTTTTACCTCCTCATTCGTAACTCGTGGCTTTACTTCTATTGTTGGATTGGATAGATTTACGTCAATTTGGTTAGTCATATCTATCCCAATCTGTTTGGAAGCAATTAAAAACTTAAACACAAACAACGCTGTTCCTGAATCGTAATTAAATTCCTTGTCAAAGTCAGCAGTAATCTTTCTAATTGAATGCTTGGCATCTACTAATCTTTCTATTAAAGAGGTGCCTAAATAAATTAGTTCATCCTGTGTAAAACCTCTTTCAGCATATGAATATAAGCAGGAATGCACCCATTCAATATTTTTTGCAAGCACATTAGAAATTTCTTTTTGAGTAACAACTCCCCAGTCTATTCCTTTTTCCGTCCAATATCGGCGTTCAATCTCTAATCTTTCCAATGTCTTTTTCTTCTCAAGTTCCGAAGCCATTTTTATGCTTCTGGCTAAATGCAAATTAACTCCGTCTGCTCTGTTTATCGTTATTAGGAAATTAGTGCTTAGTGTATATGGATATCCACTATCTTTATCTGTAAATAGTTTGAAATTCAAATCTGATTTATGTTGAATATTATCTTCAAGGTCCAACAGGGGATAATGTTCTCGAATGTCAACAACTGTATCTTCCCACTCCAGCATATAAAAGTAGCGAGCCTGCAAATCTGAAAATAAATGATGTACTCTACCACTCTTCCACCCTAGTATTCGTGATACTCTCCCCATAGAAGGAAAATCCTGAATAGTCAACCATGGTTTATATTCCTTACCTGTTCCCTGTCCCCGTCCTTCTTTAACAAACCGATTATATTTATTCTCATTCCAAGATTGATTACGTTTAGTCATTTTTCACTTCCTCTGCTACGATAAGGTGAATTTTTGTAACTCGATTCTAACGGGCCGGTTAGACACATTCAATATCCCTCAGCAATCTTTTTTATGATTTTAAGGGAACATTATTATCATTCTTCTTTCACCTAAGATATTTACTGCAAATAACTTTTTGTAACTATGTTAAATTAGAATAAAGTTTGTAGAAGCGAGGAATCACGTTCACCCCTTGCCAAATCTGACTTCAATGGGATTATCCAGATTATTCCTTAAGAATAAAGTTTGCTCAAGGATTTGCCCGTTTTCTGCCGAAAATGAACTCGAAAAATAAAAATGATAAGAATAAAGTTTGCTTAAACATAGTGGAGAGATCACCATACTAGAGGAGTGACCAAAACCCAATTAGGGCACCTAACGGTGCCCCCTGTACCATAACCGATTCTTTCCTTCTAATGAGGTGCCTATGCAATTGTATTTTTTATATTTGTTGGAATTGCCGAAATTGGTGGAGGGGGATCTAATTTGGCTATTGTTTAAGAAAAGAAAGCCACTTATTGGGGTGTTTTCGGAGGAGTAGCCTTGGCGTAATAATGTGGTAATTACTACATTTCGAACATTTCCATACAGAGTATATGCTGCTATGGAGGAGTCCTTCCGTATATGAAGATGGGGTACACCTGATTTATACGATTGGATAGGTGCTGGTATCTGTTTAGCGGGTGTTTCAGTAATGATATTCGCACCTCGCCAATAAATGAGGTATCGAAGATACCTTTCATCCATCTGCATCATACCTAGCACCTTACGGTTTCTCATATACCACCGTCAATCCCATACTTTCCACGTTACCCATACATAATTATTTATTTTTATTTTTCATTATTTCTTTATGGGCGAGTGCTTATGTCTGAAGCATGGTATACCTTCATGGACGTGGACTTCCCTTGGAAGATGAAGCACTCTACTATACCTTGCGGTTTCCCCTGTACCACCGCCATTCCCCATACTTACCTCCTGACCCCATACCTAATTATTTATATATATTTATTTATAAGGGCGAGGACCTTGCTTGGGGCGTATTACACGTTGCTGGACGTGGGCTTCCCATGAAAAATGAGCACTCTACTATACTTTACGGTTTCCCCTGTACCACCGTCATTCCCCATACTTACCAATTCACCTATGCCTAATTATTTATATATATTTATTTTTAAGGGCGAGAACCTTGCTTGGGGCGTGTTACACGTTGCTGGACGTGGGCTTTCCTTTATTGGTTTGAAACCGTGCTTCTTATTCAGAGTTTTAGGAAATGTCCCTTGTGCTGTACTTATGCAGGAATTACCCCCCGTTAGGGGCATCTTGATCCTCACGAAAAAACTTTGGTAGCCCACAATAAACATAAAAAAGCCCCGTGAATATACCCATACTCTGGATACACCCACGAGACTTTATGCAAACTTTTTTATTCTTAAGCAGACTTTTTTCTCATACGCCAAACTTTATTTTAGTTTGACAACCAGAATCACATACAGATTTTGCTTTCCCCTTCCTCGTCTATTCTCTTGGTTGGGCATTCGGAATCGTTCTTTGTTTGATCCTACTGATATTTATTTCAAGAATCTTAAAAAATGCGTTTAAAACAAAGGACCTTTATGGGAGGTTGATCGTAATTGGTGGTGCTGCATTATTTGCCGTTCCTACTACTTGGAACATCTTGATGGGCTTTGGAATCGTGCCAATCATGGGAGTTTCCCTGCCGTTTATTAGTTATGGAGGAAGTGAGATCCTCTTTTACGCTGCTGTTTTAGGACTCATTTTAAATGTTTATCGAAGAAAGGATATTGTAGAACCCACGATAGCAGATTTTTAAGTAATGCATCATTAGTAATAATTTATAAAGGAAAGTAGTAATTTTAAATTCTATAAGAATAGATATTAAAATTTAAAGTCAAAAATCTAAATGGTGATAAAAAGGGCGATAGCTAATTAAAAGCTGTCGCCTTTCCCTTATTGTCGTGCCGGTGCTTTGGTGAAGGAAGAAATAATTGGGTTTATTAATGAAATCAAATTTAGTTATTCCATTAAAGGGCGCGATTGTTGAAGAAGCAATTAATTATTATAAGTTAGAAAAAAGGAATGTCTCCAAAATTGAGACATTCCTTTAAATTTTCAAGAGTACAACTTACTTTTCAAGAGTACATCTTAATTTTTTAAAAACACTAGGTCACGACTGAGTTGTCTGGAGACAACAGCATCAGTTTCCTAATTTACCTACTACTCCACCGTTACACTCTTCGCCAAATTCCTCGGCTTATCGACATCACAGTCACGGTGTAGGGCAGCGTAGTAAGAAATTAGTTGTAATGGTACAACAGAGATAAGAGGTGTTAATAGTTCGTGCACGGCTGGAATGACAAAAGTATCTTCGTCTGCTTCCAGACCTTTCATAGAAATGATGCACGCGTTGGCTCCTCGGGCAGCGACTTCTTGGACGTTGCTGCGGATATTTAAGTTGACGCGTTCTTGTGTAGCTAAGGCAATGATCGGAGTGCCTTCCTCGATTAAAGCAATCGTACCGTGCTTTAATTCACCTCCAGCAAACCCTTCTGCCTGAATATAAGAGATCTCCTTCAGCTTCAGTGCGCCTTCAAGACCAACATAGAAGTCTAGCCCACGACCGATGAAGAACGCATTTCGAGTAACTGACAAAAACTCACGGGCAATGGATTCAAATTCTTCCTTTTCATCGCAAAGCACTTCCATCGCATTCGCAATGATGCCAAGCTCTCGAGAAAGATCAAGATCCATTTCCATTCCACGGCTCTTTGCTGTAACCTCAGCTAAAATCGCTAATACCGCAAGCTGTGCTGTGTACGCTTTTGTCGAAGCAACAGCAATTTCGGGGCCAGCATGAAGCAGTAATGTGTAATCCGCTTCACGGGAAAGTGTTGAGCCCGCCACATTGGTAATCGTAATCGCTTTATAGCCCATTTCTTTAATTTTCACAAGTACAGCACGGCTGTCTGCAGTTTCCCCGCTCTGTGAAATAAAGATGAATAGAGGTTTTTCAGGAAGCAATGGCATATTGTAGCCAAACTCACTGGAAATATGCACTTCCACTGGGATTTTCGCCATTTTTTCAATGAACTGTTTTCCAACAAGTCCTGCATGGTAGGAAGTTCCCGCTGCAATGATATAAATACGGTCAGCCTCATTCATTGCTTGAAGAATTTCGTCATCAATCGTTAAAGCTCCCTCTCCGTCCTGGTAGCTTTGGATGATTTTTCGCATCACTAAAGGCTGTTCGTCAATTTCCTTTAACATATAATGCGGGTATGTTCCTTTTTCAATGTCGCTTGCATCTAATTCCGCTGTATAAGGATCACGGCTGATTTTTTCACCATCAAGGTTCACGATCGCCACTTCATCTTTTCTCACAATGACGACTTCTTTATCCATTAATTCTACATATTGGTCCGTTACTTGAAGCATCGCCATTGCATCTGATGCGACCACATTAAATGTGTCACCTAATCCGACTAGCAGCGGGCTTTTATTTTTCGCTACATAAATGGTTTCATTATCTCTTTCATCTAAAAGGGCAAGTGCATAAGAGCCATGTAATAGCTTAAGCGTCTTTCGGAACGCTTCATCAGTCGACAATCCCTTATTCGCGAACATTTCAATTAGCTGAACGATGACTTCCGTATCTGTATCACTATTAAAAAGAACGCCTTGCAAATGTTCACGTTTTAGGATTTCATAGTTTTCAATGACACCATTATGAACAAGCGTAAAACGACCAGATGCGCTTTGGTGTGGGTGAGCATTAGCTACACTTGGCACTCCATGTGTAGCCCAGCGAGTATGACCTATTCCTAGTTCGGCATTAACATCAAAATCAACCATGTTTCTTAAATCAGCAATACGGCCCTTTTCTTTAAAAACATGGACAGTATTCTCGTTCATTACAGCAATTCCTGCTGAATCATATCCTCTATATTCAAGCTTTTCTAAGCCTTTTAGCAAAATTTCTTTCGAATCAAAATTTCCAATATATCCCACGATACCGCACATACTTCTTTTCCTCCTAATTCGGAAGGGGCAAGAAGCCTTTTGGGACAGTCTTGCCCCTCATCTCTGTTATTTATCTTCTGACGTTTTCTTTTGACAAGCGACTAGTAAAGGTGTTTTTTACAGTAGCTGACTCAATCGAACGTCATTCTTATGACTAGCATTCCCATCTCTTTGTGCATTAAGTTACCCTAATGTTTTAAAGATGGAATAACGGTTTGCTTGGAACCGGGAGGCATCCGCCGAACATTTCGATAAACCTCCTCCTCGTCAACTAAGCCATTTCCGTCCTTGGATTAGTCCAGGCGCTTCTATTTATTTTTCCAAAAACCTGCCCACCTTTCTTTCTATTTAATTTACAAAAACAGTAATATCATACACACAAAAAACTCTCTCGTCAATTGAAAATACAGGGAGAAGACCCCCCTATATAATAAAAATATGCATAAGAGAACAATTCGGTTCCCTTATGCATAGCCTGTTTACTCTTCTTTCAATCCCATTTCTTCTACGACAACTGCAGCAATTCTCTCCACATAGGAGCTGCAGAGCTCTTCTGTTGGTGCCTCTGCCATCACTCGTACAAGCGGCTCTGTTCCAGATGGTCTAACTAAAATGCGGCCATTTCCATTCATTTCTTTTTCTACCTCAGAAATAATCGCACTTACCTTTTCATTATCTGTTACATGATGCTTATCTGTCACACGAATATTTACAAGCTTTTGTGGGAACTTTTGCATTTCATTTGCAAGCTCTGATAATGGCTTTTTCGTCATTTTCATGATATTTACGAGCTGAAGACCTGTTAATAGTCCATCGCCAGTCGTAATATAATCAAGGAAGATAATATGACCGGACTGCTCGCCTCCAAGATTATAGCCATTCTTCTTCATTTCTTCTACTACATAGCGATCGCCAACCGCTGTTGGAATACTTTGAATGTCGTTCGCCTCTAGCGCTTTATAAAAACCAAGATTGCTCATAACTGTGGAAACAACTGTACTGTGGCGAAGTCTGCCCTGTTCTTTCAGATATTTACCACATATATACATGATTTGGTCGCCATCCACGATGTCACCATTTTCATCGATTGCAATAAGTCGATCGCCGTCTCCATCAAATGCTAAGCCAACATCTGCTCCCTTTTCCTTTACAAATGCAGCAAGTGTTTCTGGGTGTGTTGAGCCAACACCATCATTGATATTTAATCCATTTGGAGAAGCCCCAATCATGGATAAATCTGCATCTAAATCGGCAAATAAGTGGGAAGCAAGTGATGAAGTTGCCCCATGAGCACAATCTAATGCAATATGTATGCCTGAAAAGTCCTCATCTACAGTTTGCTTCAAAAATTGTAAATATTTCTGTCCGCCTTCGAAATAATCATTCACCTGTCCAAGCTCTGCCCCAACCGGCCTTGGCAGCCCATCCTCTTCTTGATCCATAAAGCTTTCAATTTCATTTTCCTGTTCATCTGATAACTTAAACCCATCAGGACCGAAAAACTTAATGCCGTTGTCTGCCACTGGATTATGGGAAGCAGAAATCATGACACCCGCTTCTGCCCCAAGCGCTTTTGTTAAATAAGCAACACCAGGCGTTGAAATGACGCCAAGACGCATAACCTCCGCCCCAATAGATAGAAGACCTGCAACAAGAGCTCCTTCAAGCATGTGTCCAGAAATACGAGTATCGCGGCCAATTAATACTTTTGGACGGCTTTTATCCCTAGTCAGAACATATCCTCCAAAACGCCCTAATTTAAAAGCTAACTCAGGAGTTAACTCGCTATTTGCGACTCCACGTACCCCGTCCGTACCAAAATATTTTCCCATTAATGCATACGCTCCTTTAATAAATTTATATTAAGCTTCCTTTTGTGTAATCGTAACTTTTGCTACATCCGTTGCCAGGCTCCAAAGCACATTCGAAGGACCATTTACATTAATTTTGACATCATGGTCTCCCGCTTCTAGATTAGTTAAATCTAGAAATACGAGGAAATCGCTAGCCTTTAATTGTTTAATCATTTCACTTTTTCCTGTAACGGTTAGACTGGCACCGTTATTTGGTGATAACACTTCTGCCTCATATTGATTAGGAAGACCAGATAAACTGATTGGAAGATTAGAGAATGTTTTATTCTCATCTGCTTCCGTCTCCTGATCTCCTTCTTGCTGATTTTCACTTGTTTGGATCGTAACCCTGATGACTTTAGGATTTACTTCATTAATTCCTTCAGAAATAATGACAGGCAGTGATAGTTCCGTGTCCTCATTGATTCGGCTAACATCCACTTCCACCCTTACACTATCCGTCCTATCTAACACATCCTGCGCACCAAATATCTTCGCCTCTTTTATATCAGTTGTGATGGAATCAATCTTAATGTTCTCTGGCGGACTTCCTTTTTCTATCACGTTAATTGGAACTGTTTTACTCAAGCTTTTCACTGGGATAATGACATCAACCATCTCATGTTCTAGCAACACATCAAGCTTATTCATATCTCGATCTAACACTTGAACCCGTGCTTCTCTTCGAACTGTCTCCCTTATGGCTCCCCTAATATTCACGGTTGCTTTCACATAGCTGATTTTGTCAATAACATCCTTAGCGCCTGTAATTTTTATACTCTTCGGCTCTGCTTCAGGAGGCTCCGAAATATAGCCTTCCTCTAATAAGGTCTTGTCAAATTCAACTTCCACTTTGAATTCCTTTGTTATCTTTTCCTGGATAGTGACATTTACATAGGCAGGGTCTATCGTTGCTTTCAGCTTGTCTGAAAGATTGCGAATCTCCAATGGAACGCGTTTTGTGCCAATTTCTGCATTTGCTAAGTCAACATATACTTCGAAATTACGTTGTGCTTTTGCGGGTTGCAGCAGATTTTTTGGACCCTGTAAGGTCACTTTGACTGTTTCTGGAACACCTCTCACAACAAGGTTGTCGGTATCGTAATAACTTTTAACCGGAATATCCGATAGAATTTCATAATCCTCACCGCTTGGTACATTAATGTTGGAAACTTCCTTTTGCGGATCGTAAACAGAAGTAAAGAGAAGCATGGCGAGAATTAATGAAGTAATCTTCATAAACCAGCGTGTACCAATTAGCTTGTCAATTAATTTATCCATTTTTCTTCGCCCTCCAATTCCAACGAGCGGAAGAAGCTTGTTTTACTCGGCTTTGTGTAATTAATTCTGTTGTTAGCATTTCCTTAAAGTCTTCAGATTGCAAATCACGGTATAATTCGCCATTTTTTGTAAGCGAAACACTGCCCGTCTCTTCTGAAACAACTACCGTTACACTATCTGTCACTTCACTAATCCCAAGTGCAGCCCTGTGCCTGGTCCCAAGCTCCTTCGAAATAAATGGACTTTCTGACAATGGGAGATAGCATGCAGCGGCAGCCACCTGATTTTTTTGTAAAATAACAGCCCCATCATGCAATGGTGTATTGGGGATAAAAATATTGATCAGTAATTCAGACGAAATTTTCGATTCTAGCTGAATGCCTGTTTCGATATAATCGCCCATTCCGGTTTCCCGTTCTATGGATATTAAAGCACCTATCCGGCGCTTTGCCATATAATCGACAGCCTTCACAATCGACTCTACCAATTTCTCCTGATCTTCCGATTCCTGATTACCCGTTCGAGAAAAGAATCGTCCCCGCCCTAGTTGTTCAAGGGCTCTTCTTAACTCCGGCTGGAAAATGATCGCAATCACTACAAATCCCCAAGTAAGTACTTGCTGCATCATCCACCCAAGTGTCTGGAGGTGGAAATTATCACTGATCACTTTTACAAGAAGAATAACGAAGATTCCTTTTACCAATTGAACGGCTTTCGTCCCTTTGACAATGACAATCAGTTTATAGATGACATACCAAACGAGGAGAATGTCAACAGTATTAGCTAATAATTTCAGTATAGAGAAATCTGAAAACGACATTATCCTTCCTCCAAATCTATATTAAAAGCCTTATTTATTCATTAACGTAGCTTTCATATTATACCATAAAGCAAGCAATACCACCCGTACTGCACACTGTTTACTTTCAAGATAAAACAACGGAATCCTGCCTAAAAGCAAGATTCCGTTTTGAAATTATCATTTGTTATTGAACCGTCTCAGGTTCGCTGCCTTCAAAGATGCTTACTACCTCTTTAGCTGTTTTCTTGATATGATACCACATCCAGTCAAAAACAGCATTCACCTCTTTTATTTCTCCAGTGACTTTCCCAGCCGATGCCAAATATTTCTCTCCGTTAATAACGGTCACATTTCCTTCAACTTGTCCTTCTATTTTTAATTTGCCATTTTTAACGATGACGTCACCCTTGACTACTTCTCCTTCAGGCACAATGACTGTGTCATTTTGTACAACAAGATTGGGCTGTCTCGACACAGAAAATTGATGATCCTGTTCCCATGAGGATATGATGCTTCCCATCATGAGTACGAGGAATAGAGACGCAGCTGTTACTAATGGATGCTGTCTAATCCATCGCTGGAAGCCGACCTTTCGCTTCTCCTTAGGCAATTTGGCCATCACATTTGCGGTAAAATCGGATGGCGCTTGTATATGTGAAGTGCTTCTGACTAGTGCAATGGTCTTACGTAATTCATGGAAATGCGTCTGGCAGTCCTTACAGCTTTGCAAGTGTTCTCTTAGCTCTGCTTCATGTTCGGCTGAGATCTCTTCATCTAAATATTCATGCATATAAAGAATCACTTCTGATGGACACTTCAAAGTTCTCACCCTCTTCATAATCAAATTCGCCCTGGCGTATTTGCACCCAGATTTACCTGAGCTAGCTCGATAAACTCCTTTAAAAAATTGAAAGGCTCGCCGGAGGCTTAACTTTATTCAGCCAGGGTTTGAACCCCTGCTGAATTGGATACTCATTTGCATCAAATTCACCACCTAAAGAGGTGGAAGATTACTGAATAAAGTTATACGTATCGTAATTGGGTTCTTAATGCTTCTCTTCCCCGATGAATTCGTGTTTTAACCGTACCTAATGGCAAATCCAATATCTTGCTTATTTCATTTAAGGAAAGCTCTTCAATATATTTAAGAACAATCACTGTACGGTATTTTTCTGGGAGCTTGGATATTTCCCTTTGAATCGTCTCTTGCAGCTCTAGACTTTCGAGGTCCTCCTCAGGAAGACTCGTATCAGAGGCGATTTGTGAATACATCGTTAACCCGTCAGTCCCTGCAACCTCTGCATCTAAATAATAATCGGGTTTCTTCTTTCGAATCCGATCAATGCATAGGTTCGTGGCAATTCGATAAAGCCATGAAGAGAATTTCAAATTTATATTAAAACTATGAATGTTCACGTAAGCTCTTAAAAAAGCCTCCTGTGCGATGTCCTCTGCTTCATGTCTATTTCCCAGCATTCTGTAGCAAATCATATAAACCTTTTCTTTATAGATTTCTACTATTTCTGCGTAGGCATCCTGATCCCCTTTTAATACCTGCTTAATCCTTTTCTTTACGATTGTCTCCATTTTTCTTTTACCTCCGCTCTAGTGCGGCTAATCGATATTACGATCGATAGCGGAAAAGGTTTCATTTTTTTTAAAAAATACTAACCATATCTATATTAACAAATTTTTACTGCTGTGGTTTAATAATTTTATTTTACGGGGATTATAGTAAGAAAAGTTGCCAAAAGGTGTACATGCTTAGGCATTTCTATTATTTAACAGATAATCCTAAGCTCCCAATAAGCAAAAAAGGGGTGGTCTCATGTGTGTGAATGTAAACTATTAAAGGATATAGAAGATTGCAGGAGAGAAATGATTAATTTAGCATCCTCCTCACCTCTGTCTAGCCAACGAGTAGTAGACATGAGCACAGAATTAGATAGGCTGCTCAATTTATACTACACCCAGATTAAAAATAATTAGGCAGGGCTATTTTGAGCCACTGCCTGTTTCTCTATTATAGAAGCTTTTCGCCAAATAATGAACCCATTAATGCAACAGCAACTGATGCTGTTTTATTTTTTTCATCTAAGATAGGATTTACTTCCACAAATTCAGCTGAGGTTATTAATCGGGCTTCGGCTAGCATCTCCATAGCTAAGTGACTTTCCCGATAGCTAATACCGCCAATAACCGGAGTTCCTACTCCTGGTGCATCATGGGGATCTAAGCCATCCAAATCAAGAGACAGATGGACCCCATCCGTTTTTCCCTTCAAATAGCTAATCGTTTCTTCCATAACCTTCGTCATTCCCAAACGGTCGATTTCATGCATCGTGTACACTTTAATACCCAGCTTTTTTATTAGTTCCCTTTCGCCCTCATCTAAAGCACGAGCTCCGATTATAACAATATTCTCAGGCCTTACTTTCGGAGCATAGCCACCCACATTGGTAAGCAATGGATGACCCATGCCTAAACTAACAGCAAGCGGCATCCCATGGATATTTCCTGAAGGGGAAGTCTCGGCCGTATTTAAATCCCCGTGAGCATCATACCAAATAACGCCTAAATTTTTATAATGCTTTGCGACCCCAGCCAACGTGCCAATCGCAATACTATGATCTCCTCCAAGCACAAGTGGAAATGCTTGATCCTCAATGGCTTGATCCACCTCTTTAGCGAGCAATTCCGTTTTTTCCGCAATTAAATTTAAATTACGCAGGTTGGAGACCGGATCCACCTCTACTTCTGGTCTGCCTATGGCAATATCCCCCTTGTCATGAACTTCATCAAACAATGCTTTTAATCGTTCATTCACACCTGCATATCGAATGGCACTTGGCCCCATATCTACTCCACGTCTCGCTTGACCCAAATCCATAGGCATCCCAATAATCGCCAACTTTTTCATAAAAAAGCCCTCCCCTTAAGCCAATAATTCATTTTCTACTTTTATTTTAACCCCATTCAAGGAAATGACTCAACTCGACAAAAGTCTGTATATATATGCGGAATTAACCTAATTTTTTTACTTTTTGGACCGTTTATATTCAGCAGCATGCTTTGTTGTGGTTTTAGGAGTGGTTCTTTAGAGGAAGGGGGGCATCATAAACACTTTATGAGGGGCTTTCTCTCTGTTTTTCTGGTCGGACGGGAATCAGAACCTCTTTTTGGTGACCGGTCCACCTACTTTTTAGGCTGGATAGGCATCATTACCTTTTCTTGATTGCCCGGCACCTTTAATATTTCGGATAAAAAGGGTTCATCAAAAAAAATGAAAGAAGACCTTTAGGAATTATCTTCCTAAAGGTCTTCTTTCATTTACTTAAGTGAGCCATGAAGGACTCGAACCTTCGACCCTCTGATTAAAAGTCAGATGCTCTACCGACTGAGCTAATGGCTCGTAATGTAATGTTGTTTCTTGAATTTTGATTGTAGTCGGAAATTGCTTCAAAGTCCTTCGGTCTTTGTCGCAAGTTTTTTTAAAAACTATTCAACGATGTAAAGCTTCATAGCTGTTTTTAAAAAAACTGGCTGGGCTAGCTGGATTCGAACCAACGCATGTCGCAGTCAAAGTGCGATGCCTTACCGCTTGGCTATAGCCCATTGTAAACTACATAATTTACAAAATAAAAAGGACTAGTTATAACATGTCCATTTTTAATATTTTTATTAAAAATAAATGGTGGTGGGGGACGGATTCGAACCGCCGAACCCAAAGGGAGCGGATTTACAGTCCGCCGCGTTTAGCCACTTCGCTACCCCACCAAATTATAAGATGCCGGCCAGAGGACTCGAACCCCCAACCTACTGATTACAAGTCAGTTGCTCTACCAATTGAGCTAGGCCGGCATAATTAAATAATCATTTCTAATTTAGTTGCTGCTGATAACTGTGATCCAAAGCCCTATGGTCTTTGTCGCAGATTTTAAAAGTTTGCCATTCGAGGTAAAAAAGCTTCGTTGCTGTAAGCTTTTATAATCCTCTACCAATTGAGATAGGCCGGCATATATGGTGGAGGATGACGGGATCGAACCGCCGACCCTCTGCTTGTAAGGCAGATGCTCTCCCAGCTGAGCTAATCCTCCGAAATGGTGACCCATACGGGATTCGAACCCGTGTTACCGCCGTGAAAGGGCGGTGTCTTAACCGCTTGACCAATGGGCCATATAATATTATTAAGGTAAGCTTCCAAGCGGGTTCGAACCGCTGACCTCTTCCTTACCATGGAAGTGCTCTACCTGCTGAGCTATGGAAGCATCACAACTACCTGCTCATTTAAATCATCAAAAAAATGGCTCCGCAGGTAGGATTCGAACCTACGACCGTTCGGTTAACAGCCGAATGCTCTACCACTGAGCTACTGCGGAATAGTAAAAAATTAAGGCCTAGCGACGTCCTACTCTCACAAGGGGACAGCCCCTAACTACCATCGGCGCTGAAAAGCTTAACTTCCGTGTTCGGGATGGGAACGGGTGTGACCTTTTCGCTATCGCCACTAGACCTATTTTATTGAGGTTTGTTCCCTCAAAACTAGATAATGCTGAAGAAGTTATTCGAGTAATCATACTAAATGTGGTTAAGTCCTCGACCGATTAGTATTTGTCAGCTCCACGTGTCGCCACGCTTCCACCTCAAACCTATCAACCTGATCATCTTTCAGGGGTCTTACTAGCTTGACGCTATGGGAAATCTCATCTCGAGGGGGGCTTCATGCTTAGATGCTTTCAGCACTTATCCCGTCCGCACATAGCTACCCAGCTATGCCTTTGGCAAGACAACTGGTACACCAGCGGTGCGTCCATCCCGGTCCTCTCGTACTAAGGACAGCTCCTCTCAAATTTCCTGCGCCCACGACGGATAGGGACCGAACTGTCTCACGACGTTCTGAACCCAGCTCGCGTACCGCTTTAATGGGCGAACAGCCCAACCCTTGGGACCGACTACAGCCCCAGGATGCGATGAGCCGACATCGAGGTGCCAAACCTCCCCGTCGATGTGGACTCTTGGGGGAGATAAGCCTGTTATCCCCGGGGTAGCTTTTATCCGTTGAGCGATGGCCCTTCCATGCGGAACCACCGGATCACTAAGCCCGACTTTCGTCCCTGCTCGACTTGTAGGTCTCGCAGTCAAGCTCCCTTATGCCTTTACACTCTTCGAATGATTTCCAACCATTCTGAGGGAACCTTTGGGCGCCTCCGTTACTCTTTAGGAGGCGACCGCCCCAGTCAAACTGCCCACCTGACACTGTCTCCCGCCCCGATCAGGGGCGCGGGTTAGAATTTCAATACAGCCAGGGTAGTATCCCACCAATGCCTCCACCGAAGCTGGCGCTCCGGCTTCCAAGGCTCCTACCTATCCTGTACAAGCTGTACCGAAATTCAATATCAGGCTACAGTAAAGCTCCACGGGGTCTTTCCGTCCTGTCGCGGGTAACCTGCATCTTCACAGGTACTATAATTTCACCGAGTCTCTCGTTGAGACAGTGCCCAGATCGTTACGCCTTTCGTGCGGGTCAGAACTTACCTGACAAGGAATTTCGCTACCTTAGGACCGTTATAGTTACGGCCGCCGTTTACTGGGGCTTCAATTCAGAGCTTCGCTTGCGCTAACCCCTCCTCTTAACCTTCCAGCACCGGGCAGGCGTCAGCCCCTATACTTCGCCTTGCGGCTTCGCAGAGACCTGTGTTTTTGCTAAACAGTCGCCTGGGCCTATTCACTGCGGCTCATCCGGGCTATTCACCCAAATGAGCACCCCTTCTCCCTAAGTTACGGGGTGATTTTGCCGAGTTCCTTAACGAGAGTTCTCTCGCTCACCTTAGGATTCTCTCCTCGCCTACCTGTGTCGGTTTGCGGTACGGGCACCTTTTCCCTCGCTAGAGGCTTTTCTTGGCAGTGTGGATTCAGGAACTTCGGTACTATATTTCCCTCGCTATCACAGCTCAAGCTTAACGCAAGCGGGATTTGCCTCGCTTGCACTCTAACTGCTTAGACGCGCTATTCCAGCAGCGCGCTTACCCTATCCTCCTGCGTCCCCCCATTGCTCAAACGGTAAAGAGGTGGTACAGGAATATCAACCTGTTGTCCATCGCCTACGCTTTTCAGCCTCGGCTTAGGTCCCGACTAACCCTGAGCGGACGAGCCTTCCTCAGGAAACCTTAGGCATTCGGTGGATGGGATTCTCACCCATCTTTCGCTACTCATACCGGCATTCTCACTTCTAAGCGCTCCACCAGTCCTTACGGTCTAGCTTCAACGCCCTTAGAACGCTCTCCTACCACGGACATCGCAGATGTCCATCCACAGCTTCGGTGATACGTTTAGCCCCGGTACATTTTCGGCGCAGAGTCACTCGACCAGTGAGCTATTACGCACTCTTTAAATGGTGGCTGCTTCTAAGCCAACATCCTGGTTGTCTAAGCAACTCCACATCCTTTTCCACTTAACGTATACTTTGGGACCTTAACTGGTGGTCTGGGCTGTTTCCCTCTTGACTACGGATCTTATCACTCGCAGTCTGACTCCCATGGATAAATCTTTGGCATTCGGAGTTTGTCTGAATTCGGTAACCCGATGAGGGCCCCTAGTCCAAACAGTGCTCTACCTCCAAGATTCTAACAACATGAGGCTAGCCCTAAAGCTATTTCGGAGAGAACCAGCTATCTCCAAGTTCGATTGGAATTTCTCCGCTACCCACACCTCATCCCCGCACTTTTCAACGTGCGTGGGTTCGGTCCTCCATCCAGTGTTACCTGGACTTCAACCTGGACATGGGTAGGTCACCTGGTTTCGGGTCTACGACCACATACTCATACGCCCTATTCAGACTCGCTTTCGCTGCGGCTCCGTCTATTCAACTTAACCTTGCATGTAATCGTAACTCGCCGGTTCATTCTACAAAAGGCACGCCATCACCCGTTAAAGGGCTCTGACTACTTGTAGGCACACGGTTTCAGGAACTATTTCACTCCCCTTCCGGGGTGCTTTTCACCTTTCCCTCACGGTACTGGTTCACTATCGGTCACTAGGGAGTATTTAGCCTTGGGAGATGGTCCTCCCTGCTTCCGACGGGATTTCACGTGTCCCGCCGTACTCAGGATCCACTCTGGAGGGAACGAAGTTTCAACTACAGGGCTTTTACCTTCTCTGGCCGGCCTTTCCAGACCTGTTCATTTACCTCGTTCCTTTGTAACTCCGTATAGAGTGTCCTACAACCCCAAGAGGCAAGCCTCTTGGTTTGGGCTAATCCCGTTTCGCTCGCCGCTACTCAGGGAATCGCGTTTGCTTTCTCTTCCTCCGGGTACTTAGATGTTTCAGTTCCCCGGGTCTGCCTTCAATACCCTATGTATTCAGGTAAAGATACTGTTCCATTACGAACAGTGGGTTCCCCCATTCGGAAATCTCCGGATCAAAGCTTACTTACAGCTCCCCGAAGCATATCGGTGTTAGTCCCGTCCTTCATCGGCTCCTAGTGCCAAGGCATTCACCGTGCGCCCTTATTAACTTAACCTTGTTCGGTGAATGATAAGCGGCGCATCTCTGCGTCAGCTCCGTCACTGTGCTCCTCGCGTACCAACTACGTACGCTCCGGTGCTCGTTCTGTCGCTTCCTTGATCTGCTTGCTTCTCATCCCCCTCACAACTCTTCTGAATTGTGATTTGGTTTTAAACTCTATATATAATAGAGAGAATAACTAAAATGGCGATTACTCGGTTATTGCTTCTTCAAATTATTATCTAGTTTTCAAAGAACAAAGTTTTGAGAGATAATTCTCTCAAAACTGAACGAACAAGTAACGTCTTTTATTGAAGTATCAAGTACTTCAAATCTTCCTTAGAAAGGAGGTGATCCAGCCGCACCTTCCGATACGGCTACCTTGTTACGACTTCACCCCAATCATCTGTCCCACCTTAGGCGGCTGGCTCCAAAAGGTTACCCCACCGACTTCGGGTGTTACAAACTCTCGTGGTGTGACGGGCGGTGTGTACAAGGCCCGGGAACGTATTCACCGCGGCATGCTGATCCGCGATTACTAGCGATTCCGGCTTCATGCAGGCGAGTTGCAGCCTGCAATCCGAACTGAGAATGGTTTTATGGGATTGGCTAAACCTCGCGGTCTTGCAGCCCTTTGTACCATCCATTGTAGCACGTGTGTAGCCCAGGTCATAAGGGGCATGATGATTTGACGTCATCCCCACCTTCCTCCGGTTTGTCACCGGCAGTCACCTTAGAGTGCCCAACTGAATGCTGGCAACTAAGATCAAGGGTTGCGCTCGTTGCGGGACTTAACCCAACATCTCACGACACGAGCTGACGACAACCATGCACCACCTGTCACTCTGTCCCCCGAAGGGGAAAGTCCTATCTCTAGGATTGTCAGAGGATGTCAAGACCTGGTAAGGTTCTTCGCGTTGCTTCGAATTAAACCACATGCTCCACCGCTTGTGCGGGCCCCCGTCAATTCCTTTGAGTTTCAGCCTTGCGGCCGTACTCCCCAGGCGGAGTGCTTAATGCGTTTGCTGCAGCACTAAAGGGCGGAAACCCTCTAACACTTAGCACTCATCGTTTACGGCGTGGACTACCAGGGTATCTAATCCTGTTCGCTCCCCACGCTTTCGCGCCTCAGCGTCAGTTACAGACCAGAGAGTCGCCTTCGCCACTGGTGTTCCTCCACATCTCTACGCATTTCACCGCTACACGTGGAATTCCACTCTCCTCTTCTGCACTCAAGTCCCCCAGTTTCCAATGACCCTCCACGGTTGAGCCGTGGGCTTTCACATCAGACTTAAAGGACCGCCTGCGCGCGCTTTACGCCCAATAATTCCGGACAACGCTTGCCACCTACGTATTACCGCGGCTGCTGGCACGTAGTTAGCCGTGGCTTTCTGGTTAGGTACCGTCAAGGTACCGCCCTATTCGAACGGTACTTGTTCTTCCCTAACAACAGAGTTTTACGATCCGAAAACCTTCATCACTCACGCGGCGTTGCTCCGTCAGACTTTCGTCCATTGCGGAAGATTCCCTACTGCTGCCTCCCGTAGGAGTCTGGGCCGTGTCTCAGTCCCAGTGTGGCCGATCACCCTCTCAGGTCGGCTACGCATCGTTGCCTTGGTGAGCCGTTACCTCACCAACTAGCTAATGCGCCGCGGGCCCATCTGTAAGTGATAGCCGAAGCCATCTTTCAGCTTTCCTACATGAGTAGAAAAGAATTATCCGGTATTAGCTCCGGTTTCCCGAAGTTATCCCAGTCTTACAGGCAGGTTGCCCACGTGTTACTCACCCGTCCGCCGCTAACTTTTGGGAGCAAGCTCCCGCAAGTTCGCTCGACTTGCATGTATTAGGCACGCCGCCAGCGTTCGTCCTGAGCCAGGATCAAACTCTCCAATAAATTGTGAGTTGATTAGCTCATAAATGTCTTTTTTTAATAAAAAGACTAAAAGATTAAACGTTGACGTTTTTGTTCGTTCAGTTTTCAAAGAACTATCTTATCGCTCAGAAGCGACTTTTTAAATTTATCATCTTTCGCCTAAAGTGTCAACAACTTTTTTAAAAGTTTATTTCAACTCGTCATCAGCGACGTTTATTACTATAACAGCAATTATTACACAAGTCAATAGAATTTATTTTATTATTTTACCCTTTTTGTTCTCTCCACTGAATGTTGCGTGTATATCGCAGTATCTCCTCTGGTGGAGCTACCCTCTTGAATAAAGAAAATAATATCTTATATCTCTCTTCCATTGCTCTTTTTACAATATGATCAATTCGCTCATCATTTAAGTCAAACAGAATCTCATCCATTTCTCTCTTAATTAAGTATTGCATTTCCTTCTGTTCTCTATCATTAATTAAAAATCCTAGCACGCTATATCACTCTCTCATGTCATTTGATTTTTGTAGTATTTTCCAAATAAAAATAATTTATGAATTTGTTTTTAAACTCATTTATTAAAATTCTGAGCATAAGATTGAGACAAGGAGTATTGGACGAGGTGAGAGAAATGAATTTCTTTTATATTTGGGATGGAAAGTCAATAAAAAAAATGGGTTTAATTATTGTTTTTGCTTTTTTTGCTGCATGGTTCTTATATATCGGGAACATTGTCCACATGCCGGCTTTTTCAACGAAAGATGGACCAAAGGCTGTATATAAGGGAGAAAAGGATCTAGCCCTTACCTTTAATATTGGATGGGGGGACGAGAAAGCAGAACCTATTCTTGATGTCTTACAAAAGGAGAATGTTAAATCAGCTACCTTCTTCCTTTCAGGTTCATGGGCAGAGCGCCATCCGGATTTAGTGGCTAGAATTGTAAAAGAAGGATTTGAAATTGGCATTCTTGGATATAACTATGAGGATTATTCAGATCTTGAGGATGCCAAAATCAGGCAGGACTTAGCAAAGGCTCAAGTTGTGTTTAAAAAATTAAACGTAAAAGATATTAAGCTTGTTCGCGCCCCGACTGGTCATTTCGATCAAAGGACTCTAATAATTGCTGAAAGGCTTGGGTATTCAGTCGTTCATTGGAGCATTGATTCAAAGGACTGGACGAACCCAGGTATAGAGGAAATTGTCAATAATGTCTCACGGGCAAAAAAGGGGGATATTATTCTCCTTCATGCTTCAGACGCTGCTAAACAAACGGCAAAAGCCCTGCCGGCGATCATAAATAATATTAATAAAAAAGGGCTAAAGCTCGTGACCGTTTCTGAGATGCTCGCCAATGCTGAAACTAGAACTAAAGAAATTAAGTAAAAGCCGCCCATTATTTGGACGGCTTTTTTGATGAAATTCGTTGTCTATGTATTTGAGACTTTTCATTAAGCTTATGAAGAATAAGCAGTTGATAGGCGTTACATACTAATAATGGAAATATCATAAGGAATACCCAACTCTGTTCGTTAACCCTTAAGACCGGAACCCACTCAATCGTTGTCACGACAACCATGAAGAATACAGCAGGAATAAACGCATCCTTATTCGTTTGCTTTACCTTAATGAATGCTACAAAAATAGCAACAGCCAATAAAAATAAAGCAATGCCGATATAAGGCATTATGCTTTCTCCCTCTTTTGCAAAAGCAGTATAGCGGAAATAAACTAAATCAAATAGAACGAAAAAAATAAGGAAAACTTGAACAGCATTCCACAAAGATCGTGATTTAAAAATACCTAATCCGAATCGATGAATTGTTAGATAAGCAAAGAAGCCCATTTGACTAAGAATACTAAAAATTAATCCAACACCAATTAACCATAATAATACTGATAATACTTCAAGAAAATCAAAAGGAACAAATATAGATTCGAATTCTTTCCATCGAACAATAAAACCCACAACCCCAGTAGTTAATCCCCCTACTAAAAGTGTGGACAGGAACAGCTTTACCCAATTTCGGCTAGTCAATTTGTTTTTCCTCCATAGTAAAAATTATTCACCTATATGATTGTACCAACCATGCTTTGAAAAATCTAGGTATTGTATTTTGAGGCGAATAAAATTTGGTCTTTTTCTTCATTCTAGAAATAAGGATACCTTCTCCTGAAAGGAGCTTCAAAATATGATAAAGAAATTCCGTTTGCTCCTGCCAATTCTGCTGATCATTCTCATGACGGGCTGTGCTCAAGGTGAAACTGGCGGAAAACAGATGGATTATGAGCAAACAAAAAAGATGGTTGTCGATATTCTAAAAACCGATGACGGTAAAAAAGCGATAAAAGAACTAATGGAAGATGATAAAATAAAACAGCAGCTTGTCATGGATCAGAAAATCGTTACAGAGACAATCGAAAAAACATTAACATCCGATAAGGGAACGGAATTCTGGAAGAAGTCATTTGAGGATCCTAAGTTTGCTGAAAGCATCGCAAAAAGCATGAAAAAAGAAAATGAAAAGCTTCTAAAAGATTTAATGAAGGATCCTGAGTATCGCGGTATGATGATTGAAGTCTTACAAGACCCTGAACTAGAAAAAGAAGTAACAAAAGTATTAAAAAGCAAGGAATACCGTGAACATTTGCAATCTGTTGTAAAGGAAACCTTTGAAAGCCCGCTCTTTAAAGCCAAAATTCAGGACATTCTTTTAAAAGCTGCTGAGGAAGTAAAAAGTGGCGAGAAGGGTGGAGAAAAACAGGGCGGCGGTGGCGAGGAATCTGGCGGTGGCTCAGAGGGCGGCGGAGGCGAATAACGCCCCTGCCAAACCTAAAAAGAGGTTGTCTAAAGCAAGGACAGCCTCTTTTTACTGTTATTTTTCTAATGTTTGTACAATCTTTTGCGCAATATCGCTATAGATTTTACCTAGCTTATGTTCTTCATCATATATGGATGGAGCAAAATCTTCTTCATTCCAATTAGGCTGCTCTAATGGCAATTTCCCTAACAAGCTAGTACTAAGCTCTTCAGCCAACTTTTCCCCGCCGCCTTTTCCGAAGACATATTCCTTCTCACCCGTAACCTTACTTTCAAAATAGGACATATTCTCAATGACCCCTAATATTTCGTGCTCTGTTCGAATCGCCATGGCACCTGCACGGGCTGCAACAAAAGCAGCTGTTGGATGAGGAGTTGTCACAACGATTTCTTTACAGGACGGAAGCATAGTATGAACATCTAATGCTACATCCCCTGTTCCTGGAGGAAGATCTAACAGCAAGTAATCAATATCTCCCCACTCGACTTCATTAAAGAAGCTGTTTAACATTTTTCCTAGCATTGGACCTCTCCAAATGATCGGTGAATTATCTTCAACAAAGAATCCCATCGAAATAACTTTTACACCAAATCGGTCCACTGGAATAATCTTTTCCCCTCTTACGACAGGACGAGTTGTAATGCCCATCATATCAGGCACACTGAATCCATATATATCTGCATCAATCAGACCGACCTTCTTGCCTAGTCTTGCTAATGAAACGGCTAGATTTACAGAAACAGTCGATTTTCCTACCCCGCCCTTTCCGCTCGCAATCGCAATAAAGGTTGTTTGGCTATCTGGGGAGAGCAATCCTTTATCTTCCTCTTTTGCTGCTTGGCGATATTGTGATAAAATCTCTTCTGGCAGCTCGCTGAATCGAATTCCGACCGTAGCCGCCCCTGCCTCTTTTAGAACGTTTACTACTTGAGTTTGGAGCTGAAGCTGCTCAGCTGTTCCTGTTTTGGCAATTAGCACCTTCACACTTACATGATTCTTTTCTTCTTTAATCTTTATCTCTTCAATTGCGTTTAATTCACCTAAAGTTTTATGTAAAAATGGCTCCTGGATTCCACTTAAGACTTCTCTTATATTTTGTTCAGTTAACAAATTAAGCACCTGCCTTTTTGTATTCGTTTCCATTAAAGTATACCATATCATTTATTCCCCACTGTTAATTGTATCACACCTTATTGGCACAATAATAAAGAAAAGATGCTTTTTAAGCAGCACCTTTTATTCCGTCTCTATTAATTCTTTTTCATCAGAGTAGTAACGCAAAATCCCATTGTAAATAGAGGCGGCCACTTTATTCTGATATTCCTCTTTCTTTAAGTTCGCTCTCTCAGCATGGTTTGATAAAAAACCGATCTCTACGAGTGAGCCGGAAATTTTTGCGTTCTTCAATATATAAACACTGTTTAGCACTTTTGCTTTTCTCGTTGTATTCTCAAGATTTCGCCGAAGCTCATCTTGAATAAACTTAGCCGCTCGAGCATTTTCATCTCGTTTTGTAGCATAGAAGGTTTGGGCTCCGCTCCACCTAGGAGATGGAATCGAATTTAAATGAATACTTACAAAAAACTCTGCTCCTGAGTTATTGATTATTTCCAGCCTTTGCTTCAGATCCTCCACTTTTCTTCGGCTGTATCCCCTTGTCCCATCTGGAGCTAAATCGCGATCGTCCTCTCTTGTCATCAAAACAAGTGCCCCCTGCTGCTGGAGAAGATCGCGGACCTTCAGAGATACTGCTAGAGCAATTTCTTTCTCAAGTGCGTCATCATCACCAGCACCCCCATCCGGCCCGCCGTGACCAGGATCCAGCAGTATAATTTTTCCTGTCAGAGGCAAATTCCATGATTCCCACGAGTCATTATCTGTGAAGTCATATTGCAGAATAAAAAACAAAATAATAAGGCCTATGGCAAATGCCCCCGTTTTTAGTCTTTTCCCCATTAAATAGTCAGCCCTCCCGCTCGTCCTCATTTCAATATATGGGACGAGTTGGAGTATTAGAACTTTGGAATGCGTAAGCGGCTTACTCTAGTCGACATGGACCTGAAGCTAGACAAATACATTAATGAAGTCTCAATCTATGTCTTTTCTCCCCTTTATTAAAGCCTTCCATCCACCAGTATAATACGTATTGCTCGCATAAATAATAAAGGGATTCACTGATTACCCCTTCTTCCCCATGCCCCCAATACAGCAGGAAATGGTATAACGTATCAACCAAATGCTTTTCTTCTTGCCGACAGCGGTATCTCACATCCTCCGCGCTTTCTCCATAATATCCAAACCTGCTAAAGTGTGCACCTAATAAATACGCTTCAATGGCCACATCATAGCAGGCTTCTTCTATTCCACTATTCATCAGCAGCCCGTTCATAAATCGTGAGGAACCAAAATGCTGCTGCACTTTTTCTTTTAGAGCTTTTATAGAAATTTCACGTAATACGGATTTTTCATATTTAATTTGTTTTTCTCTTTTCTTTTCTACAAAGGTTGTAATTACATTCATGCTGTCTCACCTCTTAGAAATAGTCTTTAACGATGCAAGGGGAGACATACTAAAAGTCGAGCTGCCAATTTTTAATAAAAGCCGCAGATTTTTCTTTGCACTACCTATTCTTCCTACATCCAAACCTATTTTTATTCTTGTGAATGGGAAACATAATACCATCAGAATACAAAATGGAGGGTTATCATTGATACGAAAGCAGATTATATTGAGTACGTTCGTTTTATTGCTAGGGACTTTCATCAGCCCATATTATGCTAAGGCAATTTTGTCCGATCATGAGGTCGTACTTACAACTTCGTCCGAAATGAATGAAGACAATCAACTTTATAGAGAAATTAAGGCATACAGTGATCAGCACTATATTGAGCCGATCGATGCAAAAGTAGATCGAATATGGAAAGCGATACCCGGTTACAATGGGCTGAGTGTAGACATTAATGCAAGTTATAAAAAAATGAAAACAAGTGGTGAATTCAATAAAAACGATATTGTTTTTAAGGAAATATCGCCAAATGTCCATTTAGAAGATCTGGGTCCTCAACCGATTTATAGGGGGAATCCGGAAAAACCTATGATCGCCTTTTTAATTAATGTGGCCTGGGGAAATGAATACATCCCAGGGATGCTCGATGTTTTGAAAAAGCATCAAACAAAGGCAACGTTTTTTTTCGATGGAAGTTGGGTTAAAAAGAATCCAGATCTAGCCAAGTTGATTAAGGAGGCCGGTCATGAGATTGGCAACCACGCCTATAGTCATCCAAATCTTCAGCAGCGTTCTGAGGGTGAAACTATGATGGAGTTGAAAAAGACGAATGATGTTATTAAAGAAACCCTTGGCATTACACCAGTATGGTTTGCCCCACCAAGCGGGAGTTTCAATCAGATCACCATTCAAGTCGCTAACCGTCTTCATATGAAAACAATTCTCTGGACAGTCGATACGGTTGATTGGAAAAAACCAGCTGCTTCCGAAATGGTTAGAAGGGTTGTGTCGAAGGTAGAGAATGGATCAATGGTTCTCATGCATCCAACAAAGCCTACCGCTGAAGGGTTGGAAAGCATGATAACCGAAATTAAATCAAAAGGATACAAACTCAGTACCGTCAGCGAACTGATGAGCGAAAAGCGCGTAGATTAGTCGGACAAAATATCTTTAAAATAAGAAAAGCCCCAGGTACCTCTAGTCCATAAGAGGTGCTTGGGGCTTAAACATAGTTCCATTTAAATTATTGACTGTGCTACAATAAAAGAGTAGACCCATTGAAACAACTAAGGACCTAAACCCCTTGCTTAAACTCCGTTGATACCCCCCTTCCAACAACCATTTATTTCCTTTTCACCTTTAGAACTAAGGCTAGATTTGTCCATATTGAGTAGTGTAGAAAATTATGAATAGGAGCTGAAATTTGATTATGCATGTAAAGGCTCGTGTTGTGTCAAATGAATTGGAAATTCTCAGGTATTTAAATGCACGAATGAACTTGACACCCAATGATAAAAGGTACTATTTAAAACTTGAAAAAGGATATCAAGGTGAAGTATTTTTTGATGAACTAACAGCGAAACTTGAATGTGATTTGTATATTTTAAATGATTTATGCCTTGAGTTTAACCGCTCTGTATTTCAAATTGATACGTTAATCATTTCTCAACTTACAATTTTCCTTATAGAAATAAAAAAATTTGAAGGTGATTACCTATACGATTCAGAAGAATTCCGTGGAGTCTCATCTAATATTGAAATTACGAATCCATTGGATCAGTTAAAACGCAGCAAGTCATTACTCCGTTCTTTACTTAAAAATCATGGAACTAATCTACCTATTGAAGGATACCTCACCTTTGTAAACCCCGAATTCACTTTATATCAAGCCCCTTTAAATGCTTCGATAATTTTACCAACCCAGCTAAATCGCTTTCTAAAAAGTTAAATGAAACACCCTCAAAGCTTAATAATCATCATAAGAAGCTTTCTGACCTTTTAATCTCGCTTCATCAGACTAAATCCCCGTATACCCGAATACCATCTTATGAGTATGATCAACTTCAAAAGGGAATTCCTTGTGCAGCCTGTCAATCTTTTGAGGTTTCCGTTGGAGATAGGGAAATTGTATGTGTTAAATGCAGGTGTATGGAGGAAATTGACTCTGCGGTCTTACGCAATATTAAAGAGTTTAGGCTGCTTTTTCCGGATAAAAGCATAACTACTAGCTCCGTTCATGAATGGTGTAAAGTGGTTACGTCAAAAAAAACGATTAGATGGGTTCTTCTGCAGAACTTTAAATCGATTGGATCTAGACGGCATAGATATTTTGTGTGAATGGCAATTAAATGACAAACAAAACTCTTAGGTAACACTAGCTGCAGTATTGTTTTAATGTGATTTTTATTTACTTGGCACTATAAGTATCCTTTTGCTTTTAAGGGCCTTCCAATTGAAGTTCTTTTACCACGAAAAAAAACTATTTCCCTTCGTGGTCAATAGAACTTCTTTTCTTTTACCATGAAAAACCCTTTTTCCCCTCCTACGGGTAATGAAACCTCGCCTCTTTTACCACGAACAACCCTTTCCTCTCCACGGAGAAATAAAGGTTAACAACACAAAAAGACCCCCAAACCAAAAGGTCTGAGAGCCTTGAAAAGCCAATATTAACGTTTTGAGAACTGAGGTGCACGACGAGCGCCTTTAAGACCGTATTTTTTACGTTCTTTCATACGAGCGTCACGAGTTAATAGTCCAGCAGCTTTAAGTGTTGGACGGTATTCTGGATCAGCTTGAAGTAACGCACGAGCGATACCGTGGCGGATTGCGCCAGCTTGACCAGTGTAACCTCCACCATTTACATTTACATGCACGTCATAGCTGCCTTGAGTTTCAGTAGCTGCTAGCGGTTGGTTTACAACTGCGCGTAATGCTGCAAATGGGATATAATCTGTAATTTCACGACCATTGATAATAATTTTACCATCGCCTGGAACTAAACGAACTCGTGCAACGGAGCTCTTACGACGACCAGTACCAATATATTGAACCTGTGCCAAGTTAATAACCTCCCCTATAAATTATCCACGAAGTTCGTAAACTTCAGGTTGTTGTGCTTGGTGCTTATGTTCAGCGCCAGCATATACGTGTAATTTCTTGAACATTTGACGACCAAGAGTGTTCTTTGGAAGCATGCCTTTAATAGCAAGCTCTAACATTCTCTCAGGAAAGTTCGTACGCATTTCATTAGCAGTTCTTTGTTTTAAACCACCTGGATGGTTTGTATGACGGTAGTAAATTTTGTCATTTAATTTATTACCAGTTAATTCGATCTTTGCTGCATTAAGAATAATTACATGATCACCAGTATCAACATGTGGTGTGTAAGTTGGTTTATGTTTACCACGTAGAATTGACGCAACTTCACTAGCAAGACGACCTAAAGTTTTGCCTTCTGCATCAACCACGTACCATTTACGCTCGATATTGTTTGCATTCGCCATAAACGTTGTACGCATTATTTTCCCTCCTAAAAATTCCATCTTCATCATTTCATTGGTTTCATTTATCTTAGACACAATAAGTTCCGGGGCTTATCGTGGTTTTAATAACAATACCTTTGCTATGATACACTTTTATACAGCTAATGTCAATAAAATGTTACGCGTGGTTTAGTTGTTTTGATACATTTTTTTTCACAAAAATGCCTTCACAACGCGACCGCGTGGTTCTTACAGGAATTTCAAATTTTATTCTTGAAAATTTCACTAATAAAAAACCTTCCACAAATAAAGCCCATGACCGGGAGCTGTTTTTCCCGCAAATGATCGATCCTTTTTTTCTAAAATGTCCCGCATGGAATTCGGGTCTCTCTCTCCAGCTCCAACCTCTAGAAGAGTGCCCACCAGAATTCTAACCATATTATACAAAAAGCCATTGCCAACAAAGCGAAACTCAAGGGAGCCTTCCCCCTCTTTCAGATCAATTTCCTGTAGTTCCCTAATCTTATCCTCTACCTCTGTCTTGGCAGAGCAGAAGCTCGTAAAATCATGAGCTCCAATTAGGTAGGCAGCTGCCTCTCTCATTGCTGAAATATTCAAAGGATAAGGGTACTGAAAGGCGTAATTTCGGCTAAAAGGATCTCTCTTTGTGGTAAGATTCATAAAATACCGGTATTCCTTCCCCTTTGCATCAAATCGGGCATGGAATCCGCCATCAACTTCTTCTGTATTCATAACAACAACATCATCAGGCAAAAGAGAATTAAGCGCGATATCCCACTTATCCAGCGGAATATTTAACTCAGAGTCAAAATGAATGACCTGTCCCCTTGCATGGACTCCTGCATCCGTTCTCCCGGAAGCACTTACCTTTATGTCCGCCCCTTTATGAAGCTTCTTCAAGACTCTTTCCAATTCACTTTGTACAGTCCGCTTATTCGGCTGAACCTGATAGCCAGAGAACTGGGTTCCATCATAAGCTACTAAACACTTAAACCTTCTTTTCATTATCAAGGGTCCCCATTAAGTTCTTAATAAGAATAAAACAATCGTTAAAATTCCAAGAAGTACAATCATCGATGAATCGGTAAAGCTCCAGCTGAGCTGCCTATATTTGGTTCTTCCTTCACCGCCGCGGTATCCCCTTGCTTCCATGGCTGTCGCAAGCTCCTCTGCCCGTTTAAAGGAACTGACAAATAACGGGATGAGAAGTGGAATAATTGCCTTCACTCTGTCTTTAATCGGTCCGCTTGTAAAATCTACACCTCTTGCTGTCTGGGCCTTCATAATTTTATCCGTCTCCTGCATCAACGTTGGAATAAATCTAAGAGAGATGGACATCATGAGAGCAAGCTCGTGAACGGGAAACTTAATTTTATTTAAAGGATGCAGCAAGCTTTCAAGACCATCTGTAATTTCAATGGGTGTCGTTGTTAACGTTAGAATAGACGTCATTAGGATCAGCAGGAAAAAGCGCATAGAAATAAACAGCCCTTGCCTTAATCCCTCTTCATAAATGGTAAACCAGCCTGCTTGAAAGAGAATTTCCCCGTCCTTTGTCAAAAACAAATGCAAGAGCAAAGTAAATAGCACAAGCCAAAGAACAGGTTTCAGACCTGTAAGAATGAATCGCAAAGGAACCTTTGACATCGAAACCATTAAAAAAGTATAAATCAATAAAGCCCCATAGGTGAAACTGTTGTTTGCAATAAAAACGATACAAACAAAAAGAAAAATCACAATCAGCTTGGAACGCGGATCCATTCGATGTATAACAGACTGAGCTGGTACATAGCGGCCAAAAATCATTTTCTCCATCATTTTTGGTCACCCCTCTTTACGACAGCAGCAATTTCCTCCGTTAGCTTTTCAACAGATAAGCACGTTTGAGGAAACTTCATTTGAAAGGCCTTTTCAATTTTTTGCTGAAAACGGACAACCTCTGGTACATCCAGCCCAAGTTCAATTAAGCCTTCAGGCGATGAGAAAATCTCTTCAGGGGTTCCTTTTTTATACACTTCTCCTTTATGCATAATCACAATTTGATCGGCATATCGAGAAGCATCCTCCATACTGTGAGTGACGAGAATGGTTGATAGCTTTCTTTCCTGATGAAGTGCATGGAACATATCCATTATTTCCTTACGCCCTCTCGGATCAAGGCCTGCTGTAGGCTCGTCCAGGACGATCACATCTGGCTCCATAGCTAATACCCCAGCAATCGCAACTCTGCGCATTTGTCCACCAGATAAATCAAACGGGGATTTCTCCAGAATCTCTTCAGCTATCCCTACTTGCTTGATAGCAATTCTAGCCCTTTTCTTCGCTTCCTCCTCGGAAACGCCGAAATTCATTGGGCCAAAGCAAATATCCTTCTCTACCGTTTCTTCGAATAATTGATGCTCCGGAAATTGAAAGACAATGCCGACTCTTTGTCGTACTTCCCTCAGATTTTTTTGCTTTTTATCCGATGTGATTTCTTTATCGCCAACAACGACTTTTCCTGCTGTTGGCCGTAGCAGGGCATTTAAGTGCTGAAGTACCGTAGATTTTCCCGAGCCTGTATGACCGATTATCGCCAGAAACGTTCCAGACGGGATATCAATGGAAACATCCTTAATTGCCAAATGTTCAAAAGGGGTATTTACCTGATAGCGATATTCTACTTTTTGCAGTGAGATGTCCATAGCTCAGTCACCAACTCTTCTTCAGATAAAAAATGCCTAGATAAGGAAATGCCTTGTTCCTTTAATAGCTTACTCATTTTGACAGGAAAGGGAATATCTAATCCCAGCTTCACCAGCTCTTCATCCATTTGAAAAATTTCAGCCGGCGTCCCCTCTTTATACAGCTTGCCTTTATTCATCACAATAATGCGATCAGCTTTTGCCGCCTCTTCTAAGTCATGTGTAATGGAAATGACGGTCATATTATTGGTTTCTTTTAACTCCCTAACAGTTTCTAGAACCTCTTCCCTGCCTCTTGGATCCAACATGGATGTTGCTTCATCTAAAATAATAATGGAAGGCCTAAGAGCAATGACACCTGCAATCGCCACCCTTTGCTTTTGGCCACCTGATAGATGGTGCGGCTCTTGATCGAGAAATTGCGCCATTTTCACCTTTTCCAAGGAGTTTTGAACTCTTTCTATCATTTCATCTCTAGCAATTCCGTTATTTTCCAAACCAAAAGCCACATCATCCTGAACAGTCGTTCCAACAAACTGATTATCTGGGTTTTGAAAGACCATTCCAATAATTTTTCGAGTATCCCAAACTGTCTCTTCTGTTAAAGGGATACCGTTCACAGTAATGGATCCTTCCTGTGGGAACTGCAAACCATTTAACAGTTTGGCTAATGTAGACTTGCCAGAGCCATTATGACCTACAATCGCAAGCCATTCCCCTTCATAAATCTCAAAGGACACATCTTGAAGTGCATACGGTGCTTGAATATCATATTGAAATGAGATATTTTTAAGCTGGACTAGCGGTCTCTTGCTCATAGTTGTTCCTCCCCTCATCTCACTCATCTCTCTCTATTCTAAACTGTACTGCCAGACAATCAACACAAATATAGGATTTTTGTCTATTAAAAAACCCGCCACAATTGGCGAGCTTCAATAGTATGACAGTGGATATAAATAATGCTGATAACAAATACATCAGAAATTACACTTCCCTCAAGAAAGAAACGAAAATCTCTAAATTCAAATCTGTTATCTGAGCTGTATAAAATGCCAAATCTGCCTCCCTATTAAAAGCCCATACAACAGTTGTCATTTTACTTCCTTAATTTAAAAAGCCTGCACCTTTCCGAAAAAACAGGCCCCACCTGTTATACGTGTGCTAAAAAATCGGAAAGGTGCAAGAGCTAGACCAGTCATATGAATGGTATATGAACATACCATTTGGCTAAAGCCAAAAAGTAAAGAAAACTCCCATATGCTCATCGTAACGCTCACTTTTTACTTTATCCCTCGGGTGCCACATTTAGGCAGAAGGGTTTTTTATAGAAAAGGGGCAATGAACAAGTTTCTGAATAAACTGTCTCTCGCCCCTTTTGTTAAAAAATTATACTAACTCGATGATGACCATTGGTGCTCCGTCTCCACGACGAGGTCCAAGCTTCATAATACGAGTATATCCGCCTTGGCGCTCTTCATAGCGAGAAGCGATATCGCTGAATAATTTTTGTACTGCATCTTGATTATTCTCAGCGTTAGCTACCTCATTACGAACAAATGCAGCTGCTTGACGACGAGCGTGAAGATCGCCGCGCTTTCCAAGAGTGATCATTTTCTCAACAACTGAACGAAGTTCTTTCGCACGAGCTTCAGTTGTTTCAATACGCTCGTTGATGATTAAGTCTGTTGCTAAGTCACGTAGCATAGCTTTACGTTGAGAGCTAGTACGTCCTAACTTTCTGTATCCCATGAAAGTTTCCCTCCTTTGTTGAAGTGATTCTTTAAGCTTTAGTAGCTACTTAAAAATGCTTCAAAACGCTTTGCTTATCAATCATCTTTTCGTAGGCCTAACCCAAGCTCTTCTAGTTTGTGTTTAACTTCCTCAAGAGACTTTCTGCCTAAGTTACGAACCTTCATCATATCTTCTTCCGTTTTATTAGCTAATTCTTGAACGGTATTGATACCAGCACGTTTTAAACAGTTGTATGAACGAACAGATAAATCTAATTCTTCGATCGTCATCTCAAGTACTTTTTCTTTTTGATCTTCTTCTTTTTCAACCATAATTTCAGCATTTTGCGCTTCGTCTGTTAAACCAACGAAGATATTCAAATGCTCAGTTAAAACCTTAGCACCAAGTGCAACAGCATCTTGAGGACCAGTACTTCCGTCAGTCCAAACGTCAAATGTTAACTTATCATAGTTAGTCATTTGGCCTACTCGTGTATTCTCTACTTGGAAAGAAACACGTGAAACTGGTGTATAGATTGAATCGATTGGAATGACACCAATTGGCTGATCTTCTCTTTTATTTTGGACAGCCGGCGTATATCCACGGCCGCGCTTAGCAGTTAAACGCATGCGTAAATGGCCATTTGTGCCTAAAGTTGCAATGTGAAGATCTGGATTCAGAATTTCAACATCACTGTCGTGAGTAATATCACAAGCCTTAACAGCACCCTCGCCCTGTACATCAATTTCAAGCGTCTTCTCTTCGTCAGAGTAGATTTTCAGTGCAAGCTTTTTGATGTTCAAAATAATAGATGTTACATCCTCTACGACGCCTTCAATTGTTGAGAACTCATGAAGTACCCCATCAATTTGAATTGATGTAACTGCGGCACCAGGAAGTGAGGATAAAAGGATACGACGTAAGGAGTTACCCAAAGTTGTACCATATCCACGCTCAAGTGGCTCTACAACGAACTTCCCGTACTTGGCATCATCGCTGATCTCAACCGTTTCGATTTTTGGTTTTTCTATTTCGATCATGAAAATACACCCTCCTTCAAAACGTCGAAACCCCGGCTATATTCATAACCGAAATTCCCCATGTATACGTTCCCGTTTTGCGCACAACAACTTGAATAATAGTCTGTATAAAAGCAAAAAACTTTTCCATCATATCCCATTATAGACAAGGATACAAAAATTATACAGAAAAATTATACACGGCGACGTTTTGGTGGACGGCAACCATTATGAGGAACTGGAGTTACGTCTCTAATTGCAGTAACTTCTAAACCAGCAGCTTGAAGTGCACGGATTGCAGCTTCACGACCTGCACCAGGTCCTTTAACAGTTACTTCTAGAGTTTTCATTCCATGCTCCATAGAAGCCTTCGCTGCAGTTTCAGCTGCCATTTGCGCTGCAAAAGGAGTAGATTTACGAGAACCTTTAAAACCTAATGCGCCAGCGCTTGACCATGAAAGTGCATTCCCATGAGCGTCAGTAATAGTTACAATTGTGTTATTGAAAGTAGAACGAATGTGAGCAACACCTTGTTCAATATTCTTTTTCACACGGCGTTTGCGTGTATTAGTTTTACGTGCCATTTAAAGTACCTCCTTTACTGATTATTTCTTCTTGTTCGCTACAGTCTTACGAGGACCTTTGCGTGTACGAGCATTGTTCTTAGTATTTTGTCCACGAACAGGTAAACCACGACGGTGACGAAGACCGCGGTAGCATCCGATTTCCATTAGACGCTTGATGTTAAGTGATACTTCACGGCGAAGGTCACCTTCAACTTTTAATTTATCGATGACTTCACGGATTTTATTTAATTCATCTTCAGTTAAATCACGAACACGAGTGTCTTCAGAAACACCAGCCTCTGATAAAACTTTCTTAGCTGTTTCTTTACCAATCCCATAGATGTAAGTTAATGAGATTACTACACGTTTTTCACGTGGAATATCTACACCAGCAATACGTGCCATTCTTTGCGCACCTCCTTGTTTTTAGCCTTGTTTTTGTTTATGTTTAGGGTTTTCACAGATAACCATAACTTTTCCACGTCTGCGGATAATTTTACACTTTTCGCAGATTGGTTTAACTGATGGTCTTACTTTCATTATCCTAACCTCCTTAGTAGTACGGAGTGCAGTGGTTATTTAAAACGATAAGTGATTCTTCCGCGAGTTAAGTCATATGGAGAAAGCTCAACTGTTACCTTATCTCCAGGCAGAATTCGAATGAAGTGCATGCGAATTTTCCCAGAAACATGAGCAAGTACAGTATGACCATTCTCTAATTCTACTTTAAACATGGCATTTGGCAAAGTGTCAACAACAGTACCTTCTATTTCAATTACATCGTCTTTCGCCATCGAACAAGTCCCCCTTTTTCAAATATATACGAATTCATTTCTTTACTGTGCATAAAAATCAAAGTGTATTCCATCCATTACACAACCGGATTCTTGTAAACTTCCTGAACTTCTGGAGATGCATGATCAATAAATTTACAGATGCAGTCTGGTGTATTCTTAAGATGAATCTTAGAAAAATATCAGCCATACAACAACCTTATTATTATACCACATCAATAGCATCTAGTCCGCAAAGAACCAATACGGTTTGACTAAAAGCAGAACAAATTGCATTAACAGTGAGATATATAACCTGACTTAAGCTTTGGTAAGAATCTCATAGCCTGTTTCGGTGATCGCAATCGTATGCTCAAAATGGGCACACATTTTGCCGTCTACCGTCACAACTGTCCAATTGTCTTCTAACGTTTTCACATATCGGCTTCCTGCATTCACCATGGGTTCAATACAAAGAACCATTCCTGGTTTTAAACGCGGGCCCTTATCTGGGGGACCATAATGAGGAATTTGCGGATCCTCATGTAAGTCTTGCCCGATTCCATGACCCACATACTCACGTACAATGGAAAAACCAAATGATTCCGCATACGTTTGAATCGCATGTGAGATGTTCGACAGACGCACACCTGGTTTAGCTTCCATAAGGCCCTTATATAATGATTCCTCGGTCACATCAAGAAGAACTTGAGTTTCCTTATCAATTGAACCTACAGGATACGTCCAAGCAGAATCACCATGATAACCGTTATATTTAGCACCGATATCAACGCTAATAATATCGCCATTCTTTAATACCCGATTACTAGGAATGCCATGGACAAGCTCATTGTTAACTGAAACACAAACGCTGCCGCGAAAGCCATTATAACCTTTAAAGGATGGAATTGCATCGTGTTTTCGAATAAACTGTTCCGCAATTGCATCTAGCTCTAACGTTGTAATGCCGGGCGCAATATGTTTTTTCAGTTCCTCATGAGTTAATGCTACGATTTTACCAGCCTCGCGCATAATTCCAATTTCACGCGGTGTTTTGCAAATGATCATTATTGCAAACCCTCAAGTAATTGGTTGACCTCAGAAAATACTTTATCTATTTCCTGCTGCCCATCAATATTGCGCAAATAACCTTTTGTTTCGTAAAAATCGAGCAGTGGTTTTGTTTGTTTAATATTAACATCTAAGCGATTCTTCACAGTTTCCTCATTATCATCAGCACGCTGATACAGCTCTCCGTTGCAGCGATCGCATACTCCCTCTTTTCCAGGAGGATTGAAAACAAGATGATAAGTAGCACCGCAATCTTTACAGATGCGACGGCCAGTAAGGCGATCCATAAGAATACTATTATCAACATCAATATTAATCACGTAGTTAATCTGTTTGTCTAGTCCCACAAGGATATTTTCTAATGCTTCTGCTTGAGCAACAGTTCGAGGAAAGCCGTCGAGCAGGAAGCCCTTCTGGCAGTCGTCCTTGGATAATCTTTCGCGGACAATGCCGATTGTTACTTCATCAGGAACAAGTTCGCCTTTGTCCATGAATGATTTTGCCTGAAGGCCAAGTTCCGTTTCATCCTTGATGGCTGCACGGAACATATCTCCAGTAGAGATATGAGGGATGCCGTATTTAGCGACAATCTTTTCTGCTTGTGTACCTTTTCCGGCACCAGGGAGCCCCATTAATACTAGGTTCATGTGAAATCCCCCTAAATATGATTGGCTTTTAGGGACCTTCGTGGTTCCCTAAAAACCAAATTATTTAATAAAGCCTTTATAGTGACGTTTAACAAGCTGAGCCTCTAGTTGCTTCATCGTTTCTAGTGCAACACCGACAACAATGAGTAAGCTAGTTCCTCCAATTTGAGCTGATTCCGGCAAGCCGGCAATATTAATGAATATAACTGGCAGAATCGCAATAGCTGTCAGGAATAAGGCACCTACAAATGTTAAACGATAGAGAACGCGCGTTAAATACTCTTGCGTATTTTTTCCTGGTCGGATGCCAGGAATATACCCACCCTGCTTCTTCAAGTTATCAGAAACCTGTTCCGGATTCACTTGAATGAAAGCATAGAAATAAGTAAAGGCAATGATAAGTACACTGTACACTACCATTCCAATTGGATGTGAGTAGTCAAATACTCGTTGAATCCAGAGTGTTACATCATTTTGCTCGAAGAACGAGGCAATTGTTCTAGGAGTAACAATAAAAGAAACAGCGAAGATAACCGGAATAACACCAGCAGCGTTTACTTTTAAAGGTAAGTGTGAGGATTGACCTCCAACAGGGCTTTTGCCTGCTACCATTCTTTTTGCATACTGAATAGGAATTTTCCTTAAAGCCTGCTGAATAAAAATGGTACCTACAATGATAGCAACAACAGCAATAGCAATTAATACGACTGTAACGATGCGAAGGAATAGCTGCTCTCCAGCATTTTCAAATTGCTGAGCGTAGATTTGGTTAAGTGTTGATGGAATACCAGCTACGATCCCAGCAAAGATGATGATAGAGATTCCATTCCCAACACCTTTAGATGTAATTTGCTCACCTAACCACATTAAAAATGCAGTTCCAGCCGTTAATACAGTTGTAATCAGAAGATAGCTTCCAATGCCTGGATTTTCAATCAGCTGCCCACCTGCCAGGTTATTAAACCCATAGGACATACCAAAACCTTGGATGAAACCAAGTACAATTGTAAAATAGCGGGTAAACTGAGCTAACTTACGACGTCCCACTTCTCCTTGCTTTGACCATTCAGTAAACTTAGGAACAACGTCCATTTGTAAAAGCTGAATGATAATGGATGCCGTGATATAAGGCATGATTCCCATTGCCAATATGGAGAAATTCATTAATGCTCCGCCGCCAAATGTATTTAGAAGACCAAATACATTAAATTGATCTTGTGACTTCAAAAACTCCGCATTCACGCCTGGTACCGGTATAAATGTACCGATGCGGAATACAACCAGCATTAAAAGGGTGAATATGATCTTTCTTCTTATATCACCCACGCGCATAAAATTGGAGATTGTCTGAAACATTAAATCACCTCAGTTTGACCGCCGGCAGCTTCAATCGCTTCCTTTGCAGCAGAGGAGAATTTATGAGCTTTAACAGTAAGCTTTTTCTCAACTTTGCCTTTTGCAAGAATCTTGATTCCTGCTTTTTCCTTGCTGACTACACCTGTTTCGATAAGAAGTTCAGGAGTTACTTCCGTTCCTTCTTCAAAACGATTTAGAGCATCAAGGTTCACTACCGCATATTCTTTACGGTTAATGTTTGTAAAACCACGTTTCGGTAAACGTTGGAATAAAGGTGTTTGACCACCCTCGAAACCAGGGCGTACTCCGCCGCCAGAACGAGCATTTTGACCTTTATGACCTTTACCAGCAGTTTTACCATTACCAGAACCGATTCCACGGCCTTTACGTTTACGCTCCCCGCGTGAACCTTCTGCAGGCTTTAATTCATGAAGTTTCATGTTGGCACCTCCTTATTTTGTAGAAGAGTGAATATTATATTTCTTTTACCGTAACAAGGTGAGCAACTTTATTGATCATTCCGCGAATAGCCGGATTATCTTGATGCTCAACTGTTTGGTGCATTTTACGTAAGCCAAGAGCTTTAACTGTTTCGCGTTGGTCCCCTGGGCGGCCAATCACGCTGCGAGTGAGGGTAATTGCTAGTTTATTCGCCATTTGATTTCCCTCCTTATCCTAACAGTTCTTCTACTGATTTACCACGTAATTTAGCTACGTCCTCAGCACGTTTTAATTGTGTTAAACCGTTCAAAGTAGCTCGAACCATATTGATTGGTGTGTTTGTTCCTAAAGATTTAGAAAGAATATCACCAATACCAGCTAATTCAAGTACCGCACGAACTGGTCCACCAGCGATAACTCCAGTACCTTCATATGCAGGTTTTAGAAGTACTTCCCCTGCACCGAAGTTACCAATAACTTGGTGAGGAATCGTTGTTCCAACCATTGGTACTTCGATTAAGTTTTTCTTAGCATCTTCAATCGCTTTACGAATTGCTTCTGGTACTTCTTGTGCTTTACCAGTACCAAAGCCGACATGACCGTTTTTGTCACCTACTACTACAAGAGCAGAGAAACGAAAACGACGTCCACCTTTAACAACCTTCGCAACACGATTAACCGTAACTACGCGTTCTTCAAGTTCAAGTTTGTTTGGATCAATACGACGCATCTTTTTGTGTCCCTCCTTTGTCTATTAAAATTCTAAACCGTTTTCGCGTGCAGCATCAGCTAATGCTTTAACGCGGCCATGATAGAGGTATCCTCCACGGTCAAATACGACAGCTTTGATGCCTTTTTCAACAGCACGCTTTGCAACTAATTCTCCGACCTTAGTCGCTGCATCAACATTGCCAGCAGATTCTAGACTTACTTCTTTATCTAAAGTAGAAGCACTTGCTAAAGTAACTCCCTTAACATCGTCAACTAATTGAGCATAAATATGCTTATTAGAGCGGAACACGTTTAAACGAGGACGAGCTTCAGTTCCAGAAAGTTTAGCGCGTACACGGCCATGTCTTTTCTTACGAACTGCATTTTTGTCAGCCTTCGTAATCATTTAAGTCACTCCTTTCGTTTACCTATGCGGCATTACTTACCAGTTTTACCTTCTTTACGACGCACATATTCGCCTTCATAACGGATACCTTTTCCTTTGTAAGGCTCTGGAGGACGAACATCACGAATGTTAGCTGCTAAAGCACCAACACGTTCTTTATTGATACCTTTAACGATAACCTTTGTGTTAGATGGAACTTCAACTTCCACGCCAGCTTCAGGTTCGATTTCAACAGGGTGAGAGTATCCTACGTTTAGTACAAGTTTAGTACCTTGCTTTTGAGCACGGTATCCGACCCCGATTAGCTCAAGACCTTTTTCAAAGCCTTTGGATACACCTTCAACCATGTTAGAAAGTAATGCACGAGTTGTACCGTGTAAAGTACGGTGTTCTTTTGACTCAGATGGACGAGAAACTGTAAGTACGCTCTCTTCCAGTTGGATCATCATGTCTGGGCTGAATGAACGAGTAAGTTCACCTTTAGGGCCCTTTACTGTAACAGTGTTTTTACTATCGATGTTAATTGTAACACCCGTTGGAACTTCAATTGGTTTTTTACCTATACGAGACATTTATTGCACCTCCATTCATTAAGAAACTCTATTACCAAACGTATGCTAAAACTTCTCCGCCAACTTGTTTTGCGCGAGCTTCTTTATCTGAAAGAACTCCTTGAGAAGTAGAAACTAGTGCAATTCCAAGGCCGTTAAGTACACGTGGAACTTCATCAGCTTTTGCATATACACGAAGTCCAGGTTTGCTAATACGCTTTAGACCAGTGATTACACGTTCGTTGTTTGAACCGTATTTTAAGAAAATGCGGATGATTCCTTGTTTGTTGTCTTCAATAAACTCAACATCGCGTACGAAACCTTCACGCTTAAGGATATCAGCGATTTCTTTTTTGATATTAGAAGCAGGAACTTCTAATTTTTCGTGACGTACCATATTCGCATTACGGATGCGAGTTAGCAAATCTGCAATTGGATCTGTCATGACCATTGTTTTTACCTCCTTCCTAAACCTATAGGTTTACCAGCTAGCTTTTTTCACGCCAGGAATTTGACCTTTATATGCTAATTCACGGAAACAGATACGGCAAAGCTTAAATTTACGGTAAACAGAATGTGGACGTCCGCAACGTTCGCAGCGTGTGTATTCTTGTACCTTGTATTTAGGCGTGCGTTTTTGTTTCGCAATCATTGACTTTTTAGCCACGTTTTCGCCTCCCTCTATTTAGCGATTACTTTTGGAACGGCATTCCAAATTGAGTTAAAAGTTCACGAGCTTCTTCATCAGTATTAGCTGTAGTTACGATAACAATATCCATACCACGAACTTTGTTTACTTTATCGTAATCAATCTCAGGGAAGATTAACTGCTCTTTAACACCTAAAGTATAGTTTCCACGTCCATCGAATGACTTTTTGGAAATTCCGCGGAAGTCACGTACACGTGGAAGTGATACAGAGACTAACTTATCGAAGAACTCATACATACGTTTTCCACGAAGTGTAACTTTAGCACCGATCGGCATACCTTCACGAAGACGGAATCCAGCGATGGAGTTTTTTGCACGAGTAACAACTGGTTTTTGACCAGCAATTAGCGCTAATTCCTCAACCGCATTGTCTAATGCTTTAGCGTTTTGAACAGCATCACCAACACCCATGTTGATAACGATTTTATCAATCGCAGGTACTTGCATAACTGATTTATAGTTGAACTTGCTCATAAGAGCAGGAGTAATTTCTTTTGTATACTTTTCTTTTAGGCGGCTCATTCATTGTACCTCCCTTCTTCTATAAACTATTTATCTAGAACTTCACCGGATTTTGTTGCTACACGTACTTTTTTGCCATCAACCGTTTTATAGCCTACCCGTGTTGGGTTGCCAGACTTAGGGTCGACAGGCATAACGTTTGACACATGAATCGGAGCCTCTTGGCTAATGATTCCGCCTTGCGGATTCACTTGGGATGGCTTGGAATGTTTTTTCACAATGTTTACTCCTTCAACAAGTACTCGGTCTTGTTTAGGGAACGCTGCAAGAATGACACCCGTTTTGCCTTTATCCTTACCAGAGATGACCATAACTTTGTCACCTTTTTTCACATGCATCAGTAAGCACCTCCTTAAAGGCAATTTAGTTTTAATTATAGAACTTCTGGAGCTAAAGAAATAATTTTCATGAAGTTGCTGTCGCGTAGTTCACGAGCAACAGGTCCGAAGATACGAGTTCCACGAGGACCCTTATCGTCACGAATAATTACACATGCGTTTTCATCAAAACGAATGTAAGTACCGTCATTACGGCGTACACCGCTCTTTGTCCGAACAACTACTGCTTTAACAACATCACCTTTTTTAACAACGCCACCTGGTGTTGCTTGTTTCACTGTACAAACGATAATATCACCGATGTTAGCGTATTTGCGGCCAGTGCCACCAAGAACTTTAATTGTAAGTACTTCACGAGCACCAGAGTTGTCTGCAACTTTCAAACGTGATTCCTGTTGAATCATGTGTGTAACCTCCCTTCGGAATTAACTCTTTTCCGAACAATTAGATAATAACTGCTTTTTCTACTACTTCTACAAGACGGAAGCGTTTTGTAGCTGAAAGCGGACGAGTTTCCATAATACGGACAATATCGCCAGTTTTCGCTGTATTTTGCTCATCATGAGCTTTGAATTTTTTAGAGTACTTAACGCGTTTACCGTATAAAGGGTGCTTTTTGTAAGTTTCAACAAGGACAGTAACGGTCTTATCCATTTTGTCTGAAACAACACGCCCAGTGTAAACTTTGCGTTGGTTGCGTTCACTCATTGTGCGAACCTCCTCTCAATTTCACTTTGAAAAACCAATTTCTCTTTCACGAATCACTGTTTTCATACGAGCGATTGATTTGCGTACTTCACGAATACGAGCTGTATTCTCAAGCTGGCCAGTCGCTAACTGAAAGCGAAGATTGAATAATTCTTCTTTTAATGATTTGACTTTTTGTTCAATTTCGGCAGTGGTAAGGTCACGAATATCATTAGCTTTCATTTGATTCACCACCAATTTCTTCTCGTTTTACAAACTTACACTTAAGCGGAAGCTTGTGTGCAGCAAGTCGAAGAGCTTCACGAGCAATTTCTTCAGAAACACCTGCAATTTCGAACATTACTTTCCCAGGCTTAACAACTGCTACCCATCCTTCAGGAGCACCCTTACCGGAACCCATTCGGACTTCTAGAGGCTTGGCAGTGTATGGCTTATGAGGGAATATTTGAATCCAAACTTTACCGCCACGTTTCATGTAACGAGTCATAGCGATACGAGCTGCTTCAATTTGACGGTTCGTGATCCATGAAGCTTCAGTAGCCTGCAGACCGAATTCACCGAAATTCACTTCTGTGCCGCCTTTTGATTGACCGCGCATATTTCCACGGTGCACACGACGATATTTTACGCGTTTAGGCAGTAACATATTATTTGCCTCCTTCCTCAGATTTCTTCTTCGTAGGAAGGACCTCTCCACGATAAATCCATACTTTCACACCAAGCTTACCGTAAGTTGTATCAGCTTCAGCTGTAGCATAATCGATATCAGCACGAAGAGTATGAAGTGGAACTGTTCCTTCGCTGTAAGATTCAGAACGAGCGATATCAGCACCGCCTAAGCGTCCAGATACCATTGTTTTGATACCTTTCGCACCAGCGCGCATTGCACGTTGAATAGTTTGTTTTTGAGCACGACGGAAAGATACGCGGTTTTCTAATTGACGAGCAATGTTTTCCGCAACTAATTTCGCATCGATATCAGCTTTTTTGATTTCAAGAATATTGATGTGTACACGTTTGCCAGTAAGTGAGTTAAGAGCTTTACGAAGTGCTTCAACTTCAGTACCACCTTTACCAATAACCATTCCTGGCTTGGCAGTGTGAATAGTGATGTTTATACGATTAGCTGCACGTTCGATTTCTACTTTTGATACAGAAGCATCGTTCAGACGCTTTGTGATGTACTCACGAACTTTAAGGTCTTCGTGTAAAAGATCAGCATAGTCTTTGCCTGCGTACCATTTTGATTCCCAATCACGGATAACACCGATACGCAAACCGACTGGATTTACTTTTTGACCCACTGATTATCCCTCCTTCTTTTCTGATAAAACGATAGTAATATGGCTAGTACGTTTGTTAATTTGGCTTGCACGGCCCATTGCACGAGGACGGAAACGTTTTAGTGTTGGTCCTTCGTCAACGAATGCTTGAGCAACCACTAAATTGTTAACGTCCATTTCGTAGTTGTGCTCAGCGTTTGCTAATGCAGATTTCAAAACTTTCTCTACGATTGGAGAAGCAGCTTTTGGAGTTAAGTTCAAAATCGCTACTGCTTCACCTACTTGCTTTCCTCGAATTAAATCTACGACTAAACGAGCTTTACGAGGAGCAATACGAACTGTTCTTGCAACAGCTTTAGCTTGCATAAGAATGCCCTCCTCTCATTAACGTCTTGTTTTCTTATCATCATTGCCATGCCCTTTGTAAGCGCGTGTTGGAGCAAATTCTCCAAGCTTGTGGCCTACCATGTCTTCAGTGACATATACAGGAACGTGTTTACGACCATCGTAAACTGCAATTGTGTGTCCGATGAATTGCGGGAAGATCGTAGAACGGCGAGACCAAGTTTTGATAACTTGTTTGCCATCAGTTTCATTTAGCTTTTCGATCTTAGTCATTAAATGATCATCAACAAAAGGTCCTTTTTTTAAGCTGCGACCCATGAGTGAACCTCCCTTCGCGATTGATCTACGGTTCCATACGTGAACCGTAGGACAATCCCGTTATTTTTTACGGCGGCGAACAATAAACTTATCCGACTTGTTTGATTTTTTGCGTGTTTTGAAACCAAGTGTTGGTTTGCCCCAAGGAGTCATTGGAGACTTACGTCCGATTGGTGAACGTCCTTCACCACCACCGTGTGGGTGATCGTTAGGGTTCATTACAGATCCACGAACAGCTGGGCGCTTACCTAACCAGCGGGAACGTCCTGCTTTACCGATGTTAATAAGCTCGTGTTGCTCGTTACCAACTTGGCCGATAGTTGCACGGCAAGTAGCAAGGATCATACGTACTTCGCCAGAGTTTAGACGAACAAGAACATATTTACCTTCTTTACCAAGAACTTGAGCAGAAGTACCTGCAGAACGGACTAATTGTCCACCTTTACCAGGCTTTAACTCGATGTTATGGATTACAGTACCCATTGGAATGTTTGTTAATGGCAGAGCGTTACCCACTTTAATGTCAGCCTCTGGACCAGACATTACTTCCATACCTACTTCTAGGTTTTTAGGAGCTAGGATGTAGCGCTTTTCACCATCTACATAGTTAATTAGTGCAATTCTTGATGAACGGTTTGGATCGTACTCGATCGTAGCAACGCGTCCTGGAATGCCATCTTTGTTACGTTTAAAGTCGATAATACGATACTGGCGTTTATGACCGCCGGCTTGATGACGAACAGTTATCTTACCTTGGTTGTTGCGGCCTGCTTTTTTATTTAATGGAGCTAACAGGGACTTTTCGGGCTTATCAGTAGTGATTTCTTCGAAAGTGAAACCTGTCATGCCGCGACGACCGTTAGAGGTAGGTTTATACTTTTTAATCGCCATTTTATTCCCTCCTCTTCAATTAATATTAAACTTCAAAGAATTCTATTTCTTTGCTGTCAGCTGTTAATTTAACAATTGCTTTACGACGTTTGTTTGTGTATCCGCCAAAACGTCCCATACGCTTGAATTTACCTTTGTAGTTCATAACGTTTACTTTCTCAACTTTAACACCGAAGATAGTTTCTACAGCATCTTTAACTTGAGTTTTATTAGCTCTAACGTCAACTTCAAACGTATATTTTTTATCTGCCATTAAATCAGAAGAAGCTTCAGTAATTACGGGGCGCTTAATGATATCGCGTGCATCCATTATGCAAGCACCTCCTCTACTTTTTCAACTGCTGCCTTCGTCATGATTAATTTATCATGATTTAAAACGTCCAGAACGTTGATTCCTGTAGCAGTTACAACAGTTACACCAGGAATGTTACGAGCAGATAATGCTACGTTTTCATCAAGGTCAGCTGTTACAATAAGTGCTTTGGATTCAATAGAAAGACCTTTTAAAACACCTTTAAAGTCTTTTGTTTTTGGAGTTTCGAAAGCAAGGCTTTCTAATACTAAAATGTTTTCTGCTAACACTTTAGAAGATAATGCTGATTTGATCGCTAAGCGACGAACTTTTTTAGGAAGCTTATAGCTGTAGCTACGTGGAACAGGACCAAACACAGTACCACCGCCACGCCATTGTGGTGAACGGATAGAACCTTGACGAGCACGGCCAGTGCCTTTTTGGCGCCATGGCTTGCGACCGCCGCCTGCTACTTCAGATCGAATTTTAGTTTTGTGAGTTCCTTGACGTAAAGAAGCTCTTTGCATAACAACCGCTTCGAATAAAACGTGGTTATTAGGCTCAATACCAAAGATCGTATCATTAAGCTCGATTTCACCAACTTGAGATCCGCTTTGGTTAAATAATGCTACTTTCGGCATTCTTATTTCCTCCTTTCCGACTTATTACTATGCTTTAACCGCACTTTTGATTTTTAATAAAGCTTTTTTAGCTCCAGGTACATTACCTTTGATTAGTAAAAGGTTGCGTTCAACGTCAACTTTTACAATTTCAAGATTTTGTACTGTCACTTGCTCTCCACCCATGCGTCCAGGTAATAATTTACCCTTGAATACACGGTTTGGAGCAACAGGACCCATTGAACCGACACGACGGTGGTAACGTGAACCGTGGGACATTGGTCCGCGTGATTGTCCGTGGCGTTTAATGGCGCCTTGGAAACCTTTACCTTTTGAGATTCCTGTTACATCAACAGTTTCACCTGCTGCAAAAATATCAACTTTGACTTCTTGACCAACTTCATATTCTCCTAAATTTACTCCGCGTAACTCACGAACGAAGCGCTTAGGAGCAGTGTTAGCTTTAGCAACATGGCCCTTTTCAGGTTTGTTAGATAGCTTTTCACGTTTGTCATCAAATCCGACTTGGATTGCTTCATAGCCATCAGTTTCAACTGATTTCTTTTGAAGAACAACGTTAGCAGCTGCCTCAACTACTGTTACCGGGATTAAATCACCGTTTTCAGCAAACACTTGAGTCATACCAATCTTTCTTCCTAAGATTCCTTTGGTCATTTCAGTCACACCTCCTAGATAGTTAAGTTAAATTTATTTCATTAAAGTTTGATTTCGATATCTACACCTGATGGTAAATCTAAACGCATTAGTGAATCTACCGTTTGTGGTGTTGGGTTAACGATGTCGATTAGACGTTTGTGCGTACGCATTTCGAACTGCTCACGAGAATCTTTGTACTTATGAACCGCACGAAGGATTGTGTAGATAGACTTTTCAGTCGGTAATGGAATCGGACCAGATACAGCCGCACCAGAACGTTTTGCAGTCTCAACAATCTTTTCAGCAGATTGATCAAGGATTCTGTGATCATACGCTTTTAAACGAATACGAATTTTTTGTTTTGCCATTATTTTCCCTCCTTTTCGCCTATTTTAAAATAGACATTCTCCGTGAAAATTTCCCACACACTCGCCATGGCAAAGCGGCCGGGTGTGTCAGCAACCTTTCACTTCATCGCAGTCAAAGACCAACATTGTCTATTATACAGAAAACACAAGTGAATTGCAACAGTAAATACTGCAATTTCTAGATGTCTTTCACACTCGTATTATTATAGCGGCATTCATTCATTTTTTCAAGCGTGACTGGAAGAATCCAATAATTTCATAAATCTATTTTCAATTCATTTTGATATCAGCAATAATTTTATTCAACATATATTTATAGAAGAAACAGAGTTATTTCCTTAGCCTCTATAAAAAAACGCAAAATAAAAAACCAGATGGATCGTCACCCACCTGGTTTCTATCATTAATTATTATTCAACGATTGTAGCAACAACGCCAGCGCCTACTGTACGTCCACCTTCACGAATTGAGAACTTAGTTCCTTCTTCGATAGCGATTGGAGCGATAAGCTCAACGTGCATTTCAATGTTATCTCCAGGCATAACCATTTCTACGCCTTCAGGAAGATTACAAATACCAGTTACGTCAGTTGTACGGAAGTAGAACTGAGGACGGTAGTTAGTGAAGAATGGAGTATGACGTCCACCCTCTTCTTTAGATAATACGTAAACTTCAGCTTTGAAAACTGTGTGTGGCTTGATTGTACCTGGCTTAGCAAGCACTTGTCCACGTTGGATATCTTCACGTGCTACACCACGAAGAAGAGCACCAATGTTATCTCCAGCTTCAGCGTAATCTAGTAATTTACGGAACATTTCAACTCCAGTAACTGTAGTTGATTTTGGCTCTTCTGTGAAACCAGTGATTTCAACAACGTCTCCAACTTTAACTACTCCACGCTCAACACGTCCAGTAGCAACAGTTCCACGACCAGTGATTGAGAATACGTCCTCAACTGGCATCATGAATGGCTTGTCAGTGTCACGAGTTGGGTTTGGAACATACTCATCGACAGCAGCCATAAGCTCAACGATTTTTTCTTCCCATGCTTCTTCACCTTCAAGAGCTTTAAGAGCAGAACCTTTAACTACAGGAATGTCATCTCCTGGGAAGTCGTATTCTGAAAGAAGGTCACGAACTTCCATTTCTACTAATTCAAGAAGCTCTTCATCGTCAACCATGTCACACTTGTTCATGAATACAACAAGGTAAGGTACACCTACTTGACGAGAAAGAAGGATGTGCTCACGAGTTTGTGGCATTGGGCCGTCAGCAGCAGATACTACTAGGATACCGCCGTCCATTTGAGCAGCACCAGTGATCATGTTTTTAACGTAGTCAGCGTGTCCTGGGCAATCAACGTGTGCATAGTGACGGTTTTCAGTTTCGTACTCAACGTGAGAAGTTGAGATAGTAATTCCACGCTCTTTTTCTTCTGGAGCGTTATCGATTTGGTCGTAACCTTTTGCTTCTCCACCCATTTTCTTTGCAAGAACAGTAGTGATAGCAGCAGTTAAAGTAGTTTTACCATGGTCAACGTGTCCGATTGTACCAATGTTAACATGGGGTTTTGAACGGTCAAATTTAGCTTTAGCCATTAGGAAAATCCTCCTTTAATATATAAAAATTAAGTATTTTTGAGCTGCGAAAAGGTAAATCCTTTTCGCAGCCATGATGCCTACAATAGTAGTTATACTTGATTAAAAAGGTAAAATCAATTACTTTTATTCACCTTTGTGTTTTTTGATAATTTCTTCAGAAATTGATTTTGGCACTTCTTCGTAATGATCAAATGTCATAGAGAATACACCACGACCTTGTGTGCTTGAACGTAATGAAGTAGCGTAACCAAACATTTCTGAAAGTGGAACCATTGCACGAACAACTTGAGCGTTGCCGCGTGCTTCCATACCTTCAACGCGACCACGGCGTGAAGTAACGTTACCCATAATATCTCCCATGTATTCTTCAGGAATAATAACTTCAACCTTCATTACCGGCTCAAGAATTACAGGGTTACATTTTGACGCAGCATTTTTTAACGCCATTGATGCAGCGATTTTAAATGCCATTTCAGATGAGTCAACATCATGGTATGATCCATCAAATAATTTAGCTTTAATATCAACTAATGGGAATCCAGCAAGAACTCCTCTGTCAAGCGCATCTTCAAGACCTGCTTGTACAGGTGCGATATACTCACGAGGAACAACCCCACCAACGATAGCATTTTCAAACTCGAAACCTTTACCTTCTTCGTTTGGAGAGAATTCAATCCAAACGTGACCATATTGTCCACGTCCACCAGATTGGCGAGCAAATTTACCTTCAACTGAAGCTGAACCGCGGAATGTTTCACGGTATGCAACCTGAGGTGCACCAACGTTAGCTTCCACTTTAAATTCACGACGCATACGATCAACAAGGATATCAAGGTGAAGCTCACCCATACCTGCAATAATTACTTCTCCAGTTTCCTGGTCAGTATGTGCGCGGAATGTCGGATCTTCTTCTTGAAGTTTTTGAAGAGCTGTTGTCATTTTATCTTGGTCAGCCTTAGTTTTTGGCTCAATAGATAATTGAATAACTGGCTCTGGGAATTCCATTGATTCTAAGATAACAGGAGATTTTTCATCACAAAGTGTATCCCCTGTAGTCGTGTCTTTCAAACCTACAGCTGCTGCGATATCTCCAGCATGTACAATCGAAATCTCTTCACGTGAGTTAGCATGCATTTGCAGAATACGTCCTACACGCTCACGCTTACCTTTCGTTGAGTTTTTCACATATGAACCTGAGTTCAATGTACCAGAGTAAACACGGAAGAATGTAAGTTTACCAACATAAGGGTCAGTCATAACTTTAAATGCAAGAGCAGAGAATGGCTCTTCATCATCTGCATGACGTTCTGTTGCTTCATCTGTTTCTGGGTTCACACCATTAATAGCAGGAATGTCCAGAGGAGATGGAAGGTAATCAACTGCTGCATCAAGAACTTTTTGAACACCTTTGTTTTTGAAAGCAGTTCCGCACAATACTGGATAGAATTCAACACTTAAAGTACCTTTACGAATCGCTGCTTTTAGCTCTTCCTTAGTGATTTCTTCTCCACCAAGATACTTTTCCATTAAATCTTCATCGAATTCAGATACTGCTTCTATTAACTTTTCGCGGTATTCTTCGGCTTGAGCTTGATATTCTTCTGGGATTTCTCCAACTTGAATATCAGTTCCAAGATCGTTGTTGTAGAATGTAGCGTCCATTTCAACTAAGTCAATGATACCTCTGAATGTATCTTCAGCACCAATTGGTAGTTGGATCGCTGCTGCATTCGCTTGTAAACGATCATGAAGTGTGCTGATAGAATATAAGAAATCCGCACCAAGTTTATCCATTTTGTTTACGAAAACAATACGTGGTACGCCGTAAGTTGTAGCTTGGCGCCATACTGTTTCAGTTTGTGGTTCTACCCCAGATTGAGCATCAAGTACAGTTACTGCACCATCAAGTACACGAAGTGAACGTTCAACTTCAACTGTGAAGTCTACGTGTCCTGGTGTATCGATGATGTTTACGCGGTGACCTTTCCATTGTGCAGTTGTTGCTGCAGATGTAATTGTGATCCCACGCTCCTGCTCTTGCTCCATCCAGTCCATCTGAGCTCCACCTTCGTGTGTTTCACCGATTTTGTGGATTTTTCCTGTGTAGTACAGAATTCGCTCAGTTGTTGTTGTTTTACCGGCATCAATGTGTGCCATGATCCCGATATTACGAGTATTTTCTAAGGAGAACTCTCTTGCCATTGGGTCTTTCTCCTTCCTAGTATGAGTAATATTTTGTATTGAGAATAAATTCTACCAGCGATAATGAGCAAATGCTTTGTTAGCTTCTGCCATTTTGTGAGTGTCTTCACGTTTCTTAACTGATGCACCAGTATTGTTAGCTGCATCAAGAATTTCGTTTGCTAAACGCTCTTCCATCGTCTTTTCTCCACGTAGACGAGAGTAGTTTACTAACCAGCGAAGACCAAGAGTTGTACGACGATCTGGACGCACCTCTACTGGTACTTGGTAGTTTGATCCGCCGACACGGCGTGCTTTTACTTCAAGTACAGGCATGATGTTCTTAAGCGCTTGATCGAAAACTTCCATTGGCTCTTTTCCAGCGCGCTCGCTAATAATATTAAATGCTGAGTAAAGAATTGCTTGAGATTTACCTCTCTTACCGTCAACCATCATTTTGTTGATAAGTTTGCTAACAAGCTTTGAGTTGTAAATCGGATCCGGTAATACGTCTCTTTTTGCTATAGGACCTTTACGTGGCATATTATTTCCTCCTTTCAAAAATTCTTTTCTTTATTTTATTGAAATTATTTTTTCGCTGCTTTTGGTTTCTTCTGACCGTATTTAGAACGACTTTGCATACGGTTAGCAACACCAGCTGTGTCTAATGCTCCACGAACGATATGGTAACGTACCCCCGGTAAGTCCTTTACACGTCCGCCGCGAATTAGAACAACACTGTGTTCTTGCAGGTTATGACCGATACCAGGAATATAAGCATTAACCTCGATTCCGTTAGATAAACGCACACGAGCATATTTACGTAATGCTGAGTTTGGTTTTTTTGGAGTCATTGTACCAACACGAGTACATACACCGCGTTTTTGTGGTGAAGAAACATTTGTTTGTGCTTTTTTGAAGCTGTTATAGCCTTTGTTTAGCGCAGGTGATTTTGATTTATCCTCTTTTGTTTGACGAGGCTTGCGCACTAATTGGTTAATTGTAGGCATTGAATTGTCCTCCCTTCACTATTTTGTTAAGCCCACACATCCAGGTGGTTCATTTTGTTGCAAAAAACAAAGTCTTTGCAGAGCCATTCTACAAAAACAGTTTTTAAATGATAATCGCAACAGCTGCTGCACCAACATCTATCCCACATGCTTTTCCAAGCTTTTTCATGGAGTCTACATAGAGAATCGGAACATTTACCTCAGTTGCTTTACTTGCCACTTTCGCTATCACTTTCGGATCCGCGTCTTTGGCAATGACAATTTCTTTAATTGTTCCTGCTTGCAGTGCTTTCACTGTTTGCCTAGTTCCTATTATTATACCTTTTGCCTGCAATACTTTTTCATAAGACATATGTGACATCCTCCAAAGTATCCAGTTAATAGGAGCACCTTTGCTATATTACCATCTTCATTTTCCGATGTCAACAATCAAACTTATATTTTTAAAAATTAAATGATGAAGTAACTTCAAAAAAACGGTACTGGCCAAGCAATTGAGCCAGCACCGATCATTTAAATTTATTCTACAGGAAGTGCATCCTCAGCCGCTTCTTCCTTCGTGTAAGGTTCTGCTCTGCGATATCGCTGCATTCCTGTTCCAGCTGGGACTAGCTTACCAATGATAACATTTTCCTTTAATCCCAGTAACTCATCGCGTTTTCCTTTAATTGCCGCATCTGTAAGAACTCTTGTTGTTTCTTGGAATGATGCAGCAGATAGGAATGAATCTGTTTCAAGAGATGCCTTCGTGATTCCCAGTAAAACTGGACGTCCTGTAGCAGGTAGTTTACCAGCAAGAAGCGCTTTTTCATTAGCATCTGTAAACTGATGAATGTCAAGAAGAGTCCCTGGCAATACATCTGTTTCAGCAGCATCAATGACACGTACTTTACGAAGCATTTGGCGGACCATTACTTCGATGTGCTTGTCACCAATTTCAACCCCTTGCATACGATAAACCTTCTGTACTTCGCGTAATAAGTATTCTTGAACAGCCGTGACGTCCTTCACTCTGATTAATTCCTTCGGATCAATCGAACCCTCTGTTAACTCCTGTCCGCGTTCTACTTGGTCATTCACTGCTACTTTAAGACGAGCAGTGTATGGCGCTGAGTATGTGCGGGATTCCACTTCACCTTGGACAACTATCTCATGCTGGCGGTCTCTGCCTTCATTAATTCCTACTACAACACCTTCAATTTCAGAAATGACAGCTACCCCTTTAGGGTTACGTGCTTCAAACAATTCCTGGATACGCGGCAAACCTTGTGTAATATCGTCTCCCGCAACCCCTCCAGTATGGAATGTACGCATCGTTAACTGTGTTCCAGGTTCACCGATAGATTGAGCAGCAATAATACCTACTGCCTCTCCTACTTCAACCTCTTGACCTGTTGCTAGATTGCGACCGTAACATTTCTTACATACGCCGTGGCGCGTGTTACAAGTAAATGCTGAACGGATCCATACTTGTTCAATGTTTGCTTCTGTAACCTCTTGAGCAAGATCTTCAGTAATTAGACCATTTTCAGGCACAATTACTTCTTTCGTTTCCGGATGTTTAATAGCCCTTCTTGCATGTCGCCCAATTAGACGTTCTTCAAGAGTTTCAATTACTTCCGTGCCGTCTTTCAATGAACTGATTAATAAGCCTCTATCTGTACCACAATCATCTTCACGAACAATGACGTCTTGAGCCACGTCTACTAGTCGGCGTGTTAAATAACCTGAGTCCGCCGTTTTTAGTGCTGTATCGGCTAGACCTTTACGAGCACCGTGAGTAGAAATAAAGTATTCCAATACGGTCAAGCCTTCACGGAAACTTGATCTAATAGGCAACTCAATAATTCGACCGGCCGGGTTCGCCATCAGTCCGCGCATACCCGCTAACTGGGTAAAGTTAGACGCGTTACCACGGGCTCCGGAATCACTCATCATGAAGATTGGGTTTGATTTATCTAGTGATCTCATCAATTTTTCTTGAATAGTGTCTTTCGCAGCACTCCAAATAGAGATAACACGATCATAACGCTCATCCTCTGTAATAAGACCGCGTCTAAACTGCTTCATAACATTATCAACTTTTACTTGCGCCTCTTGGATAATCTGCTCTTTTTCACCAAGTACTACAATATCAGAAACACCAACTGTAATACCTGCTTTTGTAGAGTACTTAAATCCAAGGTCTTTCATGCGGTCAAGCATTTTTGATGTTTCAGTGATTTTATACCGTTTGAAAACTTCGGCAATAATATTACCAAGAATCTTCTTCTTAAATGGATCCACAAGCGGCATTTCACGAATAACCGAAAGTACTTCTTGCCCTTTTTCCACAAAATATTTAGCTGGAGTTTCTTCCTCTAAATTTTGTCTTGTAGGCTCGTTTATATAAGGGAATGACGCTGGTAAAATCTCATTAAAAATAAGTTTCCCTACTGTTGTAATAAGAAGCTTCTGATTTTGCTCCGGTGTAAATGTTGGATTTTTCAAAGAACCAGCATGAACTGCCACACGTGTATGTAGGTGGACATATCCATTCTGATACGCAAGCAACGCTTCATTAATATCCTTGAAAATCATACCTTCTCCAACAGCGCCATCTCTTTCTAGAGTCAGGTAATAGTTTCCTAATACCATGTCCTGAGAAGGAGTAACGACTGGTTTTCCATCTTTCGGATTCAGAATGTTTTGGGCTGCAAGCATTAATAGACGCGCTTCAGCTTGTGCTTCTGATGAAAGTGGAACGTGAACTGCCATTTGGTCACCATCGAAGTCAGCGTTATAGGCTGTACAAACGAGTGGATGAAGGCGAATAGCACGGCCTTCAACTAATGTTGGTTCAAACGCTTGAATGCCCAATCTATGAAGAGTAGGGGCACGGTTAAGAAGAACTGGATGTTCTTTAATAACACTTTCTAAAACATCCCAAACCTCTGGCTGAACACGTTCAATTTTGCGTTTGGCCGATTTAATATTATGAGATAAGCCCTTCTCGACTAACTCTTTCATAACGAATGGCTTGAAAAGCTCTAATGCCATTTCTTTCGGAAGTCCGCACTGATACATCTTTAAGTTAGGTCCAACAACGATAACCGAACGGCCAGAGTAGTCAACACGTTTCCCTAATAGGTTTTGACGGAAGCGTCCTTGCTTACCTTTTAACATGTGGGATAGTGATTTTAATGGACGGTTACCAGGCCCTGTAACAGGTCTGCCGCGACGGCCATTATCAATTAATGCATCCACAGCTTCTTGAAGCATGCGCTTTTCGTTTTGAACAATGATACTAGGCGCACCAAGATCCAATAAGCGCTTTAGACGATTATTTCTATTAATCACACGGCGGTATAAATCATTTAGGTCAGATGTTGCGAAACGGCCGCCATCAAGCTGAACCATCGGGCGGAGCTCCGGTGGGATAACAGGGAGCACATCAAGGATCATCCAAGAAGGCTCATTGCCTGAACCACGGAAAGCCTCCAGTACTTCTAAACGCTTAATCGCACGTGTTCTTCGCTGTCCTTGTGCGGTTCTAAGTTCATCTTTTAAAATATCAACTTCTTTATTTAAATCAATATCAGAAAGAAGCTTTTTAATGGACTCAGCACCCATCGAAGCTTGAAACTTATTGCCGTATTTTTCACGATATGCCCGGTATTCCTTTTCTGAAAGCAATTGCTTTCTTTCAAGGGCTGTGTCGCCCGCATCAGTCACTACGTAAGACGCAAAGTAAATGACTTCTTCCAGCGCACGAGGAGACATATCAAGAACAAGTCCCATTCTGCTTGGGATTCCTTTGAAATACCAGATGTGGGAAACAGGAGCAGCTAGCTCAATATGACCCATTCTTTCTCGACGTACCTTTGCACGCGTTACTTCAACGCCGCATCGGTCACAGACTACACCTTTATAGCGTACACGTTTATATTTTCCGCAATGACATTCCCAGTCCTTTGTTGGTCCGAAAATACGCTCACAGAATAAACCGTCTTTTTCTGGTTTTAACGTACGATAGTTGATCGTTTCAGGCTTTTTTACCTCACCATGTGACCATGAACGGATCTTATCTGGTGAAGCAAGACCGATTTTCATATACTCAAAATTGTTTACATCTAGCAAGGGGCCTACCTCCCTTTTTATCTCCGGGCTATGCCCATTTTGCCCATAAAAAGCAATTGGGGTGCAATTTTAATGTTCCAGCCCCGCTTAAATAAGCGAAGGCTGTGAACTAATATTAAATTTTATCCGTAACCTACTCTTTTGTAACAACTTCTTCGGCTTCTGAGTTTTGCGGTTCAGGAGCAATTGTGAAGGATTCAGCTTGCTGCAGATCCTCTTCATCCTCCATATCACGCATTTCAATTTCTTCCTCATCGCCTGAAAGAATCTTAACATCCATACCCAGGCTCTGAAGTTCTTTAATTAATACTTTAAATGACTCAGGTACACCAGGCTCTGGAACGTTTTCACCTTTGACGATAGCTTCATACGTTTTCACACGTCCTACAACATCATCCGATTTAACCGTTAAGATTTCCTGCAATGTATAAGCAGCGCCATACGCTTCAAGCGCCCATACTTCCATCTCTCCGAAACGCTGTCCGCCGAATTGAGCTTTACCGCCCAACGGCTGCTGTGTAACAAGAGAGTATGGACCTGTCGAACGAGCATGAAGTTTGTCGTCAACCATGTGTGCAAGCTTGATCATATACATGACACCAACAGATACGCGGTTGTCAAACGGCTCTCCGGAACGTCCGTCATAAAGAACTGTTTTCGCGTCACGAGCCATTCCAGCTTCTTCAATCGTAGACCAAACATCTTCTTCAGTAGCACCATCGAATACAGGTGATGCTACGTGAATACCTAGAGATCTCGCAGCCATTCCAAGATGAAGCTCAAGCACCTGTCCAATGTTCATACGTGATGGTACCCCTAATGGGTTTAACATAATGTCAACTGGTGTTCCGTCTGGCATATAAGGCATATCTTCTTCTGGTAAAATACGCGAGATAACCCCTTTGTTACCATGTCGTCCAGCCATCTTATCCCCTTCAGAGATTTTACGCTTTTGAACAATGTACACACGAACAAGCTGATTTACACCCGGAGGCAGCTCATCTCCATCCTCTCGATTAAAGACTTTAACATCCAGAACGATTCCTCCACCGCCGTGTGGAACACGAAGGGAAGTATCACGTACTTCACGAGCCTTTTCACCAAAGATAGCATGTAATAATCTTTCTTCCGCAGTAAGCTCCGTTACACCCTTAGGCGTTACCTTACCTACTAGAAGATCGCCATCCTTAACCTCAGCACCTGTACGAATAATTCCTCTTTCATCCAGATTGCGAAGAGCATCCTCCCCAACGTTTGGAATATCACGAGTAATTTCTTCAGGACCAAGCTTCGTATCACGAGATTCAGATTCATACTCTTCAATATGGATAGAGGTATAAACATCATCTTTCACGAGACGCTCACTCATGATGATAGCATCCTCATAGTTATATCCATCCCACGTCATGAAGGCAACTAGAACATTACGTCCAAGCGCTAGTTCTCCAAGCTCCATAGATGGACCATCTGCTAAAATTTCACCCTTTGTAACACGGTTGCCTACAGCAACAATTGGGCGTTGGTTGTAGCAAGTTCCTTGGTTAGAACGGATGAATTTCAGCATTCTATATTTATCAAGATCGCCTTTTACTTCTTGGCCATCTACATTAACAATTCTGCGAACCCATACTTCACGGGCTTCAACATGTTCAACGATTCCTTCATGCTTACAAATAACTGCAGCACCCGAATCTTTTCCTGATACATATTCCATCCCTGTACCCACTCTTGGAGCTTCCGGCTGCATCAATGGTACAGCTTGACGCTGCATATTTGCACCCATTAGCGCACGGTTGGAGTCATCATTTTCAAGGAACGGTATACACGCAGTCGCGGCGGATACAACCTGCTTCGGTGAAACGTCCATGTAGTCAACTCGATCACGAGGGACAACTGTGTTTTCACCTTTGAAACGGGCAACAACTTCCTCTTCAAGGAAGGAGCCGTCATCAGCAAGAAGCACATTTGCCTGAGCCACTACATAGTTATCCTCTTCATCAGCCGTTAAGTAGTCAATACGGTCTGTTACTTTGCCCGTTTCAGGGTCAACACGGCGATAAGGTGTTTCGATAAATCCGAATCGATTTACCTTCGCAAAGGATGATAATGAGTTAATTAGTCCAATATTTGGTCCCTCAGGAGTCTCAATCGGACACATACGGCCATAGTGGGAATAGTGAACGTCACGCACTTCAAAACCAGCACGTTCACGCGTTAATCCACCAGGTCCCAATGCAGATAAACGACGTTTATGTGTTAATTCTGCAAGAGGATTCGTTTGATCCATGAATTGAGATAGCTGTGAACTTCCAAAGAACTCTTTAATAGATGCAATCACAGGGCGAATATTGATTAATTGCTGCGGAGTGATTGTGTTTGTGTCCTGAATGGACATTCTTTCACGAACAACGCGTTCCATTCTGGAAAGGCCAATACGGAATTGGTTTTGCAAGAGCTCACCAACAGAGCGCAGACGGCGATTTCCAAGATGGTCAATATCGTCAGTATCTCCCACAGAGTGCAGTAGGTTAAAGAAGTAGCTGATAGAAGCAATAATATCCGATGGCGAAATATTCTTAACAGCCTCTTCCACATACGCATTCCCAATTACATTAATAGCCTTATCGCCATCTTCATTAGGCGCATAAATTTTAATAGACTGAAGTGTAATATCCTCTTCTAAAACTCCACCTACAAGGCTGACAGTCTTGAAGCCGATGTTCTTCTCAAGGTTTGGCAGAATGCGATCAAGTGTACGCCTATCAAGAGTTACCCCTTTTTCAGCAATAATTTCACCTGTTTCCGGATCTACTAGCGTTTCAGCTAATTTTTGTCCGAACAATCTATTTTTAATATGAAGCTTTTTATTAATTTTGTATCTTCCTACGTTTGCTAAATCATAACGCTTAGGGTCAAAAAACCTTGAAACTAATAAGCTTTTCGCATTGTCTACAGTTGGAGGTTCACCAGGACGGAGGCGTTCGTAAATTTCTAATAACGCCTTATCTGTACCTTCTGTATTGTCTTTCTCTAACGTGTTGCGAATGTATTCATTGTCTCCAATCAAATCAATGATTTCTTGATCAGAACCGAACCCAAGGGCACGCAAAAGAACCGTAACGGGCAGTTTCCGAGTACGATCTATTCTAACGTACACGACATCCTTGGCATCTGTTTCATACTCAAGCCAAGCGCCGCGGTTCGGGATTACAGTTGCCGTAAAGCCTTTTTTCCCGTTTTTATCTAATTTTCCACTATAGTATACACTCGGTGAACGAACTAATTGAGAAACGATTACACGTTCCGCTCCATTGATCACGAATGTACCTGTTTCAGTCATAAGCGGGAAGTCACCCATAAAGACATCCTGGTCTTTAACTTCGCCTGTTTCTTTGTTTACAAGACGTACCTTTACACGTAATGGTGCAGAGTATGTAACATCTCGTTCTTTCGATTCCTCAACGGAATACTTTGGATCGCCAAGGCTGTAATCAATAAATTCAAGCGATAAATTACCAGTAAAGTCTTCAATCGGCGAAATGTCCTGGAACATTTCACGTAAACCCTCATCAAGAAACCATTGATAAGAAGAGGTTTGGATTTCGATTAGATTTGGTAATTCTAAAACTTCACTGATTCGCGCGTAACTCCTACGTTGGCGGTGTCGTCCATACTGAACAAGTTGACCTATCAACTGATTCACCCCTCAAATCAAGCTTAATGGCAATAATATTCTCAAATAGAACAACTGTCCTATCTTAAGACAAAAGCTATATTAATTAATTTTGTTGACTTACAAATCGCCATTACGCACATGATTTCGAATGTTTTCGTCCCGAATTGAACCGGTCACATGCGCACATATGGCTAAATCAACAACAATCACTAATTCAGCCAAGACAAAAAGAAAAAGGGTTTTTAGTTCAAAAAACCACATTTTCACATTACGACAATTATTTTGTTATCTTTCCCATTAAGAACCAAATTTATACAACTTTTGTGCATTTTAGTAAATAATCGGAATATATTATGTTGGCATTATATAATGCTAACATACGCAAAAAGTCAAGTCAATCTTTTTTTGCCCGCAAAATATAATAGCCTTTTTTCTTTTCTACCGTTTCTACTTCACTAAAAAATTCTGATAGCTTTTCAATTGCTGACGGGGCTCCCTGTTTTTTCTGTATCACTACCCAGAGGTCTCCGCCTTTCTGTAATTTTTGATAGCTTTGCTCAAAAATATCTTGGACAACTTTTTTGCCCGCCCGAATTGGAGGATTCGTTAATATTGCCGCAAATTTGTCATCCTTTACATTTTCAAGTCGATCACTTTCATAAATACATACATTTTTAACTTTATTTAACTCTGCGTTTTCACGCGCGAGAGCTAACGCCCTTGAATTGACATCTACCATGTGGACAAGCCGGTCTTCCATTAGCTTTGCTGCTGAAAGTCCAATCGGTCCGTATCCGCAGCCAACATCCAAAATGTTTCCTTCAATTGCTGGCTGTTCAAACGTTTCAATTAGCAGCCTTGATCCAAAGTCAACTTCACTTTTTGAGAATACTCCATTATCTGTCTTAAAACGGAATGGATGACCCTTTAAAGTAAAGTTCCAATATTTAGGATTGCTTTCTGTACTTTGCGTTTTGGAATAATAATGTTCTGACATGATATCATCACCTCCAATGGGGACTTGGTTGCAGAAATAATGAGAGGTTAAAAAAAGCCCGCTATACAGCGGGCTTTTTTCTTTTTATATTACTTAACTTCAACGCCAGCTCCAACTTCTTCAAGTTTAGCTTTGATTTCTTCAGCTTCTTCTTTAGAAGCGCCTTCTTTGATTGCTTTAGGAGTGTTGTCAACAAGTTCTTTTGCTTCTTTAAGTCCAAGACCTGTGATTTCACGAACAACTTTGATAACTTTGATTTTTTGATCGCCTGCAGAAGCAAGGATTACATCAAAATCAGTTTTTTCTTCAACAGCAGCACCAGCAGCGCCACCCATAACAGCTACAGGAGCCGCAGCAGTTACACCAAATTCTTCTTCAATAGCTTTTACTAAGTCGTTTAATTCTAAAACAGTCATAGATTTTACTGCTTCAATGATTTGTTCTTTAGTCATGATAATGTTTCCTCCTTATATTTGGTTTAAACCGATGTATTAATCGTTAAAAAATTCAACTTACGCGCCTTGTTCTTCTTTTTGATCTGCAACAGCTTTTGCAGCAAGAGCAAGATTGCGGATAGGTGCTTGAAGCACGCTGAGTAGCATAGATAGTAAGCCTTCGCGAGATGGTAGTTCTGCAAGAGCCTTAATTTCTTCTGCAGTTGCAACGTTTCCTTCAATGACACCAGCTTTAATTTCAAGTGCGTCATTCTTTTTAGCAAAATCATTGATGATTTTTGCTGGAGCAATTACATCTTCACTACTGAATGCAACAGCATTCGGACCAGTTAATACTTCGTTTAAAGCAGTTAGTTCAGCAACTTCTGCAGCACGGCGTGTTAAAGTATTTTTGTATACTTTGAATTCAACACCAGCTTCACGAAGCTGTTTACGAAGTTCAGTTACTTGAGCAACAGTTAGACCGCGGTAGTCAACAACAACTGTTGATACACTAGCCTTTAGTTTGTCAGCAATTTCTTCGACAGTTTGTTTCTTTTGTTCGATAGCGCTGCTCATCTTTACACCTCCTGTAGAAATTTCTGCACTTATACCGTTCAATAAAAAACCTCCACATCAAGCAGACATGGAGGGAGTATACAATAGGGAAAACAATAATCTATCGTATGACCTCGGCAGGATATTAAGCAAGAAGCACCTGCTGTCTACGGTACAAATGGTAATATATTTTAACAACAAAATACATATTACTAAATGTAGTTTTGTTTGTCAATCTTATAAGTTTATTTCCAATAATTACTTAACTGTAACAGTTGAAGGATCTACTTTAACGCCAGGTCCCATTGTTGAAGTAACAGATACGTTCTTCATGTAAGTACCTTTTGCAGCAGATGGTTTAACTTTAAGCATTGTTTCGAAAATTGTGTTGAAGTTTTCGATAAGCTTTTCGTTTTCGAAAGAAACTTTACCGATAGGAACGTGGATGTTACCAGCTTTATCAGTGCGGTATTCTACTTTACCTGCTTTAATTTCGTTAACAGCCTTCTCCACATCAAATGTAACTGTACCAGTTTTAGGATTTGGCATTAAGCCTTTTGGTCCTAATACACGACCAAGCTTACCAACTTCACCCATCATGTCAGGTGTCGCAACGATTACATCAAATTCGAACCAGCCTTGGCTGATTTTGTTGATGTAGTCTGCATCGCCAACATAATCCGCTCCAGCAGCTTCTGCTTCCTTCGCTTTTTCACCCTTTGCGAATACTAAAACGCGTTGAGTTTTACCAGTACCGTTTGGAAGCACAACTGCTCCACGAATATTCTGGTCAGCTTTCTTAGGGTCAATCCCTAAACGGAAAGCAACTTCTACAGTCGCATCAAACTTAGTAAAGTTTGTTTTCTTTGCAAGATCAATTGCTTCTTCGATTGGATAAGCCTTCATACGGTCTACAAGCTTTGCAGCTTCTAAAAACTTTTTGCCTTTTTTAGCCATTTTTATTTCCTCCTAAAATTGTGGTTTTAGCGGAATATCCTCCCACTTAGAAAAACAAAAGTCTTAGACAGAACAAAGGTTGCGTGTGAAACTAAGCTCAGCAACGCAACCCCATTGAACTGCCTAATACTTTAAGCATGGATTAATCTTCGATAACGATACCCATGCTGCGTGCAGTACCTTCAACCATAAGCATTGCAGCTTCTACGCTAGCAGCGTTTAGGTCAGGCATTTTTGTTTCAGCAATCTCGCGTACCTTGTCACGCTTGACTGTTGCTACTTTATTACGGTTTGGTTCACCAGAACCAGACTGGATTCCAGCTGCTACTTTTAAAAGAACGGCAGCAGGAGGAGTTTTCGTAATAAATGTAAATGAACGGTCTTCAAAAACCGTAATTTCAACAGGAATGATTAGGCCAGCTTGTTCAGCTGTACGTGCGTTAAACTCCTTACAGAATCCCATGATATTAACACCCGCTTGACCTAGTGCAGGTCCAACTGGCGGTGCAGGGTTAGCTTTACCTGCTGGAATTTGTAATTTTACAATTTTGATTACTTTTTTAGCCACGAGACACACCTCCTTAAAGTCCGTGATGTGGTAATTGGGGCCTTAGTGACTGTTAGGGTCCCCTCCCACTCAACTTATAGTCTTTATATCAAGATAAAGAACAAACAATAGTCCGGTCTCTGAACCTGAGACATACTGACCTTTGAAATATTACCACTTTTCAAAGCTAATTTCAAGTTTTTTTGTAAAAATAGAAAGGATACCTTTTTGAAGTTAGAGAGCTGTCTAGCTCTGAGCGCCATCGGATCGAGGTCATAAGCCAATCCGGCAAGAAGATTAAAGTACAACCTTCATGCAGGCTCGTCTAATGCTTGAGGCCTGCAGGATGCGGGTCATGCAGACGTTGCCACAGGACGTGGCGCTCTTAGTCTGCGTTCCTTTAACCGGGCGCTCTCCGCATTTCGTTATAGTTTCTCAATTTGAGAAAAATCTAGTTCAACCGGTGTATCCCGGCCAAACATATTAACAAGGACTTTAATTTTCGCTTTGTCTCTGTCAATATCTTCAATTGATCCTGTAAAGTTGGCGAATGGCCCCTCTTTCACTTGGACCATTTCTCCTATTTCAAAGTTAATTTCTACTCGTCTTTCTTCAACACCCATACGCTTCAAGATTACATTAACTTCTTCAGGCAATAGCGGTGTCGGCTTAGAGCCGTGACCAGCTGACCCGACAAAGCCCGTAACACCTGGTGTATTCCGAACTACATACCATGAGTCATCTGTCATCACAATTTCTACGAGCACATATCCTGGGAAAACTTTACGCTTTACTACTTTCTTTTTGCCGTTTTTGAAATCAGTTTCTTCTTCTTCCGGCACAATAACCCGAAAGATTTTATCTTGCATTCCCATAGATTCTACACGTTTCTCCAGGTTTGCCTTTACTTTATTTTCATAACCCGAGTACGTATGAACAACATACCAATTCTTTTCCATTCAAGGGGACTAAATCGTCCTTCCCTCCCTGTATCATTAAAATAGTTTTGACTATTTTCGTAAAAAACTGACTAAAACTTGAAGAATGTTTCCCTTTTTACGATTTGAAAACATATTTTTAACCAAATAAAAAACCCGTTACCGGGCTTTGCAGATGTTTCCTGTGCTATTCACCATTATACCATGGATATACAGGGGTTATTCAAGAATTAATCGAATCAATTCAGAAATACCTAAGTCAACCACAGCGAAGAACACTGCAAAAAACGCAACAGTGGCTAGGACTGTTACAGTATAGCCAGTCATTTCTTTTCGCTTTGGCCAACTAACCTTTTTCATTTCACGTCCAATATCGCGGAAAAAATTCAAGATGCGCTGCATATTGTAACCCCCAACTTACTTATAATCTAAGTAAATTTCATAATGTATTTAACCAAACTAAATAATCAAATTACGATTATTCTAGTGAATAAGAGTTTATGAAATTTAGAAAAATACATATATAAAATTCGTATATAATAACCTTACTTTGTCTCTCTATGAATAGTATGATTGCTGCATGTTTTGCAATACTTCTTAAGCTCCAGGCGCTCGGAGTCTTTATTATTCATCGTTGAATAATTTCTGGACCCGCACTCTTTACAAGCTAGTACTACTTTTTTTCTCATCATTCCACCTACTAAAATACAATTACGTCCTTAAAACTTTATCACGGACCATAAACGATGTCAATAACAGGGAAAGCGAAAGAAAGAGTGATCTGCTTGTTCTCACCCGCTCTATAAAGTAATTTCTCGTATCTCCAAATACCGCTCAAGCTTTCGTTTCACCCTTTGCAGAGCGTTATCGATTGACTTCACATGACGGTTTAATTCTTCAGAAATCTCTTGATAAGATTGTCCATCCAAATAAAGGGAAAGTACTTTTCTTTCAAGATCACTGAGCAATTCGGACATTTTGACCTCTATATGATCAAACTCTTCCTGATTAATAATTAATTCCTCTGGATCCATTACCTTTGCACCCGAAATAACGTCCATTAACGTCCGATCTGACTCCTCATCATAAATCGGCTTGTCCAATGACACGTATGAGTTCAGCGGAATATGCTTCTGCCTTGTGGCGGTTTTAATAGCTGTAATAATTTGTCTAGTAATGCACAGCTCTGCAAACGCTTTAAACGAAGATAGCTTGTCCTCTTTAAAATCACGAATAGCCTTGTATAAACCAATCATTCCTTCTTGAACAATATCTTCCTTATCTGCGCCAATTAAAAAATATGACCTTGCTTTGGCACGCACAAAATTGCGATACTTATGAATCAGATAATCTAACGCTTCACTCTCGCCTTTATGCACTAAATCAATCAATTCTTCATCTTCAAGCTGCGTATACCCTAAATTATTCTCATCGATTGTTTTCAAGTCAGTATCCACTAAGATCCCCCCGACCGTACCAAGCATAGATAGAAATATTATACAGTAAGAATTTTTCCAGCGTCAACCACTCATTGGTCTCCTCTGCGCCACTTTTCAAAAATTTCTGCCATTTCCTTGCTAAGCGGAATTCTAGAGAATGGCTGTTTTTCCTGAATCTTCTTCACCTTTTTTTCTATTTTACTTTCAATCGTATTCATTTCATTTAATAATTCTCTCGAAGACTTTCGCAGTGCACCTTGTCCAAAAATCGCCCATTGCTCTGTATAGTCGGAGGTTGCAACATGAACTTGGGTTTTGATATTGCTTAGGCTGATGGCAAGCTTCTCAATTCTTTCATCAGCCGTCTCATTTGTCCGTGTAAAAATAACTTCAACCTTTGAATCCTTAAATTTCTTTTCGGTACCCTTTACATAATGAGCGTCAAAAACGACTATGACTCTATATCCAGAATACCCTTGATACTCTGCCATTTTTTCAATTAATCGGTCTCTCGCAGCTGCTAAATCCTTTTTTTTAAGTTCTCTTAGCTCTGGCCAAGCACCAATTACGTTATATCCGTCAACAAGTAGGATGTCCATTTCTATCCCTCAAGAGGATGTCGCTTCCTGAATACCTCATACATTAAAAGAGCTGCAGCAACTGATGCATTCAGTGAAGTCACATGGCCTGCCATCGGTAAATGGATCAAGAAATCACATTTATCCCGGATTAATCGGCCCATGCCTTTTCCTTCACTGCCGATCACTAGCCCAAGCGGCAATGTTCCATCAAAACGGCGGTAATCTTCACTTCCCTTTGCATCAGTTCCCGCAATCCATACGCCTTTTTCCTTTAATTCATCGATCGTTCTAGCCATATTTGTCACACGGACAACAGGAATATGCTCAATAGCACCAGTCGAGGCCTTAGCCACTGTCGCCGTTAAGCCTACCGCTCTCCGCTTCGGAATAATAATTCCATGTGCACCTACTGCATCCGCTGTTCTCATGATCGACCCTAGATTATGAGGGTCTTCTATTTCATCCAATAATAAGAAAAAGGGTGCTTCATTTCTTTTTTCTGCTGCTTGAAAAAGATCATCTATTTCCGCATATTGATAGGCCGCAACCTGGGCAACGACCCCTTGATGATTCCCTTCCGCCATCTGATCTAATTTTTTCTTTGGGACAAATTGAACAAATACATTTGACGCTTTGGCAAGCCCAATAACCTGCTGCATTTGCCCGCCTTGTGACCCCTCTGCTATGAAAATTTTATTAATATCCCGTCCTGATTTAAGTGCTTCCATCACAGGGTTTTTTCCCATAATAAAATCTTGATTCATTTGGAATTTCCTCCTTTCTTATCTTCTACCATTCGAAATGCAGATAAGATGACTTCCTCCAGCCGCTCCTCTTTACCTGATAAATGTAAATAGCCAATTAGCGCCTCAAATGCCGTGCTATATCGGTATGTTTGAACATCGGTATTTTTCGGGACAGAACCAGACTTTGCATTTCTTCCTCTTTTCACAACGGCAATTTCCTCTTCTGTCAGAAAGTCTGAATCCAGCAATTGGCGGATAATAGCGGATTGAGCTTTAGCAGATACATAATGAGTGGCCTCTCTATGCAGCTGATTAGGTCTAACCTGTCCATGCTGGATAAGATGTCTTCTGACATAGATTTCAAAAACAGCATCGCCCATATAAGCAAGGGCGAGGCTGTTTAACTGTTTCTCATCAATGTGATTATCGTATTGAAGCATGGTTTAGCCTCTTTTCCATCTAATTCCTTGAGGTGTATCTTCAAGAATGATGTTCATGTCTTTCAGCTGATCACGGATTTGGTCGGCTAATTGGAAGTTTCGATCCTTTCGTGCTTCAATACGCTCCTGAATTAAGCGTTCAATCTCTTCATCGAGTAACTCATCTTTCTGGGAGTCCAAAGTAAGTCCGAGCACTAGGAAAAGATCTTCGAATTCCTTCGTAAATGCCTCAATCACTTGTACGGAGGTGTTTTTCTCCATTAAATAATAATTCGCTAATTTGGAAAGCTCGAAAAGAACTGAAATGGCATTTGCTGTATTAAAATCATCGTCCATCGCCTTGATAAACTCTTCGTGCTGTGCTGCAATTTTTTCTAGCCATTCTTGATTGTTTTCAGTCAAATTCGCACTTGTTTCTTGACGATGCCTCAAGTTTTGGTAGGATGTTTTAATTCTTTCTAGTCCAGCTCGCGTATTTCCTAATAATTCTTCACTATAGTTAATCGGATTTCGATAGTGAACAGACAGCATAAAGAATCGAAGCACCTGTGGATCATGCTTGTTGATAATGTCATGGACAAGAACAAAGTTACCAAGGGATTTAGACATTTTTTCATTATCGATATTAATATAGCCGTTATGCATCCAATAACGCGCAAACGTCTTTCCGCTTACTGCTTCCGATTGGGCAATTTCATTCTCATGGTGAGGGAAAGCTAAATCCTGCCCGCCCGCATGAATATCAATCGTGTCGCCTAAATACTTTTTCGCCATTGCGGAGCACTCGATATGCCAGCCAGGGCGTCCTTTTCCCCATGGGCTATCCCAATAAATCTCTCCTTCTTTCGCCGCCTTCCAAAGGGCAAAATCAAGAGCATCTTCCTTCTTTTCCCCTACAGCAATGCGGGCTCCTGACCGAAGCTCATCAATGGATTGGTGGGAAAGCTTGCCATACTCCTTAAATTTGCGGGTATGGTAGTAGACATCGCCTTCCGATTCATAGGCATATCCCTTTTCAATCAATGCTTCAATGAACTCAATAATAATGTCCATACTCTCAGTCACTCTTGGGTGAGCGTCAGCACGTTTGCAGCCAAGCGCTGAAACATCTGAAAAATAGGCATCAATAAAGCGTTCTGCAATAACTGGAACTTCTTCTCCCAATTCATTTGCCGCACGGATTAATTTATCATCCACATCTGTGAAATTAGAGATGTACTTGATATCATAACCTCGATACTCAAAATATCTTCTAACCGTATCAAAAACAATTGGCGGCCTTGCATTTCCTATATGAATATAATTATAAACAGTTGGACCGCACACATACATTTTTACCTTCCCTTCCTCTAAAGGGATGAAAGGTTCTTTTTGTCTTGATAATGTATTATAAATTTGAATGGCCATTAACCAAACTCCTTTCTTTCTTAAGCTCCTCTAATTCACTGCTTAATTTGGCAATTTCTTGTTCTAAATCTTTAAAACGATCAGCAATTGGGTCAGGAAGGTCGCTGTGATTTAAATCTTTTTTAATTCGAACCCCATCCTGGATTTTCACTTTGCCGGGTATACCTACTACTGTCGAGTTAGGGGGCACTTCATGTAAGACGACAGATCCCGCTCCAACCTTTGAATTTTCTCCAATAGTAATGGAACCTAGCACCTTTGCTCCTGTAGCAATTAAGGCATTGTCCTTAATAGTAGGGTGCCGCTTTCCTTTCTCTTTACCTGTCCCCCCTAAGGTTACCCCTTGAAAGATGGTTACATTATCACCAATTTCGCATGTTTCTCCAATAACTACTCCCATCCCGTGGTCAATGAAAAGCTTTCTTCCGATTTTTGCACCTGGATGAATTTCAATTCCTGTGAAAAAGCGGCTAATTTGCGAGACGACTCTTGCAAGAAAATAGAGTTTCCTTTTGAAAAGCGCGTGGGCTAATCGATGTGCCCATATGGCATGCAAGCCTGAGTAAGTTAAGATTACCTCTAAATAACTTCTTGCAGCCGGATCCTGTTCAAATATAACCTCAATGTCTTCCTTTAGCCTTTTAAACACGTTTGTCCCCTCCCTAATCGGTCATTCATATTTTTAAAAATGGTTTTTTTGAATAGTATTTTCCGGGAAATTATTTATTTCCACAGGTTTGAAAAAAGAGTGCAATGATGTCCATTAAGCGAATATAAGCTTTCATATCCAAGAGCTTTGTTGATGGTCCAATCCAAAATTGTTATTTCACTTTTGTTTTTGGGGAATAAAAAAAACGCCTCCGTCAATAATGACAGAGACGCTGTATGCGCGGTTCCACTCTGTTTAGACATCGAAATGTCTCAACTTTTACTTGTTAACGGATTAGTTCCGCTCACTTCTAGTAGGGAAATTTTCATGCATGAAAATCCGTTCGAAATGAGGCTCAGAGGGGCACTTCAGATCAATGAGAGGCTTAAACCACTTTCAGCCGGTGATGGTTCTCTCTAAAAAGCATCATGTTCTTACTTTTCCTCTTCAACACTTTCATTTATTGAGTTACTTATTACTATATTACATTTTAGGCAATATGTTAATCTAAAATACTCATTAATCGATTTTTTACTTTTTCTTTCCCGAAAAGCTCGATGGCTTGAGGGAGATCAGGTCCGTGTGTTTGTCCTGTAATCGCAACACGGATCGGCATAAAGAGCTTCTTCCCTTTATGGCCTGTTGATTTTTGGACTGCCTTCATAGCCGCTTTAATTTCATCAGCCTTGAACTCACTTAAGCCTTCAATTTCCTGTAGGAAAGCAGATAAGACCTCAGGAACCTGCTCCTCTTCGATAACGGCTTTCGCTTCATCATCCATAACCGTTTTATCACTAAAGAAAATCTCTGACATCTCTACAATTTCAGCACCGTAGCTCATTTTTTCCTGATATAAAGCGATAAGGCTGCGCACCCATTGTTCTTCCTCTTCAGTCAAGCTCTCACCAATTCGGCCTGCTTTTACAAGATGCGGCTGCGAAATGGAAACAAGACGATCAATATCAATTGTTTTCATATATTGATTATTCATCCAAGTCAGCTTTTGCTTATCGAAAAGAGCTGGTGATTTTGATAAACGGCTTGCATCGAAAATATTAATGAACTCATCCTTGGAGAAAATTTCTTCCTCGCCAGATGGAGACCATCCTAATAGGGCAATAAAGTTAAAGAGGGCCTCAGGCAAATAGCCAAGCTCTTCGTATTGCTCGATAAATTGAATAATTGACTCATCACGCTTACTCAGTTTTTTGCGGCTCTCATTTACAATTAATGTCATGTGGCCAAAAACCGGAACTTCCCAACCTAGTGCGTCATAAATCATTAGTTGTTTAGGTGTATTGGAGATGTGGTCATCCCCTCTTAATACATGGGAGATCTGCATTAAATGATCATCAACCGTTACCGCAAAATTATAGGTAGGTGTGCCATCTTTTTTGACGATAACATGATCGCCAATTCCATCTGATTCGAAGGAGACATTTCCTTTAACCATATCATCAAATGCATATACTTTCCCTTGTGGAACTAAGAAGCGAATGCTTGGCTGTCTTCCTTCTGCCTCCAGCTTCGCACGCTCCTCTGGAGACAAATGACGGCATCTGCCGGAGTAAGCTGGTGTTTCTCCTTTAGCTGTTTGCGCTTCTCTTTCAGCCTCTAACTCTTCTTCCGTACAATAGCATTTATAGGCAGAACCATTTTCAAGCAGTTCTTTATAATATTTTTCGTAAATATCATTTCGCTCAGATTGGCGATAAGGGCCAAAGCCGCCATCCTTATCAACACTTTCATCCCAATCTATTCCGAGCCATGTTAAGTACTTTAACTGACTTTCTTCTCCGCCTTCAATATTACGTTTCCTGTCAGTATCTTCAATACGGATAATGAATTTCCCGCCTTGGCTTTTCGCAAATAAGTAATTGAAAAGGGCTGTACGGGCATTACCGATATGTAAATGTCCAGTTGGACTAGGGGCATAACGTACACGAATATCGTTTGACATATTACTTATGTCCTCCTCTAAAAATCTACTTTTTGTTTTGATTTATTTTATCACTTATTTTTCTGCAATAAAACAGCAACTTGTGATGCGATTCCCTCGCCGCGCCCGGTAAATCCTAGCTTTTCGGTGGTTGTAGCTTTTACGTTGATATTATCAACAGATGTTTCTAGTAATTGGGCTATTCTCTCTCTCATTGGGCCGATATATGGGGCCATTTTGGGCTTTTGAGCAATAATCGTGCAGTCTGCATTGACAAGCTCATACCCTTTTTCCTTAACTAAATTCCACACATGCTCTAATAGTTTTGCCGAATCTGCATCCTTGAACTCTGGGTCTGTATCGGGAAAATGCCTTCCAATATCTCCTTCACCGATGGCTCCAAGACATGCGTCAGCCACTGTATGTAATAGTACATCTGCATCGGAGTGGCCTAATAAACCTTTTTCATATGGAATTTCAATACCGCCTAGTATGAGCGGGCGCCCTTCCGTTAATTGATGCACATCAAAGCCTTGTCCAATTCGAAACATCTTAATTGTCCCCTCTTTTTAAAAATAGTTATGTTTGAATCTCTATTCGTTTCCGAATAATAGCTTCTGCAAAATATAAATCCTCTGGCGTTGTCAGTTTAATATTGTCATAATCCCCTTCTACAATCATAACATCCTGCCCCGTCCTCTCCACCAAACTAGCATCATCGGTTCCGAGGAAGTGATCAGCTTCAGCCTTCTGGTAAGCATTCATTAAAATAGAAAAACGAAAAGCCTGTGGGGTTTGGACAGCCCACAAGCTGGTTCGTTCTACCGTTTCCGTCACAATATTTCCGGCAGCCTTTTTTACTGTATCCTTCATAGGGACTGCTAGTATCGCTGCCCCGCTTTTCTCTGCAGCTATCACTAGTGGATCGAGGAGTTTTTTATCAATAAATGGCCTTGCTGCATCGTGAACGAGAACAATTCCCTCTTGCTTCACACATTTTAAGGCATTATATATGCTATGCTGTCTCTCTTTTCCACCAGGAGCTAGGGCCATCACCTTTGAAATCTGATATTCATTAAGGAGTGCCTTCATTTCTTTCACATCCTTGGGATTGATGGCAAGATAAATACCCTCGCAATCCTCATCCAGCTCGAAAACTCTTAACGTATGAATAAAGATAGGCAAATGATTCAGTTCTAATAACACTTTATTCCTGCCCGCTCCCATTCTTTTTCCTTGGCCAGCAGCAGGAATGATGACTTGATAAGCCATTATAAACAAACCCCAATCTCCCTAAATAATAAGCTAATTCTTATCGTTATAATGCTTTTTCTAATAGCTTCGGTTTTGCAAATATCATCCGGCCAGCTGAGGTTTGCAGTACACTTGTAACAAGAACATCAATATGCTTGCCGATGTAATCCCGTCCATCCTCAACAACGATCATCGTACCATCATCCAAATAAGCAATTCCTTGGTTTTGCTCCTTGCCATCCTTAATGACCTGTACTTTCATTTCTTCACCGGGAAGAACGACTGGTTTTACCGCATTTGCTAAGTCATTAATATTTAAGACAGAAACCCCTTGGAATTCGCAAACTTTATTTAAATTAAAATCATTTGTAACAACAATTCCGTTCGTTACTTTTGCAAGCTTCACCAGCTTACTATCTACTTCCTGAATCTCTTCAAAGTCACCTTCATATATCTCTACTTTAATCGAAAGCTCTTTCTGAATCCGGTTTAGAATATCGAGACCTCTTCGTCCTCTATTCCGCTTTAATACATCAGAAGAGTCAGCAATATGCTGTAATTCTTCCAGAACAAACTGCGGGATGACAATGGTTCCTTCTAGAAACCCAGTTTGGCAAATATCAGCAATTCTGCCATCAATAATGACACTTGTATCCAATAATTTCAACACATTTTTCGGTGGAGCCTCTGTTTCTTCTTCTGTATTCTTCTTCTTTCTGTTTGAAAATAAGGTTAGAAGCTCATCACGCTTTTTAAAGCCCACCTGAAAACCTAAATAACCAAATATAAGGGTTAACACAATAGGAGCAACAGTATTTAAGACAGGAACTTCAATGGTTGTTAACGCATATCCAATTAAAAAGGCAATAATCAAACCAAAAACTAAGCCAACGCTTCCAAAGATAATATCGGTTATGGGTGCTTTTACAAGCGATTCTTCCACCCATTTGACAACATTTACAACATGATCAACCGCCAAAAAAGAAATAAGATAAAAAATAATGGCACCAAACAAGGCGGATACATATGGATTATTTAGTAGTGCAACATCATCCAGGGATATTAATATTAATAGTTCGGGAATGAGAAATATCCCAAGCGTAATCCCGATTATCAGAAAGCATGCTTGAACAATACGTTTTAACATACCTTCACCTCCTTTTATTCATTATAAACAAATTTTATAAATTGAAACCTTTTGAACGGGAAAAATTATATTAAAATACAGATAAGAAAAAAGATGATTCTATATACAAACAAGGGTAGCACCATTCATAATAAAGTGTCAAATAAAACAAATAACTGATAATTTTATCACAACAGCATATATAGTTCAATGGTCACTTAAAGCTGACGATCTGCTAAAAGCTGTTTTTTTATCAGCTTTAGTCCTTCTTTAATTTTCTTTGCTCTCACTTCTCCAATTCCTTCAACCTCATCTAATTCCTCTACAGATGCAGCAACAATCGCTGGGAGATCCATAAACCGAAGAATCAAATTTTCAATAATAACAGGAGGCAACCTTGGGATTTTCGACAACATCCGATAGCCCCGGGGACATCTAAATTCCTCTGTATGAACATATCCGTTATATCCTAATAGCTTTAAGATAACAGAGTCTTCCAGCATCTTCCCGACAGACATCTCCTGTAATTTGTCAAACATTTCCTTTGTCCGAATGTCCTTTAAATGGGCGTAATCCTTGATAATTAAATCTATTTCTCTCTCAATATCCTCTAAAAGCTCGTTCATTTGTAAGCGAATGAGCCTTCCTTCTATCCCAAGCTCGTTTAAATAAGTTAATAATTCATTCTTTATTCTTAGGACCATTTCAATGCTGTGAAATACATTTAATATATCACTGTAGGTTACAAGTTCTTCAAATTCCAACACACTTAAATTAGAAATATCCTCTTCTAAAACAACCTTGTATTTTTCAAGAGTTTGTAAGGCTACATTCGCTTTCGTCAAAATAACCCCGATATCCCTAAGTGCATAGCGAAAGTGTCCCTTATAAAGAGTGATGACATTCCGTCTTTGTGAAATAGCAATGACGAGCTCTCCCGTTTGCTTTGCTACCCTTTCTGCCGTTCTGTGACGCATACCTGTTTCTGATGATGGAATACTTGGATCTGGTGCTAATTGAGCATTAGCAATCAAAATATTATTTCCTTCTTGATTTAATATGATCGCGCCGTCCATTTTGGCTAACTCATATAAATAGCTTGGCGAAAAAGGAGCATTTATTTGAAAGCCCCCATCAACGATATGTGTAATTTTCTCCTTACTTCCTAAAACAATTAAGCCTCCCGTATTTGCTCTTAGTACATTATCGATTCCTTCCCGAATCGGCGTACCCGGGGCCATAAATTGCAGAATTTCACTCATCGTTTTTTCACCAAGCTTTTTTATTTCCATTTTCTAACCTCCTAAAGTTGCTTTTAACGCTTCGCTGACAGAACTAACACCTACAAGCTCAATCCCCTTCGGCCCAGACCAGCCCCCTAGGTTATTAGCAGGTAAAATCACACGTTCAAACCCTAACTTAGCTGCCTCCTGAACACGCTGCTCTATCCTTGATACCCTTCTGACCTCACCTGTAAGACCCACTTCACCTATAATGCAGTCAGTAGCTCTTGTCGGCTTGTCACGAAAGCTAGAAGCGATGCTGACGGCAACTGCCAAGTCGATAGCCGGCTCATCCAGCTTAACTCCCCCAGCAACCTTTAGATAAGCATCTTGGTTCTGCAATAGCATGCCTACTCGCTTTTCTAGGACTGCCATTAAAAGCGGGACTCGATTATGATCAATTCCGGTTGCCATTCTTCGGGGATTTCCAAAGCTTGTTGGTGAAATAAGAGCCTGAATTTCTACAAGGACTGGACGAGTACCCTCCATTGAAGCTACTACGGTTGAACCAGCTGCCCCTTGGGATCGTTCTTCTAGGAAAATTTCTGATGGATTTTCCACTTCCTCTAACCCAAACTCTTTCATTTCGAAGATCCCCATCTCGTTCGTGGAGCCAAATCGATTCTTGACCGCTCGTAAAATTCGGTATGTATGATGACGCTCACCTTCAAAGTAAAGAACTGTATCTACCATATGCTCCAATAATCTTGGTCCTGCAATCGAGCCTTCCTTTGTAACATGCCCGACAATAAAAATGGCAATACCTTTCGTCTTCCCAATTCTCATTAGCTCCGCCGTACACTCTCTTACTTGAGAGACACTGCCTGGAGCAGAGGTGACTTCTGGGTGGAAAATCGTCTGGATGGAGTCGACAATGACAAAGCTAGGATTGACACTTTCAATCGTGCGGCTAATTTCATCGAGACTTGTTTCCGAATAAACGAGTAAATGTTCGGAAGCAACCCCTAATCGGTCCGCACGTAATTTCGTCTGCCTCATGGATTCCTCACCGGAAATATATAAGACAGAATGATTTTTATTAGCTAATTGAGAAGAGACCTGGAGCAGCAAGGTCGATTTTCCAATCCCTGGATCACCGCCAATCAGCACTAACGAGCCCCTGACAATTCCTCCACCAAGAACTCTATTTAATTCATTCAAGTCTGTGTAAATTCGAGGCTCGCTTACAGTTTCTATAGAGGTAATGGGTGTTGCTTTTGAAAGGATGGCCGAGCCCTGTGAGTGTGCGAAGGCTCCTCTCCTCATACCAGCTGCTTTCTCCACTTCCTCCACCATCTTATTCCAAACACCGCAGCCCGGGCACTTTCCCATCCACTTTGGAGATTCGTATCCGCATTCCTGACACATAAACTTTGTTTTTCTTTTGGCCATTCTAGTTTCTTCCTCTTTCTTTTTATTTGAAAATCGCTTGATTATCTCACTATTAAGTACAAAGAAGGCACACGCTCTTACGTGCACCCTCTTGAATTCCATTAGGCCATTTGAATAGACTCATTATTTTTGTAAGGTTGCAGCTGGCTTTTCTTTTGCTGTTTCCACTACAAATTCCCCATCCTTGACATCAATGACAATGCCCTGGCCCGTTAATACAGTACCTTTTAACAATTCCTCAGATAATCGGTCCTCGATGTGCTTTTGAATAGCTCTGCGAATAGGCCTAGCTCCATACTCAGGATCATAGCCTTCCTCAGCAATTTTCTCCTTCGCTGCATCTGTTAATTCGAGATTTATATCCTGTTCTCTTAATCGTTTTGTTAATTGATCAGACATAAGTGTCACGATTTCTTGCAGATGCTTTTTCTCTAATGCATGGAAAACAATGATTTCATCAATACGGTTAAGGAATTCTGGACGGAATGATTTCTTCAGCTCCTCCATGACCTTGCCTTTCATATCCTTGTAATCCTGTTCTCCATCTTGAATGTTAAATCCAACATATTTATTACGTCTCAAGGCTTCCGCCCCAACGTTGGAGGTCATAATTAAGACGGTGTTCCGGAAGTCTACTGTTCTTCCCTTAGAATCTGTTAAGCGGCCATCCTCTAATACTTGCAATAGAATATTAAATACATCTGGATGTGCTTTTTCAATTTCATCTAGCAGGACGACAGAATAAGGTTTTCTGCGGACTTTTTCCGTTAACTGTCCGCCTTCCTCATATCCAACATAGCCTGGAGGGGATCCTACTAGTCTGGATGTTGAATGCTTCTCCATGTATTCGGACATATCAATGCGGATCATTGCATCTTCATCGCCAAACATAGATTCAGCAAGCGCACGGGCGAGCTCCGTTTTTCCCACACCTGTTGGTCCAAGGAATACAAATGAACCAATTGGCCTTTTTGGATCCTTTAATCCGGCTCTAGCACGGCGAACTGCTTTGGAAATCGCTTTAACTGCTTCCTCTTGACCAATAACTCTTGAGTGTAAAATTTCCTCAAGGTTAAGCAGCTTTTGCGTCTCTGTCTGAGCGAGCTTCGAAACAGGAATTCCCGTCCAGCTGGACACTACGCTTGCAATGTCTTCAACCGTAACCTCACTGTTTTCCTTGCCCTGCTTTTCCTTCCAAGATTTCTTTGTCTCCTCTAACTGTTCACGAAGACGCTGTTCCGTATCTCTTAAAGAAGCAGCCTTTTCGAACTCCTGACTTTGGACAGCTGCATCCTTTTCTTTGCGGACATCTTCTAGCTTTAGCTCTAATTCTTTTAGATTAGGAGGAGTTGTATAAGAACGCAGTCTTACCTTTGACCCAGCTTCATCAATTAAATCAATCGCTTTGTCTGGAAGGAAACGATCGGAAATGTAACGATCGGATAGCTTCACTGCTGCATCAATAGCTGCATCTGTAATGGTTACACGGTGATGTGCCTCATACCGATCTCTAAGTCCTTGTAAAATTTGTACAGATTCATCTGCTGTTGGCTCATCAACGGTAATTGGCTGAAAACGTCTTTCTAATGCCGCATCTTTTTCAATATATTTGCGGTATTCATCTAGTGTAGTTGCTCCAATACATTGCAACTCTCCTCGGGCAAGAGAAGGTTTCAGGATATTCGAAGCATCAATGGCGCCTTCTGCTCCACCAGCTCCAATTAAGGTATGAAGCTCGTCAATGAATAAAATAATATTGCCTGCCTGGCGAATTTCATCCATAACCTTCTTTAGACGGTCTTCAAATTCACCACGATATTTTGTTCCCGCAACAACGGTACCCATATCAAGGGTCATGACCCGCTTATCACGGAGAGTTTCTGGTACTTCGTTATTAATAATTTGCTGTGCTAAGCCTTCTGCTATAGCCGTTTTTCCTACGCCTGGCTCCCCGATGAGAACTGGGTTGTTTTTTGTACGGCGGCTTAATACTTCAATTACACGCTGAATTTCCTTGCCGCGTCCGATTACCGGATCCAAACTTCCTTCTCTGGCAATGGCTGTTAAGTCTCTTGCCAAGCCATCAAGTGTAGGGGTATTCGCACTTGCCGAAGATCCTTGATGACCGCCGGACTCATTGCTTCCTAATAGCTGCAACACTTGTTGCCTAGCTTTATTTAGACTGACACCAAGATTGTTAAGTACCCTTGCAGCAACGCCTTCCCCTTCACGAATGAGGCCAAGGAGGATATGCTCTGTCCCTACATAGGAATGGCCTAATTTCCGTGCTTCATCCATGGAAAGTTCAATTACTTTCTTAGCTCTAGGCGTGTAGTGAATCGTCTGTGATGCATCCTGCCCTCTGCCGATTAAGTTCTCAACTTCCTTTTGGATTTTTTCCGAACCTAAGCCTAGTGCATGCAGAGCCTTCGCAGCAATTCCTTCTCCTTCTCGTACAAGACCAAGCAAAATATGTTCTGTTCCAATATTATTATGACCTAAACGAATGGCTTCCTCTTGAGCTAAAGCTAATACCTTTTGTGCTCTCTCTGTAAAACGACCGAACATCATATTCTCATCCTCCTGTCTCTTCTTTTTCCATTTTCATTCTTTCCCTTATTAATGACGCCCGGCGAATATCCCGTTCATGAGGTCTTAACGGACCTCCTGCATACTGCTGTAGAAAACCTGGCTGCGTCAGGATCATTAATTCATTTAAAATGTTCTTGGAAATATTTTTTAGATATTTCATATCAATTCCAAGCCGGACATCTGATAAACATCTAGCAGCTTCCTTAGATTCAATAATCCGGCAGTTTGATAAGATCCCATAAGAGCGGAAGACTCTATCTTCTAATTGTATGTTAGAAGTTTTCGCTAATGCTTCTCTAGCTGATCTTTCTTGTGAAATTAGCTGACTGACCACACTCTTTAAATCTTCAACAATATCCTTTTCCGATTTGCCAAGAGTGATTTGATTAGACACCTGAAAGATGTTCCCTAAAGCTTCGCTGCCTTCACCGTAAATTCCTCTAACAACTAACCCCAATTGATTAATAGCTGGTATGATTCTATTCATTTGCTGGGTGAGAACTAGCCCTGGCAAGTGAACCATAACAGATGCCCTTAATCCTGTTCCAACATTAGTTGGGCAGCTTGTTAAAAAGCCGGCATTTTCATCATATGCATAATCAATTGTTTCCTCTAGCCAGTCATCCACTTCATTAGCCATATTCAAAGCCTCTGATAATTGGAATCCAGGAAATAAGCATTGAATCCGAATATGGTCCTCTTCATTAATCATCATGCTTAATTCTTCATTTTCTGATAAAATGCATGCACCATAAGAGGAATTTTCCGCTAGATGCGGACTGATTAAATGCTTTTCCATCAGAACCCGTTTCTGCAGCGGTTGGAGATCATCCATCAGTAATAGCTCCAATTTCCCTAGTTTTGGAAAAGAAGAGTTCTCGATCCTTTCCTTTATCATATGAATCACTAACTTGGCTTCGTCATTCGTAAATAGGGTTGGAAACTTGTATTGTTTTATATTTCTTGCCAGCCGAATTCTTGAGCTTAGGATAATATCTGAATCTGGTCCTTCAGCACTCATCCAAGAGCTCACAGCTTGGTTAATGAATCGTTCTAGCGACAAGCCTACTTCCCTCCCTCGTGACTAGAATTCAATTGGCTTTCTAGTAATCGAATCTCATCTCTTATTTGAGCTGCCCTTTCAAATTCCTCTTTGGATATGGAGTCTTTTAAGCTTTGTTTCAATTCTATAATGCTCTTTCTTAAATGAATGCTTCCTCCAATCCTTGCAGGAATTTTTCCATTATGAACTGAATTCCCACTATGCAGTCTTCTCAATATTGGCTCTAGCTGATCGCCAAAAGCCTGGTAACAATTTGCACAGCCGAACCTTCCTACCTTAATGAATTGCTGAAATGTCATGGAACATTGTTCACATTGGAGAATCTCTTCCGGCTTAAATGGATCCTCCTTTGTTTTCTGAAAGGTCGTATCCATATTCAGCAAACCGGCTAACAAGTTATGAATGGAAAAACCAGGTGCACCACTTAACATGAACATATCGCCCTTTTCCTGAGCGCACTTTTCACATAAATGATACTCAGCCTTTTCTCCATTCACTATTTTCGTAAAATGAAGCGTTGCCGGCCTTTGATTACATTCTTGACATATCATGTTTTCACCTCTCCAGCTTGCTAACTATTTATATTTTAACGTTGTCAACATGGCCTTAAGCATTCTTGCGCGGAGTTCATCACGATAAGGGAGATCAATATACAAGACAGAGCGGTCGATAACGCTTAACATTATTTTTGCTTCTCTTTCTGTAATAATCTCTTCTTCAACAAGTCGGATTATTACATCCTCTGCACTGCTCTGGGCCAGCCTCCCTTGAATTAACGATAATAATTGGTCAATTAAATGAGCATCGTCATGTGATTGTACTTTCATAATTCTTATATATCCGCCGCCGCCGCGTTTACTTTCAACCGCATAGCCTTTTTCAATTGTAAATCTCGTATTAATAACATAATTAATTTGGGACGGAACACATTGGAATTTATCTGCAATTTCACTTCTTTTTATTTCAACAATTTCCCTTTCGCTCATTTCTAAAACCCGTTTTAAATAATCTTCAATAATGTCTGAGATATTTCTCAATACTCCTCCCCCCAAATTCTGACTTTGACTATATTTGACTTTAATTATACATAACAATATAATTCGATGCAATTAACAGATGTTATTAATTTTCCCCCTTTTTTTGGTTCTCAAACCTACGGTTGTGGAATTTTGGGTGATGGGAGGTGAGATGAAGAAATTTATAGAGAACTGTGGGTGTGAAATGGTTATGGAGCGGATTTTCATGGCGCCATACGTTAAACGAGTGTCATGAGGCACTCATGGATCGTATATTTTTAGGGTTGTAATCTATACTTCCTCTTACTTGGCATTGTTATTTTAACTAAAGAGTTAAGAAATATATTAGCCAATCCTATAATTTAATAAGCATTTTGTACAAAAAAAAGAACATCTATTCGATGTTCTTTACTTTTGCCTAGCGGCGTCCTACTCTCACAAGGGGACAGCCCCTAACTACCATCGGCGCTGAAAAGCTTAACTTCCGTGTTCGGGATGGGAACGGGTGTGACCTTTTCGCTATCGCCACTAGACCTATTTTATTGAGGTTTGTTCCCTCAAAACTAGATAATGCTGAAGAAGTTATTCGAGTAATCATACTAAATGTGGTTAAGTCCTCGACCGATTAGTATTTGTCAGCTCCACGTGTCGCCACGCTTCCACCTCAAACCTATCAACCTGATCATCTTTCAGGGGTCTTACTAGCTTGACGCTATGGGAAATCTCATCTCGAGGGGGGCTTCATGCTTAGATGCTTTCAGCACTTATCCCGTCCGCACATAGCTACCCAGCTATGCCTTTGGCAAGACAACTGGTACACCAGCGGTGCGTCCATCCCGGTCCTCTCGTACTAAGGACAGCTCCTCTCAAATTTCCTGCGCCCACGACGGATAGGGACCGAACTGTCTCACGACGTTCTGAACCCAGCTCGCGTACCGCTTTAATGGGCGAACAGCCCAACCCTTGGGACCGACTACAGCCCCAGGATGCGATGAGCCGACATCGAGGTGCCAAACCTCCCCGTCGATGTGGACTCTTGGGGGAGATAAGCCTGTTATCCCCGGGGTAGCTTTTATCCGTTGAGCGATGGCCCTTCCATGCGGAACCACCGGATCACTAAGCCCGACTTTCGTCCCTGCTCGACTTGTAGGTCTCGCAGTCAAGCTCCCTTATGCCTTTACACTCTTCGAATGATTTCCAACCATTCTGAGGGAACCTTTGGGCGCCTCCGTTACTCTTTAGGAGGCGACCGCCCCAGTCAAACTGCCCACCTGACACTGTCTCCCGCCCCGATCAGGGGCGCGGGTTAGAATTTCAATACAGCCAGGGTAGTATCCCACCAATGCCTCCACCGAAGCTGGCGCTCCGGCTTCCAAGGCTCCTACCTATCCTGTACAAGCTGTACCGAAATTCAATATCAGGCTACAGTAAAGCTCCACGGGGTCTTTCCGTCCTGTCGCGGGTAACCTGCATCTTCACAGGTACTATAATTTCACCGAGTCTCTCGTTGAGACAGTGCCCAGATCGTTACGCCTTTCGTGCGGGTCAGAACTTACCTGACAAGGAATTTCGCTACCTTAGGACCGTTATAGTTACGGCCGCCGTTTACTGGGGCTTCAATTCAGAGCTTCGCTTGCGCTAACCCCTCCTCTTAACCTTCCAGCACCGGGCAGGCGTCAGCCCCTATACTTCGCCTTGCGGCTTCGCAGAGACCTGTGTTTTTGCTAAACAGTCGCCTGGGCCTATTCACTGCGGCTCATCCGGGCTATTCACCCAAATGAGCACCCCTTCTCCCTAAGTTACGGGGTGATTTTGCCGAGTTCCTTAACGAGAGTTCTCTCGCTCACCTTAGGATTCTCTCCTCGCCTACCTGTGTCGGTTTGCGGTACGGGCACCTTTTCCCTCGCTAGAGGCTTTTCTTGGCAGTGTGGATTCAGGAACTTCGGTACTATATTTCCCTCGCTATCACAGCTCAAGCTTAACGCAAGCGGGATTTGCCTCGCTTGCACTCTAACTGCTTAGACGCGCTATTCCAGCAGCGCGCTTACCCTATCCTCCTGCGTCCCCCCATTGCTCAAACGGTAAAGAGGTGGTACAGGAATATCAACCTGTTGTCCATCGCCTACGCTTTTCAGCCTCGGCTTAGGTCCCGACTAACCCTGAGCGGACGAGCCTTCCTCAGGAAACCTTAGGCATTCGGTGGATGGGATTCTCACCCATCTTTCGCTACTCATACCGGCATTCTCACTTCTAAGCGCTCCACCAGTCCTTACGGTCTAGCTTCAACGCCCTTAGAACGCTCTCCTACCACGGACATCGCAGATGTCCATCCACAGCTTCGGTGATACGTTTAGCCCCGGTACATTTTCGGCGCAGAGTCACTCGACCAGTGAGCTATTACGCACTCTTTAAATGGTGGCTGCTTCTAAGCCAACATCCTGGTTGTCTAAGCAACTCCACATCCTTTTCCACTTAACGTATACTTTGGGACCTTAACTGGTGGTCTGGGCTGTTTCCCTCTTGACTACGGATCTTATCACTCGCAGTCTGACTCCCATGGATAAATCTTTGGCATTCGGAGTTTGTCTGAATTCGGTAACCCGATGAGGGCCCCTAGTCCAAACAGTGCTCTACCTCCAAGATTCTAACAACATGAGGCTAGCCCTAAAGCTATTTCGGAGAGAACCAGCTATCTCCAAGTTCGATTGGAATTTCTCCGCTACCCACACCTCATCCCCGCACTTTTCAACGTGCGTGGGTTCGGTCCTCCATCCAGTGTTACCTGGACTTCAACCTGGACATGGGTAGGTCACCTGGTTTCGGGTCTACGACCACATACTCATACGCCCTATTCAGACTCGCTTTCGCTGCGGCTCCGTCTATTCAACTTAACCTTGCATGTAATCGTAACTCGCCGGTTCATTCTACAAAAGGCACGCCATCACCCGTTAAAGGGCTCTGACTACTTGTAGGCACACGGTTTCAGGAACTATTTCACTCCCCTTCCGGGGTGCTTTTCACCTTTCCCTCACGGTACTGGTTCACTATCGGTCACTAGGGAGTATTTAGCCTTGGGAGATGGTCCTCCCTGCTTCCGACGGGATTTCACGTGTCCCGCCGTACTCAGGATCCACTCTGGAGGGAACGAAGTTTCAACTACAGGGCTTTTACCTTCTCTGGCCGGCCTTTCCAGACCTGTTCATTTACCTCGTTCCTTTGTAACTCCGTATAGAGTGTCCTACAACCCCAAGAGGCAAGCCTCTTGGTTTGGGCTAATCCCGTTTCGCTCGCCGCTACTCAGGGAATCGCGTTTGCTTTCTCTTCCTCCGGGTACTTAGATGTTTCAGTTCCCCGGGTCTGCCTTCAATACCCTATGTATTCAGGTAAAGATACTGTTCCATTACGAACAGTGGGTTCCCCCATTCGGAAATCTCCGGATCAAAGCTTACTTACAGCTCCCCGAAGCATATCGGTGTTAGTCCCGTCCTTCATCGGCTCCTAGTGCCAAGGCATTCACCGTGCGCCCTTATTAACTTAACCTGTTCGGCAAATGATAAGCGGCGCATCTCTGCGTCAGCTCTCTCGCTGTGCTCCTCACGTATCAACTGCGTACGTTCCGGTGCTCGCTCGGTCGCTTCCTTGATCTGCTTGCTTCTCATTTCCCTCACGATTTGTGAATAGATTAATTTCTATTCTCGTGATTGGTTGTTTTTAACTCTATATTAAATAGAGAGAATAACTAAAATGGCGATTACTCGGTTATTGCTTCTTCATAATCATTATCTAGTTTTCAAGGAACAAAAAACACTAATTTACATAGTGTTTTGAGAGATAATTCCCTCAAAACTGAACGAACAAGTAACGTCTTTTATTGAAGTATCAAGTACTTCAAATCTTCCTTAGAAAGGAGGTGATCCAGCCGCACCTTCCGATACGGCTACCTTGTTACGACTTCACCCCAATCATCTGTCCCACCTTAGGCGGCTGGCTCCAAAAGGTTACCCCACCGACTTCGGGTGTTACAAACTCTCGTGGTGTGACGGGCGGTGTGTACAAGGCCCGGGAACGTATTCACCGCGGCATGCTGATCCGCGATTACTAGCGATTCCGGCTTCATGCAGGCGAGTTGCAGCCTGCAATCCGAACTGAGAATGGTTTTATGGGATTGGCTAAACCTCGCGGTCTTGCAGCCCTTTGTACCATCCATTGTAGCACGTGTGTAGCCCAGGTCATAAGGGGCATGATGATTTGACGTCATCCCCACCTTCCTCCGGTTTGTCACCGGCAGTCACCTTAGAGTGCCCAACTGAATGCTGGCAACTAAGATCAAGGGTTGCGCTCGTTGCGGGACTTAACCCAACATCTCACGACACGAGCTGACGACAACCATGCACCACCTGTCACTCTGTCCCCCGAAGGGGAAAGTCCTATCTCTAGGATTGTCAGAGGATGTCAAGACCTGGTAAGGTTCTTCGCGTTGCTTCGAATTAAACCACATGCTCCACCGCTTGTGCGGGCCCCCGTCAATTCCTTTGAGTTTCAGCCTTGCGGCCGTACTCCCCAGGCGGAGTGCTTAATGCGTTTGCTGCAGCACTAAAGGGCGGAAACCCTCTAACACTTAGCACTCATCGTTTACGGCGTGGACTACCAGGGTATCTAATCCTGTTCGCTCCCCACGCTTTCGCGCCTCAGCGTCAGTTACAGACCAGAGAGTCGCCTTCGCCACTGGTGTTCCTCCACATCTCTACGCATTTCACCGCTACACGTGGAATTCCACTCTCCTCTTCTGCACTCAAGTCCCCCAGTTTCCAATGACCCTCCACGGTTGAGCCGTGGGCTTTCACATCAGACTTAAAGGACCGCCTGCGCGCGCTTTACGCCCAATAATTCCGGACAACGCTTGCCACCTACGTATTACCGCGGCTGCTGGCACGTAGTTAGCCGTGGCTTTCTGGTTAGGTACCGTCAAGGTACCGGCAGTTACTCCGGTACTTGTTCTTCCCTAACAACAGAGTTTTACGATCCGAAAACCTTCATCACTCACGCGGCGTTGCTCCGTCAGACTTTCGTCCATTGCGGAAGATTCCCTACTGCTGCCTCCCGTAGGAGTCTGGGCCGTGTCTCAGTCCCAGTGTGGCCGATCACCCTCTCAGGTCGGCTACGCATCGTTGCCTTGGTGAGCCATTACCTCACCAACTAGCTAATGCGCCGCGGGCCCATCTGTAAGTGATAGCCGAAGCCATCTTTCAGCTTTCCTACATGAGTAGAAAAGAATTATCCGGTATTAGCTCCGGTTTCCCGAAGTTATCCCAGTCTTACAGGCAGGTTGCCCACGTGTTACTCACCCGTCCGCCGCTAACTTTTGGGAGCAAGCTCCCGCAAGTTCGCTCGACTTGCATGTATTAGGCACGCCGCCAGCGTTCGTCCTGAGCCAGGATCAAACTCTCCAATAAATTGTGAGTTGATTAGCTCATAAATGTCTTTTTAAAAAAAGACTAAAAGTTAAACGTTGACGTTTTTGTTCGTTCAGTTTTCAAAGAACTATCTTGTCGCTTAAGGCGACTTTTCAATAATACTACGTTTTTTAAACGGTGTCAATAACTTTTTTGAATCTTTTTGGTGGAGCCTAGCGGGATCGAACCGCTGACCTCCTGCGTGCAAGGCAGGCGCTCTCCCAGCTGAGCTAAGGCCCCAAAAATAATGGTCGGGAAGACAGGATTCGAACCTGCGACCCCTTGGTCCCAAACCAAGTGCTCTACCAAGCTGAGCTACTTCCCGAAAATGGCGCGCCCGAAAGGAGTCGAACCCATAACCTTCTGATCCGTAGTCAGACGCTCTATCCAATTGAGCTACGGGCGCATTCTTTAATTTAAATGGTGCCGAGGACCGGAATCGAACCGGTACGGTAGTCACCTACCGCAGGATTTTAAGTCCTGTGCGTCTGCCAGTTCCGCCACCCCGGCATTTTTTTGGAGCGGAAGACGGGATTCGAACCCGCGACCCCCACCTTGGCAAGGTGGTGTTCTACCACTGAACTACTTCCGCTTATCTTTATGAATGCGGGTGAAGGGAGTCGAACCCCCACGCCTCGCGGCGCCAGATCCTAAGTCTGGTGCGTCTGCCAATTCCGCCACACCCGCATATATAAATGGTGAGCCATGAAGGACTCGAACCTTCGACCCTCTGATTAAAAGTCAGATGCTCTACCGACTGAGCTAATGGCTCGTATAAGTTTCAAAAACAGTGCCGGCCAGAGGACTCGAACCCCCAACCTACTGATTACAAGTCAGTTGCTCTACCAATTGAGCTAGGCCGGCATATATAATATTTAGCTCTAATTTAGTTACTGCTAATAAATGTGCTCCAAAGCCCTGCGGTCTTTGCCGCAGATTTTAAAAGTTTGCCATTCGAGGGGTAAAGCTTCGTTGTTGCAAGCTTTTAAAATCCTCTACCAATTGAGCTAGGCCGGCATAATCATGGTGGAGGATGACGGGATCGAACCGCCGACCCTCTGCTTGTAAGGCAGATGCTCTCCCAGCTGAGCTAATCCTCCATTTATTAAAGCCTAGCGGCGTCCTACTCTCACAAGGGGACAGCCCCTAACTACCATCGGCGCTGAAAAGCTTAACTTCCGTGTTCGGGATGGGAACGGGTGTGACCTTTTCGCTATCGCCACTAGACCTATTTTATTGAGGTTTGTTCCCTCAAAACTAGATAATGCTGAAGAAGTTATTCGAGTAATCATACTAAATGTGGTTAAGTCCTCGACCGATTAGTATTTGTCAGCTCCACGTGTCGCCACGCTTCCACCTCAAACCTATCAACCTGATCATCTTTCAGGGGTCTTACTAGCTTGACGCTATGGGAAATCTCATCTCGAGGGGGGCTTCATGCTTAGATGCTTTCAGCACTTATCCCGTCCGCACATAGCTACCCAGCTATGCCTTTGGCAAGACAACTGGTACACCAGCGGTGCGTCCATCCCGGTCCTCTCGTACTAAGGACAGCTCCTCTCAAATTTCCTGCGCCCACGACGGATAGGGACCGAACTGTCTCACGACGTTCTGAACCCAGCTCGCGTACCGCTTTAATGGGCGAACAGCCCAACCCTTGGGACCGACTACAGCCCCAGGATGCGATGAGCCGACATCGAGGTGCCAAACCTCCCCGTCGATGTGGACTCTTGGGGGAGATAAGCCTGTTATCCCCGGGGTAGCTTTTATCCGTTGAGCGATGGCCCTTCCATGCGGAACCACCGGATCACTAAGCCCGACTTTCGTCCCTGCTCGACTTGTAGGTCTCGCAGTCAAGCTCCCTTATGCCTTTACACTCTTCGAATGATTTCCAACCATTCTGAGGGAACCTTTGGGCGCCTCCGTTACTCTTTAGGAGGCGACCGCCCCAGTCAAACTGCCCACCTGACACTGTCTCCCGCCCCGATCAGGGGCGCGGGTTAGAATTTCAATACAGCCAGGGTAGTATCCCACCAATGCCTCCACCGAAGCTGGCGCTCCGGCTTCCAAGGCTCCTACCTATCCTGTACAAGCTGTACCGAAATTCAATATCAGGCTACAGTAAAGCTCCACGGGGTCTTTCCGTCCTGTCGCGGGTAACCTGCATCTTCACAGGTACTATAATTTCACCGAGTCTCTCGTTGAGACAGTGCCCAGATCGTTACGCCTTTCGTGCGGGTCAGAACTTACCTGACAAGGAATTTCGCTACCTTAGGACCGTTATAGTTACGGCCGCCGTTTACTGGGGCTTCAATTCAGAGCTTCGCTTGCGCTAACCCCTCCTCTTAACCTTCCAGCACCGGGCAGGCGTCAGCCCCTATACTTCGCCTTGCGGCTTCGCAGAGACCTGTGTTTTTGCTAAACAGTCGCCTGGGCCTATTCACTGCGGCTCATCCGGGCTATTCACCCAAATGAGCACCCCTTCTCCCTAAGTTACGGGGTGATTTTGCCGAGTTCCTTAACGAGAGTTCTCTCGCTCACCTTAGGATTCTCTCCTCGCCTACCTGTGTCGGTTTGCGGTACGGGCACCTTTTCCCTCGCTAGAGGCTTTTCTTGGCAGTGTGGATTCAGGAACTTCGGTACTATATTTCCCTCGCTATCACAGCTCAAGCTTAACGCAAGCGGGATTTGCCTCGCTTGCACTCTAACTGCTTAGACGCGCTATTCCAGCAGCGCGCTTACCCTATCCTCCTGCGTCCCCCCATTGCTCAAACGGTAAAGAGGTGGTACAGGAATATCAACCTGTTGTCCATCGCCTACGCTTTTCAGCCTCGGCTTAGGTCCCGACTAACCCTGAGCGGACGAGCCTTCCTCAGGAAACCTTAGGCATTCGGTGGATGGGATTCTCACCCATCTTTCGCTACTCATACCGGCATTCTCACTTCTAAGCGCTCCACCAGTCCTTACGGTCTAGCTTCAACGCCCTTAGAACGCTCTCCTACCACGGACATCGCAGATGTCCATCCACAGCTTCGGTGATACGTTTAGCCCCGGTACATTTTCGGCGCAGAGTCACTCGACCAGTGAGCTATTACGCACTCTTTAAATGGTGGCTGCTTCTAAGCCAACATCCTGGTTGTCTAAGCAACTCCACATCCTTTTCCACTTAACGTATACTTTGGGACCTTAACTGGTGGTCTGGGCTGTTTCCCTCTTGACTACGGATCTTATCACTCGCAGTCTGACTCCCATGGATAAATCTTTGGCATTCGGAGTTTGTCTGAATTCGGTAACCCGATGAGGGCCCCTAGTCCAAACAGTGCTCTACCTCCAAGATTCTAACAACATGAGGCTAGCCCTAAAGCTATTTCGGAGAGAACCAGCTATCTCCAAGTTCGATTGGAATTTCTCCGCTACCCACACCTCATCCCCGCACTTTTCAACGTGCGTGGGTTCGGTCCTCCATCCAGTGTTACCTGGACTTCAACCTGGACATGGGTAGGTCACCTGGTTTCGGGTCTACGACCACATACTCATACGCCCTATTCAGACTCGCTTTCGCTGCGGCTCCGTCTATTCAACTTAACCTTGCATGTAATCGTAACTCGCCGGTTCATTCTACAAAAGGCACGCCATCACCCGTTAAAGGGCTCTGACTACTTGTAGGCACACGGTTTCAGGAACTATTTCACTCCCCTTCCGGGGTGCTTTTCACCTTTCCCTCACGGTACTGGTTCACTATCGGTCACTAGGGAGTATTTAGCCTTGGGAGATGGTCCTCCCTGCTTCCGACGGGATTTCACGTGTCCCGCCGTACTCAGGATCCACTCTGGAGGGAACGAAGTTTCAACTACAGGGCTTTTACCTTCTCTGGCCGGCCTTTCCAGACCTGTTCATTTACCTCGTTCCTTTGTAACTCCGTATAGAGTGTCCTACAACCCCAAGAGGCAAGCCTCTTGGTTTGGGCTAATCCCGTTTCGCTCGCCGCTACTCAGGGAATCGCGTTTGCTTTCTCTTCCTCCGGGTACTTAGATGTTTCAGTTCCCCGGGTCTGCCTTCAATACCCTATGTATTCAGGTAAAGATACTGTTCCATTACGAACAGTGGGTTCCCCCATTCGGAAATCTCCGGATCAAAGCTTACTTACAGCTCCCCGAAGCATATCGGTGTTAGTCCCGTCCTTCATCGGCTCCTAGTGCCAAGGCATTCACCGTGCGCCCTTATTAACTTAACCTGTTCGGCAAATGATAAGCGGCGCATCTCTGCGTCAGCTCTCTCGCTGTGCTCCTCACGTATCAACTGCGTACGTTCCGGTGCTCGCTCGGTCGCTTCCTTGATCTGCTTGCTTCTCATTTCCCTCACGATTTGTGAATAGATTAATTTCTATATCTCGTGATTGGTTGTTTTTAACTCTATATTAAATAGAGAGAAATACTAAAATGGCGATTACTCGGTTATTGCTTCTTCAAATCATTATCTAGTTTTCAAGGAACAAGGCCACTGATTTCAATCACATCGTGATTCTACATCGTAGCGACTCTTCATGCTGCCTTGCGACGAGCTGAGGAATACATCCTCGAATCTTCTGCGGCGCAGGAGCAAATATTGAGAAATTAAAATCATTTTAAAAATGATGATAATTCCCTCAAAACTGAACGAACAAGTAACGTCTTTTATTGAAGTATCAAGTACTTCAAATCTTCCTTAGAAAGGAGGTGATCCAGCCGCACCTTCCGATACGGCTACCTTGTTACGACTTCACCCCAATCATCTGTCCCACCTTAGGCGGCTGGCTCCAAAAGGTTACCCCACCGACTTCGGGTGTTACAAACTCTCGTGGTGTGACGGGCGGTGTGTACAAGGCCCGGGAACGTATTCACCGCGGCATGCTGATCCGCGATTACTAGCGATTCCGGCTTCATGCAGGCGAGTTGCAGCCTGCAATCCGAACTGAGAATGGTTTTATGGGATTGGCTAAACCTCGCGGTCTTGCAGCCCTTTGTACCATCCATTGTAGCACGTGTGTAGCCCAGGTCATAAGGGGCATGATGATTTGACGTCATCCCCACCTTCCTCCGGTTTGTCACCGGCAGTCACCTTAGAGTGCCCAACTGAATGCTGGCAACTAAGATCAAGGGTTGCGCTCGTTGCGGGACTTAACCCAACATCTCACGACACGAGCTGACGACAACCATGCACCACCTGTCACTCTGTCCCCCGAAGGGGAAAGTCCTATCTCTAGGATTGTCAGAGGATGTCAAGACCTGGTAAGGTTCTTCGCGTTGCTTCGAATTAAACCACATGCTCCACCGCTTGTGCGGGCCCCCGTCAATTCCTTTGAGTTTCAGCCTTGCGGCCGTACTCCCCAGGCGGAGTGCTTAATGCGTTTGCTGCAGCACTAAAGGGCGGAAACCCTCTAACACTTAGCACTCATCGTTTACGGCGTGGACTACCAGGGTATCTAATCCTGTTCGCTCCCCACGCTTTCGCGCCTCAGCGTCAGTTACAGACCAGAGAGTCGCCTTCGCCACTGGTGTTCCTCCACATCTCTACGCATTTCACCGCTACACGTGGAATTCCACTCTCCTCTTCTGCACTCAAGTCCCCCAGTTTCCAATGACCCTCCACGGTTGAGCCGTGGGCTTTCACATCAGACTTAAAGGACCGCCTGCGCGCGCTTTACGCCCAATAATTCCGGACAACGCTTGCCACCTACGTATTACCGCGGCTGCTGGCACGTAGTTAGCCGTGGCTTTCTGGTTAGGTACCGTCAAGGTACCGGCAGTTACTCCGGTACTTGTTCTTCCCTAACAACAGAGTTTTACGATCCGAAAACCTTCATCACTCACGCGGCGTTGCTCCGTCAGACTTTCGTCCATTGCGGAAGATTCCCTACTGCTGCCTCCCGTAGGAGTCTGGGCCGTGTCTCAGTCCCAGTGTGGCCGATCACCCTCTCAGGTCGGCTACGCATCGTTGCCTTGGTGAGCCATTACCTCACCAACTAGCTAATGCGCCGCGGGCCCATCTGTAAGTGATAGCCGAAGCCATCTTTCAGCTTTCCTACATGAGTAGAAAAGAATTATCCGGTATTAGCTCCGGTTTCCCGAAGTTATCCCAGTCTTACAGGCAGGTTGCCCACGTGTTACTCACCCGTCCGCCGCTAACTTTTGGGAGCAAGCTCCCGCAAGTTCGCTCGACTTGCATGTATTAGGCACGCCGCCAGCGTTCGTCCTGAGCCAGGATCAAACTCTCCAATAAATTGTGAGTTGATTAGCTCATAAATGTCTTTTTAAAAAAAGACTAAAAGTTAAACGTTGACGTTTTTGTTCGTTCAGTTTTCAAAGAACTATCTTGTCGCTCAGAAGCGACTTTTTAATAATAACAGTTTCACCAAGCTGAGTCAACAACTTTTTTAAAACTATTTAAAACTATTTTCGCCGCCGTTTGCGGCAACGGATATAAATATACCACCATTAATGCTATTGCGCAATAGGTTTTTTTGTTTTTTTAAATATAATAAGAAAGTAAAAATATTCATATTATTTATTCAGAAATATGAGCTTCTATAAACAAAAGGCAAGGCACCTTTTTATTGTGCCTTGCCTTTATTATATTATTAACGATGGCGCATAAGTGGGAAAAGAAGCACATCTCTAATAGATGAAGAATTCGTTAATAACATAACGACGCGGTCAATCCCGATCCCTAATCCACCTGTTGGAGGCATGCCATATTCTAATGCTTCGATGAAATCATCGTCCATCATATGAGCTTCATCATTACCCTGTTCACGTTCTTTTAACTGAGCTTCAAAACGCTCTCTTTGATCAATTGGATCATTTAATTCAGTAAATGCATTTGCATGCTCACGAGCGACAATGAACAACTCAAAACGATCCGTAAATCTTTGGTCTTTCTCATTTTTCTTAGCAAGAGGCGAAATTTCTACTGGATGTCCGTAAATAAATGTTGGCTGAATTAACTTTTCTTCTACCTTTTGCTCAAAGAATTCATTTACAACGTGGCCATAAAGCATATGCTCGGTTACTTCAACTCCATGTTCCTTTGCTAGAGCATGGGCTTCTTCCTTAGACATCTCTTTCCAGAAGTCAACTCCTGTATATTCTTTAATGGCATCAACCATATGAAGTCTTTTCCACTCAGGTTTAAGGTCTACTTCGTATTCGCCATATTGAACAGTAGTGGTACCAAGCACTTCTTGTGCGATATGGGCAATTAAATTCTCTGTCAAACTCATAATATCACGGTAATCAGCATAAGCTTCATATAGTTCAATCATCGTAAATTCAGGATTATGACGAGTTGAAACCCCTTCGTTTCGGAAAACACGGCCAATTTCATAAACCTTTTCTAGCCCACCGACAATTAGACGCTTTAAATGCAGCTCAATAGCAATTCTCATGTAGAGCTCCATATCTAATGCATTATGATGAGTAATAAACGGACGAGCTGATGCACCGCCGGCAATGGAATGCATCATTGGTGTTTCAACCTCTAAATATCCTTGGCTATCTAAGTAACGGCGCATTGATTGAATAATACGGCTGCGCATAACAAACGTCTTTTTACTTTCATCACTCATAATTAAATCTAAATAACGTTGGCGATAGCGCTGTTCAACATCCTTAAGTCCGTGGAACTTATCAGGAAGCGGACGTAATGCTTTCGTTAAAAGCTCAAACGCTTGTACTTTTATAGAAAGCTCGCCTACTTTTGTTTTAAAAAGCGTTCCAGATACTCCAACTAAATCTCCAAGATCAGCAGAATCGAAAATTTCATAGCTCTCTTCTCCTACTGCATCAGTACGGACATAGATTTGAATTTGGCCAGATAAGTCTTGAATATGTGCAAAACCAGCTTTACCTTTTCCGCGCTTTGTCATAATACGGCCAGCAATCGTTACTGAAATATTTTTTTCCTCTAATACTTCTTTTTCAAGTTCTCCATATTGATCGATTAAATCCTGAGACTGATGAGAACGCTCAAATCTTTTCCCAAATGGATCTAGCCCTTTCTCACGCAGGCTATTCATTTTTTCCCTTCTGACTATGAGTTGGTCATTTAATTCCTCATGATTCTGACTCACTTATATCATCTCCAATTTGCAAATCTTTTTATGTAAAGCGTAAAACTGCTAAATAAAAGTCTTTATACTTTTTTATTTTACACAAAGTAAGCAGCACACACACCAATAATGTTTTTAAATAGAATAAAAACTGCCAGCTAATACACTGGCAGTCCTCTTTGCATCAAAAGTATTATAGTTAAAGAAGCTAGTGATGTCAAACATTACCCAGCTTGGGTCAGGCTTCTTTCCTTCTCTTCAGCCTCTATAACAATTGCATTTAGCAAGGCAACAAGATCCTCTCTTGTTTCGCATGTATTGATGGCGTTTCTTGCATTTGCGTTTCCGCGGATCCCTTTTAAGTACCATGCCGCATGCTTACGCATTTCACGAACAGCTATATTCTCATTTTTCAAAGCAATCAAGCGGTCAAGGTGAAGGATGCATACATCAATTTTATCGCGAATACTTGGCTCTCCCATTAATTCTCCTGTTTCCAAATACTTAACAGTACGATAGATCATCCACGGGTTTCCAAGTGCAGCTCGGCCGATCATGACACCATCACAGCCAGTTTCTTCAAGCATTCGCTTAGCATCCTGAGGGGTCTGAACATCACCATTTCCGATTAAAGGAATGTTGATGTTCTGCTTTACTTCGCGAATGATATCCCAATTTGCTTTTCCCTCATACATTTGCACACGTGTACGTCCGTGAAGAGCAACCGCTTTTCCCCCGGCACTTTCAACGGCTTGAGCGTTGCGGACAGCGTAAATATGATCTTCATCCCAGCCCATTCGCATCTTAACAGTAACCGGCTTCTCTACAGCATTCGTTACAGCCGAAACCATTTCATAAATTTTATCTGGGTCCAGCAGCCATTTTGCCCCCGCATCACATTTTGTGATTTTCGGAACAGGGCAGCCCATATTAATATCAATAATATCAGCATTTGTACTCTTATCTACAAATTGAGCCGCTTCAATTAAGGTTTCCTTTTCTCCGCCGAAAATTTGCAGACTAAGCGGCTTTTCACGTTCATCTATATAAAGCATATTCATTGTCTTTTTATTTTTTAAAACAATTCCTTTGTCACTGACCATTTCAGCACATACAAGCCCCGCTCCAAATTCTTTAACAGTCAGACGGAATGCTGAGTTGCACACGCCAGCCATAGGAGCAAGCACGACTCGATTTTTCAAATCAATGTCGCCAATTTTAAACAAATGACAAAACCTCCTTTTTAAAAAATCTACAGGCTTCAATTATTCATTTTCCTCCGGCGGCGCTAAATCTTCAACGGTAATATTTAGCAAGCCGGCGATCCGCTCAATTAAATCAAGTGCAGGCATACGGTTTCCCCTTTCAATCTCACCAAGAATGGAAACAGATACACCTAGCTCCTTTGCAAAACCCTCTTGTGTATAGCCTTTCAATTTTCGAAAAGCGCGAATACGTCTTCCCCATTTATCTGCTTCCATATCCGTACTCCCTCTCTATCAGGAATTTCCTCTAAAACCTCTTGAAGAAGAATGTCCATCGTCGGAAGCTTGATGCCGGAATGAATCTCTAAAAGAGGAATGATGACAAAGGCTCTCTCATGCATCCGAGGATGGGGAACAGTTAATTTCTCTGAAATAATATTTTCTTGATTATACAGTAAAATGTCAAGGTCTATCGTCCTAGGACCCCATCTAATACCCCTTTTTCTGCCAAGGTTTTTTTCAATTTCCAAGCAGGCGCTAAGTAGTTCAAAAGGGCTTAAATCGGTTTTCACTCCAATGACCATGTTCAAAAATTGGTCTTGATCTTCGTAGCCAACCGGATCTGTTTCGTAAATGGATGAAACATGCACCACCTTTACACGCGGTACCAAATCAATACTTGCAATAGCATCTTTTAAGCTCTCAAACCGATCCCCGATGTTAGAACCTAAAGCTATGTAAGCTTCATTATTCATTATCCCCTGCTCCTTGTTATTTCAACTGCAACCGATTCATAGTGGCCAGGTATAGGTGGGTCAGGCTTAATCACCTTTACAGTCACTTGGGAAATAGCGTCAAAATGATTAAGCATTTCCCCGGCAATCTTTTCCGCCACAGCCTCCACAAGTTTAAAAGGCTTTCCTTCTACAATATCCTTACAAACGTGATAAAGCTCAGCGTAATTGATGGAATCTTCAAGATTATCTGTTTCTCCAGCCCTTTTCAAATCCGTTTCTACCGTCAAATCTACAAAAAAACGCTGCCCAAGGCGGGTTTCCTCAGGAAAAACACCATGGTACCCATAAAAGGCCATTTTATTTAAGGTGATTTTATCCATTGAGATCAGCTCACCTTCCCGACAAGTGCATCCATCATAATAGCCATTCGCTTCATTTCCTTGACATCATGAATACGGATAATCTGGCATCCTTTTTGAATTCCATAACAAACGGTTGCACCTGTTCCTTCCAGCCTTTCTTCAACAGGCAAATCAAGAACCTTCCCTACCATTGATTTCCGAGAGGTTCCTAATAGGACTGGATAGCCTATTGACACGAGCTTATCCAAATTTCTCATCATTTCAAGGTCATAGGTTAATCCTTTCGCAAAACCAATGCCAGGATCTAAAATAATATTTTCATTCTTAACGCCAGCATTTTTCACTAAAGTAATGCTTTCAAATAAATCATTTAGAACATCTCGATAAAAATCTGTATAATCAATATTCATTCGATTATGCATTAATATAATGGGTACCTGCAAATCGGCAGCAACCCCGGCCATGTCGGGATCAGCCTTTGCCCCCCAAATATCATTAATAATGTGGGCGCCGGCTTTAATCGATTGCCTAGCCACTTCCGCTTTATACGTATCTATTGAAATTGGGACTTTAACTTCTTTTGAGATGGCCTCTATCACTGGGATAACCCTTCCCAGCTCCTCTTCCACTGACACAGGATCAAAGCCAGGACGTGTTGACTCCCCGCCAATATCAATGATATCAGCCCCGTCCTTTACCATTTGAAAAGCGCGCTCGACCGCTTCATCCATACGGTTAAACTTTCCCCCATCTGAAAAAGAATCAGGAGTCATATTTAAAATCCCCATAATCAGTGTTTTCTTGCTGTAGTCTAATGTATAAGGTCCACATTGAATTTTATTTTTCAAGAACAAATCCTCCCTCAAACATCTTTTCTGCTCCACAACCCCGTGCACTGCTGCTCATAAAGCTTTTGAAGAGCCTTTACCTTTGCTCCCGATACTCCAGGCATTTCCTTCCCATCAAACGAGGAGATTGGAACAATTTCTTGAATGGAATTCGTGACAAACATTTCGTCCGCCTCTAGAGCCTGATCCACTGTGAAAAACCCTTCTTGAATATCCATCCCAATAAAATTAGCCAGTTTGATAACAAACTGTCTTGTTATTCCGTTTAAAATGCCAGTTTCCATTGCCGGTGTGAAAAGAATATGATCCTTTATCCAAAACAAATTCGAAACAACACCCTCAGCCAAGAATTCTTCCTTCGTTAGAAAAATCCCTTCACAATTTGGCGAATCGCCAATTTCTCTTTTTGCTAAAATATTATTCAAATAATGATGTGATTTGAGTCTTTCAAAGCCTTCTGGTGTATTACGCTTTAACCTCAGTGTCACTGCCCTTTTCTCCTGCAATGGATTCCTTGGCGGAAGAGGCTTTGCAAAAATAATCAAATTGGGGTGGTCATATGGCTCAGTTTGAAGCCCGATCTCCCCTATTCCAGCCGATACATTTAATCGAAAATATGCATCACCCAATTTATTCTCCTTCAAAAGGAGCTGAAGGGCATGTATGATTTCTTCCCGTGTGTACCGGACATGAATATTCAACTCATTTAAACTATTGTTCAACCGCTCCAAATGGTCGTCCAATAAAAATGGATGACCGTTATACGTTCTAAACGTTTCAAACAAGCCCATCCCATACAGAAAGCCATGGTCGAATGGAGAGATAAACGCCTCTTCCCTTCGAACAAGCTCGCCGTTCATATATAAATACAATTTTCACTCCCCCTATCTGCCATAAGAGTGAAGGAAATTCTTTAGTAAATCCTTACCCGCCTTCGTCATAATCGACTCCGGATGAAATTGCACACCTTCGACAGGCAGCTCTTTATGGCGGACAGCCATGATTTCACCCTCTGAAGTCCAAGCAGATACTTCTAAACAAGAAGGGAGTGTTTCCTTTTTAACAATTAACGAATGATATCTTGTCGCTGGAAATGGATTAGGCAAGCCTTGAAAAATGGTTTTTCCATCATGATAAATATCGGAGGTTTTTCCATGCATGAGCCGCTCTGCCTGAACAACCTCCCCTCCAAACACCTGTGCAATCGATTGATGCCCAAGACATACACCGAAGACAGGTATTTTACCAGCAAAGGCTTCGATTGCTTCTAAGCTTATACCTGCTTCATTTGGACTGCATGGGCCTGGTGAGATCATCAGAAACTTTGGCTGCAGTTGATCAATACCAGCAATAGTGATTTCATCGTTTCTTTTTACAAATAATTCCTCGCCAATCTCACCAAGGTATTGAACAAGGTTAAACGTAAATGAATCATAATTATCAATCATCAGGATCATTAATATGCACCTTCTTCCTGTTCAGCCATTTCTTTCGCCTTCCATAGGGCAATGGCCTTTTTTAAGGATTCCTCATATTCATTCTTTGGATTTGAATCAATAACAATACCAGCACCTGCTTGTACATGTGCTTTTCCTTCTTTTACAATCATCGTGCGGATAATGATATTTAGTTCAACATCCCCGTTAAAATTAATCCACCCTAAGGACCCAGTATATGGCCCTCTTGTCACAGGCTCCAGCTCCTCAATAATTTCCATCGTCCGGATTTTCGGAGCACCCGTAATCGTTCCTCCAGGGAATACAGCATCTATTAAGTCAAAGCCATCCTTGCCCTCAGCAAGCTCTCCTCGCACATTCGAAACTATGTGCATGACGTGAGAGTATTTTTCGATGACCATAAATTCATTTACTTCGACGGAACCAAAAGCACAAACACGCCCAAGGTCATTTCTCTCTAGGTCGACAAGCATCACATGCTCAGCCTGTTCTTTTTCATTTTCAATTAGTTCATTCGCAAGCTTCAGATCCTCTGCCTCATCTCTTCCCCGAGAACGAGTACCAGCGATCGGACGCGTGCTCACTTCCTGACTCTTTTTCTTTATTAATAATTCAGGTGAACCGCTGACAAGCTGGTACTCAGGCGTGTGAAAATAGCCCATATATGGTGACGGATTGAGCACCCTTAGCTGATCATAAACATCAATACCCTCTACCCGAATTGGCCGGCTTTGACGAACAGAAAGATTTACCTGGAAAACATCTCCCTGAGAGATATAGTCCTGCACCTTTCCAACTGCTTGAATAAATTCCCCTTCACTCATGGAAACCTCAAGCTTGTCCTCTATATTCCGAGGCTTTTTTTTGAGCAATGGAGGGTATTCTTCCGTCCAACGGGACTCCCACTCTATCGCTTTCTCTTCTAGTGATTGCTCATCTTCATTTTCGCCATACAAAAACATGATCCATAAAACATGATGTATTTTATCAAACACAAACCATTCTTTAAAAGTTAAAAAATGGATGTCGGGAATATGCAAGTCATCCTCAGCGATATTAGGCAAACGCTCAATATAACGGCCATAATCATAGCTGATCAAACCTATAGCACCACCCTGGAAGTCAGGCACATCATCTACTCTCTCAACCTCGTACTGGCTCATCCATTCCTTCAATAAGTGAAGGGGGTTTCCCTCGAGCACCTTTTTTCCATCCGACTGGATAACTTCTAATTTTGATTGCTTACCAATTAGCACGGTATCAGGGTCAAACGCAGCAATGCTGTATTGTCCCCCTCTCCCGCTTTCCAATATGACATGATGCTGCTTACCCTCAGCTAAATGTCGGTATTGCTTATAAAATTGTTCAAAAGTAAAAGGGATTTTTTTTGCGTGTATGTTAAATTTTTTCACAGGATTTTCACCTCTACATATTTATCTTTTTCCATCATACATGAAGATGGCTTAGAGGAAAAACAAAAAAAGCAACAGCTAAGACTAAGCTATTGCTTTACGGTCAATTATTCTGTTTCAAATTGATAAAGCGGTGTACTTAAATAACGTTCCCCATTGCTTGGAAGGATGGCAAGAACCTTCTTCCCTTTACCAAGTTCTTTCGCTACCTTTAACGCTGCTGAAATGGCTGCTCCTGAGGAAATTCCGCCAAGAATTCCTTCTTCCTTCGCTGCAAGTCGTGCATATTCAAATGCCTCATCATTCGAAATCTTAAGGACTTCATCATAGATTTCTGTATTAAGAACCTTCGGAACAAAACCAGCACCAATTCCTTGGATTTTATGCGGGCCAGGCTTTCCACCTGAAAGAACTGGTGAATCCGTTGGTTCAACTGCATAAATTTTAATATTATCGTATTTTTCACGAAGTACGCTTCCCGCACCAGTGATCGTTCCACCCGTACCGATACCTGAAATAAAGGCATCAAGCTGATCACCCATCTGCTCAACAATTTCTTTACCTGTAGTACGGCGATGGATTTCAGGATTAGACGGATTTTCGAACTGCTGAGGCATAAAGTAGCCATGCTCCTTCGCCAGTTCATCAGCCTTTCGAATAGCCCCATTCATTCCTTCAGGTCCTGGAGTTAACACTAGATCCGCACCATAGGCACGAAGCAGATTGCGTCGCTCCATGCTCATTGTTTCCGGCATGACAAGAATCGCCTTATAGCCTTTTGCGGCTGCAATCATCGCAAGGCCAATTCCAGTGTTGCCACTAGTAGGCTCAATAATGGTTGAACCTTCCTTCAAGAGGCCGCTCTCTTCTGCTGCCTCTATCATGGCCAAGGCAATACGATCCTTCACACTGCTTCCAGGGTTCATATATTCTAATTTCACATACACATCTGCACTATTTTCATCTACAAGTCGATTAAGCTTAACAATCGGTGTTTGACCTACTAGTTCTGCAATTGAATTTGCTAAACGAGGCATTTTCCCCACTCCTTAATCCGAGTATTTATATTGGTTTAATTAAAATTTAATACTTATAGGCGACAATGTCAAATGTTTTCTATGAGAAAAGGCTGATTTTTACAAAAGTTCATACTTTCGCCTATTCTTCTATAAACTATCCTTCTTAGTAAGAAATCATGCCTGGACCTAAATTTATTATTTTCTGCAGAAAAAAAGATGACCCAGTTCGTGCTGAGTCACCCAGTGAAGGGATCTTAATGTGCTTCTGTCTTCCCATAAAACCATTCGACATCTAATTCATTCCAAAGAGGCCTTGCAGAAACTGGTGAATCCATTTGTTCTAATGCAATTTGTCGGCGGATTCCGTCCTTTACTTCCTTATAGGAATATTCTTTTCCTTTAACATATTCATGTAAAATGACAATTGCGTAGCCGTCATCCATCTTAATTGCCTTGCTCCATTTACCTGGCTTAAGATTTTTTACTTCTTCAATAAAGGATTTCGAGTAGCGTTCATTATCCTCGTTGATATATCCGGCATCACCGCCAAAATTGGCTGTAAATTCATCAAGCGAGCGCTCCATTGCCAGGACAGAAAAGCTAGAACCTTGTTCTAATTCCTTTATAGTCTGGTCTGCCTCTTTCTTTGTTTTAACAAAGATTTGAGAAATATGATAGGAGTCTGACAAGATAAACTGGCTTTTATTTTCCTCGTAATAACTTTTTATTTCTTTTTCAGAGATTTTTGCATCCCTTGTCAAAAGTTCTTCAAGCATTAGACTGCTTCTAATTTGCTGTCGCCATTTATTCTCGTCAGATGCTTGATAGCCGCCAGAGGATCCGTACATCGTTTTGAACATATTTAATTCACGTTCAACTGCTTTATCTGAAATTTTAACACCGTACTTTTTTCCGGCTGTTTCAATCACTTTTTGATCAATAAGCTCTTTTAAAACCTCTTTCCCATATCGTGATTCCATTTCATTTAGCCAGTCCTGCCGTGTAATCTTCTCTTTCCCAACGGTCGCCACTGTTTCATTATTACCTAAGCTGCCTTTTGCAAGAAAAAATGCAATCGTTAAGCAATTTAGCAAAATCAGTCCAACAATAATGAAACGCAGCTTATCCTTTTTCAGCCTCTCCTTTTTCAAAGTTCAGTCTCCCCCAAAGCCTTTTTACTCTGCACCTCGTTTTAATTCCTCTAATTCATCCTTTGAATAATGATATACTTCGTTGCAGAAATGGCACTGTGCCTCTGCTTTCCCTTCTGAATCTATCATATCCTGTATTTCATCAGCACCTAAGCTCGTAATAACGTTTCCAAATCTCTCTTTTGAACAGGTGCAAGTAAAGGAAACAGGCTGTTTATCTAGAATTTTGAGATTTTCTTTTCCTAATAGCTCTACCAATAATTCCTCAGGCGTTAAACCTTGCTCAATTAATTTAGATACTGGCGGAATTGATTTTAACCTATTTTCGATTTGACTTATCGTCTCGTCTTCCGTTCCAGGCATCAGCTGCAAAATAAATCCACCGGCTGCAAGGATCGTGTTATCCGGATTTACTAGGACGCCTACTCCAACGGATGATGGCGTTTGCTCGGAAGTAACAAAATAATAGGTGAAGTCTTCTCCTAATTCACCTGAGACAATCGGAACTTGTCCTGAAAAATTCTCCTTCATGCCAATATCCTTAATAACCGTTAATGTCCCTGTTGTGCCCACCGCGCGGCGGACATCAAGCTTGCCCTGTTCATTTAAATCAAAATGGGTTTGCGGATGAGTGACATATCCACGCACCTCGCCTTTAGAATTACTATCTACTAAAATGGGACCGATTGGGCCGCCGCCTTCAATTTTGATCGTAATCTTTTCATCGCCTTTTAGCATAGCTCCCATCATGACACCGGCAGACATCGTTCTGCCAAGTGCAGCTGAAGCTGTCGGCCAGGTATGATGCCTTCTTTGAGCCTCTCCAATAGTTTCTGTTGTACGAACGGCATATGCCCGGACTTGTCCATTAAACGCAATTGCCTTCACTAAATAATCACTCATTTGCAATCTCCTTTCTGTTGCCTTTACATGCTGTTCTTTTCTTTTGCACTTTCCATATTACGCTTATAAATCAGCTGAAGTCCTTTTAATGTTAAAAATGGATCAACAACATCGATAACAGCTGACTCTTTCGCAATTAATCCTGCTAATCCTCCAGTAGCAATAACTGTTGGGTTTTCCTTTGCCTGCTCTTTTATCCTTTTTACAATTCCCTCTACTTGACCAACATAACCAAATAAAATTCCAGCCTGCATGGCAGAAACGGTATTCTTCCCAATAATGCCTTCCGGACGGGCAATTTCAATTCGAGGAAGCTTAGCTGCTCTAGAATATAGAGCCTCTGTTGAAATACCGATACCTGGGGCAATCGCACCGCCCATATATTGTTTTTTCTCGTTTATATAACAATAGGTTGTAGCCGTGCCAAAGTCGACAATAATGAGCGGGCTTCCATAATCATGTATCGCAGCAACCGCGTTAACAATTCGGTCAGCTCCAACCTCTCTCGGATTTTCATATTTAATATTTAAGCCAGTTTTGATTCCGGGTCCAACAATTAGCGGTTTAAGATGAAAATACTTTTCACACATCCGCTCAAGCGCTGTCATTATAGGCGGGACAACAGAGGAGATGATAATTCCATTAATGTCAGCAAAGGTTAACTGCACATGTTCAAATAAAGATTTAATCACAATCCCGTATTCATCTTCTGTTTTGTGCCGGTTTGTCTCTATTCGCCAATGATATTTAAGCTTATCCCCATCATATACACCTAATACCATATTCGTGTTCCCAATATCAAAAACAAATATCAATATTCTCACCACTTTATATTTGAGTTATAAGTTGCAATTAACAGCTTTTTCACTGAAAACATCATAACATAACTTGAATGGGATGGTGTAATCGGAAATTAAAAAGCGCTCAAAATGAGCGCTTTTACATAACTATTCTTTTTTATCTTCTCCGATAGCAGGAGGATTTTCCATTTCTGCAGGCGTTGAATTTTCTCTTGTCTCAGGGATCTCACCAGTGACTGCATCGTCTTCTTTATTGATGTTAATATTTACTTTAACGTCATTTGAAGATGCGTCATCTTCCTTAACAACTGTGCGTTCTGGCAATGTTCCATGATCCATTAAATGCTTAATTTGTTCCGCATCGAGAGTTTCAACCTCAAGCAGGGTATTGGCAATCAGATCAAGCTTCTTACGATTTTCTGTAAGAACCTTTCTTGCCTTTTCATAGCTTTCTTTAATAATACGCTGAATTTCTAAATCAATTTCATAAGCAATGGCATCAGAATAATTCTGATCATTGTTGAAATCTCTTCCTAAGAATACTTGGCCGCCTTGTGATTGACCGAATTGCAGCGGTCCAAGCTTATCGCTCATTCCAAACTCAGTAACCATTCTGCGCGCAATCCCTGTTGCACGCTGGAAGTCGTTATGTGCTCCAGTACTTACTTCACCGAATACAATTTCCTCAGCAACGCGTCCGCCAAGCAAGCCAACAATTTTGTCAAGAAGCTCTGGCTTCGTCATAAAGAAGCGGTCTTCTTTCGGAAGCATAACGGCATATCCGCCAGCCTGGCCACGAGGGACAATGGTAACCTTATGAACCATTTCTGCATCTTCAAGAACAACACCAGTTACAACATGGCCAGCTTCATGGAACGCAACGATATTTCTTTCCTTTTTCGAAATGACTTTGCTTTTCTTAGCAGGACCGGCAATAACACGGTCTGTAGCCTCGTCAATATCTATCATATCGATCTTTTTCTTATTTGAGCGAGCCGCCACAAGTGCGGCTTCGTTTAATAGATTTTCTAAGTCAGCACCAGAGAAGCCTGGTGTGCGTTGGGCAATCGCCTTTAGATTCACTGAGTCGTCTAAAGGTTTATTTCTAGCATGTACCTTAAGAACAGCTTCTCTTCCCCTTACGTCAGGGCGATCCACTGTGATTTGACGGTCAAAGCGTCCCGGACGAAGTAAGGCTGGGTCCAGGATATCTGGACGGTTTGTCGCTGCAACGATAATAATTCCTTCATTTGCACCGAATCCATCCATTTCTACCAGTAACTGGTTTAGCGTTTGTTCACGTTCATCATGACCGCCGCCAAGTCCTGCGCCACGCTGACGACCAACCGCATCAATTTCATCAATAAAGATAATACAAGGTGCATTCTTTTTTGCATTTTCGAATAAATCACGGACACGTGAAGCACCGACCCCGACAAACATTTCAACGAAGTCCGATCCGCTAATGGAGAAGAACGGTACTCCTGCTTCACCTGCAACGGCACGTGCAAGCAATGTTTTACCAGTTCCCGGAGGTCCGACTAACAGAACTCCTTTAGGAATTCTTGCCCCTAATTCAGAGAACTTTCTAGGGTCCTTCAAGAATTCAACGACTTCAACAAGCTCCTGTTTCTCCTCATCTGCGCCCGCAACGTCTTTAAAGCGGACTTTCTTTTTACTCTCATCATAAAGCTTTGCTTTACTTTTACCGAAATTCATCACACGGCTTCCACCGCCCTGTGCTTGGTTCAGCAAGAAGAAGAATAAAATGAAAATGATGATGAATGGAATAATGGAGGTGAAAAATGTGACCCAGCCGCTTGTTTCCTTCGCTGGCTGAAAATCTACTTCCGATTTCTGCGCAAGTGCGTCAATACGATCAAGGATATTATCACTATTCACAACATAAGTTAGGAAGTACTTCCCTTTTTCATAGCCTTCAAGCTGCCCTCTAACTTCATAAACGCCTCTTTCCGGCTGCATGGTAATAGACGTTATTTCTCCACTTTCTAAGTAAGTGACAAATTTATCATAAGAAATTTGCTCAGTCGGTTCATTATTGCCATTAAAAAAGCTGACAACACCTATAATGACTAAAAATATCAATAAATAAAAGATGGTGTTCCGGAAAATCCGATTCATCCCTTACCTCCTCCCACGGTTAACAAACTATAATGTATAGTAGCATAGTGAATTGCGACAATTCAAGGAATTACCCTTCTCATGAATGGAAATATTCTAGATGCAAATAAATCTTCATCATCATTAACTTGATTTTTTTGCTTAATTGTTGTTACTATATATTTCCGGCTTTAGAACCCCGATATACGGCAGGTTGCGATACTTTTCAGCGTAATCTAAACCATAGCCTACAACAAATGCATCTGGAACAATAAAGCCAACATAATCTGCTTGAAGATCGGCTTTCCGGCCTGTTGGTTTATCAAGTAAGGTGACAATTTTAATTGACTTTGCCTTACGGTAGCGGAATAAATCAACTAAGTAGCTTAAAGTTAAGCCGCTGTCGATAATATCCTCAATAATTAGAATGTCCCTTCCTTCCACTGAAGTATCCAAATCTTTTACAATTTTGACCTCTCCCGAAGAAACAGTTGAGTTTCCATAGCTGGAAACATCCATAAAGTCCATTTCTAAGTAAGTGTCCATTCGCTTTAATAGATCACCCATAAAAGGCATTGCCCCTTTTAAAATGCCAATGGCAAGAGGAAAGCGATCCTTATATTCCTCCGTCAGTTCGGCAGCAAGGGCCTTTGTTTTTGCCTGAATTTCTTCCTCCGAAATTAATACCTTTTCAATATCATTTTTCATCTTACGTGTGCCCCCTAGAAGTTCATCGCTTGCCATAAAGTGGTAATTATATCCTTACTGTTATGCGTTAATCAAAATCATTTCTCCATATAAGATAAAAGGATATAACGGGAATCAGAATGGCAGCCGGTAGAATATTGAGATTCCTTTAACCCTGGTATCCATAAGATTTCACCTTTGCTATCCGTTACAATGGGCCAAGTATTTCGCTCCTGCAACGGCACCTTCTTATCAATAAAAATATCCTTAACCTTCTTGGACCCCTGCATCCCTTTCAATTTCATACGGTCTCCATTTTCTCTTGTGCGAATAACAATCGGCAAGGAGATGGCGTTACAGTCTAATAGAAGGGTGTGGGGCTTGAAGCCTTCCCCTGAACCTTGGGTATATTCAAATACTATACTGCTGCCGGTAGGCAGTTTAACCTCTCCGGGTCCAGCTATTTCAAAACGATAAGATTGTACAGAATGAGAACGAAATAGAAAATAGCATTTTTCGTATGAACGTACAATATTCAAACCGCTTGGGAAATGAAGGGTTCCGGATGGATGAGGATTGCTTATTAATGAAAAAACATTTTCTGTATGTAATGCAGATAAAGATGCAGGTTTTTTCTTATAAAGATAGTTTAATATTAGTTGAATACCTCTCCTTTGTAAAGGCATTGGCATTGCTTGAAAGTCCCTAATATTTAGGATTATTTCCTGAGCAGATTTCTTATCCATTACTTTATTCATTTTTTGGACAGTTAATTCCTGCAAAAAAAACTCATCACTTTGAATTTCTTCGCTAAAACGCTGAAAATGCTCGTGAACTTGAGGATTTTCCTTTCTAAGGAAAGGCATTATTTCCTTGCGAAAGCGGTTTCGGCTATAAATCCCCTTATCATTGCTAGGGTCTCTTCTTGGGTCCAAATCATGCTCCAGGCAATACTCCTCAATTTGCATTCTATTTAGACATAGAAAAGGACGAAGAATTTGCCCTTTTCCAAAGGGTCTTAAAAAAGCTATTCCTGCCCTAGCTTCCCCCGAACTTCCTCTTGTTAGCCGCATAAGAATGGTTTCAACTTGATCATCTCCGTGGTGGCCCAAAACGAGATAATCTGTTTCATGATTACTCATTACTTTTTCAAAAAATTGGTATCTGCACTCTCTTGCTGCAATCTGTGAGCTTTTTCCAGTTTTTTGAATGTGTTGCGGAACATTTACTCGTTCCATTTCAAACGGAATCTTCCTCGCTTCGCAAAACTGCTGAACAAATTTTGCTTCTGCTAAAGATTCTTCCCCTCTAAACATATGATCAACATGCGCTGCAATAATTTGAAGATTGTACTGTTCTTTTTTGCTCCATAAAAAATGAAGCAGGGCCAATGAGTCAGGCCCGCCTGAAACACCTATCAATAGCTTCTTATTGTCTAGCTTCAAGCCTTTTCTCTGAAGAAATGCTCTTACTTTGTCATCTAGCATATGCTTCTTCCTTATCATTGAATTTACATTGTCATTCACTCTATAAAATAAATTCTAAAATTAGTTAAAGCATACCATTTTAAATGGATACATTTCAAAAGAAACTCTGCTGTTAGACTAATTGTCCATATATATAAATGACATATAAAAGGGATATGATTAGAAAGATTAGGACGGTTTCTAGAGCGCCTCCCCTCTTCTTCTTCTTCTTTATATAGGATTGACGACTTACCGTTGTATTATTTTTTTGTGCTTGTGTTTGCTTTCTTTGAGGAGTGCTATTCACTTTTTGAGGCTGAGGTTTTTGCTGTGGTTGAGGCCGGTTCAATTGTAATATGGACTGCCTCATTTCTTCTGCTGAATTAAACTTTCCCTGTAAAGCCTTCAAGATCACCCCTTCAAATTTTAGAAGCTCTTTCTTTTGCCTCACCATAAAAATTAGCTGTTTCAAATCTCCTGATGTTTTGTGAAACCTTTTTGGATAGGCGATATTTATTAAAATCATTGCAACTGCAAAAAGATCATAAGTGGGATCAGCTTTTCGTGAGCCAAGCCCCCAATACCCCCGATCAAAAAACTCCGTAAATTCCTTTATGGCCCTTCCCTGTATGGTTGTACCTCCAACATCTATACAACGAATTCTAGGTGGTGGGCCTGTTACAATTAAGTTTTCTGGTTTAAGGTCACCGAATACCCATCCGCTTTCGTGAAGCTTATGTAAATCACCTAAGAGCTGGAGAATGACAACCTCTGTCCAAGATGGTCCCTTTTCTTGAATAAATGTTAAGAGATCTGGTCCCTCGATAAATTCCATTACATAAAAGGATACTTGCCTGCCACTCCATATCCAATCATCAACATCAAGCAAAGAAGGTCCAAGGGCAGAGCCTGGGACCTTTGCAAAGGATTTTAATACATTCACCTCTGATGTAACGGACATGCTGTTATCACTCATTTTTAATGCAACCCGCTGACCTCCGGAATTAGCCAAAAAAACGATACCATTCGCCCCAAGCCCTAGTTCCTTCAAAATGGTATAACGGTTGTGATGCCACTTTCCCTCGATAACCGTCCCTGGATTAAGTTTAAACTGATTCTTCAAAGAATGATTCATCATCACGGGAAAGAAGACTCCTTAATGAGCGTTTTTTCTTGAAATGAGATAAAGCTTCACGTATGGCAGGGCCAGTCGGGGTGATGCCGCCTGTTGTTAATTTACCGAAAATACTTGTTAGGGCACCTAGATTAGGAGACCAATCCAGAAGCTTTTCGACTTCCTTCTTCTTCCCCGGAAATACAAATACTGAAAAACGATTGTCTCCAGAACGCGCATTTAGGCTTAACGATAAATCTAGCAATGCTTCCTTTACGGTAGGGAGCTTATGTGCCATACTAGCGCTCGTATCCACTAAAACAAGCACCTCAAGTTCCACGGTTTCTCCAAGCTCATCGACAACCTCCATGACCTCGCCTCTTTGATCAGGCGGAAGATCCTCTACCGTTTTCGCTCCACCAAGGATTTGCTGCAATTCGCGGTTCACAACTCCTTGAAGTGTTTGCGTCATCGCTTTTCGCGTAACCATTTGAACCGTTTGCGAAAGCTGCTTGGCATAGACAATCTGACTTATGCCTCCGCCTGACATCGCAATTCCTTCAATTTCACTCATGCTCTTTTCATCTATTACGTCCTTTTCCATCACTCCAATGACATTTACAGTAATTCCTTGCTCTTTTGCCAGGGCAGCCATCGCCATTGGATCTTCACCTTGGTTAGAGCATCCATCTGTTATTAAAAGAATTTGCTTTAACGTACCGGTTTTCATAAAGGTCTCCCCTCCATTTTTAAATTCATCTCCATTTTCGGCTTCGAGGAGGGGAATTATACATATTACCGGATGATTTAGGTTAAATTAACTAATTAGCTTTTTTACGTAGCGAATGGACCGGGATACTTGTCCATTTTGGCGTATTATGTTTAATCTTAGCGACAACTACGGTCATGTCATCTTCAATATATCCAGATCTAGATCGGATGACCTCCTCCATAATTAAATCAGCCACGTCCTGCGGATCCTCGGTTTTTAACTCGCTAAGCTTTCTCTTCATCCATAAGTCAAAGTTTTCTACATGCTTCGGCCCTTCAAAGATTCCATCACTCATCATGACTAATAAATCCCCAGCTTTAAGCTGCTCACTCACAACATCCACTTCAAACTCTTGAAATATGCCCATTGGCAGATTGCTAGCTTCGACTTTCAGAATTTTAGTTCCTCGTTTAATAAAGCTCGGGGTAGAACCTATTTTCAAAAATTCAACTCCTGCGTTTTGTAGGTCAATCATAGCTAAGTCTAAGGTTGAGAATATTTCATCAGTTGTGCGCAAAGCTAACACAGAATTGACTGATTTAATCGCCACCTTTTCCTCAATGCCTGATTGCAGGATTTTTTGTAAAAGCTGGAGCGTTTCTTTGCTTTCTATATGCGCCCGTTCGCCATTGCCCATTCCATCACTAATCGCTATCGCAAATTTCCCGCAGCCTAATTCGATCGTAGAATAACTGTCTCCTGAGATAAATCCGCCTCCTTTTGCAGCATGTGCAACCCCCGTTTCCACTGTAAACGCCTTAGCCGATCGGAAGGTAACATGGCAAAAGCCATTCGGATAAGTAGAGCATTCTTCTGAATTTACAACAATCGATTCTCCCAAAATATCTGAAAGCATAGGAGCAATCAGCTTCTCACATTCGCCATGCCCTTGGCAGTAAGGAATGGTCATATCAATATCGACATTTCTCTGTTCAAGACTATAGATCTCAACTTGTTCGATATGAATCCCAAAATCCTGCAAAGCCTCAAGAATAAGCTCCTCCTGCTTATGATGATTTTCCCGCTCTCTTTGGATCTCTTTAGCGAAATCCCCCATCACCTCTGAAACACCGCGCAATTGATCTGCGACCAGCTTTCTGCTTTCCTGCACCTGTTTCTTAAGCTTTTGATTTGCGTAGTAAAAGGTGAGCTCCTGCCCAATCGTTTCTGTCACTTTCTTTGATCTCGTACAATGCTTTTCCCATTCCCTTGAAAGGCGTGGTGAAATTTCGCCATGGTTTTCATCCAAATCATTCATAATCTCTTCCATATAGGCATATGTTGAATCAAAGTTTCTTGTCCAACAATGATCCTTTTTAAAGCACGATTGACAGGTCTTACTTGTTACATTGCTTAACAAGTAATCAAGGTCCCGATCCGATTCGCCTTCTTCCCATTCAGTCGGTTCATCATAGGATGAAAAGCTTTTTGAAAGCGCTTGAAAAACATTTGAAAATTGAGCTACCCTTTGAGCAGTAACATCACGCATTTTCCGCATGTACTGCTGCTGTTCAGCAGCATACTCAGGTGTGCCTGGAATATGCTTTGCAAGCTTAGTTGATAATGCTTGAGGCGTCAGAAGGAACAGGAAAATAGCGGCAGACGTTTCCAAAACAGTTTTTAATAGATTACTGCTTTCTTCTCCGTACATCCCGATTAATAGAGTAGCAATCAACAGTCCAGCGGCAACGCCAATTTTTCTTCCTTCTTTTAATAGGCCGCCAAGAAGACCAGCGAAGGCAAGCAAGCTCATATGATAGAAGCTGGAAACATTCGCAAGGCTGAAAATTAAGCCCGTTACCACTCCTACTGTCGATCCTACAGTTGCCCCGGCAACAAATGCAAAAAGCAGGACTAGATATCTCGACATAATATGTTCCACAGAAAGATCATAGACAGACCAGCCAATCGTACCCGTCATAACAGAAGCGAGCATTATAATTAAGCAAACAATTTCTTCCGTTTTCAACGATTGCCTGCGCTTGCTAATCGATAACAGAGGAATACTTTGGATAAAGATAAGCGTAAGGATGAAGCCAAGGCTTGCTTCTACCCCTGCCATCATTCCGTCATAGACGGTTAGCTTTTTTGTCAAAATAAAATTCTGCAATAACTTTCCACAAAGCAATGTAAAGAATACAAAAAATGGCAATGATCGCATTTCATTATAAAGCCACTTTTTTGCAATTCGAAAGACAAAGAGAAACATAAAGGTGATTCCAAAAGCGGAAACCGCATTTGGAATAGAAATAGTAGCAGCACCAGCAATTAATCCAACTAATGCGAGGGGGGCTTTATCCCTTCTAATGAAATAAACCGCAGCAAAAAACGGGAGACTAAAAGGAGTAAGCTTGGCCAATATTAACGCCCTGCCAAGTAAAAAACCAATCAACAACAGAAGATAGCCCTTTTTGAGAAAAAAGGTTTCCATCCCTAACTGAAATTTATTCAATCCCTTTGCGAATTCCAATTTTGGTCTGTTTAAATTTACTTCTCCGATCGGTTCGATTAAATTCCTTTCTACCTTTGCCATTTTATTTACACTCCCCATCCTTTATCGTATTGCTTATTATAAATTCAATGGGGCTAGAAGTTTGTCATAATAGCAGACAAGCTTGTATTTTTCGTTCGACTCATTTCCCCGTAAAGCCCAAAAAGAAAACAAAATGTTCTAAATAAACATAAAAAAGACAAGTCCTTTACGACTTGTCTTGAATGGGAATCTTAAACGTTCAACCCTGCTAAATAATTATATATATCAAATAAGCAGCAAGTTAACCTCGTCTAGCGCCTCTTCCCCCACGCTTCGATTCAGTATTACGTTTTAATGATGACAGACGATCTTCACTATCCTTTAAGAAACGAGCCATTTTAGATTCGAAATTTTCTCTTGATGGACGATTATCGTTTGCTCTGCCTTGACGTGGACGTTGGGAATGTGAATGTCCTCTAGACTCTCTTCTTTCGCCTCTATCAGGTCGATCCGGTCGATCCGGTCTTTCTGGTCTTTCAGGTCGATCCTTTGCCTTTTTAATGGAAAGACCAATCTTCCCATCCTTTTCGACATTAATAACTTTTACTTCGACCTGGTCGCCAACTTTAAGGTGATCATTAATGTCCTTCACATAATTGTCAGCGACCTCGCTAATGTGCACCAGACCTGTTGAGCCTTCCGGTAACTCCACAAACGCTCCGAAATTTGTAATTCCTGTTACCTTTCCTTGTAACTTGCTGCCCACTTCGATTGACATAAAAAGAAATTGCCTCCTTGAAAGATATAAAAATACTTACTACATATTATACCGAACTTAAGAAAAGAGTTCAATACAAGGTCTAATTAGATGTTTCATCCTTTTTTTCCTTTTTTTCCTTTTTTTCAGGCAAATTAAAGATGACCTCGTTGTTTTCCGACAGGAAGTAATCCTTTCTAGCAAGCTTGGCTATGTACTCATCATCATTCAGCTTGACAATTTCCTCTTCGAGGGACACTTCCTTCTTCTCTAATAAAGCCAATTCCTGTTCCAGCTTCTGTTTCTCGGCTGTCTTTGCCTCGATCGATGAGGATTGCGAAACGAGTGTGGAAATCATGGAAAAGGATAGAACGATGGCACCTATGAAGAAGACTGCTAATCTTCTATATAAGAGCCGTCTTTTCCTTCCCGATTGAATTTCTTCGGCCTCCTGCTGCTTAACATAGCTTGTATGAATTTTGGCTACATTCCTATTCTTGATGGCACCCATTTCGCATCCCTCCTTACTTTTTATATTTTTTCAAGATTGTTATCCACTTAGTTATGTTATTCTTTATCTTTTTTGAAACTCCTGCCATTCTATTATAAATCTTCTCGACTGATTTTTTAAGACCTTTCGGCAAAACTTTCCACAATAACAACAAAAGCCACTTGAAAGGGAGAAGAATGACCTTACATATGACTATAATAATCTTGAATATTAATTTTAAAAGAGCAAAAAGTCCCTTCTTTATCATTAATAGAAAATAAATAACAGCAAGGATGAGTCCTCTTATTGGTTTATAGATCATATAATGAAACAATTTTAATACAAAGCGATAAATAGCGACAATTAATGAGATGACAATCTCCAGCAGACGCAGATATAATCCTTTAAATAAGCTTTGATAGGCGGCAAAGCCGCATAAAAGGGCAATAAAAATATAAAATCTCAGTTCACCGCGGTTAACGATAAATAAAATATAAAAAATAGCCAGCCCTTGTACAACCCAAAAGAGGATATCATTGATAAAAACGATCCAGCTTTTGCGATTACTGCGTTTTAGAAAGCGGTTGTATGTATCAAGAGCTGCACCAAAGAAACTACCCATGCCAATCATCGCTAGCATGGTGATAAATTGGGTCGATAATGTCATCGGAATAACTTGCTAAAGAAGCCTTTAGCCTTATCTCCATGCTGATCATCTAAATAAACGAGATCAAATATTTTCCCTTTTATGGAGACGACCCCTTTATCGACATCAAGGTTTTTCATCTGCAGGTTCTGCCCTTTAATCGCCAGAAAGCCCATTACAGTATCTAATAAGAATTCCTCATTATCAAAGCTCTCTACCTGCTTAACCCCTGTAATATCCAAAAGCCTTCTTCCACGCATAATAACATCATGGTCCTGAACATTCGACTTTGTTGAATTTTGCTCATAATATTGGCTCATCTTACATCCCCTCACAATCACAAAGTACAAGCTTTTTGTACATGTTATGAGAGCAGGACAAGAAATAGAACATAGAAAAGCAGAGAGCGCCCGCTTATGAGGAACGCAGACTAAAAACGCCACGTCCTGTGGCAACGTTTGCATGACCCGCATCCTGCGGGCCTCAAGCATAAGACGAGTTGGCAGGAAGGTTGGTTTGTACCTTCATGTCAACTTGGCTTATGACCTCGAGCCCCTAGGCGCTGGAGCTAGACAAATAGAAAAGCAGAGAGCGCCTATTCCTCGGCTCCGACCTTTTCTTCTTTTACTATCGAATACATTTCAGCAGCTTCTTCTTTTTTCGTTGTTTCTTGAATACGGTCAATTTTGACAGTGACTACTCTTTGCCCGAATCTAATAACTAACTCATCCCCAACCTTAACAACAGTGCTAGCCTTTGCCTGCAGGCCATTCACAAGAATTCTCCCTTGATCGGAAACCTCTTTTGCCAGCGTTCTTCTTTTTATTAAACGGGATACTTTCAAGAATTTATCTAATCTCATTATCTGGACTCCTCTCCAACCTTTTTGCTTCTTCCCAGAATTCGTCTAATTGCACTAACCCAAAATCAGCAAAATCCTTACCGCTTTCCTTTACCTTCTTTTCTACGTAGGCGAAGCGGCGTTTGAACTTCTGATTTGTTAAAAATAGCGCTTCTTCAGCATCAATTTGGTAAAAACGTGCAATATTCACGATGGCAAATAGAATGTCGCCGAACTCTTTTACAATATCTTTACTGCCCTTTTCAACCTCTAATTCAAATTCACGAAGCTCTTCTTTAACTTTCTCCCAAGCAGGCCCGACTTCCTCCCAGTCAAATCCAACCTTTGCGGCCTTTTTTTGAATTTCGGCAGCAGCCATTAAATTCGGCAGGGATTTACTTATTCCGCCAAGGATTGATTTTTCCTCTGATTGGCCCTTTTCTTCCTGCTTAATATCCTGCCAATTTCTTAATACATCCTCTTCCGTCTCAGCGGTGATATCCCCGAATACATGCGGGTGGCGGCGGACCATTTTTTCAGATATCCCCTCCACAACATCTTCAATAGAGAAGAATCCCTCATCCTCCCCAATTTGCGCATGAAGCATGACTTGCAGAAGGACATCTCCAAGTTCCTCCACCATATGATCGATATCGTCTTCATTGATTGCTTCAATAAGCTCGTACGATTCTTCAATTAAATATTTCTTTAACGATTCATGTGTTTGTTTTTTATCCCACGGACAGCCATTCGGTCCACGAAGCTCTGCAATAATCTCCCGCAGCTTGGAAAAGCTTTTATACAAAATAGTCTCTTCCTTAACAGGGGGAACATAAATGGAAGTTAGATTATTCATCTCTATATCCCGATCCAATTCGTATAAAGGAACCTTACGAAGCTGCTCTTCCTTACTTCCTGCGGCCATCACAATAAAAACATCATAATCATAAGGCAAAATTTCCATTAGTGTGAGCTTTACTTCAGAAGCTACAAATTGATCATATACCTGTCCGATGATCATGTGATGCTTCACTTCTAGCTCAGCTTTCTTCAGGCTCGTTCCATCAAGAAGCTGAAATCCCTCGATTGGATCAATTTTTAGTGACTGAAACAAAGCATCAAGAAAGCTTTGCCCCCCGCCGATTTCTACCGTTATTCCATGATCTTCTGCTCTCTCCAGCAAAAGCTGAACAGTGCGTTCCGCAACAAGCGGATGGCCGGGCACTGCATATGTAACATCCCCGCGTAAAGCTGCATCCAGCAGGATTGAACTAATTTCTTCATAAACTTCTTGAAATTGCTCGTGTTTTTCATATATAGGGTCAAATGAAGTGAATTCAAGCCCTTCCTTCTCCAATTCCATGACGACAGGATGTTCTTTCGTCCGCAAGTAAAGGGGGGAAGCGCTTTTCAGGGCACGGTAGACTCCTAAAGGGAGCTGCTCTAAATCCCCTGCACCTAACCCAAAAATCGTGATTTTTGACATTGTTTATTTCATCTCCTATTCCTTTTAGGAAGAAAGAAAAGCAGCTTGCTTCCAAAAGGCAGCATCGAAAGCTCTTTTTCTTTAAAGGTATTCCCTTTTAATACAATCCATAGATAACTAAATCCGCCGACAGCTACAGCACTTAATGCCTGAAAACAAGCAAACAATCGCTCCTCATTGAAGCCGGCTGCATAACCCGTTATATATAAATAAACCCGCAAGACAATAAACATAGAAAATGCAGCTATTCCAACGATCAGGATAAATCGTTTATTCAAAATCGGCGTCCGCAATTGACTGCGGAGCTTAACAAGCAAGATGACCATAATTAAACTTAAAGTCAAACACGAGGCTCCCGCTGCTCCCATTGTCCCGAATGGGGGGACAAGAATCGCGTTCAATACATATTTCACCGCGAGGCTGCCGAGGATAACAAAGGCCGGAAAAAGAATAATGCCAAGTCCTTGTAAAATAGCTGTAACAGTAATAATGATCGAACTTAATAATATAATAATGCTCAAAACCCCTAGAACATCTGAACCCTCGCTGTTTTCAAACAGCATAATATTTGTTGGACGAATAATATTCCATAGGCCAACCGTTGCTGCGACACCTACAAATAAGGCGATTTTAAGCGCCAGCCGAATTTTATCATGCATAAATGCAAAATTTGAATTTAATTTCTCACTTGCAATAATCGGAACTAATGATAATGACATGGAAGTGGCTACGACCATCCCTACTTGAATGAGCGGCTGACCCCGATCATAAATTCCCTTAAGTTCTTTCGCTTCATGAGCATCTATGCCTGAAGAGATAAGCATAGAATATAGATTTAAAGAATCTGCCATTTGCAAAAACACAAGGAGCATACTGCTTACGCATACGGCAAATCCCTGTACCAAAAGAGCTCTAGCGATGTGTATGATTTTTTGTATATTAAATTTTGCTAAAGAAAGACGGGATTTTCGTCTCCCTGCCCAATAAAATGTTATGAGAACAATAACAGCTGTGATACCGCCAGTTACAGAGCCAAACGCTGCTCCTCCCCCTACAACATATAAGCTATATCCCTTACTTGTCAGCAAAAAAGCGGCTAAGAAGATCGTGAGCACCCTTATGAACTGCTCAACTACTTGGGATACGGCTGTTGGGACCATATTTCCTTTCCCTTGGTAAAAGCCTCTCAGTAAAGAAACAACAGGGAAAATTAAAAATGTGACTGAAATGACTTTTAATAAGATAGCAAGCTTGGGATCCTTCATTTGAGCCGCTAACCAGTCTGCCCCCCAGAAAAGAAACGCAAAACAAAAAAATCCTATAATAAATAATATTAAGGCGGATGTGATAAATAAGTGCTGTACTCCATTCTTATCCTTCCGGCTTGAAAGCTCAGTGTAAAGCTTAGAAATCACGACCGGAAAACCATATGTAGATAAAACAAGAGCAACTCCATAAAACGGATAAACCTGTTGATAAATATAAAAACCAACATCTCCAACCATATTTTGAAACGGTACACGGTAGACGGCGCTTAATATTTTTACGATTAATGCGGCAAAAGTTAAAATGAAAGCCCCTTTAAATAATTCTTTAGCTTTTTTCTCGGGCCTCATTATCCCTCTCCTTCCAAATCTTACATTTGAAAGTATTATAACATGGCTGCTTGCTTAATTGTCCCCATGAGTCTCTTCCGAAAAACCATCAGTGGGCCCCCCAATATGGAGGCCCACTGATAGAAGTTCACCCTTATGATTCCATTTGTCTTGCCAAAAATCCCGCAGCTGTTTCTACAGCCTTTTGTTCAACTTCTCCTAACGTATCTTCTTTTGCGTAGATGATTACAGCACCAATTGGATCCCCATTTGCAATGATAGGCCCAATTGTGTAAGAAGAAATGGCTTCAGTATGACCATCCACCAATGAAAAGTCACCTGATTGGGTTATAAGGACTGAACTGCGGTCCTCCATCGACTTTTCAACTAATTCACTGATGTTTTTGTTTAAATATTCCTTTTTGGAACCGCCTGCAACAGCGATGTATGTATCTCTGTCACAGATTAAAACAGGGTTTCCTAAGCTGTCAAACAGTGCCTCAGCATACTCTTTTGCAAAATCGCTTAGCTCACTGATCGGTGAGTACTTCTTCAAAATGACCTCTCCATCTCGGTCAACGAAAATTTCTAATGGATCTCCTTCACGAATACGCAGCGTTCTGCGAATTTCCTTAGGAATTACCACACGCCCTAAATCATCGATTCGACGAACAATACCAGTTGCTTTCATCCAATGTTGCCTCACTTTCATCTGATGATTTTGTTATGAAATAAGAAAAAGGGTTTTCCAAAGTCAGACAGTTGTCTTGCCTCTAGTGCATTGTACTCAGTATAATGCTAAAGATTTGGTTGGCCCGATACTGAAAGCGCGCAATTTTCAGCTTTTCTTATCTGGCCATGATTCAAAATTGGGAGAAATTGAATACATCGCCATGTTTGAACTTAGTATCTTTCATATGGAAAGTTCTATACACATTCAATCATTTTTTTCTTGAGTTTATCATTTCATTTTAAACTCGGAAAAATCATCTGTGATCGTTTTGGAATTTGGAAAAAATTTCAGGTTCCCTTAAGAAATACCCTTCGTTTTTCAAGAGTAAACATTTTTGAAAGCTTTTAGGACTATTGTTCTGCTGCTAATGATTTTAGGATTATTAGATTTTATAATGCCTGACTTTGCTGTTCTTTAACGGAATCCTTCATCCCTTGTACAACTTCAAAGGCTATTTTTAACCATTCATTTGGTTTGATTCCTTTTATATGGAGTACTGCTTTGAGTTTTTTGCCATCCATCCCAAGCCCTACTGTACGGCCAAATTTACTAGTGATTTCGAATATTTTTGGACCGTCTATTCTTTCGCTTGCCTTCTCCGACTGCAGAATAAGTATTTCATTTTTGGTCTGTTTGATCGTTTCAATCCCGGCAAGTTCCCCTAGAACCTTCATTTGTGCCACTTGGAATAAATATCCAACCTCTTCAGGATATTCACCAAAGCGGTCAAGCATTTCATCATGAAGCTCCTCGATATCCTCTATACTTGAGGCACCTCTAAAGCGCTTATACATTTCAATCTTTTGATGGCCATCTGAAATATAGGAATCAGGAATATAAGCATCTAATTCAACATCAATTTCCAGCCGTTGCTTATTCTCAAGTTCTAAATTGCCTTTCCTATTTTCGATCGCGTCCTTCAGCATCTGCGAGTATAAATCAAATCCGACTGAATCAATGAAGCCGTGCTGTTCAGCACCTAGTAAATTTCCCGCACCCCTAATGGACAGGTCACGCATGGCAATTTTGAATCCAGAGCCAAGCTCAGTAAATTCTTTAATGGCCTGAAGCCGCTTCTCTGCTACCTCGGTTAATACTTTATCTTTTCTATAGGTAAAATACGCGTAGGCAACCCGATTAGAACGGCCAACCCTGCCTCTAAGCTGATAAAGCTGTGATAACCCCATTTTATCGGCATCGTGAACAATGAGCGTGTTGACATTGGGGATGTCTACCCCAGTCTCAATGATTGTCGTGCTCACAAGAACATCATATTCGCCAGAAAGGAAACCTAGCATAACTGATTCGAGCTCATTTTCGGTCATTTTTCCATGGGCATAGGTCACCCTTGCATCTGGCACAAGCATTGAAATTTCCTCTGCTTTCCTTTCTATATCCTCTACTCGGTTATAAAGGAAATAAACTTGCCCATCGCGAGCAAGCTCTCTTTCAATCGCTTCTCGAACAATTCCTCCATTATACTCCATCACATAGGTCTGAATCGGAAAGCGATTTTCCGGCGGAGTTTCAATGACTGATAAATCACGCACGCCGAGCATCGACATATGAAGAGTCCTTGGAATCGGGGTGGCCGTTAATGTAAGAACATCCACATTTGTTTTCATCTGTTTTATTTTTTCTTTATGTGTAACCCCAAATCTCTGTTCTTCATCGACAATGAGCAGCCCTAAGTCGCGATATGAAATATCCTTGGAAAGGATCCGATGGGTTCCTACTACCACATCAATGGTCCCCGCCTTTAAACCTTTGATTGTTTCTGTTTGCTGTTTCCTAGATTTAAAACGGCTTAGCAGTCCGACCTCAATCGGATACTCCTGAAAGCGTTCTCGCATTGTTTCGTAATGCTGCTGTGCAAGAATGGTTGTCGGAACAAGGAAAGCTACTTGTTTTCCATCGGCTATTGCTTTGAAGGCAGCACGAATCGCCACTTCTGTTTTCCCATAGCCCACATCTCCGCATAATAATCGATCCATCGGGCGCTCTCTTTCCATATCTCTTTTAATTTCGTGAATGGAACGGAGCTGATCCTCTGTTTCTTGATAAGCAAATGCTGATTCAAATTCCCGCTGCATCTCCCCATCCGGGCTAAAAGCATGTCCTTTCGATGCTTCTCGCTCCGCATAAAGCTTGATTAAGTCATCCGCAATATCCTGTACAGAGGATTCAACCTTCTTCTTAACCCTTTTCCAATCGCTTCCGCCAAGCTTATATAATTTTGGTTCCTTTGCTTCGGAGCCTACATATTTTTGAACAAGGTCAATTTGCTCAACTGGAACATAGAGCTTATCCGTACCTTGGTATCGAATATGGAGATAATCCTTATGAACCCCATTGATTTCAAGTGTTTCAATTCCTAAATATTTCCCTATTCCATGATTTACATGAACGACATGATCGCCAACTTTTAACTCGGAATAGCTTTTAATCCGTTCCGCATTGGACAGCTTTTGTCGGCGGGGCTGTTTTTTCGTTCTTTTATTAAAAAGCTCTTCTTCTGTAATAACCGCAAATCTTTGACTTGGCAGCTCAAAGCCGGTTAACAGACCTCCTGCCATGATTTGAACCTTTCCTAATAGAAGAGGCTGATCAATTCCTAGAGATAATGCTTCAATTTCATAGTCTTCCAATACCCTTTGAAGCTTCTTCACTCTTTCTTCATCAGAGCCTAAAAAGATGACGGTATAATTTCCTTTTCTCCAGCGTTCAATTTCCGCTTTAAGAACGTTCATTTGACCGTGGAAGTTTTGCATTTGCTTACACGAAATATTAATAATATTTTGCGGATTTGTATTTGGGATATGTCTTAGAAACAATGACAAATAAATGAGCGGCTGTTTCTTTTGCTGTAAAAACCCCCGTAAATTATGGGATATTTTCACATCATGAATCATTTGCCCCTCACTTAATAGACTTGTATACCACTCGGCCTCTTCCTTTTCCAGAGAATCATTCATTTCCTGAACTCTACTAATTTCATCAACGAAAATCAGCGCATTTTCCGGAAGATAGTCTACTAAACTATTTTCTTTTTCATATGCAAAGGAGAGATACTTAAATAGCTGATTAGGCTTGCTCCCCGTTCTCAATTGCTCGAGTTCATGTCCAATGTTCTGTGTAAGCAATGTTTTTACCTTTTCATCCTTTAACTTCTTTAGGCTTTTGCCTAACCCTGCATCAATCTTTTCAATCATTTTTTGAAAATGCTCATCTGTTAATGGATATTCAGTTGCGGGTCCGATTGTTACTTCAGATAATTTCTCCTTGGAACGTTGATCTTCCAATGAAAACGATCGAATAGAATCTACTTCTGTATCAAATAATTCAATTCGAATTGGATCGGATTCTGTTAATGGATAAATATCAATAATTCCGCCTCTTACACTAAACTCACCGGGAGATGAAACCATGCTCACACGCGAATAGCCCATTTGGACGAATGTTAAAAACTGCTCCTCCTGAAGCTCATCCCCTACCTTTAGGGTAAGTTGACATTCTCTCCAGAGAGAGGCTGGCGGGAGAATTTTTCTTAAGGCTGCCATTGGTGCAATTAATAGACCATTTTTACTTTTACTCCAATAATTTAACACTTCAATTCGTTGTGCCTTTAATTCTGGACTGGCAATACTAATTTCGGCGGCAATTAATTCATTAGCCGGATATAAAAACACTTCTGATTCTTTTACTAGATGAACAATATCGTCATACAGTTTTTGTGCTTGCAGTAGATTATGTGTGATGATTAATATCGGCCTTCGTGTTTGCTCGTAGACAGATGATAGAAATAAAGTTCTCGCAGAACCGGATAAACCTGATATTAACTGCTCTTTAAGCCCTTCCTTAATTCCAGACAAGACGGATTGCAGATCATCTTGCCCACTAATCATATTCTTAAGCCCTTTCATGACTACCCTCCCTTTCTTAAGAGGAATAACCCCTTTGTACGATTTGTCTAGCTCTGAGCGCCCTTGGCTCGAGGTCATAAGCCGATAAGAAGGCGCTCTCCGCTTTTCTAAATTAAATAGAAAAATGCTTTGGATGGATGTCCAAAGCCTGTTATTGAATTAGAAAATCATGCTGATGGTATTCCGGATTTCGCTGCAGTAATTCATGACAATCTTCGCAAATGGCCTTTACCTGAAGATTGCCCGCCATATCGTACGCTATCATCTCTTGACGTTCCTCATGATTTAATAAATGAAAGCCTAATTGCTCTGTGTGGATGTCGGTATCTTCAATGGTACCAATCTCCACCCCACAATGACGGCAATGATAATGTATAGCCATGCCTGTTCCTCCTATTATACACTCGTGTATCATTAGTATGAGCGTTTCTAAAGGAACTTATTCATTCGGCAATAGCTTATACAGCCTAATAAGAATGATATACTATCTTATGAAAAAAGTAGAGATATATGAGGAATTATTGATTAAATTCATTCATGATTTGTAAAAACGGCTTAGAGATCCATTCCTCACAGGCATCAGAACACCTTTTTATGACCTCTGTCATTTGCTCCTGCTCTTCTTTTGAAAATCGCCCTAACACATAGTCAGGCACTTTCATCCCGCTCGGCGGCCTGTCAATTCCAACTCTTATTCTGTTAAACTCTTGTGTGCCTAGATGTGCAATGGTGGACTTAATTCCATTATGCCCTCCTGCACTGCCCTTTTGCCTTAATCGAATCCTCCCAACAGGAAGATCTAAATCGTCATAAATGACAACAAGCTCATCATTATCAATTTCGAAATAATCCATTAACGGAACAATTGATTCACCTGAAAGGTTCATATATGTAAGGGGCTTTAATAAAAATACCTTTTCTCCATTTACATGACCCACTCCATAAACTCCCTGGAACTTCGCCTGGTCAAGAGGGATATTTAACTTCTCTGAAAGTGCATCAATGACCTCAAAGCCAATATTATGCCTTGTTTTCTCATATTGCCTTCCAGGGTTCCCTAGCCCTACAATCAGCTTCATATCTCTCACCTCTTAAAAAAGAAGGGACTGACTTATGTAAGTTGAGCCAGACCCTTGCTTTTGAAATTACATGTTTATTTTTGCTTTTGATTATTCACTTGCTTCTGTTTCTCTGCCTTCTTCATTCTCAGGCGTTCCCTCATGCTGCTTTTCACCACTATTAATTTCTTTTTCCTGGCGTGGAGGGAGAATAGAAGCAATTACTTCATCCTCAGTATGGTTTACCTCATATCCAAGGTTCGCTTTTATATCGGCAACCGTAATGGTTTCATTAACTTGCAGGTTTGTTACATCAATGTCAACAGATGGCGGAATTTGTTCTGGTGTAGCGGTGACGGAAACCTCATGCATAGACTGCTGGAGCACCCCGCCATCCTTTACCCCTGCTGCATCCCCAATTAGAGCTACACGGACATTCGCCGTTATTTCCTGTGACATGTCCACTGCAAGAAGATCAACGTGGATAATCTCATTTTTGATTGGGTTTGCCTGGTAGTCACTCAATACTACATTATGCTTCTGACCGTCCAAATCTAATGAAATGACACCGTTCCTGCCTACTCTTCGAATGATTTTTGTAAAATCCGCTTCACTAAAATAGATTGGTTTACTATCTATTTTTGCCCCGTAAATGACCGCAGGAATATTTCCTTCCTGCCGTATACGTGTTAACACAGATCCGCGAAATTCTTTTCTTTCCTTTGCTTGAAGTACTGCTGTCATGATAAATGATCCCCTTCCACATTTTTTATAAAAAGGCTCTCTATAAAAAGTACCCTAAAATGAGGAAGTCTAAACCTTTAAGATCATTTTGTATGTTTCATCTATCAAATTACTGGGTAATGATCAATCAAATAGTGTGCTTACAGATTGCTCCTCATGAACACGGATGATTGCTTCCCCAATAAGAGGCGCAACTGAAAGCTGAACAATTTTTTCCGTTTTCTTTTCTTCTGGAAGGGCGATTGAATTTGTCACAACTAACTCTTTAATGGAGGAGTTTTGGATTCTCTCAATAGCCGGACCTGATAATACTGGATGTGTACAGCATGCATACACTTCAGACGCACCATGTTCAACTAGTGCATTTGCAGCTAATGTGATTGTTCCAGCAGTATCAATGATATCATCAATTAAGATAGCTACTTTTCCATCAATATGTCCAACAATATTCATAATTTCCGCTACATTCGGCTTCGGACGGCGCTTATCAATAATCGCAATCGGAGCTTTTAATCGTTCAGCAAGCTTTCTTGCTCTCGTTACACCGCCATGGTCTGGTGATACGATAACAACATCGTTATTCATTGCTTTATTTTTAAAGTACTCAGAAAGAATCGGAACACCCATTAAATGATCAATTGGAATGTCGAAGAAACCTTGAATTTGCGGAGCATGCAAGTCAAGTGTAATCACACGTGTTGCCCCTGCTGTTTCAAGTAAGTTTGCGACAAGCTTCGCTGTGATTGGTTCACGGGCTCTAGCTTTACGATCTTGACGTGCATATCCATAATAAGGCATTACAATGTTAATTGTTTTTGCAGATGCACGCTTTAATGCATCAATCATGATAAGAAGCTCCATTAAATGTTCATTAACCGGAGAGCTTGTCGATTGAATCACATAAACATCGCAGCCTCGAATACTTTCTTCGATATTAATCGTAATTTCTCCATCACTGAAGCGCTGTACTGAACATTTTCCAAGCTCAACACCGATCACATTAGCAATTTCTGTTGCCAATTCGCGATTGGAATTAAGACTAAAAACCTTTAAATTTGGATCTAAATATTGATTAGACATGTTAAGCCTCCACCTGAATTATTTCTTGCCATTTAGTTTTTCTACATAATTCTCTTTATTTACTTGACGCGCCCTTGCGATGGATAAAGCCCCTCCAGGAACATCCTCTGTTATCGTTGAGCCCGCTGCCACATAGGCATTTTCCCCAATGGTTACTGGTGCCACGAGATTGGAATTGCAGCCTACGAAAACTCCATCTTCTATCTTCGTTAGGAATTTATTTTTCCCATCGTAGTTGACTGTAATTGTGCCGCAGCCAATATTTACATCGCGGCCGACTTCAGCATCCCCTATATAGCTTAGATGAGATGCCTTGCTTCCCTCACCGAAAACAGCTTTTTTCACTTCAACAAAGTTTCCAATTTTCACATGCCCATGAATGTCAGATTTCGGACGTATATGAGCAAATGGCCCAATTTGGACACCGGAACCAATTTGACTGTCAAAAGCTGCAGATTGACGAATTATAGTATGATCGCCAACTGTACAATCTGAAATTTCGCTGTGAGGACCAATGACACAATTAGATCCAATCGTTGTTTTTCCAGTAAGAATCGTGCCGGGGTGTATAATCGTATCCATTCCTATCGATATATCGGAACCGATATACGTATTGGATGGGTCGATGATTGACACACCATTTCGCATATGGAACTCATTTATTCTCTTTCTCATTAATCGTTCTGCTTCAGAAAGAGCAACCCTGTCATTCACACCAAGAGTCTCCTCAAATTCTGCTGTTTGGAAAGCAGCAATAGGAGCTCCTTCATTTTTCAGAATCTCAATAACGTCCGGTAAATAATATTCTCCCTGGACATTATCATTGCTTACCCGACTTAACGCTTGAAATAAAGCTTGATTATCAAAGCAATAAGTACCCGTATTAATTTCTTGAATTTTTCGTTCTTCTTCTGTTGCGTCCTTATGCTCGACTATTTTCTCGACATGTCCGCTTTCATTTCGGACGATGCGTCCATAGCCAGCAGGATTGTCGGTCCAAGCAGTCAGTACCGTTGCCTTAGCACCTTTATCCTCGTGATGTTTATAAAGGGCCTCCATTGTCTCATGGGTGATTAGCGGAGTATCTCCACAAACGACAATGGTAACGCCTTCTTTCCCATGGAGCATTTCTTTCGCTTGCATGACAGCATGGGCCGTACCCAGCTGCTCCTTTTGCAATGCATACTTAATGTCGTCACCGAGCTGTGCCTGTACCAATTCTGCCCCATGTCCAATGATTGTGACAATTTCCTCTATGTTAAGCTTTGAAACTTGATCAACCACGTGTTGAACCATCGGCTTTCCACACACAGGATGCAGGACTTTATAAAGCTTAGACTTCATTCTCGTCCCTTGGCCCGCGGCTAAGATGACCGCATAACGATTATACACAGACAGGCCTCCATTTCAAGTGAAATAATGTCGCTCACTTCTTGAAAAGCGCAAGCGCCGTGGTCACCCCCGACAAGCACAAGACGAGCCTCACGGAAAAGTGTATTTACCTTTCTGGGAGGATTGGCTTGTGACCTCGAGGTCGACAATAACGCGACGTCCTGTCGCTCTGTCGACACTAGTACGTCCTGTACATCGGGGTAGGCGCTGGAGCTAGACAATAGAAAAGCTGTTTATTACAGCTTACGAATAAATTAAGACAGCGTGAAGCACCAATACTCTTTTTTCATTATATTGGTTCACTCATTTATTTACGAATACATTAGATGTTCATTTCATCATCGCAGTTCCGCATTATTCGATCACATAACCTTTTTATCCCTTAAAAATATATCCTATATACGGTCTTATTTCAAGGAGTGACAAAAAACTACATATTTTTTACACGAAAAATGTTGAATTATTCCCATATGAAGGAAGGAAATTGATAAAGGGCAGAATTGCAGAGCTTTTTTATAAAAAGTGAGAGGTTTGAGTTGGTAATAAACGGGGAATTAAGGGGGTATCGTATTCATAATCAGGTACATAAAAAAGAGCCTTACTTAGTAGTAGGCTCTAGTTGCTTATTATTAGGAAGCTCCTGCTTCCTCAAATTCAACTTCTAATTCACCTAAACGGTGGTATTCTGATAATACAGCCTCTTGGATTTTCCCCCGTGTTCCTGAGTTAATAGGATGAGCAATATCCCTAAACTCCCCATCCGGAGTACGTTTGCTAGGCATTGCAACAAACAATCCATTATTGCCATCAATTACTCGAATATCGTGAACAACAAATTCATGATCTAAAGTAATAGAGGCAATCGCCCTCATACGGCCATCTGTATTAACGCGGCGCAATCTTACGTCAGTTACTTCCATTCTGTTCACCACCTTTTCAAGAAGATACAAATCTTATTTTATTTAATTCCACATATCCTCTGTTTTTCCTGCTTGAATCGAAAAAATTTTTAGAATCTTTTATTCCAAATGATTAAGTTCTATTTATTATCCCATATCCATTATGACTAAACTACCAAAAAATATACAATAAATTGTAAAATTAACCCGGATCATCTTTCTATTTAACTAAAAAAACCAAGCCCGCGATTGCAACGAGCTTGGTTTTTTATATTGACTGCTATTTTACAAGAGCTACTACTTCGATTTCTATTAAAACATCCTTAGGCAAACGAGCCACTTCTACACAAGAGCGTGCAGGCTTATGAGTGTGGAAATATTCCCCATACACTTCGTTGATCGCACCAAAGTCGTCCATATTTTTAATAAATACGGTTGCCTTTACAACTGTTTCTAAAGACGCGCCAGCCTCTTCAAGTACAGCTTGCAGATTTTTGAACACTTGATGAGTCTGAACGATTACGTCTCCTTCTACCAAAACACCCTCAGCAGTTAGCGGAATTTGACCTGAGCTGTAAAATAAGTTATTTACAATGATGCCTTGTGAATACGGACCTATTGCTGCTGGTGCTTTTGAAGTTTGAACAAATTTCATTTATGTATCCCCCTTAAACATAATTTGATAATCATTTATTTTTAAAATAATTACCTTCATTCACATTGATCTTCTTTTCTCTTTCATCAATATCTGATAACCGCAGAAGAGATAAATATTCATCCACTAGACGTTCCTCAGCCTTTTCTGCTTCTACTAGAACAGCTATGCCTGCAACATGGGCTTTAAATTCCTCAAGCATACTGACCATTCCATTTACAGTGCCGCCACCCCTTAGAAAGTCATCGACAATAAGGACTCTTGAGCCTTCTGCCAGGCTTCGCTTCGATAGCATCATCGTTGATAATCTTTTTGTTGAACCAGATACATAGTTAATGCTGACTGTAGAGCCTTCTGTCACTTTACTATCTTTTCGAACGATGACAACAGGGACATTTAAATAATTCGCAGTTGCATAAGCTAAAGATATCCCCTTCGTAGCTACCGTCATTACTACATCAATTTGCGTTTCCCCGAAAGCAGACGCAAATAACCGTCCGACCCGATTCACAATAGATGGGTTTCCTATTATGTCCGTCATATATAAATACCCACCCGGCAATAATCGATCAGGACTGGCCATAATTTCACAAAGCTCGGAAATAGTTGATTTTGCTTCCTCTTCCGTTACTTTTACTTGAAATTTCACTCCGCCTGCAGCACCCGGAACCGTCTGTAACGTTCCAATTCCCCGTTGTTCAAATGTATCCTTAATGATTGCTAAATCTTCACTGATGGAGGATTTAGCTGATTTGTATCTTTCTGAGAAATAAGTTAAAGAAACCAATTGTCTTGGATGTTCTAATAAATAATTCGTCATATCAATTAAGCGCTCACTCCGACGAAACTTCATCATAGGACCCCCAAATCCGAATATTATAATGTTAATATATCACCATCATCCGGATTCAATCAAGCTTATGTCGTTCTCCAAGCATTCTAACGGCAAAAACCTGATCGCAAAATCCTCTTAACCCGTTATAGATCCGCTGCATTCTAGAGTCATGGCGAACAAGTCCAAATACAGTCGGCCCACTACCGCTCATCAAAACAGCATCGGCACCAAATCTTTTTATTTGCTCTTTAATTTGTGCCACCTCAGGATGCAGCCTGAAGGTAACGTCCTCCAGCACATTCCCAACAAGGCCGCAAACCTGTTCATAACTCCCGGCTTCTATTGCCTGGATCATTTCCTTTGTTTTCGGATGATTCACTCCACTTAATTGAAGTCGCCGATACACATCTGCAGTAGACACGCCGATAAAGGGTTTAGCTAGTATAACCCAGCAAGTCGGTGCCGCAGGGAGTTCTTTAATAATTTCCCCTCTTCCAGTTGCTAAGGCTGTCCCTCCGTAAACACAAAATGAAACATCCGAGCCAATTTCCGCTCCAATTATAGCGAGTTCATCTAAACTTAATCCAAGACCCCATAGCTTATTCAGCCCTCTTAATACAGCAGCGGCATCACTGCTCCCTCCAGCAAGCCCTGCAGCGACCGGGATGGCTTTTTCAATTGTAATAGCGACTCCCTTTTTCACCTGAAACCGCTCTTTTAAAAGAAGTGCCGCCTGGTAAGCCAAATTTCTCTGATCATCCGGTACAAAACGATTATGGGAGATAATCTTGATTACCTCTTGCTCTAATAAAGTTAATTCAAGGCGATCAGCGAGATCAATAGTTGTCATAATCATCTCAACTTCATGATAGCCGTCCTCACGTTTATGTAAAACATCCAAGGATAAATTAATTTTAGCCGGTGCCTTTACTAAAATCTTCAACATCTTCACCTACTTTGACAAAACGTCTCCATTTTTTGTCCTATTTTACCACAAAACAACAAAAGTAAGACGTACTGATTAGACTTTCTTTATAAAAGTTATACTTTTTGTCAAAATTTCTAAAGAAATAGGGGCTGTCCTATTAGGTGACTGGCACCTGTGCTTTAGGTCAGCCCCACCGCAGTGAGTCCATTTCGTTATTAATCACTATCTGTTAAATATGCAGTTTACGTTATCTTCAAAAGGTTACCGATTATTATTTAGGCCTTGTTGTGCAATTTCAACTGCACGTTTAACCATATTTCCAGCATCCTTCGCTGTGATACCGCCCCAGCCTTCTTTTTGCACAACATCATAAAAGCCAAGTTCCTTCGCAAGCTCCTCTTTAAAGCCCTCTGTCATAATCCCTTTTCGCCTGCCTATGATTAACATCTCCTTTCACACTGCGGTACCTATAGTATGAGGCTTACTATGTTTAATCATAAGAGTTAAATATTTGGGATATTGGTGGATGTAAAAAAAAAACGGCAGCAAACATAAGTTCGCCGCCTACACACAAAAAAAATTTATATTAATTTAAAGCAACTCGTCCTGTTGTATCTTCGTAGAATGTAATTTGAACAGTTTCTGTAAGAACATCTGCGTAGCTGTAGGATACACGTTCAAACGCATTTTCATCCTGATCCAGCTCAATCACAAATACAGAAGGGTACGTTTCTGCTAAAACACCTGAACGCTCAATCGTCTTCCTTCTTCCACCGTTAGCCTTGAGTAATAATCTTTTCCCAAGGTTTGAATCAAGAGCTTTTTTGATATCCAATAATGTTTTTGCCATTCGTTCCACCTCACTATGTTAAGTATATCACACTGACACAGTGGAGTCAAATAAAAATATAAATTATAACAGTCTTTAAAAAAGATTGTCAATATATTTTCGTCCACAATTTCTTCTATTTTTCAACATTTTTAGCTTATCCTTATTCATCTTAGAATATGTACGCTACATTTAAAGAAATATGACTATTTGGTCAAAAAAATAAACCGCCCCGAGTAAGAACGGTTTATATTTAGGATTCATTGTTGTGTTCAATATTAAATGGCATGCCCGTTCTCAGAACTCCCTTTGTTTCGATTCCGCCCAATCCCTTTTCCCCAGTTAATGTATTGCGCAACACATCCCATACATTTATTCGCTCCATAAAAGGAGTAAAACTAATTTTTGCCACAATATACACCGGATCTAGTGCATGAATATTCACTCTATAAGGGGAACTGGCAAAATTAGCTCCTGCGTGGATGATGGATTCAAAATGTGATTGGCATGCACCTGCAAAAATGACTAGCTGATCTAAATGAGGGACCTTCTTTCTTGCTTCTCTAACCGTTTGTGCAAATTGTTTAGAATGGCGATAGGCGTTAATATCTGTTTTCTTCCCTTTTGCCTTTGAATAGGCATCATGTCCGGTGATCACAAGAATATCTGGTCTATAGTAGTCTATTAGCTGCCCAATCTTCAGCGGCATTTCCTTTTCATTGCAATGAATGCCAGTCACTGGGACACCTATTTTTTCATATAAATTTAGGCATTTTTCTAAATAAGCTGGATCCCCATCTAGGTGGAGGACTCTTCCAGGCATTTGAAAATAGCTCAATGATTTGCTGTAGCCGTCCGTGGCTTCATACTCTTGTTTTTGCTTAATCAGTTCGATATCCTGACGGAACAACTGCAGAGACTGTTCTTCCATGGAATGATACTCCTGTGCAATCTTTGCCCTTGTCGAAGGACTAATCGTAATTAAATCCTCAATAGGCGCGTCTGCAATTAGCCGAATGTCTTCCCCGTATAGGATGGCAAACTTTTTCCCATTCTGTTCCCGAAAATCGATGACCCGAAACAGAATATCACATTGGTATGAAACCCTCCCGACAATATCCATGATGTTTATGCTCAACTAAAGTCACTCCAATTAGCCCCATCAAGCCTCACATGGCATCGAAAAGCTGCCATTTACAGGAGGGCCTTCTAAAGAATATAGTCTGGTTCTCTCATAAATTATGCATACGTCTAAAAACATGTGCTTTTTTTATCTATAAATAAAGTTTTAACCATTCATTTAAGCTCTTCATTCCATAAAAAAAAGCCCACACATGGTGAGCTTAAGTAAATATTGAAGCCAATTTATCACTCAACCGGGCAAACTCCTCAATGGATAAGGTTTCCCCTCTTCGGGTAGGCTCGATTTCTGCTTGCTCTAAAGCAGCAAGAATATCTTCCTTCTTTTGTTTCCCATCTGGCAAATAACTTGTTAAGTTATTTAATAATGTTTTCCGCCTTTGCGCAAAGCTGGCCCTAATAATTTGAAAAAAGAATTCCTCATTCTGAACGGAAACAGCCGGTTCCTTCCGTTTCGTTAAACGAATAACTGCTGAATCCACATTCGGCTGAGGGATAAATACGGTTTTCGGAACAATCATCACCGTCTCAGCCTCTGTATAGTATTGAATAGCGATGGAAAGAGAACCGTAATCTTTTGTCCCCGGCTTAGCAGAAATTCGATCTGCCACCTCTTTTTGAAGCATACAAACAATTCCCCTGATTGGCAGCTTGTCCTCAAGCAGTTTCATGATAATCGGGGTTGTCACGTAATAGGGAAGATTGGCAACGACCATAATATCGTGAATTCCTTCTAATTCTGTTTCAATCATCCCTTTTACATCCGCTTTCAATACATCCTCATGAATGATCTTTGTATTCGGATAAGGGGAAAGGGTGTCTTGTAATATTGGCAATAGCCGCTGATCAATTTCAAAAGCCACTACCTTTTTGCTTCTTTTCGCAAGCTGCTCTGTTAAAGCGCCGATCCCAGGGCCAATTTCAATCGCTGCTGATTCTTCCGTTAACTCGGCGTGATCGACAATTCTTCTTAGAATATTCGTATCAATTAAAAAGTTTTGTCCTAAGCTCTTTTTAAAAGAGAATCCGTATTTTTCAAGTATGGCACGGGTTCTTACTGGGGTTGCTATATCTTTATGCATGTTCATCCTCCTGGCGGATCACTTGGATAGCAGCCGCAAACTCTTCTTTGCTAATTTGAAACATCATTAAACTTTTATGTAGCTGCTTTCCATTTGTAAACCCAATTTTTAAAAGCCTTCCTAGCTTCTCTCTTCTTTCTCTTGCCCCAGAGCCGCCGATTAGACCCGCAGCAAGTAAGTCCTCTTGAGTGATGATCTCCTCTACCTCTTCATGCATGAGGTGCGCCTCGCGAAGAGCCTGCCGTATCATCTCAGGTGAAGCGTGTTCGACACCAACACCTTTGCCGTATTTATGTATCGCATCCTTTTTATCGATAAAAGCATGCTTGCACCCAGGGACATGTTCTTTGATTGTATTGCGGATTTTTTTCCCTGGATAATCTGGATCAGTAAAAACAATAACCCCTCTTGTCTTTTGAGCAAGCTTTATTTTTTCTAATGTTTCTTGATTGATGGCAGAACCATTTGTTTCAATTGTATCCGCATCCAGTGCGTTTTTAATCGCAGTCGTATCATCCTTTCCTTCGACCACGATGATTTCCTTTATTTTCATAAATCCTCCTATTGACCAGCTCTGGCATTTCATTAGAGACATTTAAAATAAAAATAAAATATTTGATAAAAATTTGAAACATTTCTGTAATGTTATTCGTCTGTATATATGATGGATTAAATAATGATTTTAATTATATATGAAAAGTACAAGAAAGAAAAAAAGAAAAAATGCAGAGGATTTTAGGGGTCCCCTGCACTTTAATAAAATTAATTAAGGATTCTAATTTTTACTTTTTTGCGTCCCCAGCGATAGGCTTCTGCCTTTGTAGCAAAAAACACATCGATTTTGTTTCCTTTAATAGCAGAGCCGGTATCCGCAGCGATTGCATACCCGTAGCCCTCTACATAAACTTTCGTACCTAAAGGGATGACTCTAGGATCTACTGCAATCACCTTCACATCTGGATTAGCACGCAGATTAATGCCTGTCGCGGTTTTTCCTGAACAACCGTTACAATATGCCGTATATGCGGTTGAGGACACATGGATTTCCTTCCCGCCTGTTTCGCCACGGGATGCAACCATATTAACAGCCAACGGCTTCGTTCCGACAGCAACCATTTTATCCTGCTTTTCCTTAACGGTTTTCTCGCTTAATAATTTCCGTGAAACTTCTTTGCCATTTTCTAGAACAACTTCGTATTCCTTCGTTAAAAGGCCTTCTTTGCCTTGATTGATGACTTTCTGGGAACCTTTAGCCAGGCTGCTGTCCTTCTTCGTTACAACAGCAAATTTAATTGGTTCTTCCACAACATCGGTGACTTTTTCTACTCTAATGATTTGGATAGTGTCATCTTTTTTGACAACCGTATCCGCTTTGGGTTCAATACGATCTAGTTCGTTTAGCGTAATCCCCTGCTGTGATAAAAAGTCAGCGACCGTAGTCGAAGTGGACCAAACCTGTTGCTCTTTCCCGCCATCCGACAATGTTAAAGCAAAAGCTTTATTGACAACTATTTCAAGTTTATTTTTAATTGGCTCTTCGAGATTTGGCTGAACCTTATCATGATCAGTTATCGTAATCTCCTGTTCTTTCAAAAGCTCTTCTACTGTTTTGGACACTGTCCAAATCGTTTTCTTCTCGTTGTCTTTCACAATGTGAACCTGTTTTGCCGGCTCCCAAACAATCTCTAGATTGTTTTTCACCTTTGTGTCAAGGGATAACGACACATAGTCCTCTTTGCGTAAAGAAATGTCTAAATCATTAAAAAGTTCTTGAATCGTTCCCGCATGTGTTTTAATGAACTTTTCCTGACCGTCTAATGTCATTGCCACCGTTTTCTTTGTTGATTCGAATATAAAGAAGCCTAAAGCAGCTGCAAAAACTATGAAACTAGTAGTAATAATGACAATTCTCTTCTTACTCAAAGACTCGGAAAACAGGTTTTTCATGTTTTGAAATACGATGAAAAACGCCTCCTTTTCTCTCGGAGTGATTATATAGACTATCTTACAGTTTTGTCAACTCTCTTTCACTTTCCTTATTTTAGCACCACCCTCTCCTAAACGTATTTCCTATTATGCAAAATCTTTTAGAGAAAGGAAAGAGAGACTTATCGACATGGTTATCCTATGTTAGGACAAGGAAATGTAGAACTTTTTAGAACTAGGAAAAAAAAGGACAAGTACCCTAGAATATCGACAAAATTCCTTATCAAATTATGCCGAATATTTTTTTAGCATTCTCTGTTGTTATTCTAGCTACTTCTTCTACTGAGACATTTTTAATTTCTGCAATTTGTTCTGCCACTAGTTTTACATAGCTAGGCTCGTTCCGCTTGCCGCGATAAGGGTGAGGCGCTAAATACGGGCAGTCTGTCTCGATTAATAGCTTCTCCATTGGGATGACTTCTGCAACTTCCTTCGGTTTTTTTGCATTTTTAAAGGTAACGGGTCCGCCAAGTGAAATATAGAAATTCATTTCCACACATTCCTTGGCTGTTTCTGAGCTGCCGCTGAAGCAATGCATAATCCCGCCCACTTCACTTGCTCCCTCTTCCTTCAAAATAGCTACAATATCAGCTGTGGCATCCCGATTATGAATGATAATCGGCAGCTTTACCTTTTTCGCCAGCTGAATTTGTTTTCTAAATACTTCCTTCTGAATTTCCTTTGAAGACTTGTCCCAATAATAATCGAGCCCCATTTCACCAAGTGCTACTACCTTCGGATGGCTAGAGAGCTCCTCAATCCATTGGAGATCCTCATCGGTCATATCAATGGCGTCAACTGGGTGCCAGCCCACACTTGCGTATATAAAGTCATATTGTTCAGTCAGTTCCATCGCCTTTTCAATGGTTGGACGATCAAAGCCAACAACGACAATGCGGGAAACTCCTTCCTCCACTGCTCTGTCAATAACCTCTCTTAGATCATCATTATATTGTTCGGCATTCAAATGTGCGTGGGTGTCGAAAAACATCAAATATTCTCCTTTTTACATATATTATATTTTGGTAACAACTATATCGTTTCGGTTACAATTAATACAAATGGCAGATAATTTTCCAAATATAGTAGTGCTGCTTTTTACTCATTATAGAAAAATAATAAATCTAATCCTTTTACCATTCACATCAATGATATTATCGTTAAATATGTGAATAAATATTATTTTATAAAAGAAAAACATAGAAATGTTTTACGTATAATGTTACACGTGAAACATTTCTATGTTAGTTCTTAGAATAGGTGAGATAGTTAGAAACTGTCTAACTCCAGCGTATTTCTAATATTATTTTACTCTAGCTCCTAATGGAAGCGACTCAGCAATGGTTGCTAGTGAAAGTTCTCCATCCTTGCTGCCGGCAAGGATCATTCCTTCAGAAAGCTCTCCACGCAGTTTAACAGGCTTGAGGTTTGTGACACAAATAAGTTTTCGGCCAATGAGGTCCTCTGGCTTGTAAAACTGAGCAATTCCAGAGACAACCTGCCTCTTCTCATAGCCAAGATCTAGCTGAAGCTTCAGCAGCTTATCAGCCTTTTTCACTGGTTCTGCATGAATAACCTGCGCTACCCGCAGGTCAACCTTCATGAAATCATCAATCGTAATTTCTTCACTGTCAGGCTTTTCCTCTTGTTTCACTTCTTCTGCTTTTGGTGCTGAGCCTTGCATTTTTGTTTTGATAAACTCTACTTCTTCATTTAAATCAAGACGAGGGAAAATAGGGTCGCCTTTGGCAATCTTTGTCCCTTCTGGAATTAACCCAAAGCTTTCTAGACTCTCCCATGTAGTTAAGTTGTCTTTATTTACATTTAGCTGGGAAAAAATTTCCTTCGGCGCTCTTGTTAAGAACGGCTGGATGAGAACGGCAATTCTTCTTAAAGATTCTGCTAAATGGGCCATTACACTTTCTAGCTCAGAAGTCTTTGCCTCGACCTTTGCCAGAGCCCATGGCTGTGTTTCATCGATATATTTATTCGATTTGCTCACTAATTGCCAAATGGTCGATAAAGCTACGGAAAACTCCATTTTTTCCATCGCCTCTTCATATTTCTGAACTGTTTCCTTATTTGCTTGAAGCAACGACTGGTCATACTCACTATTTGAACCATTATATTTTGGAATAACTCCGCCAAAATATTTATCTACCATTGCCAGCGTACGATTTAACAGGTTTCCTAAATCATTGGCAAGGTCAAAATTAATTCTTTCTACAAAGCCTTCCGGAGTGAATACACCATCGGAACCAAATGGAACTTCACGCAATAAATAATAACGTAATGAATCAAGACCGTAACGATCAATTAAGGTAACAGGATCCACTACATTTCCTTTTGACTTAGACATTTTGCCATCCTTCATTAGTAACCATCCGTGTGCAAACACTTGCTTAGGAAGCGGCAAATCTAAAGCCATCAGCATGATTGGCCAATAAATCGTATGGAAACGGACAATCTCTTTCCCTACTAAATGCACGTCTGCTGGCCAGAAGTTTTCGTATTTCGATGGATCCTTTGTTCCGTAGCCTAAAGCTGTTATATAGTTCGATAGAGCATCGATCCACACATAAATGACATGCTTAGGATTGCCGGGAACTTCAATTCCCCAATTAAAAGTTGTTCTAGAAACGGCAAGATCCTCTAAGCCTGGCTTAATAAAATTATTAATCATCTCATTTTTTCGAGATTCAGGCTGAATAAACGAAGGATTCTCTTCATAGTATTGCAGGAGTCTGTCTGCATATTTACTTACTTTAAAGAAATATGATTCTTCCTTCACCTTGTTAACAGCTCTTCCGCAGTCCGGACAATTTCCATCTGCTAGCTGGCGCTCTGTGAAGTACGATTCGCATGGTGTACAATACCATCCCTCATATTCCCCAAGATAAATATCACCTTGCTCTAATAATTGAGCAAAGATTTTTTGAACAACATCTTTATGACGCTCTTGAGTTGTCCGGATAAAATCATCATAGGAAATATCAAGCTTTTTCCAAAGCACTTGAATTCCTTCGACAATTTCATCTACATAGCTTTGAGGTGTAACACCTTTTTCCTCTGCTTTTTCCTGGATCTTTTGACCATGCTCATCCGTACCAGTCAAATACATGACATTAAATCCGCGCAAACGCTTGTAGCGAGCCATCGCGTCGCCAGCTACCGTTGTATAGGCGTGGCCAATATGTAAATTTCCGCTTGGATAATAAATAGGTGTAGTAAGATAAAACGTTTTTTTACCTCCCACAAAATCCCCTCCTTTTTAGCTAAAAAATCCCGACCTTACAATGGACGAGATCGAACTGAAATGCTTGCCAAATATAGGCTTCTTATAATAATTAGAACTTCCGTGAGCAAACGGATTCATTAAGTCAGCATAACCTCTTATACCATCAAAATATACCTAATATTTAGTATTTGTGCAACAAATATAGAATGACTGAAGCCCTAAAAATGTAAGTAGTTGCTTATTTGATTTGTCTGAACTGAATCACTAATCAAATACATATTTTTTATTTGTTTGCGATTCAACTCCATTTGTTTGCGAAACCACTAGTTTGTTTGCGAAACTACTCGGTTTGTTTGAGAAACCACTCAGTTTGTTTGCGAAACTACCCACTTTGTTTGTGGAACTACCCAGTTTGTTTTCGAAACTACTCAGTTTATTTGCGAAACTACCCAGTTTGTTTGCGAAACCACTCAGTTTGTTTGCGAAACTACCCAGTTTATTTGCGAAACCACTTAATTTGTTTTTTATCCCTATAAAAATATATCTCCTCTCGTATATTATTATATTGAATTTTGCAGGTCCTGTTGCTATTTGTCGAATTATTTTATTGGCAATAATATTAAAAATATGTCCATGTAAATTAGAATTTTTACTAAACTATCCGTAAAAACTGCTGTAATATCAACAAACCTTGATGTAATAACCTTTACGGGATAAGGTAAAAACTTCTAGGTAAATTAAAAAATAAATTAATTGACGGATTTGGGAAACGCTGGTATTATTGAGTTAATAAAGTTTTTGTCGAATATTGGCGAAAGAACATTAAATAGAAAAATATTTTTTAAGATTTGGGAGGAGATTTTAATATGAAATCTACAGGTATTGTTCGTAAAGTTGATGAACTTGGTCGCGTGGTTATTCCTATCGAGTTAAGACGTACATTGGATATTGCTGAAAAGGATGCTCTAGAAATCTACGTAGATGATGATCGTATTATCCTTAAAAAGTACAAGCCAAATATGACTTGCCTAGTAACTGGGGAAGTTTCTGACGATAACATCCAATTAGCTAATGGAAAATTAATTGTTAGCCGCGAAGGTGCAGAACAATTATTAAGTGAAATTCAAAACAGATTTGAACTTGTAAAATAATATAAAGAAAGCTTCTCTGCGCAGAGAAGCTTCTTTTTTTACTCTTCTTTATCATTTGATTTTACATGAAAGGCATGGTAAACCTCTTTCTTATTCATGCCTCTATCTGCTGCCGTTTGTTTAATGGCATCTTTACTATTCATTCCACGATCATTTATATAATGCTCCACATGAGCTTCAACGGATAAATCCTGCCACCAGACCTCATCCTCTTCTGACTCGGTCTCTGATGAACCTTCAAGAATTAGAACAAATTCTCCTCTAATTTCTTCATTTGTTGCCCAATTTAAAACCTCTTTTACAGAACCACGAATAAACTCCTCAAACTTTTTTGTCAATTCGCGGCAAAGGACAATTTCTCTATTCCCCATTTGTTCTTCAATAAGTGTAAGTGTCTCTTTCAAACGATGTGGGGCTTCATAAAGAATCGTAGTGGCGGAAATTTTCGAAAGCTCCTCAAGCTCTTTTCTTTTGGTTTTCTTTTTCCGATCTAAAAATCCATAGAAATAGAAGGGCTGAGGATTAATTCCTGATGCAATGAGTGCAGTTAGGGCTGCATTTGCGCCAGGAAGCGGAACAACCGTCAATTTCTCGGCAACCGCAGCAGTAACCAGCTCATAGCCGGGATCAGATATCGTTGGCATCCCTGCATCACTCACAAGAGCAATCTTCGCTCCATCTGCTATTTTCTCTAATAATTTCTGCCCGCTAACCTCCTTATTATGTTCATGATAGCTAATAATAGGAGTCTCAATCTCAAAATAATTACATAGCTTCTTCGTATTCCTTGTATCCTCAGCAGCAATAAAATCTGCTTCCTTCATAATACGAATCGCCCGAAAGCTCATATCCTCTAAATTCCCAATAGGGGTCGGAACTAAATACAAAATTCCCTTACTGTCTTCCTTATCAAAGCTTTTTTGCTGCCACATAAGTACCACCCGTTTCATTAATGAGGTATTTCTCTTTTTTCTCCCTACGCCACTGCTTAAATTCATATTCTGCCTTTAAGGCATCACTTTTATTATCGTACGCTTTTGAGAAGACTAGCTTAACTGGGCCTCTTCCTCTTGTATATTTCGCTCCCTTTCCCTCATTGTGAAGCTTTATCCGCTTTTCTAAATTATTCGTATAGCCTGCATACAACGTATGGTCCCTGCACTGGAGCACATAAAAAAGGTGATTATTCTCCATATAAAATCTCCCTTATTTCAGGGGTGTATTCATTATTTTCCTGATAGACAAATAAAGGGGGCAAGATTTTTAAATCTGGACTGCCGTATTTAGTTGCTTCTATTAATAAGGTATTTGCTTCCTTTCCTTGCTTCGGATAAACAAATTGGACCTTTTTCGGTTCCAATTTGTATTTTCTCATCAGTGTCACAATGTCTAAGAACCTTCCTGGCCGATGAACAAACGCGACCTTTCCGCCCTGCTTGACTAAGTCGCTTGAAGCCTTGATCGCGTCCTCCAGCGTACAGAGAATTTCATGGCGGGCAATGGCTAAATGCTCGTTCACATTGATCTCTTCTGATGAGGGAGTCGGAAAATAAGGCGGGTTACAAGTAACAACATCGAATTTGCCAAATCCAAGCTCCTTTGTGATCTCCTTAATATCCCCATGAATCATTTGAAGCCGGGCTTCCAATTGATTATATTCGATGCTTCTCTTTGCCATATCAAAAAGTCGTTCCTGTATTTCAACCCCAATAATGGAGCCTTTTGTTCTCATGCTTAAAAACAACGGGATCACACCGTTCCCACTGCAAAGATCAATTAAAAGGCCCTTTTGAATCGGCACATGAACAAACCTGGCAAGTAAAACGGCATCAAGTGAAAAGGAGAACACTGTGGGGCTCTGAATGATTCGCAAATTCTCTGCAAGTAAATAATCTAAACGCTCGTCCCCTTTTAAAATATCCATTCTTTTTTCCTCCATGTAATTAGAAATGCGTAGACGCTCCTTCTAAAAGCTCTTACTCGTGCGATGAAGATGCTCCTAAAGCGTTTCATGGTAGTTAGATATGTTAAAAATAGCCTTCCCCTTAAGAGGAAGGCCATAAAATTATTTCTTATTAAGAAAAGATAAGCAAAAAAGGCAATCTCCCTCTTTTCGCGGGCTTCCAAAATGGAGGTTACATATATGAAAACCCTCTTGATAAAGACGGGCAAGATTATCATAGCCTTCTCCAATATCAGCTGTTTTGTAATCAGTGGAATCCATTGGCGAATTGGCTGACGGCCCTTTTTTTACCTTCGTCTTTTCTTTATCTGTCGTTAATTCCAAACGGCGCCTTAAATGCTCGTTCTCCAGCTTTAAAGAGTTATTCTCTTCTAGTATTTCTGCCAAATGCTGCTTTAACTCGCCTAGCTGTTGATATAAGTGTCCAATTTGGGCTTCCATATTACTTACTGAATCAAAGATTTCTTTTTTATCCACGTATTCCACCTCATTAATCTGTGGATTGAACTGATACAGCACCCTGTTTGACTAATTCTTCTAAAGTATACTCAAGCACGCGTTCAGCAGCAGTTACATCCACTTGCAGCACCCGTTCTAAAATATTTAATCCTACTACTTTGCCAGGACCTTCCGGTGTCTGGATCCACTCACCAAGGTCAGGAAGCTGGGCTTTTGCTTCTTCATATTCATCATTTTCATATTTCAAACAGCACATCAGACGCCCGCATAAACCTGATATTTTCGTTGGGTTTAAGGAGAGATTCTGATCCTTTGCCATCTTAATGGACACTGGATCAAAGTCGCCTAGAAAAGTAGAACAGCATAGCATTCTTCCACAAGGGCCAATGCCGCCCAACATTTTTGCTTCATCCCTAACTCCTATTTGCCGTAATTCTATCCTTGTGCGGAAAATTGCTGCAAGATCCTTTACAAGCTCCCGGAAGTCTACCCTTCCATCAGCAGTGAAGTAAAAAATAACTTTATTTCGGTCAAATGTATATTCAACATCAACTAGTTTCATATCTAAATGATGAGTACTAACTTTTTCACTGCAAACCTCATAAGCTTCTTTTGCGGCCTGTTTATTTTCTTCGACAATCATTTTATCCTTTTGATCCGCGATTCGCAGCACCTTTTTTAAAGGCAGAACCACATCATGCTCATCAACCTTTTTCGGCGGAACGACAACCTTGCCATATTCCACACCACGGACTGTTTCAACAATGACAAAGTCATCCCTCTCTATCTCTAGCCCGCCGGGATCAAAATAATATATCTTGCCCGCTTTTTTAAAGCGGACTCCTACTACATCATACAAATGAAGACCCCTCCTGCAATTTCAACACAAGCTGTTCCATTAACAGCTGCGGATTCATATTTGCATGCAATTTCCTTTTTGCTTCCAAAATAGCCGTCATCTGTTCCGATACCTGTCTGCTAGAGGATTGCAACGCAAACTGTTCTAAACGTGCTTTCTCATTTAGATAGACAATCTGACCTTCCTTACCGAGCTGTATATATAGTAAATCCTTAGAGATTAAAAGTAATAAATCAAGACCTAGATCTAACTGCTCTTTCTCTTTAAAATGCTTAAACCAATCATCCTGGAGAGCCACCATCGCCTCCAAAGGACTTTTCTTAAGCACTTCATATAATTTTAACACTATTTTTTGTGCTTGTACAAACCAATCATTCTGACTATACGCAATTGCCTCATCTATATTATTGGTAAGTTGGGCAATTAATGGAGCCATCTGTGGAGATACTCCATTCATTGTTAGCTTTTCAGCCATTTTTTCAGGTGATAGCGTCTGAAATGAAATAGTTTGGCAGCGAGAAAGAATAGTAGGAAGTATTCGCTGTGCCTGCTCTGTCATTAAAATAGCCATTGTATGAGGGTGTGGTTCTTCAAGAAACTTCAGTAAACTGTTAGCAGCATTTGAAGTCATTCGATCAGCATGAACAATCATATATAATTTCTTCTTAGATTCAACACCTGTTTTCGAAAATTCCTCTTGAAGAGATTGGATTTGAGCTTTCTTAATGGACAGACCATCTGGTTCAACAATATGAACATCAGGGTGATTCCCATTGTTTATTCTTTTGCAATTTACACAAGCCTCACAAGGCATATAGCCTTGAATGGGTGAGTGGCAAAATACACTTTTTGCTAAAAGACTACCGGCTTCCCGTTTGCCAGTTCCTTTCATCCCTTCAAACAAATAAGCGTGGGCAAGCCTATCCTTTAAGATGCTATTTTTAAACATTTTCAAAACAACAGGCTGCATTCCTTCTAGGTCTTCCCACGTTTTGACCACAATAACCACCACTTCAATTCTTTATAATAAAATTCTATTAAAACTGCTGGAATTTTTCAATTGGCAGTACAAAGACGGTTGCTCCGCCGACCTCGACCTCAACTGGATATGGAACATATGAATCAGCATTTCCTCCCATTGGAGAGATAGGGGCCACTAGCTGGTCTCTTGATTTGCAATTTTCTTTAATAATTTGCAGTGCCCTGTCAACACGAATATCCTCTGTTCCGATCATAAAGGTTGTATTCCCTGATTTTAGAAAGCCGCCAGTACTTGCAAGCTTAGTTGCTCTGAAATTATTATCTACCAATGCATTCATTAATTTATTGCTGTCTTGATCTTGAATAACCGCTAATATAAGTTTCATTCTCTCATCCCCCTTCATTTGTTCCACTTTTCTAAAATTGCCTTCCTATATCCATTATAGCAATTTTTTAAAGAACTAACATGCTTTATCCATATTGACTAGAAGGATAAGGAACTTTTGGGTACAAAAAAGAGGGTTATATACATGAAAAAAGTCACCCTCCTTTTATTTATTCTTCCCGATTGATTATCTCTTTTATCTTTTTTTCAGCTGCCTCATACACTTCTTCTATTGATTGAGACGCATCTATTTTATACATACGTTCAGAATGATCATTCATTAGCTTATAATAACCCTCGCGTACCATGTGATGGAATTCTAAGTCCTCAAGATCAAGACGATTTACTTCCCGATCCTTATGCCGATTGATTCTTTCAAGGCCTGTCTCTGGTTCTATATCAAAATAGAACGTTAATTGCGGCATCATTCCTTCGATGGCAAATTGATTAATAGAAAAGACTTCATCTATTCCTAATCCTCTTGCATACCCTTGATAAGCTAGGGAGCTATCAATAAATCGATCGCATAAAACAATATAACCTTTCTCAAGAGCTGGAAGGACTTTTTCAACAAGATGCTGCCTTCTTGCCGCTGCGTACAATAAGGCCTCAGTACGGGGATCCATTTTCGTATTGTTCTTGTCCAGAATGACATTTCGAATTTGCTCAGCAATATCAATACCACCTGGTTCTCTCGTTTGCATAACCTGATAGCCTTCTGCCTCTAATCTTGAGCCAAGCATGTTAATGATTGTGGTTTTCCCTGCCCCCTCAGGTCCCTCCATCGTTATAAAAATACCTTTTTTCAAATCGCTAACCTCCAAGATGATTCAATAATATTATAATCAATTTCTCCTCGGTACAGATTATTATCGAGCTTGCCCGATAATTTCCTCTAAAAAATCTGAGGCATCCGCCGGAGGCTTAAGTTAATTTATTCGTGAAATATGTCTATTCTTCCAGATTTCAAGCTGTCTCCGCCTTGAAATCTGGCACCTGTTTTCAGCAATAATTTAATAAAATCTATATCTTCTTTTCGTATTATTTCCCCAGGAAATAATAGTGGGATACCAGGTGGATAGGGAATAAGTAATTGCGCACAAATTTTACCGACCGCCTCTTCCAAGTGGATGGATTCACTTTTGAGGCTACTCATCTGCTTCACACTCAAGCTCGGCTTCGAAATTTTCGGTTTGCCAAAGCTGTTTACTATCTTGCACCTCTGTGTATTTGGAATAGATTGAAGAGCTGCTTCAAAACGCGAAATTATTTCTTCAATAGGAAAATCCATATCTTTTTTTAATAAAGGAAAAACTAGCAGTATATTATAGGGATCAGCCATTTCAGCATAAATTCCTACACCTTCGAGTAAGCTTTGCAAGTCATATCCACTTAACGATGTGGTGGATTGAATCGTTATTTTGAGTGGATCTCCTTTGCCATTTTGATATTCTAGTACTCTGATGCCCCTTAATTGCTGCAGCCTCCTTCTAAATTCAGTTATCTTTTGTAAAAAAACATTCATATCCTCATTTGAATAAGTAGCCAAATAGTGCCTCGCCATATCCAATGATGCCATAATGGGATATGAGGGACTGCTTGATTGCAGGAGTTGAAGACAATCGCTGACTTTTCTTTCTGTTAGAATGTCACTATTAAAATGAAGATAGGCACCCATCGTCATAGCAGGAAGTGTTTTATGAGCTGACTGAACTACAATATCAGCTTTTAATTGGACAGCTGACCGTGGAAATTTATCATTTCCTGCAAAATGAGCACCATGTGCCTCGTCAATTAAAACGGGGATCCCCTTTGAATGAGAATACTGAATGATCTCCTCTATATCATGAATCATCCCATAATAGTTCGGATAGGTAAGAATAATGGCCTTCGCATCCGGGTACTCTTGCACAGCCTTTTCCACTGTGTGAAGAGATACTTCTCCTGCCACACCCCATTCTTCATCGAAATCTGGCCCTAGAAAAACAGGATGGGCCTTCACAAGCTGAACTCCATTTAAGACCGATTTGTGGCAATTTCTTTGAACAAGCACTGTCTCATTTTCTGCGACCGCAGCCATGATCATCGCCAGATTTCCAACAGTTGAGCCATTTACTAAGAAAAAGCTCTTTTTCGCGCTGTAAAAATGACCAAGCAGCTTTTCAGCTTCCAAGATAATCCCTTCAGGTGAATGAAGGTCATCCAAACCATTTAGTTCTGTTGCATCAAGCTTTAATAATTCCTGAAAATAACCCTTTCCTTCATCAGGAAGAAGGTCTCCATATTTATGTCCAGGAACATGAAAGGAAACAGGGTTACGTTTGATATGTGCTTTTAAAGCATCTAATATAGGCATTTTATTTTGATTCATTTATAATCACCAAATATCTAGTTCATCATCCCATCTATTTTACCAAATAGAAGTGAATCTCGATACTTTCTTATGCAAATGCCAATGGGAAAGAAGAATTGAATAAGACATACAACCAAATTCATTTTTTAACATACATTAGTAATCAAGTAATCTCTTTAAGTGAATTTTCAAAGAACTGTATACAAATCAATGAATTAGGAAAGAATTGGTGTATGGAGGTGGAGTCATTGAGTTCGCTAATAGCAAAGAAGCATATAGGGGAAAAGTGTGTCATTTGCGAGCAAACAAAAATAAGAGGGATTCATCTATACACTTCTTTTATCTGTACAGATTGCGAAAGTGATTTAATTTCTACAGATACAAGTAATCCAAAATATAAATATTATTTAAAACAACTAAAAAAAATCACCAATCCAGAAATACTTTCATAATGCAGGCTCCATTTGGGGCTTTTTATTTTGCTTTTTACCCCCGTGATTTACTGGCATTAGGATAGGAATACGGTAAAATTCAGCCATCACTTTTTATTTGCACAATGCGTCCTTTTGAACATCTCATGGCAATCGTTTTAGACGGGGGCTTTGCAAAACGCGTCCCATGAACCTCTTATGGCGGGCGTTTTTATGGGTTTTTAGTAAAATTCGCCCCACGATGCTCATATAAGTCCCCATTCTAAATTTATATACAAAAAAAGAACATCTCTACGATGTTCTTTACTTTTGCCTAGCGACGTCCTACTCTCACAAGGGGACAGCCCCTAACTACCATCGGCGCTGAAAAGCTTAACTTCCGTGTTCGGGATGGGAACGGGTGTGACCTTTTCGCTATCGCCACTAAGCCTATTTCATTGAGGTTTGTTCCCTCAAAACTAGATAATGCTGAAGAAGTTATTCGAGTAATCATACTAAATGTGGTTAAGTCCTCGACCGATTAGTATTTGTCAGCTCCACGTGTCGCCACGCTTCCACCTCAAACCTATCAACCTGATCATCTTTCAGGGGTCTTACTAGCTTGACGCTATGGGAAATCTCATCTCGAGGGGGGCTTCATGCTTAGATGCTTTCAGCACTTATCCCGTCCGCACATAGCTACCCAGCTATGCCTTTGGCAAGACAACTGGTACACCAGCGGTGCGTCCATCCCGGTCCTCTCGTACTAAGGACAGCTCCTCTCAAATTTCCTGCGCCCACGACGGATAGGGACCGAACTGTCTCACGACGTTCTGAACCCAGCTCGCGTACCGCTTTAATGGGCGAACAGCCCAACCCTTGGGACCGACTACAGCCCCAGGATGCGATGAGCCGACATCGAGGTGCCAAACCTCCCCGTCGATGTGGACTCTTGGGGGAGATAAGCCTGTTATCCCCGGGGTAGCTTTTATCCGTTGAGCGATGGCCCTTCCATGCGGAACCACCGGATCACTAAGCCCGACTTTCGTCCCTGCTCGACTTGTAGGTCTCGCAGTCAAGCTCCCTTATGCCTTTACACTCTTCGAATGATTTCCAACCATTCTGAGGGAACCTTTGGGCGCCTCCGTTACTCTTTAGGAGGCGACCGCCCCAGTCAAACTGCCCACCTGACACTGTCTCCCGCCCCGATCAGGGGCGCGGGTTAGAATTTCAATACAGCCAGGGTAGTATCCCACCAATGCCTCCACCGAAGCTGGCGCTCCGGCTTCCAAGGCTCCTACCTATCCTGTACAAGCTGTACCGAAATTCAATATCAGGCTACAGTAAAGCTCCACGGGGTCTTTCCGTCCTGTCGCGGGTAACCTGCATCTTCACAGGTACTATAATTTCACCGAGTCTCTCGTTGAGACAGTGCCCAGATCGTTACGCCTTTCGTGCGGGTCAGAACTTACCTGACAAGGAATTTCGCTACCTTAGGACCGTTATAGTTACGGCCGCCGTTTACTGGGGCTTCAATTCAGAGCTTCGCTTGCGCTAACCCCTCCTCTTAACCTTCCAGCACCGGGCAGGCGTCAGCCCCTATACTTCGCCTTGCGGCTTCGCAGAGACCTGTGTTTTTGCTAAACAGTCGCCTGGGCCTATTCACTGCGGCTCATCCGGGCTATTCACCCAAATGAGCACCCCTTCTCCCTAAGTTACGGGGTGATTTTGCCGAGTTCCTTAACGAGAGTTCTCTCGCTCACCTTAGGATTCTCTCCTCGCCTACCTGTGTCGGTTTGCGGTACGGGCACCTTTTCCCTCGCTAGAGGCTTTTCTTGGCAGTGTGGATTCAGGAACTTCGGTACTATATTTCCCTCGCTATCACAGCTCAAGCTTAACGCAAGCGGGATTTGCCTCGCTTGCACTCTAACTGCTTAGACGCGCTATTCCAGCAGCGCGCTTACCCTATCCTCCTGCGTCCCCCCATTGCTCAAACGGTAAAGAGGTGGTACAGGAATATCAACCTGTTGTCCATCGCCTACGCTTTTCAGCCTCGGCTTAGGTCCCGACTAACCCTGAGCGGACGAGCCTTCCTCAGGAAACCTTAGGCATTCGGTGGATGGGATTCTCACCCATCTTTCGCTACTCATACCGGCATTCTCACTTCTAAGCGCTCCACCAGTCCTTACGGTCTAGCTTCAACGCCCTTAGAACGCTCTCCTACCACGGACATCGCAGATGTCCATCCACAGCTTCGGTGATACGTTTAGCCCCGGTACATTTTCGGCGCAGAGTCACTCGACCAGTGAGCTATTACGCACTCTTTAAATGGTGGCTGCTTCTAAGCCAACATCCTGGTTGTCTAAGCAACTCCACATCCTTTTCCACTTAACGTATACTTTGGGACCTTAACTGGTGGTCTGGGCTGTTTCCCTCTTGACTACGGATCTTATCACTCGCAGTCTGACTCCCATGGATAAATCTTTGGCATTCGGAGTTTGTCTGAATTCGGTAACCCGATGAGGGCCCCTAGTCCAAACAGTGCTCTACCTCCAAGATTCTAACAACATGAGGCTAGCCCTAAAGCTATTTCGGAGAGAACCAGCTATCTCCAAGTTCGATTGGAATTTCTCCGCTACCCACACCTCATCCCCGCACTTTTCAACGTGCGTGGGTTCGGTCCTCCATCCAGTGTTACCTGGACTTCAACCTGGACATGGGTAGGTCACCTGGTTTCGGGTCTACGACCACATACTCAATTCGCCCTATTCAGACTCGCTTTCGCTGCGGCTCCGTCTATTCAACTTAACCTTGCATGTAATCGTAACTCGCCGGTTCATTCTACAAAAGGCACGCCATCACCCGTTAAAGGGCTCTGACTACTTGTAGGCACACGGTTTCAGGAACTATTTCACTCCCCTTCCGGGGTGCTTTTCACCTTTCCCTCACGGTACTGGTTCACTATCGGTCACTAGGGAGTATTTAGCCTTGGGAGATGGTCCTCCCTGCTTCCGACGGGATTTCACGTGTCCCGCCGTACTCAGGATCCACTCTGGAGGGAACGAAGTTTCAACTACAGGGCTTTTACCTTCTCTGGCCGGCCTTTCCAGACCTGTTCATTTACCTCGTTCCTTTGTAACTCCGTATAGAGTGTCCTACAACCCCAAGAGGCAAGCCTCTTGGTTTGGGCTAATCCCGTTTCGCTCGCCGCTACTCAGGGAATCGCGTTTGCTTTCTCTTCCTCCGGGTACTTAGATGTTTCAGTTCCCCGGGTCTGCCTTCAATACCCTATGTATTCAGGTAAAGATACTGTTCCATTACGAACAGTGGGTTCCCCCATTCGGAAATCTCCGGATCAAAGCTTACTTACAGCTCCCCGAAGCATATCGGTGTTAGTCCCGTCCTTCATCGGCTCCTAGTGCCAAGGCATTCACCGTGCGCCCTTATTAACTTAACCTTGTTCGGTGAATGATAAGCGGCGCATCTCTGCGTCAGCTCCGTCACTGTGCTCCTCGCGTACCAACTACGTACGCTCCGGTGCTCGTTCTGTCGCTTCCTTGATCTGCTTGCTTCTCATCCCCCTCACAACTCTTCTGAATTGTGATTTGGTTTTAAACTCTATATAAAATAGAGAGAATAACTAAAATGGCGATTACTCGGTTATTGCTTCTTCAAATCATTATCTAGTTTTCAAGGAACAATGTTTCTGATTTTAATCACAACGTGATTTTCCAGAAAAAAATAAACGAATGTGAATTCGTCATGGTGGAGCCTAGCGGGATCGAACCGCTGACCTCCTGCGTGCAAGGCAGGCGCTCTCCCAGCTGAGCTAAGGCCCCGTTAACATGAGATGGTGGGCCTAAATGGACTCGAACCATCGACCTCACGCTTATCAGGCGTGCGCTCTAACCAGCTGAGCTATAGGCCCATATATAACAGTGTTTGATAAATGATAAGCACGCATCACTAACGTAAGCTCTCATTTCTCTCACAAGGTATTAAATTATAAAGAGAAATAGTTCTCTCAAAACTGAACGAACAAGTAACGTCTTTTATTGAAGTATCAAGTACTTCAAATCTTCCTTAGAAAGGAGGTGATCCAGCCGCACCTTCCGATACGGCTACCTTGTTACGACTTCACCCCAATCATCTGTCCCACCTTAGGCGGCTGGCTCCTTACGGTTACCCCACCGACTTCGGGTGTTACAAACTCTCGTGGTGTGACGGGCGGTGTGTACAAGGCCCGGGAACGTATTCACCGCGGCATGCTGATCCGCGATTACTAGCGATTCCGGCTTCATGCAGGCGAGTTGCAGCCTGCAATCCGAACTGAGAATGGTTTTATGGGATTGGCTAAACCTCGCGGTCTTGCAGCCCTTTGTACCATCCATTGTAGCACGTGTGTAGCCCAGGTCATAAGGGGCATGATGATTTGACGTCATCCCCACCTTCCTCCGGTTTGTCACCGGCAGTCACCTTAGAGTGCCCAACTGAATGCTGGCAACTAAGATCAAGGGTTGCGCTCGTTGCGGGACTTAACCCAACATCTCACGACACGAGCTGACGACAACCATGCACCACCTGTCACTCTGTCCCCCGAAGGGGAAAGTCCTATCTCTAGGATTGTCAGAGGATGTCAAGACCTGGTAAGGTTCTTCGCGTTGCTTCGAATTAAACCACATGCTCCACCGCTTGTGCGGGCCCCCGTCAATTCCTTTGAGTTTCAGCCTTGCGGCCGTACTCCCCAGGCGGAGTGCTTAATGCGTTTGCTGCAGCACTAAAGGGCGGAAACCCTCTAACACTTAGCACTCATCGTTTACGGCGTGGACTACCAGGGTATCTAATCCTGTTCGCTCCCCACGCTTTCGCGCCTCAGCGTCAGTTACAGACCAGAGAGTCGCCTTCGCCACTGGTGTTCCTCCACATCTCTACGCATTTCACCGCTACACGTGGAATTCCACTCTCCTCTTCTGCACTCAAGTCCCCCAGTTTCCAATGACCCTCCACGGTTGAGCCGTGGGCTTTCACATCAGACTTAAAGGACCGCCTGCGCGCGCTTTACGCCCAATAATTCCGGACAACGCTTGCCACCTACGTATTACCGCGGCTGCTGGCACGTAGTTAGCCGTGGCTTTCTGGTTAGGTACCGTCAAGGTACCGCCCTATTCGAACGGTACTTGTTCTTCCCTAACAACAGAGTTTTACGATCCGAAAACCTTCATCACTCACGCGGCGTTGCTCCGTCAGACTTTCGTCCATTGCGGAAGATTCCCTACTGCTGCCTCCCGTAGGAGTCTGGGCCGTGTCTCAGTCCCAGTGTGGCCGATCACCCTCTCAGGTCGGCTACGCATCGTTGCCTTGGTGAGCCGTTACCTCACCAACTAGCTAATGCGCCGCGGGCCCATCTGTAAGTGATAGCCGAAGCCATCTTTCAGCTTTCCTACATGAGTAGAAAAGAATTATCCGGTATTAGCTCCGGTTTCCCGAAGTTATCCCAGTCTTACAGGCAGGTTGCCCACGTGTTACTCACCCGTCCGCCGCTAACTTTTGGGAGCAAGCTCCCGCAAGTTCGCTCGACTTGCATGTATTAGGCACGCCGCCAGCGTTCGTCCTGAGCCAGGATCAAACTCTCCAATAAATTGTGAGTTGATTAGCTCATAATGTCTTTTTTTATAAAAAGACTAAAAGTTAAACGTTGACGTTTTTGTTCGTTCAGTTTTCAAAGAACTATATTATCGCTCAGAGGCGACTTTATAATCATATCATCTCTAAAACACTATGTCAACAACTTTTTTTCTTAATGAATTCCGTTGTTTAATAAATGTTTTTGTGAAGACTTTTAATATATTAACATCATATATGTGAGCTGTCAATAAAATTCAACAAAAAAATTGAACAGCTACTTTGACGTGCAGCTGTTCATCTATTCAAATTATCCAAGTCTGTATAGCTACTAATGAAAACAAACCAGGAATCCCTAGAAAACCTGAGACAGAGGCAGTAATTAAATTAATGGGTACATGTATGCCAAACTGATTTCCAAACGTATTTAAAAAGAATAAAAACAGAGCACCAATCAATATCTTAATAATACCTTGTCCAACCATTTTAACCGGTTTTAGTGGCGTACCCATAAATAGTAGCAATAAAATGCAAACACCTAATATAGAAATGACGATAACAGGCTCCAATAAGAAAAATCCTCCTTTCGAGAAACTTGTACTATCAATTTATGAAATCGATATACAAAAAAGACCTCGATAGAAGGACTATGTCCAAAAATTATTTGTGTAAGGTTATATTTCTTTTTTTTACTTCTTTAAAAAGAAAGAAGTATTTTGCCTCTGCAAGTTTTGCTTGTGTCATAATCTCTGCGGATGGGTCGAAGCTTTTTTCAACAAGCGTTTTGTGATTTGTCCAAGTATCCCTTAAATCGTAAACCTTATCTAAAAGCTTTTCATCAAATTCCCTACGCAGCCAGCCCTTCCTACGAAATAACATTATCTTCGCCCCCATTAGAAAGCGCATGCGCCTCGACAGTTTTAAATCAAACTTCTCTTCTTCCCTCAAGTGCCTTTGATAGAGTTACTTCATCGGCATATTCAAGGTCCCCTCCGACAGGAAGCCCGTGGGCAATTCGCGTAGCACGAATTCCAGATGGCTTTAATAGACGAGAAATATACATCGCTGTCGCTTCTCCCTCAATATTAGGGTTCGTGGCAAGTATAACTTCTTGTACTGTGTCATCTTGGAGTCTTTTTAGAAGTGTGGGAATGTTTATATCCTCTGGCCCAATTCCATCCATTGGAGAGATAGCGCCTTGCAATACATGATATAAGCCATGATACTCTTTCATTTTTTCCATTGCAATGACATCTTTAGGATCTTGAACGACACAAATAACCGTTCGATCTCTTCTCTGATCTTCACAAATATAGCAAGGGTCTTGATCCGTAATATGGCCGCATACTGAGCAATAAGACAAATTCCTTTTGGCGTTCACTAACGCCTTTGCAAAATCAAGGACAGTGTCCTCCTTCATACTTAATATAAAAAATGCCAGACGAGCGGCCGTTTTCGGGCCGATACCTGGCAATTTCATAAAGCTGTCAATCAGCTTAGATATCGGTTCAGGATAATGCATATTAATTCCTCCTTAATAAGAAAAGCGGAAGCGCCTTCGGAACAATCAAAGAACGATTGTTCCTGCGATGATTATTCGCAGAAGCTTTCCTTAGTGCCCACCCCCGACAAGCACAAGACGAGCCTTCCCGGAAAGGTGCCCTTTCCTTTCTGGGAGGATTGGCTTGTGACCTCGAGGGGGTAGGTGCTGAAGCTAGACAAAGAAAAGCGGAAGCCCTTGATCAGGGACGACAAGCATAAGACAAGTTGGCAGGAAGGTCGCCTTTTACCTTCATGACAAGTTGGCTTATGACCTCGGGTCCCTAGGCACTGGAGCTAGACATTGAAAAGCGGAAGCGCCTATAAAAAGAAAAGCTTCAGTCTAATCCAACAACTGAAGCTAGACAATAGGAGTCTTTAGAACATTCCAGGCAGATTCATCCCTTTAGTGAATTGGCCCATCGTGTTATTTGTTAATTCATCTGCCTTTTTAAGAGCCTCGTTCGTTGCAGCTAATACAAGGTCTTGTAACATTTCGATATCCTCTGGATCTACTACTTCTTCTTTGATGTTTACTTCGAGGACTTCTTTATGGCCAGAAACAATGACAGAAACCATTCCGCCGCCAGCAGTCCCTTCGATTCTTTCTTCACCAAGCTTCTCCTGAGCTTCGGCCATTTTCTTTTGCATCTTTTGCATTTGTTTCATCATATTTTGCATATTTCCCATTCCACGCATTTAATTGTACCTCCAGTTAATTAGTCTGTTATTTCTACTAAATCATCACCAAATAATTTTTTCGCTTCGGCAATTAACGGCTCTTCCTCATTCGAATGTTCTTCGTTGACTCCATTATCTTGCTGGCTGTTGAGAAAATCTTCTCTGACTTTCTGCCATTGTTCATCAGGAATTCCAACGAGCTGCATTCGTTTTCCTAAGAGCTCATACATGACATTGGATAAGGTGTCGAGAAATCTCGTATTATCCATTGCCATTTGACAATGAATTTCATATTTAAATTTAATGATAAAGGCTGTAGAAGATGCGGCAACAGGCTCCGCTTCATTTAGCAAAGCAGCTTGGGACCTCATTTGATTATGAGCCAGCCTGTTTAACATTTCACCCCAATTGCTTTTTATCGCCATTAAATCATTTTTTGTAGCTTGCTTTAATATTTCGTTAACCTTCCCTGTTGGTGCTTGAAAGCCTTTACGAGAGCTTCTTTGTGCCTTTTTCTGAACGGCAGGCTGACCTTCATCTTGAATCACAACACCCTGGCGCTTCAAAAGGCTGATTTCATTCTCTAAATGTTCTATCTTTTGCAGAAGCGGCTGAAGGTCTCCGCCGGCTGCAGTCGATCCTTTTCTATCAAGCTGGCAAACCTTAACGATTGCCACCTCAAGAAAAATCCTCGGATGATTCGTCCAGCGCATTTCCTGCTGTGCTTTATTCAGTACTTCTATTAATTCATACAGCTCTTCTGGCTGAATTTTTTCGGCAAGCTGTTGGAATTCTTCATCCAACATAACTTTTTCCAGCGATTCCTCCAATTTAGGGGCTGCCTTAAAGAGAAGCATGTCTCGATAATATAGGATAAAGTCTTCAACAAATCGTGCAGGATCCTTCCCTTGGAAGAGAAGTTCCTCCAAGAATTCCAGACCCGCTGCCGCATTCCTTTCCATAACTGCAGAAGCCAGTTTATTTAAAAAACCTTGCGAAACAGCTCCTGTCACAGTTAAAGCATCATCTGTCGTCACTTCATCTTGGCTAAATGAAATAGCCTGATCAAGTAAACTTAATGCATCACGCATGCCGCCCTCTGCTGCTCTCGCAATCACATGCAATGCCTGTTCCTCACATTTGACGCCAGTCTCTTCGACAATGAGCTTCATTCTGCCTACAATTGCTTGTGCTGTAATGCGTTTAAAATCAAATCGCTGGCATCTTGAAATAATCGTAAGCGGAATCTTATGGGGCTCAGTTGTTGCTAAAATAAAGATAACATGCTTCGGAGGCTCCTCAAGTGTTTTCAATAAGGCATTAAAAGCTCCAATGGATAGCATATGAACTTCATCGACAATATAGACTTTATACCTTGCAATGTTTGGTGCATATTTAACCTTGTCCCGAATGTCCCTAATTTCTTCAACGCCGTTATTAGATGCGGCATCAATTTCAATGACATCCTGGATAGATCCGTCTGTTATCCCTTTACAAGTAGGGCATTCATTACAAGGTTCGTTTACTGGTGCCCTCTCACAGTTGACTGCCTTAGCCAAAATCTTTGCCGCACTTGTTTTCCCAGTGCCGCGGGGCCCAGAAAACAGATAGGCATGCGAGATTTTTTCCTGAAGCAGGGCGTTTTGCAATGTTTTCGTTACATGCTCCTGTCCGACAACATCAATAAAGCTTTGAGGACGCCAAACACGATATAAAGCCTGATAACTCATTGTTACGCCCCCTTCCTATGTATTCTCAACAACCATTATACCTTATTCATTTTCATTATTTCAAAGTATTAGAAATAAAAAAACTCATCCCGATTCAGAGAGATGAGTTTTGTTTATATAGTTAAACTGCCGTGCACCTTCCTTCGACTGGTTCCCATAAGCGTTACTTAAGCAGTTAGCTCGGCCCAGGCAACCCTGCGGCACATGGGAGCGTCCACTTAATGCTGCTTCCTTCCGGACCTGACATGGTTCATGGATTCCCATTGCGCAGGACCCGGGCGTCAACACCACTTACTTAAGGCAGGCCCTACAGGATACCAGCCTCGGGAAGGGATTCAGCCTCGCTAGAGCGGATTGCGAGTACAGGGCACCGCTACCTCCCCGCCTAGCACGGCAAAGTTGAAACCATATTTAGTTGCGCCATATGTGACGCATAATTAAGTATACTAATCTTTTGTGTAAAAATCAATTCCTATTCGCTGACAATTCCTGTATGATTATCCAACTGTGATTGTTTCCTTTGTTTCTTCTCTTTTTTTCTTCGGTCTCGCAAATTTCGGAAGAAAGATGACAGTAATTCACCGCACTCTTCTTCAAGAACTCCTGTTACTACCTCACTCTGATGATTGAATCGCTCATCTTGCAAAAGATTCATAAAAGTGCCTGCACAGCCGCCCTTCGGATCCTTTGCACCGTATACAACCTTTTTTATCCGAGAAAGAATAATGGCTCCGGCGCACATTGGGCATGGCTCAAGGGTAACATAAAGAATGGCATTCTCAAGCCTCCACGTGCCAAGCTGCTGGCATGCCTTATCAATTGCAAGTAACTCTGCATGCGAGATCGCATTTTGATTGGATTCCCTCAAATTATGGGCCCTTGCGATGATTTCCCCGTTTAGTACAATGATTGCCCCAATCGGGACTTCCTTTATTTGTTCAGCCTTTTTTGCCTCTTTTATCGCTTCTTGCATATATACTTCATCAGATTGTACCATTTGCAAATCCATTTTATTTCATCCTTTTAATTAGATCCTTCGCTAAATTATATCATGACTTTATTTTTCCTTTCATAAAATGGTGGTAGTGTTCAATTTTAGTCATCGATAAAGGCCCTTAATTGTTTGACGAAGGAGGAGTCATTTTGCAAATTCATGTTGTTCAAGAAAACCAAACCTTAACAAGTATTGCGCGTGCCTATGGATCGACCGCTAATGATATAGCTGAAGCTAATGAAATTCCTAATCCTAATAATTTAGTGGTTGGTCAAACCCTAGTAATTCCCATTGTCGGCCAATTTTACACGGTCCAAAGCGGGGATAGTCTATATTCAATTTCAAGGAAATTTGGTCTTTCCTACCAGGAACTTGCTTCAGTCAACCGTATTTCTGTAAACACTCCGCTTCAGGTCGGATTTAGACTTTATATTCCGCCCCGTCCAAAACAGCAGGCTGAATTTAATGCGTATGTAGAACCAAGGGGCACAACGGTAGCACCCAATTTAGAAACTAGTGCAAGAGAAGCCGCTCCTTATTTGACCTATTTAGCTCCTTTTAGCTTTCAGGCGCTTCGTGATGGGTCCCTGAAAGAGCCATTATTAAATAATTTTCCAGCCATTGCCCGCGCAAACAGAAATGTTTTAATGATGGTTATTACAAATCAAGAGAATGATCAATTTAGTGATGAACTAGGTCGAATTTTGCTTAATGATATTCCCATTCAAGACAAATTTTTAAATAATATTGTGGCAACTGCTAAAAAATATGGCTTCCGGGATATTCATTTCGATTTCGAATACTTACGCCCAGCGGATCGCGAAGCATACAATCGTTTTCTTAGGAAAGCCAAAGCTAGGTTTCAACAAGAAGGCTGGCTGCTCTCAACCGCACTCGCCCCAAAAACAAGCGCAGGGCAAAAAGGCCGCTGGTATGAAGCCCATGATTATAAAGCACACGGCGAAATCGTTGACTTCGTTGTCATCATGACCTATGAATGGGGCTATAGCGGCGGACCAGCCATGGCTGTTTCTCCGATTGGACCCGTTCGGAATGTATTAGAGTATGCAATATCTGAAATTCCTTCTAACAAAATATTGATGGGTCAAAACCTTTACGGCTATGACTGGACACTGCCATTTGTTCAAGGTTCCTTCGCTCGAGCAGTGAGCCCTCAGCAGGCCATACAGCTTGCCGCGGACAACAACGTCCCTATCCAGTATGACACAAAAGCTCAGGCACCATTTTTTACCTATACCGACAATGAAGGTAAGAAACATGAAGTCTGGTTTGAGGACGCCCGCTCCATTCAGGCAAAATTTGATTTGATTAAAGAATTGAAGTTAAGGGGAATGAGCTATTGGAAGCTTGGCCTTTCTTTTCCGCAAAACTGGCTATTGATCACAGAGAATTTTAATGTTGTAAAAAGACCTTAAATGATTATAAACAGCTGATACGTTGTCAGCTGTTTTTTTGTGTATTTCTGATAAAAAAAATTCCATATCCCTTCCATCACAATTGTGTGATAAAATAATTTTTGTGTCGTTTAAGAACGGAGTGCCATATAAAACTTAATAGACAAAGCAGTACGGAGTAGGAGGACTATCCATGGGAGCAACCCCTTTCATCACGGTTGAGGGACCAATAGGCGTTGGGAAAACATCACTGGCCAAGGCCATTTCCGATCATTTCGAATTTGCTCTACTGAAAGAAATAGTAGATGAAAATCCGTTTTTAGGTAAATTCTATGAAAACATCGAAGAATGGAGTTTTCAAACTGAAATGTTTTTCCTCTGCAACCGCTATAAGCAACTAGCTGATATTCAGAACCATTTCCTGAAGAAAGATAAGCCAGTCGTTGCAGATTATCATATATTTAAAAATCTTATTTTTGCCGGACGATCATTAAATACACAGGAATACGAAAAATATGAAAAAATTTACGGTATCCTAACAAAAGATATGCCAAAGCCCAATGTAGTGATTTATCTTCATGCAAGTCTTGAAACGATTTTAAGTCGTATTCGCCTAAGAGGAAGGGATATTGAAAAGAATATTAGCCCTTTGTATTTAGAGCAGTTATCTATTGACTATGACAAGGCGATTAGCGAATTCGAATCTCAGCACCCAGAGGTTTCAGTTCTGCGCTTCAATGGCGACCATTTAGACTTTGTAAAAAATCAAGACGATCTTCAAAAGATCATTGACACTTTATCTATCACATTAATTAAAGGGAGCATGCAATCATGATTCTTCGAAACAAATATGGAATCCCTTCAAATGCAGTCATCACGATTGCCGGAACGGTTGGAGTGGGAAAATCGACAATGACCAATGCCCTTGCAAAGGCTCTACACTTTCGCACATCCTTTGAAAAAGTGGATACCAATCCTTATTTAGATAAATTTTATGCGGATTTTGAACGCTGGAGCTTTCATCTGCAAATTTATTTTCTGGCTGAACGTTTTAAAGAACAAAAACGAATTTTTGAGTATGGCGGCGGTTTTATTCAAGATCGATCCATTTATGAGGACACTGGGATCTTTGCGAAAATGCATTATGAAAAAGGCACCATGTCCAAGGTCGATTACGAAACCTATACTAGCCTATTTGAGGCGATGGTCATGACTCCTTATTTCCCGCATCCGGACTTGCTTATTTATCTAGAAGGCTCCCTAGATGATATTTTATCGCGAATCCATGAACGAGGACGCCCAATGGAGCAGCAGACACCAATTGAGTATTGGAAGGAAATGCATAAGCGTTACGAGGATTGGATTAACTCCTTTAACGCTTGTCCTGTCCTTCGATTGAACATCAATGATTATGATATTATTGATGATGAAAGCTCAGTTGAACCGATTCTTGAACGGATTTCAGAGTTCATGAAGCAAACTCAATTATTAAAAAAATAGTCGCCTAAACAGGCGACTTTTTTAGTATTTAAAGTATAAAAAAAACCGCTACATGAGCCTGTAACGGTTTTTATCTCCAATTTATGCGCGTGTATAATGTCAATGATAATGGAGGAGGAAAGGGGATTCGAACCCCTGCGCGGTTTGACCCGCCTGTCGGTTTTCAAGACCGATCCCTTCAGCCGGACTTGGGTATTCCTCCGTATCGACAAGAAATAATATATCATTTTTAAAAATCGCTGTCAATATTATTTAATATTTTTTTTGAGCGGGAGTGACCCCGCTCAAAAAGTCTTTATGCACTCTATTTCCAATCTTTCTGGAATTCAACAAAAGTTTGGAATCTAACGAAAATTAATCCGGTTTAATAACATCCCTATTGCCCATATACGGACGCAGTACTTCTGGAATCACGACACTGCCATCTTCCTGCTGATAGTTTTCCAACAGAGCTGCAACGGTGCGGCCGATTGCAAGGCCAGATCCATTTAGTGTATGCACATGCTCAGGTTTACCCTTTGCTTCACGGCGGAAACGGATGTTCGCACGTCTTGCTTGGAAAGCTTCAAAGTTACTGCAAGAAGAAATCTCTCTGTAAGTGTTATAGCTTGGAATCCACACTTCAATATCATACTTTTTCGCAGCCGTGAAGCCAAGATCACCCGTACACATGCTCATCACACGGTATGGAAGGCCTAATAGCTGCAAAACCTTCTCGGCATTTTTTGTCAGCTTTTCTAATTCATCATAAGATTCTTCAGGCTTTACGAATTTAACAAGCTCCACCTTATTAAATTGGTGCTGGCGAATAAGCCCTCTCGTATCACGTCCAGCTGATCCTGCTTCAGAACGGAAGCAAGCACTAAATGCAGCATAATTAATCGGAAGATCCTCTGCGCTTAAGATTTCTTCTCTGTGCATATTCGTTACTGGCACTTCCGCTGTTGGAATTAAGAAATAGTCCTCATTTTCGATAAGGAAAGCATCCTCCTCGAACTTCGGAAGCTGGCCAGTACCTGTCATACTTGCACGATTGACTAAATAAGGCGGCAATACCTCTGTAAAGCCATGCTCCTCTGTGTGAAGATCAAGCATAAAGTTGAATAAAGCACGTTCAAGGCGTGCACCGAGTCCTTTGTAAAATACAAATCGGCTTCCTGTCACCTTCCCAGCACGTTCAAAATCAAGAATATTCAACTGATCCGCCACTTCCCAGTGCGGCTTCGGTTCAAAGTCAAACTGTCTAACCTCTCCCCACTTCCACGCTTCCACATTGTCGTCTTCAGTTTCTCCAACTGGGACACTTTCATGCGGAATATTTGGAATGCTAAGCAATAGTTGATCTAATTCCTCTTCAACCGTGCGCAGATCATCATCAAGCTCTTTAATTTGATCTCCAACCTCTCGCATTTCAGCAATTAAATGATCCGCGTCTTGTTTATCACGCTTTAAAATTGCAACCTGCTGAGAAACTTCATTCCGTCTGCTTTTCAGCTGTTCAGCTTTCACAATCAAATCCCGTCGTTTCGTATCAAGATCTTCAAATTTCCCAAGATCCGTTAAATCCTCGCCTCGATGCTCCAGCTTCTTTTTCACATCTTCAAAATTAGCTCTTAAATACTTAATATCTAACATTTCATAACCCCTCCTTATTTTTAAAAAAGGGGGCAAAACACAAAAAACTCCCGTCCCCAAAAAAGGGACGAGAGTTACCCGCGTTGCCACCCTAGTTGAAGGCAAAAGCCTTCCACCTTAAATTCATAACGGTTTTATACCGAAAGTATTTACTTGCCTACAAGGAGATTCAAAAATGTTCCCCTTTAGTGCGTTCCATACTTTGCTCGAGGATGGATTCACAAGCTTCACCCGCCAATTCTCACCAGCCATTGGCTCTCTTAAGAATGAAAATCCTGTTACTAGTTCCTCTCATTGCTTTTGATTATAGAAATTTTTGTAATTCATAATGTACTACAATTATGAACCATTTGCAACTATATTATGCAAAATAGTTTTTCTTCGCTTCTTTCCTATAATGAAACTAAACAACAAAAAGGGCTTCCTGTCAAGACAAGAAACCCTTTTTACTAAAACCAACCTTTTACAGTTGAAGAGATGCCCCCAAAGACATTCCCGAAAAAGCTGCCGATTCCACGCATCATTAAAACAAACCAGTTCGCCTTTTCAATATCTTCAGCTGCAACAACATCTACTTGAATTCTACTTTTTCCTTCTTCAGATAAAAATTCTAAGTCACCTTCATTAGAAGATTCAATCGTTAAAGTTCCGACCTTTTCCCCTTCTTTAACTGGCGCCGTTAATTCCCCTTTATTATTTAGCTTTTCTTTATCCAAAACTAGCTTTGTCTTATAGTTTTCTTTTTCGCCATTTTTCACGACCATTGTGATTGGATCCTTTGTTTCAATCTTCACCTTGTCTTCTTTTCCTTTAATAACAGGTAAAGTCTTTTGACCCTTCACTTGGTGATTAGCTGGTACTAGCTCTTCTTTGCCAAAATTACTAAACGCATAATTAAACATTTTCTTTGTTTCATCAAAGCGGGATTTATATGTACCCTTACCGCTTTCATCCTTGGCATTCATAATAACAGTGATATAACGTGTGCCATTTCTAATAGCTGTTCCTGTAAAGCAATAGCCTGCAAACTCCGTTGTTCCTGTTTTTAGGCCATCTACGCCCTCAAAGCCATATACAAGACTAGGAAGCATCCAGTTCCAGTTTTGCATGTCAATCGCATCTTCTGTGCCTTCTCTGAAGGTCATTTTCGGAATAGTTGTCGTTTCTAACACTTCTGGGTAGTCATTAAGCAAATAAGAAGCTAGCTTTGCAGTAGCTCTTGCAGACATCACATTCTCTTCATCTTCTGTCCCAGTATGGTGGAATCCTTTTAAATGTTTATTATTTAAGCCAGATGAGTTAACAAACTTGAAATCTTTTAACCCTAGTTCTTCTGCCTTTTTATTCATCATTTTTACAAAGTTCTCTTCAGAACCCGCAAGCGTTTCTGCAATGGCAATCGTCGCACCATTTGCCGAGTAAATCGTCATTGCTTGGTACAGTTCACGAATATTATATTTTCCATCTCTGCGCAAAGGTACATTGGATAAATCCCTATCATGTGAAATCTTCCAGACATACTCGCTGACGGAATATTCTTGGTCCCATTTCACTCTTCCTTCTTTAATCGCTTCCAGAAGAAGATACTCAGTCATCATTTTTGTCATACTAGCGATACCAAGAACTTGGTCGGCGTTTTTAGAATAAAGTACTTTACCTGTCTCTGCTTCTACTAAAATAGCAGCATCGCCATTAACATTTAAAAAATCTTCTGCATAGGCTCTATTTAAGCTAGGAAAAAGGCCTATTACCATTACGAATGCAAGAATACTAGCTACATATTTGCGGAATTTTTTCAATACAAAGCCCTCCAACTTTTTAGTACACGTTTGATATTTTATCATAATTCGACATTAAAACATAGACAGAGGATTTACCTATTCTTACCTAAGATGTTTCAAATAAAAAGCAGAGTAGCGTTATGCTTACTCTGCTTTTAAATTTTTTATTGAATTATGAAAAAGAATAGTTTGGTGCTTCTTTTGTTATTTGGACATCATGCGGATGGCTTTCCTTTAATCCAGCACCAGTCATCCTTACAAATTGTGATTTCTCTCTTAATTCCGTTAAATCCTTTGTTCCACAATACCCCATACCTGAACGCAGACCGCCCACAAGCTGATAAATTGTATCTGCTAAAGGCCCTTTATATGGAAGGCGGCCTTCAATTCCCTCCGGCACAAATTTCTTATTATCTTCTTGGAAATAACGATCCTTTGAACCCTTTTCCATCGCAGCAACAGAACCCATTCCGCGGTAAACCTTAAAGCGGCGACCTTGGAAGATTTCTGTTTCCCCTGGACTTTCGGATACTCCTGCTAATAGGCTGCCAAGCATAACGGCATGTCCACCAGCAGCAAGAGCTTTTACTACATCACCTGAATATTTAATTCCACCGTCAGCAATAATTGACTTTCCATGCTTTCTTGCCTCAGTAGCACAATCATACACGGCTGTAATTTGAGGGACGCCTACTCCTGCAACCACTCGAGTTGTACAAATGGAGCCAGGTCCAATTCCTACTTTGACAATATCTGCTCCTGCTTCAATTAAATCCTTTGTGCCTTCTGCAGTTGCAACATTTCCAGCAATGATCGCTAGATTTGGGTAAGTGTTTCTTATTTCACGAACAGTATCTAATACGCCTTTTGAATGTCCGTGTGCAGTATCCACTACAATAACATCCACTTGAGATTTTACAAGCATTGCGACACGCATCATTGTATCTTTCGTTACACCAACAGCAGCTCCAACTAATAAGCGGCCCTGATCATCTTTAGCCGAATTTGGAAACTCAATCACTTTTTCAATATCTTTTATCGTAATTAAACCTTTTAGGATCCCTTCACTGTCCACAAGCGGGAGCTTTTCAATTTTATGCTTTTGCAGAATGCTCTCTGCTTCTTCTAAAGTAGTTCCCACAGGTGCAGTGACAAGGTTTTCCTTTGTCATAACATCAGAAATAATAATCGAATAATCCGAAATAAATCGAAGATCTCGGTTTGTTAAAATCCCAACAAGTTTTTGCTCTTCACCATTATTTACGATAGGTACACCTGAAATTCGGTATTTCCCCATTAAATGCTCTGCATCATATACTTGTTGTTCTGGGGTAAGGAAAAATGGGTCTGTAATAACGCCGCTTTCAGAGCGCTTCACTTTATCGACTTGCTCAGCCTGCTGCTCAATCGTCATATTTTTATGAATGACACCCAATCCACCTTGTCGAGCCATCGCAATAGCCATTTCCGCTTCAGTTACAGTATCCATCCCTGCACTGATGATTGGAATATTAAGCTTAATCTTTTCTGCTAACTGAACACTTAAACTTACATCACGTGGAAGAACCTCTGATTTTGAAGGAACAAGCAATACATCATCAAACGTTAAACCTTCTTTTACAAACTTACTTTCCCACATCTTTTTGACCCCCATTTCTTGAAAATATTATTAGTAGGTTATCAATTGGGCAAAATACTGTCAAGGATTCTTCAATATGTTGGACTTTTCTAATAACTTGGGGGTACGTATTAATGAATGACTACAAAGATTGGGATTCATTTTTATATTATTTTTCGGCAAGTTCCTCACAGTCCTTTCTAAAAAAGTGCTATCATCTTCAACATTTAGATTCAGCAGAACAAAAAAGTTATGAAAATAGCTACCCATTTATATATTATCTTGAACATGGACAAATTTATTACAAACAAGCTGAACTTGCTCCACTTTTAATTAAGCCAATCCTTTTATTTTATGGGCTGGTTCATCTAATAAAAGCTTGTATTTTAACTGTCGATCCTAATTATCCTGAAACAACCACTGTTCTTGCACATGGAGTCTCAACAAGGAAAAGGAAAAAGCAGCAATATCACTTTTTCCAAGATGAGGTAAAAATCCAGAAAAGCGGACTTTATCCATATATGGGGGAAAAACTGTTTCACATGAAACATTTAGAGGGCGAAAAAACGAATATGCGGGAGTTACTCGCACAGATTCCTGAACTTAATCAAATGTTTATACAAACAGAGGGAAAACAAACATTTTTTCAAATGAAGCATCAGGATCAAACTTACATGTTACCAAAGGATATTTTAGACTCCTTTCATATGACTGAAGCACGCTTTATAGAGTATTGGAAAAATGAGACTTCATCCGATATACAACTACAGGGATCAAATGAACAATATATTCAATTTAAGATTGGCTCAACTGGCCTAAACGATTGCCTCCCTATCAAATATAATTTTGAAAATGGACAACACTATTTCCCTAGAACAAAAAATAGTTTAAATCTTTATCCGGAATTATTAATCCATTATTTATTGCTATATAATTTAAGCATGATTGCCCGGTATGAAACAGAATGGTGGAGCGAATTAATTAAAATGATGCCAAATCAGGATTTCCCTTTTATCCAGGCTTTTTTAAATATAACTGCTAAAAAGGGGCCATTTTTAATTTATCAAACCTTATCGAAAGAAAAATAAGGAAATCCTTTATTATTTAAAATAAGATTGCATCGTCATGAAATTGTTCCGATAATGTTGAGGGAATTTAATCGGACTATAGTTCCGTTATTTTCATTAATTGACCTTATTTTAATGGCTTTGAGGACACTGAGTTCGCTATTAACAAAAAACACGGGGAAATCACTGCTTTATTTGAAAATAGCGGATTCTCTTTTTCCTCAAACATAAGGATTTATCCCAATTCGGTACAATTAACGGAACAAGTGTCCGTCAAACTTAGATAAAAAGACCATTTCAATATATGAATTGGTCTACTGCTTAATATGCTATTTACCGTCCCTTACCATAAAAACAAAACTACATATTCTAATGGATTCACTTACATTATGTAATAACAAAAAAAGAACAGCCTAAACAGCTGTTCTTTCATTTGCCTAGCGACGTCCTACTCTCACAAGGGGACAGCCCCTAACTACCATCGGCGCTGAAAAGCTTAACTTCCGTGTTCGGGATGGGAACGGGTGTGACCTTTTCGCTATCGCCACTAAGCCTATTTCATTGAGGTTTGTTCCCTCAAAACTAGATAATGCTGAAGAAGTTATTCGAGTAATCATACTAAATGTGGTTAAGTCCTCGACCGATTAGTATTTGTCAGCTCCACGTGTCGCCACGCTTCCACCTCAAACCTATCAACCTGATCATCTTTCAGGGGTCTTACTAGCTTGACGCTATGGGAAATCTCATCTCGAGGGGGGCTTCATGCTTAGATGCTTTCAGCACTTATCCCGTCCGCACATAGCTACCCAGCTATGCCTTTGGCAAGACAACTGGTACACCAGCGGTGCGTCCATCCCGGTCCTCTCGTACTAAGGACAGCTCCTCTCAAATTTCCTGCGCCCACGACGGATAGGGACCGAACTGTCTCACGACGTTCTGAACCCAGCTCGCGTACCGCTTTAATGGGCGAACAGCCCAACCCTTGGGACCGACTACAGCCCCAGGATGCGATGAGCCGACATCGAGGTGCCAAACCTCCCCGTCGATGTGGACTCTTGGGGGAGATAAGCCTGTTATCCCCGGGGTAGCTTTTATCCGTTGAGCGATGGCCCTTCCATGCGGAACCACCGGATCACTAAGCCCGACTTTCGTCCCTGCTCGACTTGTAGGTCTCGCAGTCAAGCTCCCTTATGCCTTTACACTCTTCGAATGATTTCCAACCATTCTGAGGGAACCTTTGGGCGCCTCCGTTACTCTTTAGGAGGCGACCGCCCCAGTCAAACTGCCCACCTGACACTGTCTCCCGCCCCGATCAGGGGCGCGGGTTAGAATTTCAATACAGCCAGGGTAGTATCCCACCAATGCCTCCACCGAAGCTGGCGCTCCGGCTTCCAAGGCTCCTACCTATCCTGTACAAGCTGTACCGAAATTCAATATCAGGCTACAGTAAAGCTCCACGGGGTCTTTCCGTCCTGTCGCGGGTAACCTGCATCTTCACAGGTACTATAATTTCACCGAGTCTCTCGTTGAGACAGTGCCCAGATCGTTACGCCTTTCGTGCGGGTCAGAACTTACCTGACAAGGAATTTCGCTACCTTAGGACCGTTATAGTTACGGCCGCCGTTTACTGGGGCTTCAATTCAGAGCTTCGCTTGCGCTAACCCCTCCTCTTAACCTTCCAGCACCGGGCAGGCGTCAGCCCCTATACTTCGCCTTGCGGCTTCGCAGAGACCTGTGTTTTTGCTAAACAGTCGCCTGGGCCTATTCACTGCGGCTCATCCGGGCTATTCACCCAAATGAGCACCCCTTCTCCCTAAGTTACGGGGTGATTTTGCCGAGTTCCTTAACGAGAGTTCTCTCGCTCACCTTAGGATTCTCTCCTCGCCTACCTGTGTCGGTTTGCGGTACGGGCACCTTTTCCCTCGCTAGAGGCTTTTCTTGGCAGTGTGGATTCAGGAACTTCGGTACTATATTTCCCTCGCTATCACAGCTCAAGCTTAACGCAAGCGGGATTTGCCTCGCTTGCACTCTAACTGCTTAGACGCGCTATTCCAGCAGCGCGCTTACCCTATCCTCCTGCGTCCCCCCATTGCTCAAACGGTAAAGAGGTGGTACAGGAATATCAACCTGTTGTCCATCGCCTACGCTTTTCAGCCTCGGCTTAGGTCCCGACTAACCCTGAGCGGACGAGCCTTCCTCAGGAAACCTTAGGCATTCGGTGGATGGGATTCTCACCCATCTTTCGCTACTCATACCGGCATTCTCACTTCTAAGCGCTCCACCAGTCCTTACGGTCTAGCTTCAACGCCCTTAGAACGCTCTCCTACCACGGACATCGCAGATGTCCATCCACAGCTTCGGTGATACGTTTAGCCCCGGTACATTTTCGGCGCAGAGTCACTCGACCAGTGAGCTATTACGCACTCTTTAAATGGTGGCTGCTTCTAAGCCAACATCCTGGTTGTCTAAGCAACTCCACATCCTTTTCCACTTAACGTATACTTTGGGACCTTAACTGGTGGTCTGGGCTGTTTCCCTCTTGACTACGGATCTTATCACTCGCAGTCTGACTCCCATGGATAAATCTTTGGCATTCGGAGTTTGTCTGAATTCGGTAACCCGATGAGGGCCCCTAGTCCAAACAGTGCTCTACCTCCAAGATTCTAACAACATGAGGCTAGCCCTAAAGCTATTTCGGAGAGAACCAGCTATCTCCAAGTTCGATTGGAATTTCTCCGCTACCCACACCTCATCCCCGCACTTTTCAACGTGCGTGGGTTCGGTCCTCCATCCAGTGTTACCTGGACTTCAACCTGGACATGGGTAGGTCACCTGGTTTCGGGTCTACGACCACATACTCAATTCGCCCTATTCAGACTCGCTTTCGCTGCGGCTCCGTCTATTCAACTTAACCTTGCATGTAATCGTAACTCGCCGGTTCATTCTACAAAAGGCACGCCATCACCCGTTAAAGGGCTCTGACTACTTGTAGGCACACGGTTTCAGGAACTATTTCACTCCCCTTCCGGGGTGCTTTTCACCTTTCCCTCACGGTACTGGTTCACTATCGGTCACTAGGGAGTATTTAGCCTTGGGAGATGGTCCTCCCTGCTTCCGACGGGATTTCACGTGTCCCGCCGTACTCAGGATCCACTCTGGAGGGAACGAAGTTTCAACTACAGGGCTTTTACCTTCTCTGGCCGGCCTTTCCAGACCTGTTCATTTACCTCGTTCCTTTGTAACTCCGTATAGAGTGTCCTACAACCCCAAGAGGCAAGCCTCTTGGTTTGGGCTAATCCCGTTTCGCTCGCCGCTACTCAGGGAATCGCGTTTGCTTTCTCTTCCTCCGGGTACTTAGATGTTTCAGTTCCCCGGGTCTGCCTTCAATACCCTATGTATTCAGGTAAAGATACTGTTCCATTACGAACAGTGGGTTCCCCCATTCGGAAATCTCCGGATCAAAGCTTACTTACAGCTCCCCGAAGCATATCGGTGTTAGTCCCGTCCTTCATCGGCTCCTAGTGCCAAGGCATTCACCGTGCGCCCTTATTAACTTAACCTTGTTCGGTCAATGATAAGCTTCACATCTCTTCGTCAGCTCCGTCACTGTGCTCCTCACGTACCAACTGCGTACGTTCCGGTGCTCGTTCGGTCGCTTCCTCGACCTGTTCGCTTCTCATTGCCCTCACGATTCGTAAGAATCGTTTGGTTTTAAACTCTATTTATAATAGAGAGAATAACTAAAATGGCGATTACTCGGTTATTGCTTCTTCAAATCATTATCTAGTTTTCAAGGAACAAGGCTACTGACTTCAATCACATCGTGATTTCGCATCGTAGCAATTCTTCATGCTGCCTTGCGACGAGCTGAGGGATTACTTCCCTGATTACACTGCGGCGCAGGAGCAAATATTTAGTTATTATCTTTCTTCTATAAGATAATAACCCCGAAAAAAATAAACGAATGTGAATTCGTCATGGTGGAGCCTAGCGGGATCGAACCGCTGACCTCCTGCGTGCAAGGCAGGCGCTCTCCCAGCTGAGCTAAGGCCCCGTTAACATGAGATGGTGGGCCTAAATGGACTCGAACCATCGACCTCACGCTTATCAGGCGTGCGCTCTAACCAGCTGAGCTATAGGCCCATATATAACAGTGTTTGATAAATGATAAGCACGCATCCCTGCGTAAGCTCTCAATTCTCTCACAAGGTATTAAATTATAAAGAGAAATAGTTCTCTCAAAACTGAACGAACAATAAACGCCTTTTATTGAAGTATCGAGCACTTCAATTCATCCTTAGAAAGGAGGTGATCCAGCCGCACCTTCCGATACGGCTACCTTGTTACGACTTCACCCCAATCATCTGTCCCACCTTAGGCGGCTGGCTCCTTACGGTTACCCCACCGACTTCGGGTGTTACAAACTCTCGTGGTGTGACGGGCGGTGTGTACAAGGCCCGGGAACGTATTCACCGCGGCATGCTGATCCGCGATTACTAGCGATTCCGGCTTCATGCAGGCGAGTTGCAGCCTGCAATCCGAACTGAGAATGGTTTTATGGGATTGGCTAAACCTCGCGGTCTTGCAGCCCTTTGTACCATCCATTGTAGCACGTGTGTAGCCCAGGTCATAAGGGGCATGATGATTTGACGTCATCCCCACCTTCCTCCGGTTTGTCACCGGCAGTCACCTTAGAGTGCCCAACTGAATGCTGGCAACTAAGATCAAGGGTTGCGCTCGTTGCGGGACTTAACCCAACATCTCACGACACGAGCTGACGACAACCATGCACCACCTGTCACTCTGTCCCCCGAAGGGGAAAGTCCTATCTCTAGGATTGTCAGAGGATGTCAAGACCTGGTAAGGTTCTTCGCGTTGCTTCGAATTAAACCACATGCTCCACCGCTTGTGCGGGCCCCCGTCAATTCCTTTGAGTTTCAGCCTTGCGGCCGTACTCCCCAGGCGGAGTGCTTAATGCGTTTGCTGCAGCACTAAAGGGCGGAAACCCTCTAACACTTAGCACTCATCGTTTACGGCGTGGACTACCAGGGTATCTAATCCTGTTCGCTCCCCACGCTTTCGCGCCTCAGCGTCAGTTACAGACCAGAGAGTCGCCTTCGCCACTGGTGTTCCTCCACATCTCTACGCATTTCACCGCTACACGTGGAATTCCACTCTCCTCTTCTGCACTCAAGTCCCCCAGTTTCCAATGACCCTCCACGGTTGAGCCGTGGGCTTTCACATCAGACTTAAAGGACCGCCTGCGCGCGCTTTACGCCCAATAATTCCGGACAACGCTTGCCACCTACGTATTACCGCGGCTGCTGGCACGTAGTTAGCCGTGGCTTTCTGGTTAGGTACCGTCAAGGTACCGCCCTATTCGAACGGTACTTGTTCTTCCCTAACAACAGAGTTTTACGATCCGAAAACCTTCATCACTCACGCGGCGTTGCTCCGTCAGACTTTCGTCCATTGCGGAAGATTCCCTACTGCTGCCTCCCGTAGGAGTCTGGGCCGTGTCTCAGTCCCAGTGTGGCCGATCACCCTCTCAGGTCGGCTACGCATCGTTGCCTTGGTGAGCCGTTACCTCACCAACTAGCTAATGCGCCGCGGGCCCATCTGTAAGTGATAGCCGAAGCCATCTTTCAGCTTTCCTACATGAGTAGAAAAGAATTATCCGGTATTAGCTCCGGTTTCCCGAAGTTATCCCAGTCTTACAGGCAGGTTGCCCACGTGTTACTCACCCGTCCGCCGCTAACTTTTGGGAGCAAGCTCCCGCAAGTTCGCTCGACTTGCATGTATTAGGCACGCCGCCAGCGTTCGTCCTGAGCCAGGATCAAACTCTCCAATAAATTGTGAGTTGATTAGCTCATAAATGTCTTTTTTAAAAAAGACTAAAAGTTAAACGTTGACGTTTTTGTTCGTTCAGTTTTCAAAGAACTATACTATCGCTCAGAGGCGACTTCATTAATATAACATTTGCAGAAAACCATGTCAACACTTTTTTTCTTAAAGAGGTTGTTTGCCCTCGCTTGCTGACTTGAATTAGTATAACAAGCCCATAGTGCTTTTGCAAGTGTTTTTTAAGTATAAATTGCTCTTTTTGTTATTGTAAAATATGTTAATTACCCTATTACAAAAAAATAGACCAACTATGCTGTGGTCTATTTCAACACTTCCTCTATATATAGTTGCCGGTGCTTTTCTAAGTGGAGAATTTCACCTGTTTTAATTATTTTTACAAGTGGCCTTGTCGGTGTTTTTTCTTCTAAGAACATAATTTCAGCTATTTGACCGTCTGAAAGCTTTACAGTGCTTCCAATTGAAAACGTCATAAAGCCTGACCCGATTGCGTGCATCGCTGCAATATCATATTTCCCGAACATATCCTGAAGCATCATTTCTAACACTTTAAAAGGAGACTGCTTTTTTCGGTAAAGTCTATTACTAGTCATGGCATGAAATGTATCAGCAACTGCAATGATTTTGGCGAATGTGCTGATCTTATTGTTTTGTTCCCCTAATGGGTAGCCGCTTCCATCTAATCTTTCATGGTGTTGAAATATCCCTATCTTTGCCGTTTCCTTTAACAGAGAAATATTTTGCACCATCTTATAGCTGTAGACTGGATGTCTTTTAATCTCTTCAAATTCCTGAAAGGTTAAAGTTGAATTCTTAAAGAGGATGGAAGGTTTTACTTTTGCCATTCCTGCATCTGAAAGACAACCACAAAGAGCTAGCTGTAAAACATCTCCTTTATTATATTTAAGTTTCTTTCCTATAAAGGCACTTAATAGCCCGACAGCAACAGAGTGCTGAAACAGGTACTCATCATTGTTTGATAAATGATGAAGGGAGAACAAATCTGATGGATTTGCTTCTGATTTTTCAACAAGAGGGAGCATAATACTTCTGATTTTTGAAATATCTATTGGCAAACCTGATTGCCAATTCTTAAATTCCCTTTTATATTTTTGTACCCCAATAAGAAACATATCTTCCAGACAATCATTGTTCTCGCTTGGTGCTTCCTTTGTTTCTCTTTCATCACTTATGTATTCTTCTGGAAAAAACACAGAGCCATTAACCATTAATTTTTCTACAGCTACTTCCTCAATAAGAAAAACATTTAATATATGAATTAATTCTTTAGTAAGAATGCTTTTCTTTGTAACAATTGGACGATTAGTCAGACTATAAATATCTTCAGATACAATACATCCTTCTTGCAATTCCCTTGTGTTTACACGCACAGTCTTCCACCCCAAATGTCATGAGTCGTTCTTACCATTATACCCCATTTAACACAAAAGGAGGAACACAAAGTTTGTGTTCCCCCAATACGTATACTATTCTTGATCGTCCTCTTCGGATTCCTCACTCGGAACGAATTCAGCACTTTCTAATGGCTTTGTTAATTCTTCTTCTGGTTTATCCTCTTCTTTTTCAACCTTGGCAACAGTAGCGACAAATTCATCTATGTTTTCGTCTAGACGAATGAGTCTTACACCTTGCGTGTTACGACCCATTGTCGAAATATCATTTACTGCCATACGGATCAGGACACCGCCAGTCGTAATTAACATTAAGTCTTCTTCACCTGTAACGGCTCTCATAGAAACGAGATCTCCATTTTTCTCAGTGATATTACATGTTTTAATTCCTTTACCGCCTCTTCCTTGAATACGGTATTCTTCGGAAGGTGTACGTTTTCCATAACCGTTTTTCGTAACAATAAGTATTTGGGAATTTTCCTCTAACACTTCCATTCCCACTACTTCATCATCACCACTTAAGTTTATTCCTTTAACTCCTGTTGCAGTACGTCCCATAGAACGGACATCATCTTCAGGGAAACGAATGAGTAAACCATTTTTCGTTCCAATAATAATTTCCTTCTGTCCATCTGTTAGACGTACAGAAATCAACTCATCATCTTCCCTTAAATTAATGGCAATTAACCCATTGTTTCTAATATTAGCAAATGAAGTAAGTGGGGAACGCTTCGAAATTCCCTGCTTCGTTGTAAAGAATAAGAACCAGTCATCTACAAATTCCTCAACTGGAATAATGGCATTTACCCATTCATCCTTCTCTAACCCGCTTAAAAGGTTGACAATTGGAATCCCTTTCGCTGTACGGCTGAATTCAGGAATTTCATATCCTTTAGAACGGTATACCTTTCCTTTGTTCGTGAAGAATAGAATGGTGTCATGAGTAGAAGTTGTCATTAAGTGCTCAACAAAATCATCCTCATTCGTTCCCATTCCTTGAATTCCGCGGCCACCACGCTTTTGGGCACGATAAGTAGACACCGGAAGACGTTTAACATAGCCTTTATGAGTTAAAGTGATGACGATATTCTCTCGAGGGATCAAATCTTCATCTTCAATTTGCTCAATGCCCCCAGCAACGATTTCCGTGCGGCGTTCATCGTTGAATCTTTCTTTAATTTCAAGCAATTCTTCACGGATAATTTCAAGCACTTTTTCCTCATCCGCTAAAATTGCTTTCAGCTCGGCAATTAGTTTAACTAAGCTTGCGTATTCATCTTCAATTTTCTCACGCTCTAAGCCTGTTAAACGTTGCAGACGCATATCCAAAATAGCCTGCGCTTGCTTCTCAGAAAGATTGAATTTGGTCATTAATCCTTCTCTAGCAATATCCGTTGTTTGAGAGCCGCGGATTAATGCAATAACTTCATCCAAATGATCGAGTGCAATTCTTAAGCCTTCAAGAATATGAGCACGCGCCTCCGCTTTTCTTAATTCAAACTCCGTTCTTCGGCGAATCACAACTTTTTGGTGATTTAAATAATACTCTAAACACTGCTTTAAATTCAGTACCTTTGGTTCACCATCTACTAAGGCAAGCAAATTGATCCCGAAGCTCGTTTGCATAGCTGTTTGCTTATATAGATTGTTCAATAATACACTTGCATTAGCATCTCTGCGAACTTCAATGACAATCCGCATCCCGTTACGATCAGATTCATCACGGAGGTCTGTAATACCATCAATTTTTTTATCTCTGACAAGCTCAGCGATTCTTTCAATCAATTTTGCTTTATTCACTTGGTAAGGAATTTCATTGACAATAATTACTTCTCTGCCATTCGACTTCTGTTCAATATCAACCTTGGCTCTTAAAGTAATTGATCCTCTTCCTGTTTCATACGCCTTGCGAATTCCGCTCCGGCCTAGAATCATTCCGGCAGTTGGGAAGTCGGGGCCTGGAATAATATCCATTAGCTCAGGAATAGTGATTTCAGGGTCTTTACTTATTGCCAGAACCCCATCAATGACTTCACCAAGCTGATGCGGAGGGATATTTGTCGCCATTCCAACTGCTATCCCTGATGTACCATTGACTAATAAATTCGGGAACCTAGCTGGTAAAACAACAGGCTCTCTCTCTTCACCATCATAGTTATCCTGATAATCAATTGTGTCTTTATTAATATCTCTTAAAAGCTCCATCGAGATTTTGGACATACGAGCTTCCGTATAACGCATCGCTGCTGCAGAGTCTCCATCAACAGATCCAAAGTTACCATGCCCATCAACAAGCATATAACGAAAGTTAAAGTCCTGAGCCATCCGCACCATTGTTTCATAGACAGCAGAGTCTCCGTGAGGGTGGTATTTACCAATAACATCCCCAACAATACGAGCTGATTTTTTATAAGGTTTATCTGAATGCATGCCTAGATCATGCATTGCGTATAAAATCCGGCGGTGAACCGGCTTTAGTCCATCTCGAACATCCGGTAAAGCACGAGATACAATAACACTCATTGCATAGTCAAGAAAGGACGAACGCATTTCTTGACTTATATTTATCTCTCTTACTCGGGATTTCGGAGTTTCAGCCATGTAAAGAACCTCCTTAAAGTGTCAAACTATTTCTTAATCTACTCGTATGCAAAATTCCCTGGTGAATAGTTTTTATTAAAAAAGGTAGTCTAAATATCAAAAGCAACTGCCTTTTATACTAAACGTATATAAAACCAGGATAGATCTATCCTGGTCCTTTAACTAGATTGTTTGCAGGAATTTCACCATTTTATAATTCTGCTGAATGATGTTAAATATCTAGATTCTTAACGTACAATGCATTTTCTTCAATGAATTGACGGCGTGGTTCAACTTTGTCACCCATAAGGATTTCAAAAGTTTCATCCGCTTCAATTGCGTCTTCAAGATTTACTTGTAGAAGTGTCCTTGTTTCCGGATTCATCGTTGTTTCCCAAAGCTGCTCCGGATTCATTTCTCCTAATCCCTTATAACGCTGTACATTTGGTCTAGGATTACTTGGCAAACTTCCCATAACTTCTTCCAGCTGCTTTTCATTGTAGGCGTACTCTATCCGTTTACCTTGCTGGATTTTATATAAAGGCGGCTGTGCAATATAAATATATCCCGCTTCAATGATTTGTCTCATATAGCGATAGAAGAAGGTTAATAGTAAAGTCCGGATGTGGGCACCATCAACATCCGCATCGGTCATGATGACAATCTTATGGTATCGCGCTTTCGAAATATCAAAATCTTCACCAATGCCTGTTCCAGCAGCTGTAATCATCGCTCTTACTTCGTTGTTTGAAAGAATTCGATCCAGTCTAGCTTTCTCGACATTGAGGATTTTCCCTCTTAACGGAAGAATGGCTTGGAAATGGCGATCGCGTCCTTGTTTGGCCGATCCGCCCGCTGAATCTCCCTCAACAATGTATAATTCAGAGATGGTTGCATCTTTTGATGAACAATCCGCTAATTTACCAGGTAAGCTTGATACTTCTAATGCACTTTTTCGTCTTGTTAATTCACGAGCCTTTTTAGCGGCTAATCTTGCACGGGCAGCCATTAGCCCCTTTTCAACGATTTTTCTCCCCACTGCCGGATTCTCTAGCAGGAATTTTTCTAATGCTTCAGAAAAAACAGTATCTGTTATCGCACGGGCTTCAGAATTCCCTAGCTTTGTTTTTGTTTGTCCTTCAAATTGAGGGTCCGGATGTTTAATGGATATAATAGCCGTTATTCCTTCGCGAACATCTTCCCCTGAAAGATTGGTGTCATTTTCTTTGAAAATCCCACTTTTTCTTGCATAGTCATTAATGACCCTTGTTAAAGCCGTTTTGAAGCCGACCTCATGGGTTCCGCCTTCATACGTATTAATATTATTAGCAAAGGAATAAATATTGCTTGTATATCCATCATTGTACTGGATGGATACTTCAACATTAATTCCATCACGCTCGCCTTCAATATAAATCGGTTCCTCGTGAAGGACTTCCCTTGAACGATTTAAATGCTCAACGTACGACTTGATTCCGCCCTCATACATATATTCTAGCTTCTTGCCCTCTTCTCGTTTATCCTCAATTGTGATTTTCAGTCCGCGATTTAGGAAGGCTAATTCCCGGATACGGTTTGCCAGCGTTTCAAAGTCGTATTCCGTTGTCTCTGAAAAAATCTCCGGATCTGGCTTGAAGTGAATGGTGGAGCCAGTATGGTCTGTTTCTCCTATAATTTTTAAATCTTCGCATGTTACTCCACGCTCAAATTTAATATAGTGAACATGCCCATCCCGATGGACAAATACTTCTAATTCAGTGGAAAGTGCATTAACAACAGATGCCCCTACACCATGTAATCCGCCTGAAACCTTATATCCGCCGCCGCCGAATTTCCCTCCAGCATGGAGAACGGTCATAATAACTTCAACGGCCGGACGGCCCATTTTTTCTTGAATATCGACAGGGATTCCACGTCCGTTATCGATAACGGTTATACTATTATCTTTCTCGATGCACACATTAATTTCTGAACAATATCCGGCTAATGCTTCGTCAATACTGTTATCTACAATTTCCCATACGAGATGGTGCAGACCCTTAGCACTTGTAGAACCAATATACATCCCTGGACGCTTACGAACCGCTTCAAGACCTTCTAAAACCTGTATCTGATTGGCATCATAAGACTCTTCCTGCACTGCCTTTTGCTCCATTGACACATCGATCACCTACACTTTCATTTGCATTACTATCAACTATCAATTATCTATAAAAAAGCCTGGCTAATCCTTATTTTATTTCGCCAAACTATTATCTTTATCTGTTTAAATTGCGGATTTCGCGGAACGCTTTTTTAATGTACCTGATGCCAGTGGGGAAAAATAGATTTCCTTTGTGGTAATGACCACTGATTTATAAGACCCTTTGGAGAGGTTTATGACAGAGTGCTTCTGGCGCTCTAAAAACTCTTCTATCATTTTAGAAGAGTGAACACTTTGTTTATCAATAATAGCGACAATATCCTTGGAACGAACTAATATATCTTCTCCGACATGGATGTACAATTGCTCACCTCATTGAATCTTTTTCATACTTCCGGCTTCCACCTTGAAAGCAGCTGCCTCTTTTAAAGTCTGATGATCGATTCCATCAACACTTGTCGTTGTGACAAAGGTTTGTACCTTTCCTTGAATCGTATTTAGTAAATGTGATTGACGATAATCATCAAGTTCTGAAAGTACGTCATCAAGAAGCAATAGTGGATATTCGCCAATCTCAGAATGAATAAGCTCAATTTCTGCCAGCTTAACTGATAAAGCTGTTGTTCTCTGCTGCCCTTGTGAGCCAAAGGTTTGTACATCGCGCCCATTTACAAAAAAGAGCAGATCATCTCGATGAGGACCGAACATCGTAACACCACGTTCAATCTCTCTATTTTTTATTTTTCCAAATTTATCTTCATATACTTTTATCATTTTCGACAAATCTTGCTCATCTGATACATCTGCCGATGGCTTGTACTCTATTTTCAATGATTCAAGCCCTCTTGATATGCCTTCATGAATCGGCTTTGCCCAATTTTCAAGCAGCTGCAGAAATTCGAAGCGCTTTTTAACGATTTTGACGGCGGTTTGGATAAACTGCTCAGTTAGGATGTCTAACATCGTTTGATCCGTTTGTTTTTTTATTTGGAGCTGCTTTAAATAATGGTTTCTTTGCTGCAGTATTTTTTGATACTGGCTAACATCATGAAGATAAATGGGAGAGACTTGCCCAATTTCCATGTCGATAAAACGCCGTCTTACTTGTGGACTGCCCTTTACAAGATGTAAATCTTCGGGAGCAAACATGACAACATTCATATTTCCAACATATTGACTTAATTTTTGCTGTTCAATATGGTTGCATTTAGCCTTTTTTCCCTTTTTAGAGATGACTAACTGCATGGGCAAAGATCCATTGTTTTTTTGGACCCTGCCTTCTATTTTAGCATACTCTTGGTCCCAGCGAATAAGTTCTTTATCATTTGAGGTACGATGCGATTTTGCCATGGCTAATACATAAATCGATTCCATGACGTTTGTTTTTCCCTGAGCATTCTCACCCAAAATGACATTCACCTTGTTTTCAAACTGGACCTCTAATCCTTCATAGTTCCGGTAATTTTTTAATAGCAATTGCTCGATATACATGGACCTACATCCTTTTAGCATAGCTCTCTGCTACAGAAGGCCTATTTTTTAAACAATCGTAAATGAACCAAAGCTTTCGATTTGAATCCTATCTCCCGTTCGGAGCTTTCTTCCTCTTCTTTGATCCTGCTCTCCATTTACGAATACTTCATATTCACTTAAAAACCACTTCGCCATCCCGCCAGACTGAATGACCTCAGATACTTTAAGAAATTGGCCAAGTGTAATATATTCTGTATCAATTTTGATTTCTGTCATCTTTTCACTTCCTCGATTGCTTGATTTTTATTGTAAAAAAGAAAAGAAAAGCTATCTTCTCTTATTTTTCCCATAAAATCATAACAATTTCTAGAATGTACCCTAAAGTTCTATTTTACTAAAAATTGAGCGAATTTACAAAGAAAAGCTACCAGCTTATTGCTGGCAGCTCCCCGTCATTTTTGTTTATCGCAGATTAACGGGTTGTAAGACCCCCACTGATTGAAGTTTCACTTTATTAATACGTTCTAACCGGCAAAATAAGCTGGAGAATGGAATCGTCATTAATTGGCCGAATAACAAATGGTCTCATTGCTCCCGTGAAACTTATCTTAATTTCTGAACCCTCTAATGTTTTAAGGGCATCCATCATAAATTTGGCACTGAAGGAGATTTTTAAATCCTCGCCTTCTACAGATTGGCTTTGCAATTCTTCGACAACATGTCCAATTTCTGGTGTATTAGAAGATATTTCAATAACCCCTGCGTCAATCGTTGTAAATTTAACGACATTATTTCGTCCTTCTCTTGCTAATAGGGAAGCACGGTCAATCGCCTGTAAAAACTCCTTCGTATGGACAACAATATCTGTTTTGCTCTCTGTTGGAATTAATCTAGACGTATCAGGATAATTACCTTCAAGTAATCTTGAGAAAAATAATAAGTGCTTAGCTTTAAATAAAACTTGATTTTCTGTAATGACAATTTCAATTGGATCATTATGATCATCCAAAATTTTGCTTAATTCGCTTAAGCTCTTTCCTGGAATAACGACATTGTAGCTTTCTGCCGCTTCCGTTTCTATTCTAGCCTTTCGAAGCGCTAAGCGATGGCTATCTGTTGCAATACAGGTTAATTCCCCGTTTTCCACTCTCCAGTTTACACCTGTCAAGATGGGGCGTGTTTCTGAGGTGGACACTGAAAACACCGTTTGGCGGATCATCGCTTTAAGAAGGTCAGTTGGAATCTTAAAGACATTTTCTTCTGAGATTTGCGGTAATAACGGATACTCCTCCGCATCTAATCCATTTAATTTAAATTCAGATTTTCCAGAGCGGATGACCGTTTGCAATTGATTTTCCACGTGCATTTCAACCGTATCTGTAGGCAGCTTCTTAACAATTTCGCTAAAAAACTTCGCTTGGAGCACAATGGAGCCTGTCTGCTTGATTTCAGCAATTTCATCTCCACCATCTTCTTTAGGAATAAATGATTCAATGGATATATCTGAATCACTGCCTGTTAATGTAACGCCCTCAGATGTCGCCACGATTTTGATCCCCGTTAAAATCGGAATAGTAGTTCGGCTCGTTACCGCCTTCATAACATCTTGAACACCTTGAACTAATCGATCCCGTTGGATTATAAATCTCATTTCTTAATCCTCCGTCTAAACTATTTTTTATATTTTAGTTATATATTTTTCTTTTTAAAAATACTAGAAGTACTAGTAGGGCTTGTTAACATGTGGATAACTCTATTTTCTTAATGGAAACACAGCCTATCCACATGTGGACAGACTGTGTGTAAGCTGGTTCACGTTATGCACACTATATTTTTAGTATTTCATGAATCTCTTTAATTTCTTTTTGGAATTGAGTATCTGATTGCACGAGTTTAGAGATTTTTTCATGGGCATGGATTACGGTTGTATGATCCCGTCCCCCAAACTCTTCTCCTATCTTCGGCAAAGAGAAATCTGTTAACTCTCGAGATAAATACATAGCAATTTGCCGCGGAAAAGCAACGGATTTTGTTCTCTTTTTCGCTTTAAAGTCCTCTAGCTTTACATTATAGTGTTCCCCGACAACGCGCTGAATATCTAGAATGGTAATTACTTTCGGCTTTGAGCTTGGAATAATGTCTTTTAGAGCCTCAGCAGCCAAATCAGCATTTATATCTTTATTAATTAAGGATGAATACGCAACAACGCGAATAAGAGCCCCCTCTAATTCACGAATATTTGAATCAATTTGATTGGCAATATACAGCATAACTTCATTAGGTATATCGAGTCCTTCAGCCTTTGCCTTTTTACGCAAAATTGCGATCCTTGTTTCAAGATCGGGCGGTGTAATGTCAGTAATAAGCCCCCATTCGAACCTGGATCGAAGCCTATCTTCAAGAGTCGGAATTTCCTTTGGCGGCCGATCACTGGAAATAATAATTTGCTTGCTTTCCTCATGTAATGTATTAAAAGTATGGAAAAATTCCTCTTGAGTTGATTCTTTTCCGGCTAAAAATTGAATATCATCAATTAACAGTACATCTACTTTTCGATATTTATTGCGGAAATCCACTGCCTTATTGTCACGAATGGAGTTGATGAATTCATTCGTAAATTTCTCTGATGATAAATATACAACCTTAGCTGACGGGTTATGATCTAACACATAATGGCCAATGGCGTGCATAAGGTGAGTTTTTCCAAGACCGACACCCCCATAAATAAATAAAGGGTTATATGCTTTAGCGGGCGCTTCGGCCACAGCTAATGATGCAGCATGGGCAAAGCGGTTTCCTGAGCCAATAACAAAGGTATCAAAAGTATATTTAGGATTAAGCATGTTTAATGGCAGTTCAGGATGTTCATCCTCTTTATCCGCTCTTCTAGGCGGATTTGGAAAATTAAGCCCTTCTTCATTTTGATTTTGAGGAATAATAAATTTTACTCCTAATTCTTCTCCAGTTATGTCATAGAGAATTCCAGAGATCAATTGGGAATAGCGCTCTTCCAGCCAATCGCGGGCAAACTCATTCGGCGCAGTAATCGTTAACGTGTCACCTTGAAGAGAGTGAGCTTTCGTTGACTTCAGCCATGTTTCATAACTCGGTTTGCTTATTTTCTTTTCTATGCTGGTCAGTGCATTATTCCAAAGATCCGCAATGTTCTCCAA